>JAHBUO010000001.1 GCA_019638025.1 Ignavibacteriaceae bacterium
CTTTTACTGAAGAGTTTACAGATGTAAATTCTCCTTGGTTTAGATTCGGTGATTTCGATAACCTTGCACAATCTTTAAAAATTAATAATGGCCGACTTAATTTCAATTATAACGGAACCTCTGAGCCTTGGTTGTATGTTATTTCTCCATTTGGTTCTGTAAAGAATTTTACGCTTGAAGTTGAAGGTGGTGGCGGTAATAATCACAATGCCCCATTCGAAATGAGTAGATTCTTTGATTCTAAGAATTACATAACAATGTTTTTAGAAGATGACACCGTTTATATTGGATATGCCATTAATTCATTAGAACCAATCATTATCAATAGAACACCATTCAATCTTAACAACATATCAAAGATTAAGTTTGGCATTTCCGGTGAAGCACCGAATCTTACAGTCAGTGTTTGGATAAATAATAATCTTGTATCAACTGCAAACATCAACAATGCAACTGATAAACTTAGCAGTGGACACCTAATATTTGGTTACTCACGCGGCAACATGATAGATGCTTACATCGAAAGAGCAGTGATTGTTGGCGTACCTTATTCTCCTCCGCAATATGAATTCTTAGATCACGTTACAAACAATATGACTCTTTCTGTTTTTCCTGATGGGCTTCTCGGACAAAATAAATCTTTCAACGTTGGGAATAGTTTAAAATATTTAACTTATAACAATCTCTTATTCTCAGGTGGATTGATTTACGGTAACTCAAATAAAGGGGCTACCGGAATGATTGGTAGTTTTAACTTTTATGATCTATCAACCTCACAAGAACTTTGGTCAATATCTCCCGGATCCTTTTTTGACACTCGTTACAGGACATCTTATACCGATGTTCAATCATCAAACCGTTACGGTGTAGAAGTGATGCAAGAAAGTTTTTCTACAGCTACTAAAGACATCGTTTTTCTGAAATATTTATTTAAAAATGTGTCCGGAGCAACCATATTTGATTTCTATATCGGATTAATAGCTGACTTTGATATTGTAAATTATGCCTCAAATTTGGGTGGGTATGACGTCTCCAAAAAACTGGTTTATCAATATGATGCTACTTCACAAATTCATCTGGGATTGGTTGCCCTTAGCGGATTCTCCGGTGGAAAAGTAACAACAGCAGGTGGCGGTAGAGTTGATATTTATGATTTTATGCGCGGAAGTGATTACACAACCCCAATAACAGCAGGAGATAATCGCACATACATTTCCACAGGAGCATACAATATTGCAAATAACGGCGAAGCTGTTGCCACATTTGCAATAGTTACCGGAAGTAGTTTATCTAATTTATCAGCAAATGCTGATGAAGCCATTAGTATTTATAATTCACAACTCATCGGCGTTGAAGATGCTGAATCCCTCTCACCAAATGAATTTTACTTATATCAGAATTACCCAAATCCATTTAATCCGAGTACAAAAATAAAGTATACTATTCCCGAAGCTATTGCAAATTCTATAGTAACTCTAAAAGTATATGATGTGATGGGACGAGAAATAACAACACTAGTCAACGAACAAAAACCGTCCGGTGTTTATGAAGTAGTTTTTAATGGAAATGAATTATCAAGTGGAGTTTATTTTTATAAACTTCAATCAGATAATTTTAGCTCTGTTAAAAAATTAATCTTAATAAAATAGAGGCTTTAAGAATGAGAGTAGTTATAACATTATTAATTTTAATTTTGGGTGGATATTATAACTACTCTCAAACTGTTATTTATGTAAAATCTGATGCAGCTGGTTCAAGTAACGGAACAAGCTGGAACAATGCTTTTACATCTCTCCAATCGGCATTAAATAGTGCTGGCTCAGGAAATCAAATCTGGGTTGCAAAAGGGACTTATAAACCATCATCTTCTTACGACCTTACAAATTCACCGCGATACTATCACTTTCGTCTTATTAACGGAGTATCAATTTATGGCGGGTTTGCAGGGACAGAATCGGCTGTTACTGAAAGAGTAAACTTCAGACAAAGTGAAGTTAACGAAACTATTCTAAGTGGTGACTTAAATAGTAACGGAAAAGATGACAACGACTGCTATCATGTCTTTTATCATCCATCCGGGCTAAATAATACGGCAATACTTGATGGATTTACAATTGCAGACGGAAACGCCAATGGTGCAAGCTCACCTCACGATCGTGGTGGAGGGATATATAATAATTCATCTTCACCCGTTTTAAAGAATCTCACAATTAGGACAAACAGTGCAACATATGGAGGTGGAATATCCAACGAAGGTTCTTCACCCATACTTATTAATGTGGTTATTTCTAATAATAAGGCAACTTATTCAGGCGGGGCTATTTATAATCATGCTTCTTCACCAACATTGAACAATTCAGTTATTACTAATAATTCAGCTGTTGAGCAAGGAGGGGCAATCATTCAAACCCATTCATGTTTCCCAACAATTACTAATTCAACAGTATCTAACAATTCAGCAAAAAACGGAGGGGTAGTCTACTTTACATCTTCAGGTCAAGTTACATTTAATAATTCAATTATATGGGCTAATATAGCATCAGTGCTTGGAAATCAGTTCTATCTCAATCATTCAGGAGCTTCCGTAATTTTGAATTATTCATGTTACTCAAATGCATTAAATGATATACACAAGGCCGTCGGAACAGTAGATACTTCGAACAATAATATCACATTATCTCCTCAATTTGTTGATGCAGACAATGGAGATTATAGAGTGCTTGGTATTTCACCATGTGCTGATGCCGGATTAAACAATTATAATAATGAATTAACTGATATTCGTGGCACTTCTAGAAAATTAAATAAAAATACCGGAGCTGAAGGAATAATTGATATGGGAGCCTACGAATTTAAAGTTAACACAGACCCACTCCCCGTCGAACTCACCTCCTTTACCGCTTCAGTTGTAGAAAGCAAAGTTATACTTAACTGGCAAACTGCAACAGAAGTTAATAATTATGGATTTGAAATTGAGCGTTCCACCCAACCACAAAGTAACTGGCAATATTTGGGTTTTATTCAAGGACACGGGAACAGTAACTCTATTATTAACTACTCATTTATCGATGATAATTTAATTGATGGGAAATATTCTTATCGATTGAAACAAATCGATAATGATGGAAATTTTTCTTATAGTGAAACTTTGAATGTAGAAGTCGGGGATTTACCAATTAGTTTCGACCTTTCCCAAAATTATCCAAACCCATTTAATCCTACTACAAAAATTAATTTTGCTGTACCTCTTTCGGCATCAAACTCTTTTATAACGCTTAAAGTTTATGATGTAACGGGAAGAGAGATAACAACTCTTCTAAATGAACAAAAACCCTCCGGTGAATACGAAGTCGTCTTTAATGGAAATGAATTATCAAGCGGAGTCTATTTTTACAAATTAACAATTAATGATTTTGTATCAACAAAAAAACTAATCTTACTTAAATAAAATCTATGGTTAAAACGATGAAATATTTAGCATTCTTTTCGATTATCTTTTTTTCATTGTCATCTCTAGCTTATCCGCAAGAGTCAAGGCTCAACAAGATCCTTGGTAACGGGACAATATTTTTTACTGACGAAAATAACGGGTGGATTTTCGATGAATATCATATAAGAAAAACTAGTGATGCCGGAAAGTCGTGGGAAGTTATGCTTACTTTCGAAACTTCAAAAAAGGCTATGTACTCAAATACTATTGGAACAAATCTTATAACTTTTGTTAATGCTGCAACCGGATATTTCATAACAAGCAAATACTCAGGTATTAGCAATAACGCTTATGTATATAAGACGACCAATAGCGGGTTATCATGGTTAAGATATATTCTGAGCATTTCGAACAATGTAAATACTCCCAATAGTCTTAGCAATTTATTTTTTATTAATGAAGATATCGGTTGGGTAGTTTCAGATAGCAAAAACCTTTTACGAACAACAAATGGTGGCGTTTCATGGGAGCAAATATTTTCAGGAACTCTGAGCATTCAAAAAATTCATTTTGTTGATGCTCAAAATGGTTGGGCTTTTATAAATAATAAACTAAACAAGACTACTAACGGTGGTGCAAATTGGAATGAAATACTTGTTCCCGGCTCAACTTACATTTATACTATTTCTACAATCGGGAATAATACTTGGGTCGGGGGTTATAATGACGGGATTTATCTTTCAACTGATGGCGGGCTAAATTGGAATAAAGTATCAAATACATTTCCATCAGGGCCACAATCGTGGTCTAATGGATATCTCACAATGTTTAGTGCTACACATGGTGTTTCAAACGGACACATCACAACTGACGGTGGACTCACATGGACGGAAAAATTTAATCGCTACGCTACTTACAGCGGTGTCAGTCTGTTAAATATAGATAATTGTTGGTTTTATGACTCTAATGGTAACTTGAATAAAACTGTAAACTTTTTTAATGCTTCCGAAGTAGTTTTTCATTCAACAACTAATTCTTTAGAAAACCATAAATTTACTTCCATTAAAATTTTAGGGGCCAACAATGTGGTTGCATCTTTTAATAATGGAGCAATCTTGCGCTCTTCAGATAATGGAAAAACATGGAAGTTCATTGATGAATTGTACGGCATCCATCAGATAAGAGATATTTCTTTTACAAACTCTAGCACAGGTGTTGCAGTGGGAAGAAATTATGATAATCCCACGAACACTGCCTTCATCTCTCGCACAACTGATGCGGGTGAATCGTGGAGTATTGTTTATCAACTTCCCGGAATACCAAATATTTATGACGAAGATATTTATTCGGTTGATTATTCAAACGGAACTTACTATGCCCTTAGTAGAAGCAAATTATTGCGCTCCGCCAATGATGGACTGACTTGGTCTGCTGATTCAACTGATATGTCTTGGGGCTTACATCAAATTAAGTTCATTGGAAATACAGGTTTTGGTATTTCGACCTATGGAAATTTCAAATTGTACAAAAGTGTAAACGGAGGTGTAGGCTGGAATTTAGTTCGAGATGTTTTTTGCGGAGGATTAAGCTTTGTTTCAAATAATTTGGTATTTGCATCATTTTCAGATTCACAACTTTGTAAAAGTACAGATGGGGGAATTACTTGGTCAAAAAGTGGATGGACACCAAGTTGGAGTTTTAATAGAGTATTTTTCAAAGACAGCCTAACCGGAATTGCCTCAGGAGCTACTTTCTCATTTGGTGAAGGTACCTTTGTAACAGATGATGGCGGAAATACCTGGTCAAAAGTTTCAGAGTTGTATAATATAATTAATGGGACGGATAACGGTATTGATTATGTCTCAAAAACAAATGGTTATATCGCAACCGATGATGGACTTTACACGCTAAAAAGTTTTGGAATAATCGATAGCGTAACTTCAATCGATACCGAAAATGAATTTAATCCGCAAGACTATCTACTTTATCAAAACTACCCCAATCCATTTAATCCAAGCACCACAATTAAATTCGACATACCTTCAAATGCAAATGAATCGATTGTTATACTAAAAGTATTTGATCTTCTTGGAAATGAAGTCGCAACTCTGTTGAATGAAGCAAAACCTTCAGGAAGTTATTCAGTTGATTGGGATGCATCAAAACTTTCAACAGGGGTCTATTTTTATAAACTGCAAACAGGTGGTTTTGTATCAATAAAAAAAATGGTGTTAATTAAATAATAATAACGTATTAAAGACAGAGGGTAATCAGTATGAAGAGTTTAGCTACTTTAGTTCTTGTTTTGTTTCTGTTGGGGGAAACAAATGCACAATGGTTTTGGCAAAATCCCACACCTCAAGGTAACAGGCTTAATTCAGTTCATTTTATTGATAATAATACCGGATGGGCTGCAGGGAATAGCGGTACAATTATTAAAACAACAAACTCCGGGAATACATGGAGTATCCTCAACACAGGAACCTCAAAACTTCTTAATGATGTTTTCTTCATAAATCAGTCTAAAGGTTGGGCGGTAGGGTATGATAATTTAATTCTTCACACTGAGAATGGGGGAAACTCCTGGGCTGTTCAATCTGAAATAATTTCCATGAACACTTTAAGTTCAGTTCATTTTGTTAACGAAAACTATGGATGGATTGGTGGTTTCTATGGTAGAATACTTTCAACTACAAATGGCGGAACAGATTGGAATTCAACGGTTGTAAATATCGGCGATATTTTCTCAATTCATTTTATTAATCAGAGTATTGGTTGGGTTGCAGGAAGAGAAGGGAAAATTGCAAAAACAACTGATGGGGGTACAACTTGGACTGAGTTAACTTCAGGAAGTAGTGAAGATTTAAATTCTATCTTCTTTATTGATGATAATATTGGATGGGTAGTTGGTTCCTCCGGAATTATCATAAAAACTACAAATGGAGGAAGCTCTTGGACATTCCAGCAAAGTTTTTCAAGTGAATATCTTAAATCAGTTCATTTTACTGATCACAACAATGGGACAGTTGTAGGCTGGTTAGGGGCTATTTTAACTACTTCAAACGGTGGAACTACTTGGCTTACTAAATCTGGAGTTACACAGTATGATTTATGGTCTGTTAATTTTTCAAATAATAATGTCGGCTTTGCAGTTGGTTTTAGTGGACTAATTTTTAGAACAACAACAGGTGGTGACACCTGGGAACAATTAACAAGCGGTTTTGTGAATATGCCATTTTCCGATATTCAGTTTGTTAATGAAAATATTGGTTGGGCTGCAGGATATAATGGTATTCTAAAATCAACTAACGGTGGTAATGTTTGGATAAATAAATCAAATCATATAACGACTAAGATTAATTCAATATCTTTTATTGATCAAAATACCGGGTGGGTTGTTTGTGATAGTTCGAAAATCCTTAAAACCACTGATGGAGGGGATACTTGGGTTATTCAAAAATCGGGACCGGCAATTAGATTGCTCTCAGTTAAATTTGTAAATCAGACAAAAGGCTTGGTTGTAGGAGGTTCCGGCACACTCTTTTCAACAGTTGATGGAGGTAACACTTGGCAAACACAATCAAGTGGAACTACCAATTCGTTAACTTCTGTATTTTTTGTAAATGAAAATATTGGTTGGTTTTCAGAACACGGCGGTGGTATTATTAAAAAATCTACGGACGGTGGCATCTCATGGATTCAACAACCCACCGGTTTTAGTAACAATATCAACGCAATATTTTTTTATGATGAAAACAATGGATGGCTTGCTTGTGACCCCAGCACAGGATTTCCATGGAGTATAATTCTCAAGACAACAAATGGTGGGAGTACTTGGACTTCTTACTCAAGTGGTTCGCAAAATCCATTAATTGATGTTCATTTTAGTGATTTAAACAATGGTTGGGCTGCCGGTGATAAGTTATTAAAAACTACTAATGGCGGAGCGACTTGGACTCAGTATCTTGAAATTGAAGCATATGGTTATGATGCTGTTCATTTTGTTAATCCTAATCTCGGTTGGGCTGCCGGATTCGGTTCAAACATCTTAAAAACCACAAATGGTGGAGCAACATTTATTGAGAATGAAAATCAAAGTATTCCGAATGAATTTGCTCTTCACCAAAACTACCCTAACCCATTTAATCCATCTACAAAGATTAAGTATTCTATTCCGGAAAATTATTCTAATTCACTCGTAACTATAAAAGTTTATGACGTTTTGGGAAATGAAATTTCAACACTTATAAATGAATATAAAAGTGGGGGCACTTATGAAGTTAGTTTTAATGCATCTAATCTATCGACCGGAATTTATTTCTATAAATTAATTTGTGGTTCATTCATCCAAACACAAAAGATGTTGTTAATTAAATAAGGTTACAGCAATAAAACTTAGTTATCGAAGAAGCAGTAAAAGAAATCATATTGAAACCTCCGGCAGTGTCGGAGGTTTTTTTATGGAATTTTAAAAATGGGAAACATTCATTTTGAAAATTGAGGAATTCTTCATCAAAAGCAATCATTGATTATGTGTAACATTTGCGTGATTGAATTATTTTAACAAATAATCATTATCTACCTAAGTAAGTAATGATTATTGTACGTACTGTATCATTAAGAATACAATAAGTATTACTAGCGATTTATTAAATTAAAATTTGTTTCGAATTTTATTTAATATGCCATTTTACTCAACCTACGTTTTGGCATTGTAATTGTTATAGTTAATCGACTTTTAATCAATACATATAAAGGGAGAAATAAATGAAACAATTAACATTTGCACTTTTCTTACTATTCATTTCTAATTCACTTATCGCTCAAGTTTTTATCAGAAATGGGGAATACATTGTTATCTCTGCTATTAATGAAAGAGTACTTGATGTTGCACATGAGAAAAAAGATAACGGAGTTAATATTTTGGTTTGGGATCATACAGGAAATGATAACCAAGTCTTTAATATGAACTTCGATGAAACAGGCGTTTTTAGTCTCATAGCCAAACACTCTAATAGAAGTTTATCTGTTCTAAATAATGATACAAGAGATTTATCAAACATCGTTCAGATGGACTATACAAAAAGTGCCGGACAATTATTCAAGCTTGAACCTGTCGGTAGAACCGATATGTTCAAAATCGTTAATGTTACAAGCGATAAAGCTTTGACCGTTGATCCAAGCAGCGGAAATGTAATTCTTATGTCTAAAATTGCAGAAGATGGATCTAATGGAAACCTAAATCAATATTGGAGATTCTCTCAAAGAATTTCTTTTGCTAACACAAAATCAAAAAGATATCTTGATGTTCCTAATGGTTCAAAGGAAAGCGGAGTTAAGTTACAAATCTATGATGGAAATAATGGTAAAACCCAAGCCTTTGATTTAATTTCAGTTGCTAACTCAGAAGATTATTACATAAGAAGTGTCGCTTCATATAAATATTTAGGCTTACCGGAAGGTAGATTAACAGCGGGTATCCAAGTTGAACAACAAGATTTTACAGGTGCCACATCTCAAAGATTCCAACTTGAAGGCGTTGCTGATTATACTTATAAAATTGTACCAAGCGGTAGTAATTTAGCGTTGGATATTCGTTTTCAAGATACTAAAAATGGAAGCGCTATTGTTCTTGATGCTCAACAGCCAACCTCAAGTCAAAATTGGATTATGTATGATTACAATCCCCAAAGAAAATCTGATAATGCAAAACAATTAAAGAAAGAAATTAAAGATGCCGGCAAAGCAGCTGGTAGTAAAGTTGTTGATACAGGCGCAAAAGCTGTAGAAAAAACAAAAGAAATTGGTAAAAAAGCAAAAGATAAGTTGAAAAAGTTGTTCAAGTAGTTATTCAAAATATCCATACATGGTTTTTAAAGCTGTCTATAAGTTGAGTAGACAGCTTTTTTATTTTAAATATACTTCGTTTACCTTCTTCCTGATTTGTTAATTTAATATGACGATATTTATTGAAGTCTATTATATTTCCGATGCAATTAAAAATTTTCAGGGGACTGAGTTGATAGACTTACTAGTTGTTATTACGCTAATCTTTTTTCATGGATTACTTGCATTGATAGAAGTATCCTTTATTGCCTCGAAGAAAATTAAGCTTCAAGAGAGAAAAAATAATGGTGATAAATCTGCAGTTGACGTATTAAAATTGCTAAACGAACCGGAAAAGTTTTTATCGATTATTCAAACAGGAATAACTTTACTAGCAATTTTGGTTGGTGTTTATGGTGGAGCAAAATTTGTAAATGATATAACTCCTATTTTTAAGAATTTTGCTTTAACGGCTCCTTTTGCCGGACAAATATCATTAATATTAGTGGTAGGTATTTCATCTTATTTGTCAATTACTTTCGGCGATCTTGTACCAAAAACAATTGCACTAAATAATCCCGAAAAATTCGCTTCGTTATTTACCCCAGTCATAAAATTTTTATTAATTGTAGGTTATCCATTTGTCACAATTCTGACCTCCTCAACAAAGTTTATAATAAATATTTTTAAGATTAATAAGAGGAGCGATGCTTCTGTAACAGAAGAAGAACTTAAAATTATGATATCGATGGGAACAGAGCAGGGTGTTCTTCATAATAGGGAGTCTGAAATTCTTCATACTATTCTGCGATTTAATGATATAAAGGCAAAGTCACTGATGACTCCCCGAAAAGATATTGTGTGGATTGATTTTAATGAGCCCTCATCTCAAATATATCATAAGATGATTACTCATGATTTTAGCAGATATCCGGTATGTAATGGAACTCTTGATAATATTATTGGAATAATAGAAACTAAAGAATTTCTTGCAAAGTATAACACAAAAGAAGTTTTTAAAATGGAAGATTTTTTATATGACCCATTAATTATTTCAGGTGAAGTTGATGCTTTAAGTCTTTTGGATAAGTTTAGATTATCAAGAAGTTCATTAGCGTTTGTAATAGATGAAAAAGATAGTTTATCGGGAATAATTACCTTAAATGACCTGTTGGAACATATTGTTGGTGAACTGCCCGATGAATATGAAACCGAAGATGATAAGTTTTTTAAACGTGAAGATGGTTCGTATTTAATCGATGCGAATTTCCGTACTTCCGAAATTCAAAAATTATTACCAATCTCATTTGATGACGATTCATTCGGTACAATCGGCGGAATGATGATTTCCAGATTAGGAAGAATGCCAAAGTTGGGTGATAAAATAGTTGAACAAAAGTACCTTTTCGAAATAGTTGATATGGATGGAATAAAAATCGATAAGGTACTTGTATCTAAATATATGAAGACACTGATTATCGAATAATTAAAATAAAAAATCCGGCTTGTTTTACTCGCCGGATTTTAACTCTATTCAATTTCTACCGAGACTGGCTTTACGCCCCAAATATTATTGGCATAATCCATAATAGAACGATCGCTAGAAAACTTTCCAACTCTTGCAACATTAAGAATGGCTTTTCGAGTCCATTTATTTGGATTACGATAAAGTTCGCTAACACGTTCTTGTGCAGCAAGATATGAATCAAAATCAGCAAATAAACAATAGTAATCTACGTTCAACAGCCCATCAATAAGCGGTTGAAAAATTCCCGGTTCAAAAATGCTAAAATGATTGTGAGAAATCATATCGATTATTCTTTTTATTACTGGGTTATTATTATAGTAATCATACGGATTATAATTTTGTTTCAGCTTAATAACTTCATCAGAAAGTAAGCCGAAAATAAAAATATTATCATCACCAATTTCTTCACGCATTTCTACATTTGCTCCATCCATAGTTCCGATGGTTAAAGCCCCGTTGAGCGCAAACTTCATATTACCGGTGCCCGAAGCTTCAAATCCGGCAGTGGATATTTGTTCGGATAAATCCGATGCAGGAATAATCTTTTCGGCAAGAGTTACGGAATAATTCTTTAGAAAAACTACTTTAAGTTTATCACCAATTGTAACATCATTATTAATAACTTCAGCTACATTATTGATGAGTTTTATGACCAACTTTGCTTGATAATAAGCGGGAGCGGCTTTACCTGCAAAAATCACAGTACGAGGGACTACATCTTCATTCGGATTATCTTTAATTCTATTATAAAGAGCAATTACATGAAGTATGTTTAACAACTGACGCTTGTATTCATGAAATCTTTTTACTTGAACATCAAACATTGAATCCGGATTAACTTTAACTCCATTTTCTTTTTCTATGTATTCAATTAAAAACTTTTTACTGATCCACTTTGCACTTCTCCAATTTTCAAGAAAGCTATCATTATCTACATGCTCTTCGAGTTTTCTCAATTGAGATAAATCTTTAACCCAATCTGTTCCTATTTTATCTGATATTATAACAGATAGAAAAGGATTAGCCGTCTTTAACCATCTTCGAGGAGTGATTCCATTTGTCACGTTTTTAAATTTCTCGGGGAATAGTTTAAAGAAGTGTGGGAAAATCAATTGCTTCAGAATTTCTGTATGTAATGCGGCAACACCATTTAGAGAGTGGGCTCCGACAATAGCAAGATTTGCCATCTTAACTTTCTTCTCGGTTCCCTCTCTGATAATGGAGAGATGTTGAATTATTGCTTCATCATTACTGTATGTTTCACGAACCCAATCTAAGAAACGCTGATTGATTTCGTAAATTATTTGCATGTGTCGTGGAAGTAGTTGCTCAAGTATTGATACAGACCACTCTTCAAGTGCTTCAGGTACTACAGTATGATTTGTATAAGCAAATGTTTTGGTTGTGATATCCCACGCATAATCCCACTTAAGATTTTCTTCATCTATCAAAATTCTCATTAACTCAGGAATTGCAATAACGGGATGAGTATCATTTAACTGAATTGCTGTTTTCTCTGCAAATTGGTCGAAAGTTTTATGCTTAATTTTATATTTTCTGATAATATCTTGAAGTGTTGCTGAAGCAAAAAAGTATTGCTGTTTTAATCGAAGGAATTTTCCTTGATTAAAAGTATCGTTTGGATATAATACCTTAGAAATATTTTCTGATAAGTTTTTGCTCTCAACTGCGGCTAAATAATTACCACTATTGAACTCTTGAAAACTGAATTCTTGTGTAGCCTTCGCCTGCCAAAGCCTAAGATTATTAACCGTATTATTTCGGTATCCGGGAACAGGAACATCATATGCAACGGCTAAAATGTCTTCAGTATTAATCCAATTAAATTTGAATCTTCCTTTATTATCTTCTTGCATTTCAACTTTGCCATAGAATTTAACGCGGTATGTTAACTCACGCCTCAGAATTTCCCAAGGATTTCCATAAGTCAACCAGTTATCAGGTTTTTCAATTTGATTTCCCTTATCAATTTCTTGCTTGAAAATTCCATACTCATACCTAATGCCATATCCAAATGCAGGAAGTTCAAGTGTTGCCATCGAATCAAGAAAACAAGATGCCAACCGACCTAAACCGCCATTTCCTAAACCCATGTCATGTTCGGTTTCTCTAATATCTTCGAGGTCAAAACCATCTTGCTTCAAAATATTGTAACACTCATCGTAGTAATCCATGTTAATGAGTGCATTGCCGAGCAATCTTCCCATCAGAAATTCAAGTGAGAGGTAGTAAACTCTTTTGGGGTCAACATCCATATATTTTTGCTGAGTGCGAAGCCACTTTCGAACAAGTCTGTCTCTAATTGACATTGATAACGCATAGTAGGCATCGTCTTGAACAGCTGTGTTTTTATCTTTGACAAGAATAAATTCCATATGTTCAGCAAATTGATTTGAAAGCGAGTAGCTTTCGATTGTTTCTGTATCGGTGAAAAAGATAGAGTTTTTTTTCTTTCCCATAATACACCTTGCCCTTCGGCTTTTAAGTTAGGAAATAATGTTTATTCGTTTACTGATTTAAATAATTTTTCGAATCCATTTATAAGAGCAAGTTCTGTTTGACCGTATGGAATCTTGCTCATCTCGATTAATTTATTTTTTTCAATTTTCCATTCTTCAGAAAATTTTCTTCCGTTCATTTTACCGTCCAAGACTTGCAAACCGGTTTGGGCTAAATCGCGTAAGTTTGATGACATCGGTAATACTTCTCTTATTATGTAAGATTTTGATGCAATAACTTTTAGTTTATCATGATTATCTACCCATTGCAACATCATTTCTCTGAGAGTTAATCTCCCTTCTTCATTATTTTCTTTAATAAAAGAATCAACAAGATGATTAAACTTTCGAGCCGTCATTGATTCAGGTCGAGCTGCATCAACTATACGAGTATATGGTGATTGTTGGGTATACTTTTTCCCTTGTCGATGACGAGTATATATTTTTACCGGTTCAATTACATCTGTCAATATTTTTAATGATGAAATATCTTGATTGTTCGTTAACCGTCTTAACATTGGTTCGTAATTCGAATTATGTCTTAAACCCAATTCTTCCAACTGAAATGAAACTCTATCAAGACGACGATACATATCTTCAACATCTCTGATTTTTCCGTTTGACCAAAATCTTTCAGCGATTGCTGCGGTTCTTGGCCAAATTCTCGAGTCAACAGTTTCATTGGTTACAAGTTCAGCCCACATTGTAGTTTCTCCACCAAGGATAAACTTCTGTTCTTCAGGCGTAAGCGGAGTGTCTGAAGGAATTGGATCATTCAAATAATGAAATTCAGCCGATTGAATTAAATCGATATAATAACCGTTTGAAAGAATTCCTTGATACCCTTTTTGAGCTGATTCTACAAGTGATTTTTGCCCTCGCCATGATTGAATCACAATATTATTCGGCATATCCGGTTGAAATATTTCATCCCATCCGACCATTTTTTTATTATACTTTGTTAGAATATTCAAAAGTCGTTTATTAAAATAACTTTGAAGTTCGTGATTGTCTTTAATTCCATTTTCCTTCATGAACTTTTGAATATCTTGATTTTGATTCCACTGTTTTCCGTTATTTTCATCTCCGCCAATATGCAGATAATCATCATTAAACAACTCAGACATCTCTTTGAAAAATTTGTCAAAGAAATCATAAGTCTCTTCCAATATAGGATTGAAAGTCGGGTCAAACACTCCCCAGTTTCTTTCAATCGTGTATGGACCCGGCGCACTTGCAAGCTCGGGATAAGCGGTTAACCAACTCGTTGAATGTCCGGGGATATCAAACTCTGGCATTACTCTGATGCCTCTTTCGTTTGCATACTTAATTATTTCTTTAATTTGTTCGTGAGTAAAATAGAGTCCATCTGAACCAAGTTCATGTAATTTTGGCAAAGATTTGCATTCAACTCTAAAACCCTGATCGTCACTTAAATGGAAATGAAGAACATTCATTTTAACAGCTGCCATTCCATCTATATTACGTTTAATCATGTCAATAGGCATAAAGTGACGGCTAACATCAATCATCAATCCACGCCACTTAAATCTGGGCGAATCTTCAATTTTAACTTCAGGGAAATAGTAACCTTTTTCATCAACTTCGAGTAATTGTAAAAATGTTTCCAATCCTCTGAATGCTCCTAAATCTGTTGCTGCATCAAGTTGAATTCCTTTTTGATTAATAGAAAGTGTATAACTTTCATCTTCACCGACAACGACATTCCCTTTACGTGTGGCAGTGATAGTAAGATTACCACTTTTTTCATTACTCTTTTCGGTTAAAAAATCCTGAACAAAAAATAATCCTGTTCTATCTGATAATCTTCTCAACACTCGAGTGGCATAGGAATTTAATTCCGAAATATTTTTAGGTGAGATTTTAATTATGAATGTTGAATCTATTCTATATTTATCGTTACCAAATTCTATTTTGGAAGGGACAGGCATCAAATTATGTTTGTACATTTTTGTTTGTTCCCCAAACAATGATAGTGGAATTAAGATTGAAATGACTAAGGTAAGTATGTAAGAATTCATTTTTTCCCTTAATATTAAAGACCTGACTATTGCTTTCCGAAATATAACTAAAAGAAATGTGAAGAATGGAAAAATCGCAACTCTTCAAATTTCCGATTATATTTACCCTAAAAATTTTAGAATTAAATGAACAGATTAATACTCAGTAAAGAGATTGAAATAAAAACTTATGACATTGATGCAGCGGGGCATGTAAATAATGTTGTATATATTAAGTGGCTGGAAGATTTACGCGGACTACTTTACAGAAATATTTTTGATTTTCCCAAAATAGTAGAATCCGGTTACTATCCGGTTGTTACTCACACTTCGATTAAATATATAAGACAAATCAAACTTTTCGATAATCTTGAAGGCGTGGTCGAACTAATCTCAGAACGACACGGAATGTTATTCCTCTCGTTTGAATTGAAGAATGAGTCCTCACTTTTTGCCAAAGCAGAGCAAAAATGTGTAATGATGAACTTGAGGTTAGGAAAAATGGTTAAAGACTATACTCAATTTAGACTTTGAGATTGGTTCAACTCATTTCAGCAGAAGCATTTTCTTTGTCGAATTATAATGTCCTGATGTTAACCTATAAAAATACACTCCACTCGAAATATTATAAGATTGAGTATTAAAAGTATGCTGATGTTTTCCGGGAGACTTATACTCGTCCACAAGAGTGACAATCTCATTTCCTAAAACATCATAAATTTTTAGATTCACTTTTTCGTTCCCAGAATGAAGGTATGGAATATCAAATACTATTTTTGTCACCGGATTAAACGGATTGGGATAATTCTGATAAAGATAAAATTTACTCGGGATATGACTTTCATCTCCGATATTTGTTAGAGAAGATGGATAGAGTAATCTAAAATTGTCTAAATAAATTGTGCCGGTATAAGTTTGTCCCGAGACTTTCGGTGAACCCAACTTAATTCCAATTTGCTTAATCCTAATCGGGAAATAGTAAGAAGCTCCGGTAGTAATACCACCCGCATTATGTGTATTGGCTCGTATGTTGTCGAAAAATGTAGTTTCTGTAGCATACTTTCCTGTATTTATTCTAAACAGTTCAGTGTTTTCATCAGTAACTAAATAAGAAATATGATGTTGCTGCCCATCAGTTTTGGCATCAATGATAATGGAATCGGGTAACCCATAAACCGGAATATCATTATTCAAATATATCCAATTGTTTTTTGATGGGTCATAAGTAAACTTGTAATCAATCTTAAATGCGCCACTCCCTTGACTAAAATTTGTATTGCTAATTGAAAGAGTAGAATTTATAGTATCGATATTTTCTCCGCTAAATATCCATCCGGTAACATCATCAAGGCTATTAATCAAACTTGAACCTGTACCGATTTGAACGGTAACTTCAGCAGTATCTTTTACATTTTGGTAAGTTACAATAACTTTTGTAGTTCCTTCTTTTAATCCTCGTAATTTGCCAAGAGTATCAATAACCCCGATTTGAGGATCAACAACATTCCATGTGTATTCATTTAAAGAGAGAGGGCGTATTGTATTATTTGGGTCATAAGCAGTCATCTTAAAATTTAAAGTTCTAATTGAATCTATGACTGCTTGTTTTGGGAGAACAACTATTTTCTGTATCGATTGAACTTCTAAAAATGCCGAGTCCCGATAACCTTTATACTCTGCATAGATATACCCGACATTTGGTAATTCCCCCGCTGTGAATATTCCCGTATTATTGATAGTCCCCAAACCGGGTGTACAAGAGAAAGTAACTTCATTTGGATTTACCGGAATTTTATTAAAGTAATTATCCCAGCCTGTAACCCTAAACTGAAGATTTGAATTTCTATATAATTTAGTTTTTTTTGGTGTAAGCTGAATCGATGATAGTGTATCATCCGGCGCTGATGATACGATTAATAATGCATTGGCAACTGTTCTTTCCGCTCCATCTGAATAGACATTAACAACGCTATCTCTCATAACCATAGTAGTAGAGCCCCCACCATCAAAATTAATTCCATAGTAGATTCCGCATTGTACCATAAAGTCAGCTAATTCCACTAATGTCATTCCGGCACTTGCAGCCATTCTACCATCAACAGTTATTAAATATAATTTTGAGCTGTCTTGTGAAAAGCCTGCTGCAGTTCGGGGATGTTTTTCGAAAGCGTGACTTGGACCCCCTTCTTCATTAAATCCTTGCACTGCATAGTTTAATCCATTGTTAACTATTTTAGGGAAGCCACCCATCATCTCCTTCAACTTTGGCAAACCGGGAAGAACTTTTTGAACTAATTTTATTGTATCACCAATGCTAATTCCATTTAAGAAAGTTGCCGCTGTTCCATGTCCTGATAAAACAGAGAAACTATCCGGAATTGCCATACTACCCACCCCAACTTGTTTATTTGTTACAACTAATTTTACTGTGTCATTTACAATCCAACCACCGATTGGTTTGACTAATAATTCAGTTCCATAAATATTTGTTCCGGATGTAGCACCCATATATCTATTGAAAAGAATTAATTGATTTGTTTCACGAGTTTTATTTACTCCGTGTAACTGGTTAGATTGGTTTAGCTTATCTTTTACATCACCCGAAAAATTTACCACTTTTAACATTGGATTGTTAAAAATATCAAACCCTAATGTAGAGAGTGAAATGGGGTTTCGTAATATTTGACCATTTTTAATTTGAATATTTATCGGAACGCCGCCACTACCGTAAAAATCGCCATTCACTGCCCCAACAACTCGGTGACCGGGAAAACTATTTCGAGCTGCCATCGAACTTGTTCTTTCATATCCGTTTAGTCTGTCGTTAGCTTTAACTGTCTCTACCGAGTTATACCCATTCTTTAAATCAACTTCTAATATGTTTATGCTATAAGGGGCAGCATAGGAAAGAACCTTATAGTATTTAACACCAACGCCTACATTCATCGTAGTAACGGTGTCGAACACCACCTGTCCGTGTGTTGAACTAATAAGAATTGTTAGTAAAAAGATAGGGAGTAAGATTCGATATAGCATTGTAAGTCTCATATTATAAATGAAAATCAAGTTCAAATATAATATGAACTTACATAACAATCAGAATTTCAATTCGCGGTTTTTAATATTCTGATTCAGCTTCAAGCATTTCAGTACGCTCGACTAATTTTAACTGCTCAATTAAATGATTAATATCGCCATTAATTATTTCACTCAAATTATACAGAGTTAATCCGATTCGATGGTCTGTTACTCTATTTTGTGGGAAGTTATAAGTTCTGATTTTATCACTTCTATCACCACTTCCCACCATTGATTTTCGCTTTGCGGCTATCTCACTCGACTGCTCACGTTGTTTCATATCGAATAGGCGAGCTTTAAGCACTTTCATAGCCTTTTCACGATTTTTTAATTGCGATCTTTCATCCTGGCATTGAACTACAAGTCCTGTTGGTAGGTGAGTAATACGAATTGCTGTTTCAACTTTGTTTACATTTTGTCCCCCCGCACCACCGCTTCGATAAACATCAATCTTTAAGTCAACGGGATTAATGTCTATTTGAACATCTTCAGCTTCGGGTAAAACTGCAACTGAAGCGGCTGAAGTGTGAACCCGACCATTAGCTTCAGTAAGAGGAACTCTTTGAACACGGTGTACACCACTCTCAAATTTTAAATCTCCAAAAACTCCACTGCCGGATACTGAAAAGATTACTTCTTTAATTCCGCCAAGTCCTGCAGTATCGTTAATATCTATCAGTTCTGTTTTCCAACCTCTTGTTTCTGCATAACGGCTGTACATTCTATACAAATCTGATGCAAAGAGTGCAGCTTCATCGCCCCCCGTACCGGCGCGGATTTCCATTATTGCATCTTTAGTATCATTTGGATCTTTAGGGAGAAGCAGTAACTTAATCTCTTCCTCAAGTTTTTCTTTTTCTTCTGATAAACCATCTAATTCTGATTCGGCAAGTTCAATCAAATCCTTATCAAGATTAGCATTGATTATCTCTTTGTTGCCATCTATATCTTTTAAAATCTTTTCATACTTATCGTAGGCAGTTATTATATCGCTTAGCTCACTTCGTTCTTTACTAAGTGAAACTATTTTATCGGTATTTGACAGATTTGCAGGATCTGAAAGTTGCTCATTAATTCTTTCAAATTTTTCTCTAATCTTCCGAAGCTTAACTAAAAAGTCCATGAAAACCTTATTTTATGAATTTCAAATATAAGAAAAGTAAGCCGAGTTTTATAAATGTGAAAATCATCCCTTCTAATCAAACTTAATATTGAATAAAATAATTTCCGCATCTGTACCTATTTTGACCGGTGGTCCCCAAGTACCTGCTCCGGATGTAACATAAAAATGAGTATTCTCTTTTTTGCCATAACCCCAGCTGATTTCATAAATCATACTTGTTATTAAATTTGCCGGAATCATTTGTCCGTGGTGAGTATGACCTGATAGATGCAAATTAATTCCATAATAAGCTGATGAATCAAGCTCAAACGGTTGATGATCCAAAAGTATTGAAGGATAATCTTTATTTACATTTTCATTTAACTCTTTAAGCGATTTCCTTTGGCTACCGACAAACCGATTTCTTTGTCTATCATCACGACTTATGACTTGTATAGTGTTTGCAATAGTTAATACTGTATCTCTCAGAATTATGATGTTACTTTTTTCGAGATATTGTTGTGCGTCATCAATACCGACTATGTATTCATGATTTCCGTTACAAGTGAAAATACCAAGTGGTGCTTTTAGTTGTTTTAATTTTTCAGAAATGTTATGTCGGTTAAGATTATTTGAATTATCATCGATTATATCACCACCCAAAAGAATTAAATCAGGATTTAGACTATTTACAGTATTAATCAACTTCTCTGCAAAAACACCATCGTTAATTGGAGTTAAATGTGAATCAGAGAAAAACACAATTCTCATATCTTTCAATTCTGATTTTTCTGATTGGAAGCTAAAGAAGAATTCTTTTACTTTAATATTTTGTGCGTTATTATAGCCATACAAGACTAATCCGGAAATAAAAATAGATACCACAAAAAATGTGTACAACTTTATTTTCTTGTATTTTTGAACATCTTCAAATAAATATGGTTTCGTTTTTTTAATGATAAATCGCGTAATGTCAGATAAGATAATTGCGATTATCCCATACATCAAAAATGCATACCAAATTGAACCAACAAATAATAAAAAATCATAAAAATCGGTATTACTGTTAGCAAATACTGCTCGTGCAAAAACATAGGATAAAGAAGCAATTAAAACGACAATCAGAAAAAGTATTCTAAAGAACTTAGGAGCGATTTCTAATGCTTGTAGTCCTCGTCTAATAATATAATAGTTAACAAGGCTGAATAGTATAAAAAAAGTCAAGAAAAAGAGGATCATATTTCCCTTTATAAAATTTTCTAAATAGTTTAGATTAGTAACAATTAAACAAATCAGTTATAACTTTAGTTCTCTAATTAACTTGATAAAAACAAACCAAGTAAAACTGTGAAAAGTAACATAAAATATATCTGGATTTTACTTCTGATTGCAAGTCAAATCCTAAATGCACAAACTCAAAAAATGGTCTTGATTGAAGAGTTTACAAATGCAAATTGTAATTCATGCCCCTCTAACGATGCTAACATAAATAAATTTGTTGGTTCAAACTGGGGAAATGTTATTTCACTTCAGTATCATACTTGGTGGCCCATCGCTGACCCATTCTATTCAATTAATCCAAACGAAAATAACAGTAGGGTTAATTATTATGGGATTTCAACAATTCAGAATTATGCAGTTGATGGTCTTGTAAAAGGAGCAGCCACAAACCCTTATCTTTTAACAACGCAAACTCTTGATAGATTTTTTCTTCAATCGCCTATTAAAATTAATATCAATTCATCCATTACCGGCAATAATGTTGATGTCATTGTTGAGTTACTTGGGTTAACTTCTAACATTCCTTCTAATTTGAAGTTGAGAGTTGCTCTAATCGAAAGAAAACGGATTTACCAAACTGCTCCCGGAACGAATAACGTCAAAGAGTTTAATAATATCTTCAGAAAGTTTCTAACAGACACAACCGGAACTAATTTGGGAGATTTCAGTTTAAATGATGTTAAGCTATTTAATCTTTCTCAACAAATAATTTCTTCGTGGGAAAGTAATGAACTTGCTGCCGTTGCCTGGATTCAAGATGATGAAACAAAAGAGGTAATTCAATCTGCAATTTCTACACCCACTATAAATTTGAAAACGAGTGAAAAGCTTGCAGAGTTTCTCTCAAAGAATCAATCGGTTACAAAAACTTACTCTTTAACAAACTATAATTCATCTCCAATCCAATTAAGATTAATGTTCGATACCCTTAATCTTCCAACAAATTGGGATTTGAAACTTTCAACAGATCTCGGAGTTTTTGATTCGGTAGATATCACAGTAAATCCCAATGATGTGTATAATTTTAATGTTAATTTGGTTGTTGATACAAGTTTCGGCTTCACCTCTTTTTTAGTAAAAGCAAAATATATCAGTGATGCAAATACACCATCTGTCTCGCTCCCATTTTTCGGTGTGATGAAGAATTCAGAAGATGTTTTACTTGTTACAGATAATAAATCAATCTATGATTCCGTATTCTTAACTACATTTAATTCCTTTGGGTTATCGGTTACACATATTAAACAACAGTACCTATCACTTTTATTCACATATAATCGTTCGAGTAATTTTAAATCAATTTTTTGGTTGAACAGTTGGGATTTCCCAACGTTTATTAAGAATGATATCAATTTCTTAATTCAATTTCTGGATATGGGGAATAAAAATCTATTTATTGCTGGACAAGATATCGGCTGGGATATTAATTCTGATGCCGGCACATCAAATTTCTATGAGAGCAGAACTTTTTATTCATCTTATCTGAATAGTCGCTTTGTAAGTGACTTATCCACCAACGATACAATAATTGGTGTTTCAGGTTCTCCATACTCAAATATTACGGATAAACTTAACCCCGTTCATTTTTACTCTCCCGATGTAATTTATCCCTTCGATTCCGATACTTCTAAGGGAATCATTAAATATTTGAATTCCGATAATTATGCCGGAATTTTGAATTCTCTTCCGAATAATTCCAAAACCATTTATGTATCATTCGGAATGGAACAAGTAACCGAAAATACACGCAGCGCAATTCTTCGAGAAAGCGCAAATCAATTCGGTATTCCGGTAAAAATCGAAGAAGGTAGTTTTACTGATATAATCCCCGATAACTTTGAGCTATATCAAAACTATCCGAATCCTTTTAATCCATCAACCAAAATATCATTTATGCTCCCCCACAATTCAAGAGTAAAACTCGAAATATTCAATTCGTTAGGCGAATTAGTCAAAACTGAATTAGAAAAAGAGTTAACCCGAGGTTTTCATTCAGTTGAGTTTTCAGGAAATGGATTGAGTAGTGGAATTTACATCTATCGAATATCGGTATTTTCTAATTTTGGGAACTTTTCGAATGCTAAAAAATTCATTTTGCTAAAATAAAATCGAATTTAAATTTTGTTCTCAAAAAATTACTCATAAAGAGATATATTTACCCTTTGTGTAAAAATTAGAACGGGTAATTTTCTTATGTCTCTCTTTCAAAAGATTCTAAATGAGTATTTCACTACAGAGATAAAATCTCAAGGACTTGATTATTTTGAAGATGATAGAGTTACGAATGTCAGGTTAGAGGAGAATACTATCATTGCTTCGGTTGAAGGAACTGAAGGATATGAGGTTCGAGTTGTTTTCAACCGGAATATGTTACCCGCAAATCTCTTTTGCACATGCCCTTATACCGGGAAATTGAATTGTAAACATATCGCAGCAACTTTATATAAAACTAATTCTTTCGGATTTTTCACTGCAAAATATTATCGTGATCAAATTGAAAAAGTTTTTCCTAGTAAAGTTTCTCAATCGAATAATATTGAAGTTTTTCAAAGTAAATCAACTGATGAAACCGTAATCGAAATTAATACCGCACCCGATGAAGAAGAATTAAGGCGACAGCGTGTAAATGCTTATCACCTCGAAATTGAACGTATTAAGGAAGAAGAAAGATTTAACGGCTTAAAAGCGATGTTATCTCTACTCTCTGAAAAGAATGAAAAGATTCAACAGGCTCCTCCCATAAGAATAAGTTATGCAATTGAACAACATGGATTACAGACCAAGTTTAAAGTCTTAAGGGAAAGATTGCGAAAAGATGGAACACCTGACGGTAATCCGAAGCCAATTTACAAACTAAATAATGAACACATATCCGATCTTCCTTTAGAAGAACAACTCATTATTCATCTGATACTGACCAACAGTGAATATCTCATCAATCCATTTTCTAATGACATGAAGAATTTTAGAAAATATGATGGGGAATCTCATATTCTTAATAAAGTTTTAGAATCACTAACTGACAAAATTGTATTTGACGGAAAATGGGATTATCGTTCAACAGATAGACTTAATGTTCATGCTGATTATGCAACTCCCACTTTGAACATTGATAAAATTGAGGATGAGATTTTTATCTGGTTAGAGTTTGATTTTAAAGATTATAAACAAATCGATGTTTGCTCTACTTCCCCAATATTAGATAAACCTCTCTGGATTCAGTTCAAGAGAGACATTTTTAGATTAAAACATATTTCGTTTCCTCAATATTTTGTCTTTTTTAATCAGAAAGAAAAAATAAAAATACATTCTCGTTACGAAGAGTACTTTGAGCAAAATATTCTAAATAAAATTGCATCTGTGTTTCCTATTCGGTCAAACACTTATAATATGACTCAACTTAAAGTCAATCCAATCAAGCAAATTTTCTTTGAAGAAATTGACGGAGAGCTTACAGGCAGTTTGAAATTTAGATATAGCACCTTTCACTTTGGGTATGAACAAAGCCAAGCTATATCAAGTGTAATTGTCGATAACTCAATTATTCAAATTATCAGAGATGTAAATTTTGAGACTGAAAGCGTATCCCAAATTCGTTCTCTTAATATCGCCTTTTATGATGATGGAACATTCAAACCTAAAGCTGAACCCATCGAATTTCTATTTGCATCGATTCCATTACTTAAAGACTTAGGGTTTGAGATTTTTGGTGTCGACAAATTGAAAAATTACTCAATCAATTTTGACTCGCCGAAATTGAAATTTAATCTCTCATCCGGAATTGATTGGTTCGATGTATCAACCGACTTATCTTTTGGTCAACAGATAGTTCCATTTGAAGAATTAATAAATTCAATAAAAAATAATTCAAGATATATTCGTCTTGATGATGGGAGTACCGGATTAATTCCCGAAAGATGGTTAAAGAAATTACAGAATCGGTTAAACTTTGTGGATTTAAAAAAATCTTCTCTGAGAATTTCGAAACTGAATTTCAATTTCTTTGAGGACCTTGAAGATGAAAATGTTGAGTTCAATCCGGATGAGAATTTTATCTCCTATCAAAAGAGATTAATTGAGTTTAAAGAAATTAAATCACATATAATTCCAAAATTATTTAAGGGGACTCTTAGACCATATCAAAAAAGTGGTTATGACTGGTTAATGTTTTTAAAGGAATTTCAATTCGGTGGAATTCTTGCTGATGATATGGGATTAGGAAAGACGGTACAAGTTTTAGCTTTACTCTCAAATCTTTCGCAGAAAAATGTTACTTCTCCATCAATTGTAATTGCCCCAACTTCTGTTGTATTCAATTGGTTAAATGAAATTGAACGTTTTACTCCAAACTTAAAAGTTTTAAATCATACCGGTACAGAAAGAGTTAAAGAATCAATAGGACACTTCGCTGAGTTCGATTTGGTTATTACAAGTTATCCTATTTTAGTCCGTGATATCGATAATTTTAAACAAATAGAATTTCAATATGTTATACTTGATGAGTCTCAAAAAATAAAAAATCCGACTTCACTGACTGCTAAATCTGCATTTGAACTCAAGGCTAAAAATCGATTATGTTTAACAGGAACTCCGATTGAAAATAACCTTCTTGAAATCTGGTCACAGATGAATTTCATAAATCCAGGTTATTTAGGCTCACTTAAAAAATTTAATGATAATATCCGAATTAAAATTGAAAAAGATAAAGATGAAGAAACATCGGACTATTTGAAAAAACTTTTGTTCCCATTTGTATTACGTCGAACAAAATCTATTGTGGCAAGTGAACTCCCCGAGAAAAGTGAAATTATACACTATTGCGAAATGACCGAAGAACAAAAAAGTGTTTATGACATTTGGCGTGAATCTATAAAAACAGAAGTAATGAGTGAAATTCAAGATAAAGGATTGCAGAAATCATCATTTAAAATTATTGAAGGTTTATTACGACTTCGACAAATTTGCAACCATCCAATTCTAATTAATAATTCATATAAAAAGAACTCCGGTAAAGTTGACGAATTTAAAGATTTAATTCAGCGTGTTACTGAAGAAGGGCATAAAGTACTTGTTTTTTCGCAATTTGTTCAAATGCTTGAGATTTTGAAACATGAATTAGTGAAGGAAAAAATTTCATTTGAATATTTAACAGGAAAGACTAAAAATCGACAGGAGTGTGTAGAAAATTTTCAGAATAATCCGGAGATAAAAGTTTTTTTAATAAGTTTGAAAGCTGGTGGTGTGGGCCTAAATTTGACAGCAGCCGATTATGTTTTTCACATTGACCCATGGTGGAATCCGGCTGTAGAAATGCAAGCAACCGATAGAAGTCATCGTATCGGTCAGGACAAAAAAGTGTTTGTCTATAAGTTTATCACCAAAGAAAGCATTGAAGAGAAAATACTAAACTTACAAGAGCAGAAAAAAACTCTTATCGAAAATATCATTTCAACCGAAAGTGGCGTATTTAAAAATCTTACTACTGAAGATATTTCTTTCTTGTTATCTTAATATTTATAGCACTATTTCTTTTTAATCGCTTCTACCTTATTTCTGCTGTAATCCATTACACCTACCATCAACCCGGCAGTAACAACAACAGCTCCGGCGATTTGATACATAGTGACTTCTTTACCAAATAGAATCATAATGAATGGCAAAATAACTAAATACACATTTGTATAAGGTACCCAGAAGTGTGCGGCAAATCGAGAAAGTTTGAAAAATCCGAAACTGTAAACATAACCTGTTAATCCGGCTGCAATAACAAAAAGAATTGGCAACCAATTATTTGGAATAATACTTCCTTCAAATAATGAAAAGAATCTTTGATAATCTACCGACTTAATAATTTCCTTTATATTCTCTTGATCTGCTGTCGGAATATTTTCTTTAAGGATATAATCATCTCCGACTCTCTCATAATGCTTTTGTAAATAAGCTATGTTATCATCAGCAGTTTTGGCAACAATACGGTTCTCAAAATCTATTGAAGAGATTTTCTCGGGGAGATTAACATTCAATGAACTACCAATAAACGGAATAATTAGAATTGCTGAAGAAATAAAAATCATTTTCCATATTTCTCGCCATAATACAAGAGCATTCGGACCAACCCCTTCAAGGGCAGTCTGTACGGTTTTATTGTTCAGAACTTGTTGAGAAAGCAAACAAGAATTAATGATGATTATCCAAATAATCCCATTTAAGTCAAGAGCGTTGTGATTATTATCGGCGAATCCAAGTAACCATGGAATGTGAGGTGTTGCTAATCCGGCAATTACTAAGGATATACCAATCCAATGCTCTTTTCTTATTTCGGCGTTAAACATAAACTTACCGAAAAATGGTAAGAAGGCTAAATAAACATTAACGTATGGAGCATAGATATGCGGTGAATAGTATCTGGGGAGATAAAAGAAACCTATATTTTCAATGACTCCGGTGAATGCACAAATCATTATAGTAGCCATAGAAATAGAGCCGGGCCACAAATACTTTATTTTCTTCCCCCGCGCAACTTCAATTCCCACTGCAACTAGTGCCCATGCAAGTTTTGATAATTCACGCCACCAAGTCATCACACCCGGCGAAACATTTATTTTTTCACCACCGGTGTAGTCGGGTTGGTTCGCCATCCAATTTAGAATGTATTGACCTCCCAAACCACCGTTAATTATCGATAACCAAACAATAATTAAAATCCACTCCAAAACATCACCTTCAAAATTGGGTTGTTAAATTAGCAATAAACTTCTCAATACTAAAATTTTTTGTGTTACAGATTGGTACTATCCAAGTTCAAATGTGGTAACACCGAATACTTTTTCTGTTCCTGTTTTAGGTGAGCCATTGTTGTACATTCTGGCAGTTTCAAAAACATATTGCATTCCGAAATTTTTAACCAAATTATTTGCTTCAGAATTTACTTCGGGGATGTCAAGATAAACTTCTTCACCATCAGCGTAATTAGCCAAGGATAAGAATAGCGCTTTTGCAGTTTTATAATCATCTGCAAATAGTGGGCCTATTTTAAATCCTTTGTGACATTTCCGGATTACTCCATAACCCTTTAATTTGTCATCTTCTAAAAAGACTTTAGCAGAGATGAATTTTTGATTTAACCACAAATCTAAAAACTTTTCTCTTCTCGATGGAAAAACCGCTTCATCATAATCAACAATTTCACCAAAATACTTTTGCTCGAAGTTGAGAACTTGAGAATGCTCCATACCGACTATGTTTTTTGCTTCATATCGCATCTGTCTGTAAAACAGTTTGTAACCTGATTTCATATAGTTGTGTTGTTGTTCAACAACCCCATCCATTCCGGAACAAATACGTTTTATCCTATTAAAAGCATGTTGCCATAATTCCAAGCCGTACCCTTTTCCCCTAAATTCATCTTTGATTATATAGAAGCCCATAAATCCGAATTCATCATTGTAGTTAACAGCAGATTTTACACCAATAATTTCACCTCCAAGTTCCGCAACAAAAAAACCCTCCGGATCAGTATTATAAAAAACCTCTCCATCAGTTAACCCGGGATTCCATCCTTCTTTTGCAGCCCAATTAACTGCTATTTTCATTTCCGAAGGCTTCATATTTCTAACGATAAATGACATTGTTGCTCCTACATTTTACTCTTAATATAAGTGTTTTCTCGTAAGCGAATTGTTGAATTTCTTCGAGTTGTTTTTTATTAACACAAATCGATAAAAGTTAAGTAATCCACTTTTAAAACCATACGCCATCACTGCAAAACTAAGCTTCCATACTCTAAAAATAGATTCGTCCACAAATTTTAATACTTCCGAATGATTTTTTTCTAAATTATCTATCCAACTTTGTGCAGTTAAATAATAGTGTTCACGCCATGATTCTAAATCGGTTATTTCAAAGCTCGATTGCTCGGCATATCTTAAAAGCTCACCAATTGTAACTAGATGATAATCGGGCATAAAATACTTTTTTGCAAACTCGGGATTATGAAAATGGCTTCCGTTACGTTTTGTAATTGCGATTATAAAACTTCTTCCGTCTTCAGTTAGTAGTTTGTTTACTATTGAGAAAAAAGTTTTTAGATTTTTGCCGCCAACATGATGAAGCATTTCGATACTTGTAATTTTATCGAACTTACTATTTAAATTGAGTTCACGATAATCTTGAACTTCAACCTTACATAAACTTGAAAGCCCTTCCTCTTCTATTCTCTTGTTTGCAAGTGTTGCTTGCTCTTTACTTAAAGTAATTCCCTTGCAAGATACACCATAATTTTTTGCCGCATAAATAATGAATGACCCCCAGCCACAACCAATATCAAGAAGACTTTCGCCTCTCTTCAATTCTAACGAACGGCAAATTTGTTCAAACTTACTTATCTGGGCTTCATTAAGATTTTGCTGATGTGTTTCGAAGTAAGCGCCTGAATATACAAGATTTTTATCAAGCCAAATCTTGTAAAAGTCATTCGATACATCATAATGAAATGAAACACTTTCTTTGTCTCTACTTATCGAATGCTCTCTCCCGACTTCACGCGCAATATGTTTTTTACTATTATCGAGTTGTTTCTCTTTAGAAAGTTTTAGAAGCATTCGAAATATTTTACTTACTGAGTTAAGATTTAGTTTGGGTAGAATTAATTCTTGTGCCGATTCTATTGCACAAATCAAATCTCCTTCGATATTAATTCTGTTAAAGAAAAAACTTTCAGTTATTTTAAGTTCCGATGGAGGAAGAAAAATATCACGGATAACACCTGCATCATTTATCTTAACAACAAACTTGATTTCCCCCTCATGTTTCGCATTTAGACTCGTTCCATCCCATAACTTAATTTGAAAATTATTTCCCGAATAATCAGCAAATAGATATTCTAAGAATTGGATTGTTGCTTCAATATTATCTTTTTTCAATTACAACTCTCACCGCTTTTTTTGATGAAATTATTGCCTCCGGATTTAATTCCGGAATTGATTTTCTTGGGGATTCAAACTTGAATTTGAAACTTCGTAACAGACGAATAGCTATTAATTGTATTTCAATTTGTGCAAGGCGATTGCCGATACAGATATGAGGACCCTGTCCAAAAGGGATATAATGGAATGGATTAATTTCGGATTCACCTAAAAACCGTTTGGGATTAAATTCTTCAGGAGATTTCCAATACTTCTTATTTCGATGAAGGATATATGGAGAAATCATAATAAAAGAATTTTTCCTGAAAAAATATCCATCAATATTATCGTCTTGCAGCACTGTTCTATAGAACGCCCATGCAGGAGGTAAAAGTCTCAGAGTTTCCTTTATACAAGCATTCAGAATTGGTGTGTCAGTTAAATTAATTTTCGATTCATCGATATTTTTATCAATTCGATTTAACTCTTCAAATATTTTCTCATACCAATCATTGTTCATTGATAAGAAATAAATTAGCCACAGAATTCCTTGTGCAACCGTGTCATATCCGGCAAATAAAATTGTCTGCATTTCATCCTTAACTTGCTGCGCAGGAATTCTTCCCGATTTATACTCTTCTACTAAAGGGTGCATCAAATTACCGGGTTGAATTTCGTTGTTCACAAGTTGATTAAACAATTCATCTACTAAACGATATATCTCGGATAAGGTTTTTCTTGGTCTTGAAGAATCAAATATTGTCACCTTTTTTCCGGTTAACAGACTTTTAACTAATCGAATATAATGACTTTTGTTACTTGTTTGTTTTAATATTGATGATAGCCCTTCAATTAAACTTTGATTGTTCAAGTTAGCTTCGTTTGAAATCAAATGCTTTATAGTTAGTGTAAAGAGTAAATCTTTTAATTCATGTTCTAAATCAACATAACCATTCTGCATACTTTTATTTTCCAGATGATTAATCGACTTACTCATTTCATCATTAAACATTTTATAAAAACTTTCCATTTTCGAATTATGAAAAGAGGGTTGTAAAAGTTTATGTTGAGATTTCCACAGTTCTCCATCTGAGAGAAATAAACCGCTCCCTAACAATGGTTTCAAATCAGCAATCGATTTCCCGCGAGGATAATTCTCATAATTGGTTTTAAGTATGTGTTTAATTACTTCCGGCTCATTAACAAGATAAACTGATTCATTCCAAAATTTTAAACAAATTACATCTCCAAAGCTTTCAGCAAGATTTGAAAAGGTCTTCATAGGTGTGAATGTTATGCCATAAAGATATTTCAGTGTTTTGAAGTTCGATATTGTTTTAATTTTGTTAATCATATGAAGTCGAATTAATTATAATGTAATTAAATAGTGCACAAAATATTTAAATCCTAAAGATTATCCAACACAATGATGAAGTCCCCTCATAAATTGATATTCTTTCAATATTAAACTATTTTAGTTTTTTATTTTAAAGTACGAAATGCAAACTCCTTTAATGGCTCAATATATGAAGATTAAGGAATCGCATCCCGATACAATATTATTGTTCAGGGTCGGCGATTTCTTTGAAACTTTTGATGAAGATGCAAAAACTGCGTCAAAAGTTTTGGGGATTACCTTAACTAAAAGAGCCAACGGTGCAGCAGGTGAGGTTCCTCTTGCCGGTTTTCCTCATCATGCAATTGATACTTACTTGCCTAAGTTAGTAAGAGGAGGATTTAGGGTAGCTATATGTGAGCAAGTAGAAAATCCAAAATTTGCAAAAGGTATTGTTAAAAGAGAAGTTGTTGAAGTTGTTACCCCTGGAGTTGCCTTTTCAGATAAACTACTTGACCACAAGCGTAATAATTATCTGCTTTCACTTTTTGTTCGAGACGAGATTGCCGGAATTTCATTTTGTGATATTTCAACAGGCGAGTTTTCTGTTTATGAAGTACCCGCAATTCATCTCAAACAACAGATTGAATTAATTTCTCCGGCTGAAGTCTTAATTCAGAAAAGAAATAAAGATGAATTAGGAAGATTGCTTGGAAACTCAATCTCAAATACAAGAGTAACTAAAGTTGATGATTGGATTTTCAATACCGAATATACTCGTGAACTTCTGTTAGGACATTTTAAAACTGTTAATCTTAAAGGATTTGGAATTGACAATCTTCAATGTGGAATTATTGCCGCAGGAAGTATTCTCCATTATTTGCAGGAGACTCAAAAAGCAAATCTAACTCATCTAAACAAGATTGCTTTATATAATCCTTCTGATTTTATGACATTAGATTTTTCAACAAAGAGAAATCTTGAAATAACTTTTTCAATGAATGATGGTGGTAAAGAGGGGACTCTTTTTGATATTCTCGACAAAACAAAAACAGCAATGGGAGGAAGGTTATTAAAAAGGTGGATTTCTGCTCCACTTAAAAAAGTTGAACCGATTTTAGTTCGTCAAACTGCAGTTGCTGAACTATTCAAAAACAAAGAACTTCGACTTCGGATTTATAGTCTTCTTGATGAAATTGGTGATTTAGAAAGGCTTATATCAAAGATTTGCACGGGACGCGCTAATCCTCGCGAACTTATTTTTTTAAAAACATCACTTAAAAAGATTCCCGATATAATTCTTCATTTAGAAAAATGCTTCGCAGAACCATTGATATCTCTCAAAGGAAAGTTAAATCCATTAGTCCATTTAGTTGAAAAACTTGATAAAGCATTAGTTGATAATCCACCACTCAATATTGCCGATGGGGGTGTAATTAGAAATGGTTTCAGTATTGAACTTGATGAAATCAGGGATATTTCTTTTAGCGGAAAAGATTGGATTGCTCAATTACAAAAAACTGAACGCGAAAGAACCGGCATTTCTTCATTGAAAGTTAGCTATAATAAAGTTTTCGGTTATTATATTGAAATCAGTCATGCCAATAAAGACAAAGTCCCGACCGATTACATTCGCAAACAAACTCTTGTGAATTCTGAACGATATATAACTCCGGATTTGAAAGACTACGAGGAAAAAGTCCTCAATGCCGAAGAAAAAATTTATGAGCTTGAATCACAGTTGTTCAATGAACTTCGACTCCTTGTTGCATCAGAATCTGAAGCTATTCAAACCAACGCCAAAACAATTGCAATATTGGATTGTTACATATCATTTGCTATTTCTGCCGATGAGTATAACTATGTAAAACCAATTGTTAATGAGTCAAACATCCTTGATATAAAAGAGGGCCGTCATCCGGTCGTTGAAAGAATTTTACCTCCCGGAGAAAAGTATACACCGAACAATTGCTTTTTAGATAATGAAGAAAACCAAATTATAGTTTTAACCGGTCCCAACATGGCCGGGAAATCAGTATTCCTTAGACAAGTAGGACTTACTGTTTTACTTGCTCAAATCGGCTCTTTTGTTCCTGCGAAGGAAGCAACAATTGGATTGATTGATAGAATTTTTACCAGAGTAGGCGCAAGTGATAATATCAGTGCCGGTGAAAGTACATTTTTAGTCGAAATGCAAGAAGCTGCTAACATTATCAATAATGCATCTTCACGAAGTTTGATTTTATTGGATGAAATCGGACGAGGAACAAGTACGTTTGATGGAATTTCTATAGCCTGGTCAATAACAGAATTTCTGCATGAAAATCCTGCCATTGCCGCCAAAACTCTCTTCGCTACACATTACCATGAGTTAAATGAAATGGCTGATTTGTTTCCTCGCATAAAAAATTATAAAGTTGAAGTTCGTGAGTATGACGATAAAGTAATATTTATGCATAAAGTTAGTCCTGGGAAAGCTGATCACAGTTACGGTATTCAAGTCGCACAAATGGCAGGTTTGCCCAAATATATTACTGACCGAGCTAAGGAAATATTATTTAATCTTGAGGGGAAAGAACTAACTCCTTATGAGCTGAAAAAAGAAAAACTTATAAAACTTAAACAACCTAAAGTTGATCAATTTAATCTTTTTGAAGTGAAAGATGATTCGCTTAGGTCAGAGATTAACGAAATTGAAATAAATTCATTAACCCCCATTGATGCCCTCAATAAACTTAATGAGCTTAAAAAGAAAGTGAATGAAAATAAATGAAATACACTGTTATATCCCTCATTCTTCTCTTTATTTTTATCGGATGCAATAACTACACACCGGAACAAAAAGAGTACATTGCGCAGATTGAAAAAGAAAGAATTGAAAAAGATGATTATATGAAAAGTGATCCATATTCTCCTTTTAACCAGGAGCCTAAAGTAAAATTTGAACCTCTTAAGTATTTCAAAATTGACCCGAATTTTGTATTCAAAAGTAAATTAATTGAATTTGCAACAAAAGATACTGTAATCATCTCCGGAACCAAAGGGGAAGAGCGTATTGTTTTAAAGTATGGATTTGTAACTTTTAATTTAAACAAGAATGAATACAAAATGGTTGTTTATGAAGGGACATCAAAATCGGGAGAAAAGTATCACAGCCTCTGGTTTACCGATTTAACTACAAACGAAGAGACCTATGGTGTCGGTCGTTATCTCGATTTCGAACTGAATGGTGACAAAGATTTCATTTATACTATAGATTTTAATAAAGCATACAATCCTTATTGTGCATATAGTTCAAAGTACTCATGCGCAATTCCAACAAAAGACGATTTTCTCCCAATCAGAATTGAAGTGGGTGAAATGAAGTTCCATAATTAATTTTAACGGAGTAAAAGTGGTAGTTGTTCTTGAAAAAAATATTGGTGATAAATTAATTGAAGACATAATAAAGCACTTGGAAGATTTTGGTTTTGCAGTTCACAAATCAACCGGTGTTGAACAAATTGTTTTAGGTGCAATCGGAGTAAAACCTGATTTCGATATTAGAAAAGTTAAAGTGCTTGACGGCGTTTCTGAAGTTTATCGAATAACCGAACCTTTTAAACTAGCAAGCCGAAGTTTTAAAAAAGAAGATACAAAAATTAAACTCGGCAATTCATGTATCGGTGAAAATGAAATTATCGTTTTTGCAGGTCCATGTTCTGTTGAAAACGAACATCAAATGTTTACAATTGCAGAGATTGTTGCCACGGCAGGAGCAAAAATTCTTAGAGGAGGCGCTTTCAAACCAAGGACTTCCCCCTATGCTTTTCAAGGTTTAGGCGAAGAAGGATTAAAACTAATTCGTAACGCAGCTGATGCAAATAATCTGCTTGTTGTAACAGAAATTCTTGAAGCTACACAAATCGATTTAATTGGAAAGTATACCGATATCTATCAAGTCGGTGCGCGAAACATGCAGAACTTTCCACTGTTAAAGGAACTTGGCAAAACTAATAAACCGGTTATGTTAAAGCGCGGTTTATCCGCAACTATTGAAGAATGGTTAATGTCAGCAGAGTATATTTTATCAAACGGAAACAAAGATGTAATGCTTTGCGAACGTGGAATAAGAACCTTTGAGACCTACACAAGAAATACTTTTGATGTTTCTGCAATTCCGGTAGTTCATAAGAAAAGTCATTTGCCTGTTATCGCAGATCCTTCGCATGCTGTCGGATTGAGGGATAAAGTTATGCCTCTCGCTTTAGCCGCTGTAGCAGCGGGAACTGACGGATTAATGATTGAAGTTCATCACGACCCCGAAAAAGCTTTATCAGATGGACCACAGGCTCTACTGCCAAATCAATTTATCGAATTGATGAAGCAAGTAAAACTTATTGCCGAAGTTATCGGAAGAAAAATTTAATTAGCTATTCTTTTATAAACTTAAATAGGTTTACATCATAAGTATAGTTTAGTAAAGCCTCAGCTGAAACTGGGGCTTTTTCTTTTATTATATCACTAATCTCTCTTGTCTCATTTTCTGAAAGAAATGCACGAGAGACAACTTTAACATTTATGTTTGATTGCTTAGAACTTTTCCCTTTCTCATATTGTACTATATAACTAATCATCGCATCATTCGGATTAAGAATTTTAACTTCTCTGTTCAATATTGTTTTAAATTCTGATTTAATTAATTCAGATGAGAAACCATAATGAGTACAACAAAGAGCTGTCAATACTGTAGTATTTGTGGTATTAAGGTTTTCCTTAATTAATTGACCATACTTTTGAATATAGCTTACTGTGTTTTCGCTCGTCGGTCCATTTTGGATTGATGATTCCAAACCCGGGCAAGCTTGGGACAAAATTTTTGATTCATCTATTCCCTTTTCAAGCAATTTGTTTTTGTGTGTGTTTGATGATATTGTAGTTTCAGTTCCTATTAAAACTAAATCAGCAGATACCTCATTTCTTAATTGTTCCATAATCATTTCAACACCAAAATCGACTATTCCAAGAACCGGGACACTATTCCCAGCTGCAAATTTTGTATGTGGATAAACAACCGAAAGAGTATTACATGCGATTAGAATTAAATCCGGAGAATATTTTTCTCGCATGCTTTCTAAAGCATCGTCAAAGACTTCGGCTTTTCGGGTCATGTTGGGCATTGAATTATATCCGGAACCTTTTTCTGCATGGGAATTAAAATAAATCAAATCAATTTCGTCAAATGACTTTAACTCGGTAAACTTTTCTTCAAGTCCGGCAAGTACTGATACCCCGCCCAATCCGGAGTCAGTCACAATAATTTTAATTTTCTTTTTATTCATAATTTTTGATAAATCAATTGTTTGAGTGGTTTGTGCTGTGATTAGACTAGTTAATAATCCAAATAGGATTATAAGAATCAGATGAATTTTTCTTAACATTTTTTATCCATGTTTTTCAAATCAAAATTAGTAAAATTTTCGGAATATTTTTAGAATTCAGTCAACGCAAATACTTGTAGTAAAAAATGATTTAAAATAAAAAAGCCCGAGAAAATCTCGGGCTTTTTAATCATGAAGAGTTTCTTACTTCATTAAGATCATTTTCATTGTTTGAACGAATTCTTCTTGCCCAGCTCTCAAGATATAGAAATAAACACCACTTGAAAGACCTTCAGCATTAAAGTTGATTTCGTGAGTTCCTGCTTTTACAATATCGTTAACTAAAGTTCTAACTTCTTCACCAAGAGAGTTATAAACTTTTAGGGTAACAAATTTTTCAGCAGGCATTTGGAATTTAATGCTTGTGGTTGGGTTGAATGGGTTAGGATAATTTTGTGAAACTGAAAATTGAGTAGGAACAATATTATCAACTAAAACTTCGTTGCTATATTCATATCTTCCATCAAAGTCGATTTGTTTCAATCGATATGAAATTGAAGTTGCATTTAATGCAGCAATATCATCCATAAATGAATATGACTTAGCTTCGGTGGTTGTACCAAAACCCGGTTTAAAACCAACTAATGTCCAATCACCTTGACCATCAATTTTTCTTTCAACTTCAAAACCTCTGTTGTTAACTTCTGTTGCGGTTGACCAGTTTAATGAGATTTTGCTTCCATTTTGTGTAGCAGCAAATGAAGTCATTTCAACCGGAACAACATTGATTGTTTCTAATTTGAAGTTATCGATATAAACTACATCGTTTGCAGTAGCACCGTAAAAGTCAACTGCATCTAAAGTTTTTGGAACAGCTGTGGTATACGCACCCAGTGTATATTGTTGCTGATGTACTTGGGTATTGTTAAATGCAAAAATTCCAAGATTTCCATCTAGGTCAATTAAATGTTCAAATTTATGCCATGTGTTAGGAGTCCATTGGAATGTTGCAGGAACAGCACCGTTTGGATTTACGCGTCCGCCGCCTGTTGCATCAAAGTAAACTTCGAGTGCCCATGTGGATGAAGATCCGGCAAATGAAGCTAAAGTATTAACATAACCTGCTTTACCAGAAGGAATGTACATAAAGAAACTAATTTTGTATTTCCCTGAAGAATATGCAGTTGTGGCAAATTTCTTTACTAAGTCATCATCTGTAACAACTTTAACAGATTTTGTACCTGCATACGCAAATTCAGTACTAATTTCTGCATCTTCACTGCCACATGGAGCATTACTCCATGTAGTCCATAATGTTGGTGCTTGACATGCTAATAATTGACCTGCTGTATATGATTCAAAATCATCATAGAACAAATCGTTTGATGGAGTATTAACGGTACCTTCAAGAATAAAAGGCAAACCTTGTGGTGTTAAAGAACCACCGTCATTAGCAGCTGCCCAACCGGTTGTAGTTTGATATTGCACACAATTTCCGGTTGTAGTTTGTCCAGTAATAGTGATTGGTGGAACCCATGGACCTGATGCGATTGTTCCATTGGCTGTCCAGTCAATCCAATAAGTTCCGGCTTGTAAAGTTGTGCCGATAGAAGCCGTTTGTTTCATAATTGGACGGGTTGTCCCAACTGCTGTTTCAGAATAACGATAAGCATTTGCCCATGAAGTAGCTGTCATTCTGTTTGTAGTTGAATCAGCGCCCCACACAACTACTGCGCCGGCTGAGCCGGGAACACCATTCCAAATTCTGACATTAACAAATGTCATAGTTGAAGTAGTAGTTGAACCGGTTTGGTAAGCAAAAAATTGTGCGTTATCAATTGTCCATGTTTGTCCTGCCGGGATTGTAAAATCATCGGCAACTCTTACGTTGGTTGGTGAGCCGTGCCCTAAACCAAGAGTGGTCATGGCTAATGAAGTTTGAAGTACACTACCATCAGCTCCGCCGGGGCCACCCCCGGGTGCATTTACAAATGGACCATTGTTATATAATACTGCTGCGGGATTATTTGGAACAACAGCATTTTTTACATTGAGAGGAGTGATCGTACCTGTTGCTGTTTCAACATCTACAGCAGCGCTTTGGGCGAAAGATACACTTCCCAAGATAAAAAGAATTAAGAAAAATGAATATTGGAAACGATTAATCATAAAGAACCTCCTTAAAGAAAGCAATGATTGATATGTTAGTAGATTTGTTTGAAAATCTTGGCGTTAATGTAGAAATTTTTATTGATTAATTCCAAACAAAATTTTCATTTTTTTGTTGGGGTGATGCATTGATGTACACCACCCCATTCCATTTCTTGACGGCTTTAGTATTTATACCTTAACGATAAAATAAAATTACGTCCCGGTGCAACAATCCCCGATGAATAAGTTTTATATCGCTTATCTAAAATATTTTCCACTCCTACATTAAGATGAATTAAATCAAACAAAAAATAACCCAACTTGGCATTTAACGTAAACCACGCAGGAGAATAAGGATTACCGTCTGAATCTTTTGCATAAATAGTCGGTTTTTCTCTTTCAGATGGAGCTAAATTTTGATAGCTGACTTCGCCGTTGAAATCTGAATATAACATCGCATTAAAATCTTCATTTTCATAAGTAAATCTAACAGTACCATAATAAGGGGGAGCGTGTCTTAGTGGGACTTCATTTCCCAAATCATCTTCTTCTTTTCCTTTTTGATAACTGAATTTTGAGACCAACCCAAAAGATTTTAAGAACTTATATTCAAATCCAAACTGAACTCCATAAATATATGCAAATGCACCATTTTGAATAGCTTCAACTTTACTCATTGTGCCATCGTAAAGAATTGAATCTTGTCCATTTAGGTTAAAATCTCGCCTTACCAGTGCATCATTGAGATAAGAATAATATGCAGATGCTTCAATTTTCAACCGATCTAAAAATACCGTCACAATACCCGCTTCAATATTTGTAATATACTCCGGTTTTAGTGAAGGATTTGGGACTACAACTTTTCCCGGTGCTGAGTCGAACACTTTTCCGATATCATCAATATTTGGAGCTCGAAATCCGGTCGATAAACTGAGATTAAGTTGCATATCACTTGATATATGCGATACAAGACCTACACTTCCGGTTAAAGCACTTGCACTAAGCGATGATGTACTAAATGGGAACTTGAAAAAAGTGGTATCATATTTCGAGCTCGTCGAAATGAATGAGTATCTCAAGGCTGAACTAATAACAAATCTATCATACAATTTCAATTTGTGACTGGCATATAAACCAAAAGATTTCCAATCAGAACCATCGGGATACCTTGTACTAATTCCCTTTTCAATATTTGTAACGATATTCTGTGAGAAACCAATTGAACTTATCTGATTCAAAACTCCTTCAACTCCATAATTAAGCTGTGAACTGCTACCAAGTTCCTTAAGAAAATCGAGATTAAGAGAGTAGGCTGCGACACGGTCGTATCTTTTATTCAGAGTATTGTTCCCGAAATTTCTATCGTGACGACTTTCTTCAAATAACTGATAAGCATAATTCAACTTTGAAAGATCATAAAACATATTATCAGCAAAGTGAAGAACTGAAAAATTGTGCATAACCCATTTTTGTGGACCATAATACCATTCACCCGAACGAAGATTGTTGTTTCTGTATTCGATTAGTCGATCATATCTGGGGACATTGGAAGTATTAGAGTAATGAAACCCATAGTTAAACTCAAAATCAGAGTTTAATCTGAATCTTATTTTTTGCATCGAATTAATTTGATTGTATCCTGATAACTTTTGAATTAGTGGATCAGGATTTATCACAGTTGAATCATTGCCATTAACTCTATCTTGATATGTTTTTCTCAAATAATCATCGGGACCATTATTCCCCATCTTCAAATCGCCAAAATCGGAATATGTAAGTGATGTTAAAAAACTCAAATTACTAAGCCCGATTGACGTATTAAATCCACCTGTTTTCTCACTATTTGCAGAAGAATATCTGGTAAATGCTGACCCGGTAATTGTTAAGTCGTTACCATATGAAAAATGTGGGGACAATGTATTGAACTCCATAACACCACCGATTGCATCACTTCCAAACATCACCGAACCCGGTCCAAAAATTACTTGTGTGTTTGCCAATGAGTTTGCATCGAGAGAAATAATGTTTTGAATATTGCCGCTTCTAAAAATTGCGTTGTTCATTCTAACATTATCAACTACAATTAAAACTCTATTAGTTGCAAAGCCACGTATCATTGGGCTACCGCCACCAAGTTGACTTTTCTGAACAAAAACATTTCCTGTCATCGTCAGCATGTCAGCCGTTGTTTGTGGATTCATTTGTTCAACATCTTTTGGTGATATTACTTCAATAGTATGAGCAATTTCAGTTTTATCCTCTGCCCATCTATTTGCTGTTACAATCACATTTTCGATTGAGATTGGTTTTTCAGTCATCGAGATAATAAATTTATTCGATGATAATTCATCATATTTGATAATCAGCTTTTCGTAACCAACTAACCGAAAAACTAATTCTTTGCTTCCCTTGAAGCTTGATATATCAACTCTACCTTTTGCATCTGTTATTAATGCTCTGTTTAAATCGGTGCTATAAACTGAAACGAGCTCAAGACTTTTATTTGATTTTGAATCTTTAACCGTAACAATTTGAGCATTAATACAAAAGGAAATCAACAGCACCAGAAATGCTAAATTTCGCATAGTTATCCTTCTCTTGGATGATTAATATCTTATTATAATTTAATATTCTGAACTATGCGTTCGGCGGAGGGGAAATGATATCAAAAATCTTCGGTTTTATATTAAAATAATTTATCGTAGAAAACTGAAGGGCCGAAAAAACTGTAAGAAAACTAATATCATGACTAACGTAGTATTTACTGTAATCATGAATGATATTTAATATTTCTTTTTTACTTGCTTTGTTTGTCGAAATGAAGTCTAGAAGGTGTTTGTGAAGATTTGAAAACAAAGCAGATTCCTTTAAATCGTGAAAGCATGAATAATAAATGCTATCACCAATTACCTTAGTTCTGATGATATCGTACATCTCTCCTTCATATCGGAACTCGTAGTTTTTTACCCACTTAAAATTTTTAATTTCTTTGTCGACAATGCTTTTATGAAAAACAAATTCAATCAGTTTATCTTCCGGAATACCGGATTTAATCAGTGTTTTAATTTCTCGTTTATATTTAACCTCTAAGCTCTTAAATAAAATAAAATGAAATTCAGAATGAAATAAAATTAAACTGATTAAAATTGGAGTGACTAGATTTCTATAATTAATATTTCGGAATTTCGATTTCAATTTGTTATTTCTTGAATAATGATAGAAGTGCTGTTTCAAGTGTTGGATATTGGAAATTATAACCTAATTTTATTGCTTGGTTAGGATGAACAAATTGACTAGACAAAACTGCATCCGCTCCTTCACCCAACAAAAGTCTAAGAACAAATTCAGGAACCTTAAATATGGATGGACGATGCATTATTTTACCCAAAATCTTAGCGAAAACTCCCATCGAAACATAATTTGGAGCCGTACCGTTTATCACTCCATTAACTTCTTTATTTTCTATTGCGAATAAAAATAAGTTCACTATATCGTCTATATGAATCCATGACATCCCTTGTTTTCCATCACCTAACTGTCCACCAATAAACCATTTGAATGGCATAATCATTTTCTTTAAAGCTCCGCCATCTTTGCTTAAAACAATTCCCGTTCTCACTTTTACACATCTTACATTCAGTTTCTCAACTTTTGAAGCCTCATCTTCCCAAACTTTACAAACCTCAGACAAAAAATCATCTCCTAAAGATGATTCTTCGGTTAATACTTCTTCTCCTCTGTTCCCATATATTCCAACTGCAGAAGATGAGACAAAGACTTCCGGTTTTTCTTTGAGAAGTGAGATTGAGTTAACTAAAATACGTGTTGTCACTTCTCTGCTTTTATAAATTTCATCTTTGTATTTTGATGTCCATTTTTTTGCAGCAATATTTGCTCCTCCAAGATGAACAACTCCAAATGCCCCTTCTAAAAATTCAGAATAAGATTTATTTTCATAATCATTCCAATAATGAATTTCGTTGACTTCAGGTAAAATCTTTTTTGCAGATGACGGATTTCGAGAAAGTAGTACAACATAATAACCCTTATTTAATAGGGCTTTACACAATTGTTTACCAATTAAACCGGTTCCACCAGTTACAACAACTTTTTTACTTTTCATTTTTGCTTGTATAATAATGTTTTGTAACTATAAATATCTTCAAAATCTTATTTTACCGCTCTTCAAATTGGGATAGAATTTAATTTATTTATTATTCATTTTAATACATTAAAAAATATTTTATTCTGAGTTTAGATACAATGCAAGAAAATGAAATTTTAACTTCTGACCCTGTTAACGGAAACCCAACCAAAACTGTTAATCCTTCAAATATTATCAATCAATTAAAAAGTATAAAATCATTACCCCTTTTTGATAATAAATGGAAAGCTGCCGCTTCAGTATTTTTTATTCTGATTGCACTATACTTTCTTAGCACTCTATTTTCAGGTGATACCATAAATTTACCCACCTATGAAGTAAAGCGAGAAAGTTTTTCGGTTGTGATTGTTGAAAGTGGTGAGATTTCTGCAAAGAACGCAACTTCAATCTCTACCCCAAGAGTTAGAGGAAATTTAAAGGTAGTATATCTTGTTCCCGAGGGAACTTATGTAAAAGAAAATGACACTGTAGTCCGCTTTGACCCTACTGAAGCGCTTAATAATTTGCGAGATGCTGAATCAAAACTTGAGATGGCACTTTCTGAGAAGGCTAAAGTTGTTGCAAATCAAAAATCAACAATTACTAGAACTGAATCAGATTTGAAAAGTGCCGAACTAACATACGAATTATCAAAACTGAATCTTGAACAGATGAAGTTTGAGGCTGCCATTAAACAGCAAGAATCAAAGTTGCAGCATCAGCGAAATGAGTTAAGTTATCTAAAAGCTAAACAAGAGCTTGAATCACAAAAAATTATTCAAAAATCCGAATTCTCAAAAGTTGAAATTGAAGTTCAGCAAAGACGCACTGATTTAGACAGAGCAAAACGAGATGTAGAGATGTTAACACTTACCGCTCCTAAAGAAGGACTCGCTGTTTATGAAACAAATTGGAGTACCGGACGCAAAATTGCTATAGGTGATACCCCCTGGCCGGGAATGACATTAATCAGTTTACCCGATCTTTCTTCTATGCAGAGTATTACTTTCGTAAATGAAGTAGATGTAAGTCGTGTTAAAAAAGACCAGAAAGTTATTGTCAAGCTTGATGCATTTCAAGACAGCTCGTTTCAGGGAAAAATTTCTTCAGTCGCTTCACTTGGGAAAAGCAAAGACAATAATTCATCGATTAAAGTATTTGAAATATTGGTTGATATTCTTTCTCAATCAGAAATACTTAAACCAGGCATGACAACAAGCAATAAGATAATTATAAATGAAATTCCATCTGTTCTTTTTATTCCACAAGAATCCGTTTTTGAAAAAGAGGGACGAAAAATTGTGTATGTCAAAAGAGGTTCATCTTTCGATGAAACATTTGTTCAACTTGGTGAAAAGAGTGATAACTACATAGTTGTAACAAAAGGTATTTCTGAAGGGGATATTATTGCTTTAAGAGACCCAACCATTTCTATTGAAGAAACTTCTACTGATAACCCCAACAATGTTGACATGCCCAACGGAAATAATTAATGAACAAAAAAGAATCTTTTCTAATCGGGATTAGGGGACTACTATCAAACAAGACTCGTGCGGCATTAACAATGCTCGGGATAATCTTTGGTGTAGCTGCGGTAATTGCAATGATGTCTATTGGTGAAGGTGCGAGACAAGAAACACTTCAACAGATTGAACTATTAGGGACAAATAATATTATTGTTAATAAGTTGTCTAAAGTATCTAAGAGTAGCGATGCTAAAGCTTCGTATTCAGCAGGACTTACATTGAAAGATGCCGAAGCGATTAAAGAATTAAATCCTTTGGTTGAATCAGTTACTCCTCTTCGAGAAGACGAGATGTCAGTTTCATATAAAACAATCATCGAAGAATTTAAAATAATCGGAACAACTTCTTCCTATCCCGAAACTTTTAATACTAAGGTTTTAGAGGGTTCATTTTTAAAAGATTTTCACTCGGCAGATTATTCAAATGTTTGTATCATCGGACCCGGAATAAAAGAAAAGCTCTTTAAGTTTGAAGACCCGATTAAGAAGAAAATTAAAATCGGAAATCTTTGGTATGATATTATTGGAGTAGCCGCACAAAAAAATGTTTCTTCTTCCGGAATGAAAAACTTGGGCATAAGAAATTTTAATAACGACATTTATATTCCGCTTTCAACAATGTTATATAAATCCGAAAAGAAAGACCCTAACGCAAATAATCAAAATATGTTTATGATGGGTGGAATGGAGGGAATTGCCAAAACAATCGACCGAAACTCGATTGACCAACTTACTATTAAAGTAAAAAGTAGCGATGATTTAAAAGAGGCGGCACATCTAACAAAAAGAATTTTAGACCGAAGGCATTTTGGTACTCAAGATTATGAAATCGTTCTCCCCGAACAACTTCTTGAGCAAAAACAAAAAACACAAAAAATATTCAATGTTGTAATGGGTGCAATTGCCGGAATTTCGCTTCTTGTAGGGGGTATAGGGATTATGAATATAATGCTCGCAAATATTTTAGAAAGAACCAGAGAAATCGGTATCAGAAGAGCTGTTGGAGCTACTCGCGCTGATATTTTGGGACAATTTATGTCTGAAGCTGTAACCATTTCTGTTCTTGGCGGAATACTCGGAATAATTTTGGGTTTCATTCTTACAGCTCTAATTTCCACATATGCAGAATGGAGCACTATAATTTCTCCCATATCAATAATACTTGCATTTTTTGTCTCTGCAGCTACAGGAATAGTTTTTGGAATTTATCCCGCTAAAAAAGCTGCCGATAAAAATCCAATTGAATCTTTAAGGTACGAATAATGAAGTTTTATAAAATTAATATCAAAGCAAGTTTATTTTTTGTTTTTATTCTGAACTTAGTAGTTCTACCTCAACGAGTTCTCACACTTGATGAAGCATTATCGATAGCCTTAAAAGAAAGCTATGCCATTCAATCAGCTTATTATTCCCTTGAGAGTTCGCAAAAGAATCTCGAAGCTTCAAAACTAGGGCTTATGACTTCAGTCAATCTTGAATTGGATGTTCCTCGATACTCAAGAAGTTTGCAAAGCCAATTCAATATAAATACAGGGAAAGAAGAATTTTTTGAAGTAGGAAATACAACTCTTGAATCAAGAATATTTTTCAACCAACCAATAGTTTATACAAATGGAACATTTTCTTTAGTCGGGTCTTTATTTGGAAGAGACCAATTAAATATGACCGGAAATGAAACGCGAGATTATTATTCCAATTTGAGTTTTAGACTAAGGCAACCCCTATTTACCTTTAACAATCAACAAGCAAATCTTCAACGCGCTGAGATAAATCTTCAGAAATCTCAACGCAATTATACACGTGCCGAACGTGAGATAATTTATTTCGTTACTTCAAGTTTTTATAATCTATTCCAAGCGAAAAAGAATGTTGAAATAACAAGGGAGAGGGTAAATCAAACCCAATCTTCATACGAAACAGCTATAAATAAATTTAAAGCCGGACTTATTGCCGAGGTCGAAGCCCTTCAATTAGAAGTAGATTTGGCTTCATCAAAAAACGAGTTGCTTAATATTGAAGCTAAGTTCGATGAGCTAAAGGATGAATTTAAAATTTTAATTGGGCTTCCGTTAACCGAATTATTTGATATTGTTGCACAGATAGAATTTACTCCAATAGAAGTAAATGAAGATGAAGCTATAAAATTAGCCCTCGAAAATCGAACTGAGCTGAAAAATTACGAGTCAGATATTACTTTGAGTTCGATTTCTGTAAATGAAACAGATTCAAGAGGAAATATTTCTGCTTTGTTATCAGCAAATTATGGATTGAATAAAAACGATGGTGTTTTTAAAGATATCTTCAGACAGTTAGCAGAAGATAGAAGCGTCACTTTTACACTTTCACTACCGATTTGGGATTGGGGGCGTAATAAACGAGAAGTTGAATCGGCACAGGCAAATCTAAAAATCGCTATGTTAAATAAGCAAAATCAAAGTGAACAAATTGAAAAAGAAATCCGTTCAGTCCTTAATAAAATTAGGGCTTCAAAAGCGAGAGTGGAAGTGCTTAGTAAAAGTGTTGCGTTAGCTCAAAAAAGTTATGATATTAGTGTTTCGAGATTTGATGCCGGTACGATTACTAGTTTCGACTTATCACAACTTCAACTAAGATTAACAGATGCTAAAACAAATAGTTTAAATGCACTAATTGACTATTTGCTCGCAGTAGCAGATTTGTCCAGAAAAACCTATAGTAACTTTCTTAAGTAAGGATTTTTTTTGAGTGATATAATCGGATTTTTAGCGGCAATCTGTACTACATCGGCATTCTTTCCACAAGCTTATAAAGTTTATAAGACTAAGCGAACTCGAGATATTTCATTAGGGATGTTTTGGCTTCTTGTTGCGGGGACAGTTTTGTGGTTAATTTATGGTATTATAATCGAATCATTCCCCATTATCATAGCAAACATTGTAACTTTAAATCTTGCAGGCTATATCCTCTATAAAAAAATAAAATATCAAAATAGAGAGTACTATCAGTAAAATTTATTCAAGAATTTCAGCTTTACTTTTGGGTTCCCAACTTTGCCCCTCACAGGGAAGATATTCTCTTGATGGATGTTCATCAAGTTTAGTACACAACACAGCAGTCTCATCAAAATATTGACAAGAAGAACAAAGTGTGGCTTCAATTATGTCTTTATTATGTTCTCTGAACAGATTGTATTGAATTATTGCCGGATGTAAAATCACTCCATAAATCAGAAGAAAAGAAACACTCCACCAAAGAGAGTAATCTAAATATGAACTTAATCCCCAAATAATCGGGATAATAATTGCAGTTCTTATCAAACCCCAATAAATAATTCCGCCCATTTTTTTCTTTCATTAATCTTTTACAAAATAGTTTTAAATGATTGAAAATCAAAACCGATGATAATTGAATAAATTATCCTAAACATTAAATTAACCGCTGATTAAGTTTTCAATACGAAACATTATCTTTTTGACTATCTTTGCGATTGAAAAATTGAAAGGTTCTTCATGAAAAAATATTTAGTACTACTTATGATGTTATTTGTTTATGGGATTAACATAAATGCACAATCTGCCGGATTAAACTTTACGCTTGCTTTCCCTGACGGTGAGTTCAAAGAGCAATTGAAAAGAACAGGTATCGGAATTAGTATGGAAGGCCTGATTTTAGGTCCAAGTGCATATTCCCCATTTGGAATCGGTGCGAGTTTCAGTTTTCTGAATTACGGAAACGAAACAAGAAGAGCTCCCTGGAGCAACACAATTCCTGACGTAACAGTCGATGTTGAAAGAACAAATAATATTCTTCACATGCATCTTCTTTTTAGAATTGCCCCACAAATGGAAGTAGTAAAACCATATGTCGATTTGCTATTTGGCGGCTCTTATTTGTTTACTGATACAAAAGTAATTTCATCCAAGAAGGGTGAAGAAGTCACCAGTTCAACAAATTTTGATGATTGGGCTTGGAATTATGGATTTGGCGGTGGAATTATGTTTAAAGTCTACGAAAACCCTAATGAAAATATGGGTAAAATTTATGTCGATCTTAAAGTTCGAATGTTAAAAGGCTCTACAGCAGAATATTTAAAAGAAGGTGATGTTATTGTTAATACTTCCAATGGGACTGTAACATACAGAACATCACGATCAAAGACAGATATGATTACCGCTAATTTTGGTGTTGTCGCTTACTTTAGTTCATTCCAAAATTTCTAAACTTCACATTAATATATTTTATTTGCATATTTGGTCTATCAATAAGAGGTAGACCAAATATGAAAAACTTTCCAAATTTTTTATTAATACTACTACTACTTAATATATCTGCTTATTCACAAGAATTTGATGATGTAAACTGTTCGGCTAAGAGTAAATTCTTTAAAAATATTGCATTAAGTAAGATTAATTATCCGGGTGATTCCTCCTTCGACGTTAAATACTATAAACTTGATTTGCAAGTATTGCTTTCACCCAATTTAATTAAAGGGGATGTTAGAGTTTCAGCGGCAATTTTACTTCCTGAATTACAATCGATATACTTAGACTTAAATGGTTCGCTAAATGTATCATCAGTTAAGTTAAACAATAATCCGGTAAGTTTTAGCCATGCAAATAATCGATTAACAATTCAACTTGATCGCCTATATGCAATACAAGAAATTTTTCATGTTGACATTTCATACTCAGGAGTACCCGGTTCAAGTGGTTTTGGAAGTTTTGTTTTTAGCCAACACAATGGGCAACCGGTAATATGGTCATTAAGCGAACCTTATGGGTCGCAAGATTGGTGGCCTTGTAAAGATACTCCTGCAGATAAAGCTGATTCTTCTGATGTTTTAATTAGAGTCCCCGAAAATCTGATTGCAGTTTCAAATGGAAAGTTAATTGATGTCATTCAGCATAATGACCAAACAAAAACTTATATCTGGAAAAATTCATATCCGATTGCAAACTATTTAATCTCATTAGCTATCTCAAATTATTATGAGTACAAAACTCATTACAATTATTCCCCGACAGATTCGATGCCGGTAAATCATTACATTTATCCGGAAAACTTTAATTCATACAAAACAAATCTTGATAAGACTATTCCGATGCTCGACATTTTTTCTGAAAAATTTGGAGAGTATCCTTTCATACGAGAAAAGTATGGTCACGCAGAGTGTGGGTTTAGCGGTGGGATGGAACATCAAACAGTTTCATCAATGGGAGTATTTGGTGAAACAATAATTGCTCACGAACTCGCCCATCAATGGTTTGGGGATAAGGTAACCTGTGCTGATTGGAATAGCATCTGGCTGAATGAAGGATTTGCAACTTATTCCGAAGGAATCTTTCTTGAAAACTATTATGATCAAAATCGATTTAATCAGTTTATTAACACAAAGATGCCTCAAGCAAAAAACGCTACTGGAAGTTTGTATGTAACGGATATTAGCAGCGTTTCAAGCATATTTAATTACAACAGAAGCTATGCTAAAGGAGCAATGGTTCTTCATATGTTAAGAGGCATTGCAGGAGATTCCCTTTTTTATGAAATTCTCAAACATTATCATCAAACTCCTCATTTAGCCTATAATGTTGCAACAACTCAAGATTTTCAACTTGCTTGCGAAGCAGTATTGATGAAACCATTAAGCTACTTTTTCCAGCAATGGGTTTTCGGGAGTGGTTATCCTAAGTATAACGTGTACTGGTCTTTTTCGAACATTGGTCCAGAATTAAATAATATTACATTATCGTTAACTCAACCATCAGGAAATCCGAATCCAACATTTTTCACGATGCCTATTCAAGTAAAAGTGACAACTTCGGTAGGAGATACCATTTTAAATATTTTTAATGACCAACAGATTCAAAATTATAATTTAATTGTTAGAGGGGTTCCAACACAAATTACAATTGACCCGAACAACTATATATTAAAGGATATTTTGGTTACTCACATTGAATCAGAAGGAAATTCACCTAATACCTTTTATCTCGAACAAAATTATCCCAACCCATTTAATTCAAGCACGAATGTCTCTTTTTTCCTTCCGGAAGCAGAAAATATTAATTTGGAGATTTTTGATATTCAAGGTAAATTAATCCGCAAGCTTCTTGAGGGAAAATTTGAAGCAGGTATCCATAATACAAAAATCGATTTTAGCGGATTTTCAGCAGGTATATATTTTTATAAAATATCTACATCCACAAATTTTTCAGTTAAGAAGATGATTTACATTCCATAATAAAAGAGGGTAGTATGAAAAAAATGATTCTTTTTATTTTAATTGCAGTAACGCAATTAGTCTATTCACAACAAAAACCGAGTATTAATTTTGTTGACGCTCTTCTTTCTTCTGAAGAAAATCCACGACTCACAAAATTAGCTCAGCTTGCCACTGATCGTCTAAATATTCCTCATACGATTTATTTACCGCAAGGGGTTTTTATTCAAGCGGTGTTAGTTGAGAACAATCAACCTGTTTATACCATAATCAAAGATTTAATCAATCCTTATAATCAAGGTGAAACAGCATTTTTTGAGGAAATTGAATCAAGATATAATCTCACATCTGCACGACTTCATTACACAAACGGAACCGTGATAAATCATTCCCTCGGTTACCCTGAAATAAATAGCGAAAGTGTTTCTTCTTCAATTCCATTTTTAATGTTTTTAGAATCTACAGGAGACAGAGTTATTACAATTGATAAACAAACCGGTGACGTAATAAATATGAACTTTATCCCGTCAAACACCGGAAATTTAGACACTCCGGTTGAAGCTCGATTAAGTCCTCTCGGAAGGGTTACCATTTCAGACCAATTAGTTGATGTTGTACAAGGCTTTGATACTTTAGGCAACCATCTTGGGATATTTGCTCCGGCAGGTGGAGCTAATACTTCGGTCGCAGATAATGTTAGAGGGCACGCATATCGGCAGAATGGAAATTTGCTTCTAACCGTTGCATCAGGTGCAAATGCAAACAGTATTGCTGAGTTTGATCCAAATGGTGTTTACCTTGGTCGATTTATCGAAGTAGGTTCAGGAGGGCTAAATAGTCCGTATACAATTTTATATAGAGCAAACGATATTTTAATTTCTACTTCGGGGAGTGATGCTCTTCATAGATACGATTTTAATGGAAACTATCTAAATAATCTGTGGACAAGTACATCATCAAGTTTTTTCGGACAGCAAATGCATGAGCTTGAAGATGGTAGAATTATCCTTGCAGATTTTGGAGTTGGTGGAGGTTTAAGATTCTATTCTTCAACTGGAGATTCAATCGGTATTTTCACTCAAACTACTGCTGTCAGAGGTTGCTATAAACTTGGAAATGGGAACTATCTTCTTACAAATGCTTCCGGGTTACACGAGATCAATGGCACAAATGGCGTTGTTGTTAGAACCATAGTAACAGGTGCAGCGGGTCGCTATATTAATCCATTTGATAGAAATAATATTGTCCCTGTTGAATTAGCTTCTTTTAATGTAGAGATTAACGGGAACGCTGTAACTATTAACTGGTCAACAGCATCCGAAACTAATAACAAAGGATTTTCTATTGAAAAATCATTAGATAAAAACCAATGGAATGAACTAACTTTTGTCTCCGGCAAGGGAACAACCACGCAAACCAATTCATACAGCGTTATGGATGAAAATATTGATTTTGGGACTTCATATTATCGACTCAAACAAATCGACTTCGATGGGAAATTCAGCTACTCGCAGATTGTTGAAGTGAATTTTGCTCCAACAAATTTTGAACTATTGCAAAACTATCCTAATCCTTTTAATCCGACAACTACAATAAGTTGGCAAATTCCTACTAATGGATTTGTCTCACTAAAAATTTATGATGTATTGGGAAATGAAGTTCAAACTTTAGTAAAAGGCTATCACAATCAAGGACGGTATAAAACAAATTTTGATGCATCTGGATTAACTAGTGGAATTTATTTTTACGAGTTGAAAGCTGATAATTATTCAAGCATTAAAAAACTTGTTCTGATGAAGTAATTAAAAATGAAAAGTGAAGAGGGTTGTCACAAAAATGACAACCCTTTTTTATTATTTCGCAAGAGGAATTTTAATTTTAACCGTAGTCTCTACCCCTGGTTTACTTTTTATTTCTAATAAACCGGAATATAAATCCAAGATATTTTTAACAATAATTAATCCCAGTCCCGAGCCTTGTTGTTCAAAGATTGGTCTGTCAAATTGCATATAAGCTCCTATTTGATTTATTTGCTCTTCAGTTAAACCACGACCTAAATCAGTAAAAATAAGTTGATAATAATCACCATTAATTTCTCCTTCGATTTTAACCTTTGTCCCCTTTGGAGAAAATTTGGAACAATTATCAGATAACTCGCTTACAATTTTGGTAAACATCTCCTCACAAATTTTTATTGAACCGGCTTGAAGAGAAACCTCCAAATCAGACGTCCTATCAACATTCTTGAATATTGGGATTACATTTGTGTTTATAATTTCAGATATAAATTCAACGCGAGCATCATCATTCTTTTCTATTAACCCTAATTCCAATTGTGTAAAAAGAAGATAATTCTCTACAAGATGTTTTAATCGCAAACCACTTTGGACAAACACATTTCCAATATCAGCCAATTCTTCATGTGAAAATGAATCCGGCATTTCTTTAAGAAGCTGACCAAAACCCAAGACACCAATTAATGGTGTGCGAAGTTCATGCGGAAGATGAAAAATTATTCTATTCTTTATTGAATCTACTTCCTTTTGAGTGTGTTTATGAACCACCTTTGATTTTTCTAATCGAGTGCTGATTGTTTTTAGCAATTCTTCCCTCGAAAAAGGTTTTGTAATATAATCATCAGCACCAAGCTCCATTCCCTTGCGTACTTCAGACCTTTCGGCTAATGCAGTCATAAATACAAATGGAATCATGCTTGTTTCCGGATTCGCCTTCAGTTCTATTAATGTTCTCCGTCCATCCATATCAGGCATCATTATGTCTGAGAAAATTAAATCCGGTTTATTCTCTAAAGCAGATTTTATTCCTTCTCTTCCGTTTCCGGCGACGAACACTTCAAAGTTTTCAAACATTAACCAATCGGCTATTTCCTCACGAAGAGGAGCTTCGTCTTCTATTATTAATATTTTAGTCATATTGTCCCTGGTTTTAGTTAAATGTACAAGTAAAAATTGTTCCTTTATTAATTTCTGATTCAACAGATATATTGCCATTATGAATTTCCACAGCTTGTTTGGTTATTGGGAGTCCGAGCCCGGTTCCGGATATAGTTCCCACATTTGATGCACGATGAAATGGCACAAATAAATATTCAATATCTTTTTTAGGAATCCCGATTCCTTCATCCTTCACTCTGAAAATTAATTTTTCCCCTTCAACTGATAAATCTACTAAAACTCTCTTTCCATCGGGGGTATATTTTAGTGCATTTGAAAGTAAATTGCTGACAATCTGTCTCATTAATTTTTTATCATAATTGAATAAAAAGTTTTTATCATTACACTCTAACAAAATTTCATGTTTAACATTTTTATGACTTCTGAATTCTTCAATTATCTCATCAACAAAGTTAAATATATTCTGGTATTCCGGGTTAAACTGAATTTTACCTTCTTGAATTTTTGATAAATCAAGTACATCATCCATTATAGCTTTTAAATTTTGAACCTGATCTGCAATCTTTTTAAGACGAGTATTTATCTGCTCATTATCCATTTTAGCACGATATGCGGATAATGATTCTGTTGTAGCCAAGATTGTAGCAAGCGGTGTTCTGAACTCGTGCGAAGCCATTGAGACAAATCGAGATTTTAATTCACCAAGTTCTCTTTCTTTTTCGAGTGATGATAAAAGAGCCTTTTCTGCTTCTTTAAGCCGAGTTATATCAGAGGCAACACCAACATGGTATAGAATAGACTCATCGACATCATAAATTTTATTTGAGCGAGCACGAATCCAAGCAACCTCACCATTCGGTTTTAATAGCCGATATTCCATATCAAGAGGTTCTGTACCTGTAATGTACTTCTGATAAAGTTCGTAAACATGTGGCAAATCTTCGGGGACAATCATGTCCAAATATTCATTTGGATTTTCGTAGATTCCCTTAATTGTTTTACTAAAGACCGTTTCATAAGAAGGGTTGATGTAAATCATCTGCTTATCATCTCCGGAGCGTAGCCAAAAGACATCATTAACATTTTCAGCAAGAAGTCTGAATTTTTCTTCACTCTCGCGTAAAGCTTCTTCAGCATTTTTTCGATTGGTGATATTGAGATTGATGCCTGACATTTTAATTGCTTCACCTGCATCATTATACTCTACAATACTTCCTCTTGATTGAAGCCAAATCCAGTTTCCCTCGTTATTCTTTATTCTGTACTCTTTTGTGAACGATACTTGAAATCCATCGATACAATATTGTAATCGTTTATGAAAATTGGGTAAATCATCGGGATGAATTCGTGAGATATAACTTCTAAAGTTTTCTCCAAGTTCTTCGGGTAACAGCCCTAACATATCAGCCTGTTGATTATTATAACTAAATTTTCCCGTTTTGATATTTAAGTGCCATACTCCCAAGTTTGAACTTTCTGTTGCGAGTACAAAGTTCCTTTCGCTCTCGGTTATTGCTTGTTCGTACTCTCTCCTCAGATGTGCATTCGTAAACAATTCGGCAAGAAAACGGAGTAAATCTCTTTCGGTTTCAGTCCACACTTTTATCGATAATACTGAATCAAAACCTATAAATCCAATAGGCTTATTTTCGTGAATAAGAGGGACTGCAATTAATGATTTAATCCCTTGTGGTTCTAAAATTTCTCTTAAACCACTCCCCTCTTCCAAATCTTCAACAAACGGAATGTAAACATTCTCTCCCTTTAAATGGCTCTCTACCCACTGTGGAAACATCTCCATTGGTACGTCTTGAAGATTATCAATTTCGGGATTAATTCCTTCATTACACCATTCGTGAGTATTACTTGTTGTTTGCGCAGTAAAATCATAGGTAAACAGATATGCTCTATCAATGTTAACAAATTCCCCGATAGCTTTTAATGATTTATTAATAGCTTCATCAATTTCTTCTAATGGCAGATTAATAAAATTACTTGCGAGATGCATCAAAAGTCGTTGCATTTCATTTCTACTTTGAACCATCAACTCAGAATTTTTACGGTCGGTAATGTCTCTAACGACTATTATTACATGCTCCGAATCTAATTTTGAAATTCGAGCTTCATAATACAAAGGTTCCCCTGATGGGGCAAAGGAATACTCAAACAACTTTAATTCCCCTGTTTGTAAACACTCTTCAAGGAGTTCACTAAACCTATCAATTTCATCTTCACCTAGGATTACACTTATATGAGTTCCTTTTATCTTTTCCATTGGCACAAGCAGAGCGCCGGCATTTGTAGTGTAATATTCGGTGAAGATTAATTTTGAATTGAGTACAAAAAGTAAGTCCGGAATTGTTTTGAGAATTGCATTAATTCTGTTTGAATGTGCTTCATTTTCAGCTTTAATTTTATAGCTTTCAGTTATATCGCGAGCAAGTGTTATCAAACCAATAATATTTCTTTCAGCATCAATCAATGGAGTTCTAAGAACATTAAATAGATGTTTGTCCCCCTCAATATTAGGTATCCATTCTTCTGTTTGAATGTTCTCTCCGATGTGTAATACTCGCCTTTCTTTCTGCAGGATTTCATCATTAAGATTTTTGTCTAAATACTTCAATTCCTTAGTGTTTAGAATTTCTTTTTCTGCTAAACCGACATAATCACGAAATGCCTGGTTACAAATAATGTACTTCCCATTCAAATCTTTTATAAAAACTATATCCGGAATGGACTGAATAACATTCTGGAACATTGCTCTTTCATGCGAAATTTGTTCTCTTGCTTTTTCCTTTTCCGTAATATCTACATGAAAGAAAATATAATTCTTTGAATCCAGTTTTTGTCCATGAACGGTTGCCCAAAATCTAATCCCATTCTTTTTTCTGAATCTTAAATCAATTTTGATGAAACCCCTCTTAACAATTTCCCGCACCTGACTCATTCCGAGATCGTAAGAGGAAGAGGTAAGCATATCTCTAAAAGATTTTAATTTTAATTCTTTTTCTTCATATCCAAACATTACTCGGGCGGCTTCGTTAGAAAACACATAATTTCCTCGTCCGTCTAAGACAGTAATTGGAATTGGAGCATTTTCGATGTATTGCCTAAATCTAGCTTCGCTTTCTTCAAGGGCTTGAGAAGAGAGTATTTCTTTAGTAATATCTGTCGCAACTCCTACAAAGCCGTTTAAGTTTCCCTTACTGTCATATAATTCACTTATCGATAAATTAATAAAGCATCCTGATTTATCTTTTCTTTTAATCTTCCAAACTACTCTCTCTTTCTCGGCAAGTTTATTATACTCGAGTATAGCTTGAAAATCTGACAAGTTGGGTTTGTTTAATTTCTTCTTTCTTTCACTAATCTCTGTTAAATCATGCCAAAGGATTGGTGTTTTTTTCCCTATAACCTCTTCCCTCAAATATCCGAACATTGATTCGGCAGCCGGATTAAATATTGTGATAATTCCATTTGGGTCTGTTGTTATAATTGCCGCTTTTGTGTGTTCAAGTACAGCTTTTTGGTATTGAGTAGCTTCCGTTACTTTTTGCATCCATTCCAATAGTAAAATTTGAGCATCCTCAGATTTTGAGATAGAGTCATAGTCAATTGAGTTCTGTGATACACCTGAGCATAAATTCAAATCACTATAGTTAAGAACTGTCTCTTTAATTGTGTTGTTAAGCCGCACATTATTTTGCTTTAATTCAATTATTGCGGAATTTTTTTTATGTATATGTCGAATAATTTGTGAGAATAAATTCTGAGTCAGTTCCGTTTTCAGAAAGAATAAATAGTCATCGATTTGGTTGGAAAGTTCAGGGATATTATCATCATTGAAAACAATAACAATCGTGATATTAGGAAATTCGGTTTTTAGATCAATGATTCGATCTTGAAAGCTATAAGAGAGAGTCTCCGTCTCATATATCACAATGTCGTATTGTTGTTTTCTATCAATCTCCTCAAATGAGGAAACAAAGTATAGATCCGTGCTTTCAGAACTTGATTGTCCAAGCAGAGATGAATAAAAATCCGGTTCTGAATTTTTTAGCAAAATTGTTAAGATTTTCAATAGAAGAGTTCTCCATAATTCAGTATTATATATAATCAGAATCACTTAAAAATAAAAACATTCTATTATAATTATCGGATATTTCCTCATTTTCTTTAGTTATGTGAGTGTGATTTTGATAATTGAGCCCTCTTTTCACAGGCTGATCACGAATAAAGGCTATAAGTCGACTTACGAAGATTTACAGACAAACATCCGGAGCCTTAACGCTTCCAGCATCAACTTTTCCAAAATATTTCTTTTGGAAAAATAAAGCTACATTAACAAGCGCAATCAACACGGGGACTTCCACTAATGGTCCAATAACTGCCGCAAATGCCTCCCCACTATTAATTCCAAATACTGCAATTGCTACTGCGATTGCTAATTCGAAATTGTTGCTTGCAGCCGTAAATGAAAGAGTAGCAGTTTTGGAATAATCTGCACCAACTTTTTTTCCAAGATAAAATGAAACAAGAAACATTATCACAAAATACAGCAATAATGGAATCGCAATCCGTACAACATCAAGTGGAATTTTTACAATATATTCACCCTTTAAAGAAAACATGACCATAATTGTAAATAAGAGAGCTATAAGTGTGATTGGAGATATTTTGGGAATGAATTTCTTCTCGTACCAGTCCTTTGTTTTTAATTTAAGTAAACTAAAACGAGTTATTATACCTGCTATAAATGGAATCCCAAGATAAATAAAAACAGATTCTGCAATTTGTCCGATTGTGATATCTACTGCAAAAGTCTGGAGTCCAAGCCATGAAGGGAGTAAAGTCAAAAAGAGATACGCATAAACCGAAAAGAAGAGTACTTGAAAGATTGAGTTGAAGGCAACAAGTCCTGCCGCATACTCAGTATCTCCTTTTGCAAGCTCATTCCAAACTATTACCATAGCTATACAGCGAGCAAGACCGATTAAAATTAATCCGGCCATGTATTCGGGATAATCGGGAAGAAGAACCACAGCAAGAATGAACATTAGTAGTGGTCCGATAATCCAATTCTGCACAAGTGATAATGCCAATACTTTTACATTTTTAAATACATCACCGAGTTCTTCATACTTAACTTTTGCAAGAGGCGGATACATCATCAGAATCAAACCTATTGCTATAGGAATATTTGTTGTACCACTCTGAAAAGAATTCCAAAAATTAACTACACCGGGGAATAAATAACCTGAAAAAACTCCGACAAACATTGCAAGGAAAATCCAGAGCGTTAAATATCTGTCTAAGAACGAAAGCTTTTTTGTTAAAGAACTCATTTCAATTCTTCCAGATAAAATTTATAAAAGTTAGTTTTGATTTCATCTCTTATCTTTCTAAAGACAGCAAGAACTTCTTCCTCTGTTCCGATTGCTTCGGCAGGGTCTTCAAAACCGATATGAAGATGTTTTGTGACTTTACCGAGAAATACCGGACAAGTTTCTTTGGCATTATCACAAACTGTAATAACAAAGTCTAATTCTTCATTAATAAACTGATTAGAATGCTTTGGGTAATTTTTACTTAAATCAATTCCCTCCTCACTCATTACAAGAATAGCTTTTGGATGTACTTGTTTTGAAGGATATGTTCCCGCAGAACAGACTTCAAGCTCTTTATCAAATGATTTTAAGAATCCTTCTGCCATTTGGCTTCTACAACTATTACCTGTACAAAGAATTAAGATTTTCTTTTTCATTACACTCCAATTTTAATTAATAACTGATATTTCGTCTATTATCGAAACATTAAGTGCTTTATAATTTATTACAAATCGTATTTCTATCTGAATTAATTACTTTCATTTTATCGGCTATGATTATCGACTCATCAGCAATCCAGTAATCAAGTGATGAAAGAAGAGTTGTAATTCTTGTATCAATCGGGCGAGGGTTAATAAGATAATTTACCCATTTACCGTCTTTCTCTTCGATAATAAATCCGTTCTCCTTTAATATCTTCAAATGCTGTGATACTGTTGATGCCGCTAACTCAAGCACATAAGTAATTTCACAAACACATAATGGTTTTGCTTGAAGCATTTTTAATATTCGAAGCCGATTTGAATCAGATAAAGCCTTAAAAAATTTTACTTTGTCTTCCATAATTATTGTTATCTAGTTTTTAATTCCGGTTACGGTAATACTTCTAATTTTGGGATTTTGCATTCGATAATCAGCAAGCTCTTCCTCATTCAGATAGAGAAGTAGAAAATCATCTGAGAGTGAAATTTCTTTAACTTTTCGAACAGCTACTTGCTTAAATCCGACTGATTCAATTATTCTCAAATATTCTTCTTGCTGAATTGCACCGGCGATACATCCTGTATAAAGTTCTTTAGAATTAAGTATTTTAATACTTAATGTCCCTTCTAAAACAATATCAGATACACAAAACATTCCGTTCGGTTTTAATATTCTATAAATCTCTTGAAATGCTTTTTGCTTGCTTTGAACAAGATTCAGTACACAATTGCTAATCACTTTATCGGCAATATTATTCTCAAGAGGAATGTTTTCTATTTCCCCATGATAAAATTCAACATTCCTAAAACCAAGTTTAGCTTTATTTTCTTCAGCCTTTATAAACATAGCTTCAGTCATATCGATGCCGATAACTTTTCCGGATTCCCCAACAAAACTTCGTGCAACAAAGACATCATTTCCCGCACCGCTTCCCAAATCAACAACAACATCCCCCAACTTAATATTTGCAAATTCAGTAGGGATACCGCAACCGAGTTGATAATCTGCTTCGGGGACATGCCCTTCAATATTATCATAACTTTCATTCATTGTAGTTAGACTGATACCGTCAATTTGAACCGGACCACAGCAGCTTGAGGGGATACATCCGCAGCCTTCGTTTTTACTGGATACAATTTTAGTGTATCTTGACTTTACTTCTTGTTTTACTTCGTTTGAATTTTCCATAACCAGAGTCCTTTAATAATATCATTTCGTTATTTGCCGAAATATATACTTATTCGAAATTAAAACAAATTCATATTATATGGATTTTAGATTTTAATTAACCGATATTTAATATTGAAATTATCAATATTAGGGCTTGTAACAACATGAAAAAATCTCACATCATCTCTTTTTTGTTAATCATTTTTTTTAACTCGTTAATATTTTCGCAAGGAATGTTTACCGAACAAACAATAAGAAAATACTTCGATGAATCGGGTGAGATGGGGATATTTATTTTGCATGATTTACAAAATGGAAAATACTTCTATCACAACAAAAAATTAGCGGATTCAAGCCTTTGCCCTGCTTCAACATTTAAAATACTTAACTCACTTATTGGTTTAGAAACAGGCGTTATTTCAGATGAAAATTTTGTAATCCCGTGGGACAAAGTTGAGCGACGCTTCCCCGGATGGAATGAGGATAATACATTAAAATCAGCATTTAAGTTTTCAACTGTTTGGTATTACCAGGAACTAGCCCGACGAGTTGGGATTACTAAAATGGAATACTTTTTAAATGAAGTCAATTTCGGGAATAAACAAACTAATGGGAATGTTGATAAATTTTGGCTCGACGGGAGCTTAACAATCACACCAAACGAACAAATGGAATTTCTGATAAATCTTTACAAAGAAGAACTTCCTTTTTCCAAACGAAGTTTTGATATATTAAAAGATATTATGGTTGCTCCTTCAGATTCTAATTACATTATTAGAGCTAAGACCGGCTGGAATGACTTAGACGGAAAAGATGTTGGCTGGTATATCGGTTATTATCAACAAAAAGATAATATCTACTTTTTTGTAAATTGTTTACTGACAGACGGAAACAGAAGTAGCAATTTTTTGAATGCAAGAAAAGAAATTGTATTCAAAGTGATGGAAGAGTATTTGAAAAATTTGAGTGTTATTAAGTAATTTTTATCCCTCCGAAACCAAAAGAGATTAAAAACATCTTATTGATGTAAACAAATCAACCTAAAATAACGAAAGAATAAAATGGAAGAACAAATTCAAATTTCGATGCCAAGAATCGGAGATAATGCTCCGGCCTTTAAAGCAGTAACAACACAAGGTGAAATTAATTTTCCTCAAGACTATAGAGGTGAATGGGTAATTCTATTTAGTCATCCGGCAGATTTTACTCCGGTATGCACTTCAGAATTTATGACTTTTGCTTCAATGGAAGAAAAATTTAATCAGGCTAATTGTAAGTTAGTTGGTCTCTCGGTTGACGGATTATATAGTCATATAGCGTGGCTAAGAACAATTAAAGAAAAGATCGAATACAAAGGGATGAAAGAGATTGAAGTTAAATTTCCTCTTATCGAAGACATTACAATGGAAGTTTCAAAAAAATATGGAATGATTCAACCCGGTGAAAGTTCAACTAAAGCAGTTCGCGCTGTCTTCTTTATTGATCCAAAGGGGATTATTAGAACAATCATTTATTATCCTTTAAGCTTAGGTAGAAATTTTGAAGAATTGTATCGAGTATTAATTGCTTTACAGACTGCCGACGCATTCTCTATCGCAACTCCGGCTGATTGGCAACCCGGTGATGATGTAATTGTACCACCTGCCGGTTCATGCGGAACAGCCAAAGACCGTATGGAGGGGAAAGAAGATATGAAGTGCTATGACTGGTTTTTCTGCACAAAACCAATTGAAAAAGAGAAAGTATTTTCTACAATTCTGAAGAAATAAATTATGTTAGCGTTCACTATTAAGTTGGTGAACGCTTTTTTTATTGTTAAAACTTTATACGAGTTTTTGTTGAAATGCAGCTGGAATGATGGGGAGTTCGATTGTTATTTTTGTCCCTTCGTTCTGCCTACTAAATATTTTTAACTTACCATCCAATAGTTCAACAATTCTGTTAGAAATCGTTAAACCAAGTCCTGCTCCTTCATAATTTCTAGTTAATCCTTCATCCCCTTGATGAAATGCAGACAAAATATGAGAAAGTTTTTCTTCTTCAATTCCAATACCGGTATCAGAGACAGTAATATCAACTTTTTTAACTCCATCCTCACTGATATTTTCTGCACCGAGAGCTATAATTCCACTATTTGTAAACTTAATAGCATTATCGAAAATGTGGAATAAACAGACTTGAAGCAACTCCAAATCAGAGTAGAAGAAGATTTCATCGAACTTAACATTAAGTTTAAGTTCGATTCCCTTTTCTTGAATTTGGTCGAGATACTTATCGGCAATATGGTCAACAATCTGTTCGAAATTAATTTTCTCGGGTTTCATTGAAATTTTTCTTGCTTCTATATCCGAAAGTTGAAGCATCCCATCGAGAGTTTTTAATAGTCGATTTCCGCCTTGCTTAATAACGTCAATCATTTCGCGATGCTCATCGTCTTCCACTTCATTTTCCAAAATCTGTGCATATCCCAAGATGCTAATCAGAGGAGTTCTGAATTCATGACTCATATTCGCTAATAAATAACTTTTAAATTTATTAGATTGTTCAGCGTTGAGTTTAGCATTTACAAGTTCATCAAGAACTTGTTTCTTTTCAGTTATCTCTTCGATTAGAACAAAATAATTTATAATTACACCACGGGTATCGGCAATAGGAGCTATATAAAGGGACATCCAAAATTCTTCACCGCCTTTTCTTGTGTTGAGAATTTCCGATTTCCAAAACTCTCCCTTTGAAACTTTGCTTTCAAAATTATCTTTTGAAATATTAAGAATTGCAAGGTTGAAAAATTGCGGGAAATGCCCTAAAATCTTATCTGAAGTTTCGCCTACAATTTCACCATATTTTTTGTTTGCATATCGTATTTGTCCATTTGTCTCAAGAATTAAAATTCCGATTGGATTTTGCTCCACAACCCACATAAATTTTAGTAGTTGGGCTTCTGCATTCTCACGATTTTTTATTTCTTGAACTAGTCTGGAATTACTATCTAACAGTTGTTCTGTTCTCACTTCAACCCGTTGTTCAAGAAGAAAATGAGCTTTTTGAAGTTCACTCTCATAACGCTTAAGTTCAGAATTATCAACAAAAGAATAGATTAGAATGGTTTTGTTTTCATACCTAAATGAGGATTCCTTCATAAGAACGGGAATAAGAGTCCCATCATCTTTATGTATGAGTCCATCGAAAGTTTCCGGCTTATTTGAACTTGCTATTGAAGTATGGATAAGAAAATAGTCAGTAATTTTTGTTCCGATTATTTTTTTTGAATTAACTGCAAGTAAATTGAGAGCATATTCATTCCCGAAAATTATTTGTGTGGTTTGCTTATCAATCAGAATTATTCCTGAAGAAGTTGAGTTTAAAACAGCAGCAAGGAACTCATAATCAAAATTGACTCTTTCAAATTCATTTACAATTGAAGAAGAATTACTTTTAGAGCTAATTTCTTTTGCGATATTAGTTAAAGAAAGGTCAAGCAATAAAGCAAAGTTTATCGAAAAACCATTTAAATAAAAGAGAAGATTTTCTTGTTGAAGGAGAGAAGAATTTTTCTTAATTATCACAATTCCAATCATTCCGTTGGGGACATTAAGAGGTATAATAGAAAAAAAACTTTCTATTTTATTTTTAACAACCATCTCTTCCACAATTTCGCCTTCAACAATTGCTTTGGAAATGATTCCTTCATCAGTGAACTTTTCAAATGTGCTATTTAATTCACCTACAAACTCAAAATTTGAAATTGAATAAAAGTTCAATTCAAATGTATTTTTATCAAACAAAAAGAGAGCTGAATAATTACATGAAGCCAATTCACAAAATAATTTTAGTCCATCACTGACAATCTGATCGATTGATTTTGATTTTAAATCAATTGCAGTGAACCGGAAAATTGAGTGAAGAACTTCAGAATTAATTGAATTCATAAATCAATCAACCAAAATCGTTTGCACTGTTTGATTGTAATCATCAATAAACTTATCATAGTTTGTAGTAAAGAAACTTTGAGGAAGGTTAATCTGCTCCCATACTTTTATGTTCGGTTCAGGGATTAAATTATCTCCGGCAAAACCAAATTTCAACACGCGAGCACTAATATCAGCGATATGAACTGCGGCAACAATATTTCTGCTTGAGTCGTTGCTAATTCCGGTTGAATGATACAGTATCACATCCTTAAGCACTTGAGGAAGTCTCCATTTTTCAGCAAGAAGATAACCGATTCGTGAATGGTCGAAACCAAAAATCTGTTGTTCGGCTTGTAATATTAAACAATTATTTTTTTCTGCATACTCAATTACCTCATTATACTCTTCGTGAGCAAATTGAAGTAATAGAATTTTTCCGATATCATGTAAAATTCCTGCAAGGAAGTAATTCTCAACTTTTGGTTCAGCAATCACCTTCCCTATTGAGCGAGTAAGAATCCCAACCCCAATTGAATGCGCCCAAAGTTCGATAGGACTCAGTCCGGCAATTTTTTTCTCTTTCGAAAACATTTTCATAATTGAAAGTGAAAAAACAATGTTTCTAATTTCAGTTGTACCCAAATACATAATTGCTTGAGAAATCGTATCAACTCCACCTCTAAAACCAAAGAATGGTGAGTTTGCTACTTTAAGCACCTTAAATGCTGAAGATTGATCAGAAGAAATAATCTGAGCAATTTTTTGGTTACTAACTTTTGGGTCATTTAGAGCATTTGATAGTGTCTCATAAATTGTTGGTAAAGTTGGGATGTTATTAATACGATTTATAATTTTTTCGGAGAGTGTCATTTTTTTGCATCCCAAATGTTTAAGTCATTATACCGTTTCTGAGCCATTTTAAATAAATCAATTTCCGCTTCATTTCGTGGTTCCCACGAAAAAAATTTTTTCAGTCCGGAAAAGTCTTCGTTTATCACTGCTTCAGAATCTGAGTTAGCAGTATCCGTTTCAGTAACACTTATTGATTGAATGCCCCAGGTTTTAAAGAGCTTTATATGCTTATCCTCGATTGTAAGATTTCCCGAGCAGAGAACTTGATTAAATTTATTTTTAACCGGTTCAGCCAACACCATTCCGATTTGAAGACTATCAATATGAATTGTTTTTCCCATATTTCACATTACATTAATAAAATAAAAAAATATACAAAATGTACTTATTTGAAAATGATTACACAATCACAATATAAAATTTTCTATACAATCAAGTCCGCAAAAAGAGAGTTTAACTCAATTATCTGTTAAGCTCCATTTCGACCCGAAATTACCCAATATAATTTCACATGCTAAACTGCCCCCATAATTGATTCCGCGCTAAAGTAATCGTATTTTTAACAAAATAAAAATGTTTTTTATATAATTTCCGGTATGACCAATTGAACTTTTTGTTGAAAATTCTTTTCGGAAGGACCAAGGGAGAACCCCATCCTCTTTCGAAGGTAAAAAGTATTTTAGTGGTTTGGCAACACAACCAATTAGGGGATTTAATCGTAAGTTATCCTTTATATAGAGCGATTAAAGAGAAGTTTCCCTCATGTCAGTTGACTGTGATTTTAAGTCCCGCTAATTATCGCGGATTAACTACATGTACTTATATCGACAAACTCTTTGTGTTTGATAAAAAACAATTTAATTCATTACGATATATTAAAGTTCTTTTCCAAATACTCAGACAAAGCTACGATTTAGCAATTGTCCCTTCAGTAGTTTCTCTCTCTTTTACATCAAATTTGTTGGCAGGAATATCAAAATCCCGCACTAAAATTGGTCCAAATTCTCTAAATGGGAAGAGTAATGAATCATCATATTTTTTTGATTATCGGATTGACTTAGATTGGCGAAACACTCCCGAAAAGCACGTAGCCGAAAGAACCCTTGATATTATAAAACCTATCGGGATAACAACCACAGAACTACACCCGGAAATATCAGCTAATGAAGAAGAATTAAAAGAAGTTGTGAGTTTTATTAACTCGATTCCCGGACAAAATAGTTCTCCCTTAATCGGCTTACATATAGGTGCGGGAAAACCTCAAAACAGATGGCATCACAACAACTTTGCTGAATTAATTAATCACATTTCATCTTTTTCTGAATGCAGATTTTATTTTACAACCGGCGGCAGAGAAGATTTTGAATTAATTAAGATGATTCAATCAAAACTAAAGGTTAAAACTGCAATTTTCGATTTAATGGGAATTCCCAAACTTTATGCGCTTATAGAGAAATCAGACCTTTTTATAACCAATGATACGGGACCTATGCACGTTGCAGCAGCAACCGATACTCCTGTCATCTCACTATTTGGTCCTACCAATCCACAAATGTGGCGACCATTAAAGGAAAACAAAATTGCCATCAAAAAAGATGAAGATATATACTCCATTAACGTAGAAAGTGTATTAGAAGCTGTAAAATCAATATTATGGAAATAATTTAAAAACTGTATTTAATAAGTGAACTTATCGAAGTATAAGATAAGTTAAACTTAGTGAATGCTATTCCATAATCCATAACTATACCAACACTAAAAAATTCACTCATATTCTTTAAAGAAGATAATTTGTACCTGATCGCAACAGAAGCAACTGCTCCATAAGAAAGATTATTTCTATCGGAGTAAGTTTGGTCTTTTAGAATCAATACTCCTACTGCTCCTTCTAAAAAAGTCTTATCTGAGAGCATTTGATTTGTATATGTATTAGCTGATAAACCAATAATTTGTGGATAATATTGAGTAACTCTATCTTCCGGTAAAAGTGATTTAATATCTTTTGCAAAAAACATGGACAACCTATAATCCAATTTGGAAACCGGGTGAATATTAAAATCAATATCTAATCCGCTATTCCAAGTAATTGGAGAAGGCAAATTTCCGGATATCCAACCTCCCCCAAACCGTGCTGTGATGGAATTCAGTTGAGCATGGGAAGTAATCGCCAAAAACATTATTTGCACAATGATGATAATTTTGAATCGGTTCATTAGTTGCTCACTTATTTAGCAAAGTTATTGATTTTTCTGATTTAAATAAATTCAGATTTTGTTGTAATTTTAGATAGTTATTAATTCACGATGAAAGTTAATATGGATATTCAAAATAAAACTGTATTGGTTTTAGGGGCTTGGGGACTAGTTGGAAACGCTATAACTCGCAAGTTAGTAATCGAGAATCCAAAAAAAATTATTATTGCATCTTTGCAAAAGAAGGAAGCGTTAGAGCAAATCGAAAACTTGAGTAAAGAATTTCCTAACCTTCCATCGGGATATCTTGAACCGATTTGGGGGAATATATTTTTCCGAACTGAACATAGAAATTCAACAAGAAATGAAATCTTATCAAATTCAGAATATCGTAAATTGCTTCTTGATGATACACTTGAAGAACTAAACAGGGATATCATCAAAAAATCTTATCTATATGAAATATTAAAAAAACATAAGCCTGATATTATAATCGATTGTATAAACACTGCGACAGCAATTTCGTCACAAGACATTTATTCTTCCTACAAAGATTTGAAAAGTACTTTACAACAAAAAACTAATTTAGATACAGTTTCAGAAGCAATAGAGAAACTGCTTTGCACAATGTACATGCCGCAATTAATTCGTCACATTCAAATTCTTTATAATTCGATGAAACAGTTTTCCACAAAACTTTACATTAAAGTTGGGACAAGCGGAACTGGTGGAATGGGATTTAATATACCTTACATAAACTCCGAAGAAAAACCTTCTCGAATTGTGTTGAGTAAATCAGCTGTTGCCGGCGCCCATACACTTCTATTATTCTTGATGGGGAGGACTCCCGATGCCCCAATCACTAAGGAAATTAAACCTGCAGCTGCAGCCGCATGGAAAAAAATCGTATATGATGTTGTTCACAAAAGAGGCAAACCGATTGAGCTAATTGAAGTTCCAAAAGAAAGACTTATTTCTCTAAAGGATGAACTTAGTTTGACCCTTGAAGAACCTTTCAAATCGACCGGAGAAAAATTGCGCTCTGTATACATCGATACAGGCGAAAATGGAATTTTCTCAAGGGGTGAGTTCGAAGCCATTTCAGCACAGAGACAAATGGAGTTTGTCACTCCGGAAGAAATTGCACAAAATATTATTTATGAAATTAAAGGTGGCAACACCGGCAGAGATATAATTAATGCACTCGATAATGCTTCATTACAACCAAGTTATCGAGCCGGTTACATGCAGCATTTTGCGGTTGAAAAAATGTCAGAGCTTGAAAGAATTCATGATATAAAAAGTGTATCATTTGAAATCACGAACTCGACAAGAATGTCAAAGTTGCTTTATGAGATACATTTAATAAAACTGATCGTTCATCATCTTAAAGAAATTCCAAACGTATCGCCTAAACAACTTGGCAATGCTATATCAGATTTAATTCGACAGAATGACCGATTACGAAATGAGATTTTATCTCTTGGGCTTGCAGTTTTATTACCTGATGGAAAATCTCTGTATCGAGGTAATCAATTAAAAGTACCAAAAGATAATCAGAAAAGTTCATTGACTATTTCAGATAAAAACATTGACCGATGGTCTTTTGAAGGATGGATTGATCTTCGGACAAAAAACTTAAAACTTTGGCAATCTCGAGTTTCTAAGATTATGCTACAAGCCGAAAGTATTGGCGAAGAAGATACTTCTTCACTTCATGTAAGGACAAAACATTATTGGAATAATTTTGAAAGAATTGACATCGGCAAAGTTGTCAGTTGGATTTTCATCAATGAAGATAATGCTAAAAGAATGAAGGGTTAATCAGTATCCGCTGAAAGAACTCTTCATATTTTCAAGACCGGTTTTCTTAATCAACTCTCTGTAAGTGATTAATTTAACTTTACCTTCTTTTACCAATGCTAAGAAATCAGCAGAAGATAATGCATCAAGTTCTGCTTGTCTATGTTTACTCATCTCCGGTAAGCCAAATTGATTTAAGTCAATTAGTGCACGCATTTCATCATTATCAATTGCAATGTGACTTACTAATAAATTGACTTTATCATTAATCAATTTATTAGAGACAATATTAATCAAGCTATCTTTTTTGTTTTCAACCTTAACTGAATAAACACTCGGAGCATCGACCTCACCAAAGTAACGTGATATGCCTAAGTTATATTGAGCGGCTAGTTTTTCAACAATTGCGCGATATTCCGGTTTATCAACAGCCGTTCCCATGTGGTAATCAACATAATCAACCTTTAAGCCGGTGTTTACAGCTCTTTCGATTTGAGCTTTTAGTTCGGCTTCAATCTCCTCCAGTTTCGGATTATTTTCATGAAATGTTTTTCTTGAGGGGAAGAAAAAACCTTCTTTGTCAGTAAGAGAAGGGACTTGCTTACCAAGAATTGGCCCCCATCTAAAATTTTTCCATTCGGCATTAAGTGTTAAATGAACTCCGACTGAGACTTGAGGATTTGCTTTAAGTATATCAACAGTCTGCTGATACCAAGGGCAAACAAACATAACCGAAGTTGAAAAAGGAAGACCGGTTGCAATCATTTTTTCTAATGCTAAATTAGTTGCGTTTGACATTCCCGAGTCGTCACAACGAATCAGTAAAAATGTACTATCATCAGTATCAGTCTGAGCAACTAAAATTAAATTAAGAAAGATTATACAAATAATTACAACCGCTCTTTTCATTACAATTCCTTCATTTAACAAACATTAATTTTTTTACAGTACGCAGAGCACCACATTTTAATTCGGCAAAATAAACTCCGCTTGAAAAATTTTCATTGTAGTTTGAAGTATTAAATTCTACTGAATATCGACCGGGAGATTTTGTTTCATTTGCTAAAACAGCTACTTCGCGACCGGTTACATCAAATATTTTTAATTCAACTTTATCTGCTGTAGGGACTTCAAAATTAATTATTGTTGAAGGATTAAATGGATTAGGATAATTTTGCTCTAATCTAAACTGATATGGAATTGCATTAGATTCATCCACATTTACGGTAGTGTTACCGGTTTTGAATCCGAAAAATGAAGTCCAAGCACTTGTTCCGATTGAGTTAAATGCAGCAACGCGCCAGAAATAAGTTTTTTGTGGGTCAAGATTCTGAACATAAATAGTTGTGTCGCTTACAGTAGTATCAACAACAACTCCCGTAGTAAAATTACTATTGGTACCAAGCTGGAGCTTATATGATGTGGCATTATCGATTGATGACCATTTGAGTGTCGGATTAAGCGGAACATCCAAAGTTGCATGAGGAGGTGATATAAGTGTTGGAGTTGCCGGAATTCCCGACTTAAATGTTCTTACAACAGAATACTCCCCGCCTCCGCCATAACTATAAGCTTTGACTCTCCAATAATAAGTAGTACTTGCTGTAATCTTGTTAAACACTGCAGATGTTCCTCGATACTCGCGCAAATCATATACAATATTTGCGAAGTTTGGATCAGTCGCAACTTGTACTCTATAACGTAATGCTTTGGGAACCAATGACCAGCTTAATGTTGTGCTTGATGTTAAATTATTCACCCCATCAGCAGGAGTTAATAGTGAAGGCTTTGCCGGGGTTAATCCGACTGTATCAAATAGAATAACATTGCTAAGAGCCGATTCATTAGAATATCTATCGAATGCAGTTACTCCGTAATAATTCCCTTCAGTAACAGAAAACTTTGCATAGGTTGGGTCAAGGAATTCTACACCGGTATGTCCGAAGATATTTTTTTGTTCATTAATATCACCTGAAGGAGATGTAAATCTATATACCAAATATGAAACTGCCGTATCTCCTGTTGTTGAAGGTGTAGATTTATCCCAATTCAAAGTATAAGAATCGTTTGTTAAGTTATATTCAAAACGCAAATTAGTCGGTGCATTTGGTTTGCCGTTTCCGCCGGGGAGCCAATTCATTTTTGGTGGAATGGATGGTTGTGAATAATAGTTATACTTTAACGAATCAACACAACCGGCTAAATTACTTGTAAGACTTCTTGAACTGAAGAAAACACCCCCTTTAATTGTTGGAGTTGACCTGTTAGTTTTCATTTCCCATGCTATTTCACTTGGTGACCAACCCGATTCCACATATCTATATGCAGGTAACCCAATATACAAATCTCTTCCGTTAAGAAAAGTTGTTCCCGACCAATTTCCAAGTTGATTATTATAAGATACCCAATATAATTGAGGCATAATGTAATCTATGTAAGCCGGACCTTGTTGAAGAACTCCATTTGCATCACGGTATTCCCCTTTTAACCAATCGGCGGGAGTAATAAATATACTGTTATTTACCGATGGATTGCCGGAAGGGCTTACACCAAATTTAACATAAGGGGCAACCGTCTTGATACTATCATTAAGCATTTTCAATAATAAGTTAACATTGTTTTTTCTCCAGGCGGCTTTATCGGTAAAACCATTTGGATAGAGAGCAAAAGTCGCATCATCGTTGAAAGTGCCATACTCGGCGTAAGGATAAAAATAATCATCGAAATGAATACCATCTACATTATATCTTCTAACAATATCCATTACAATTGATGTAACATAGTTTCGAACTGCAGGTAATCCGGGATTTAAGAAACGGTACTCGCTACCGTTACATTTTATAATCCACTCGGGATGAGTATTGATAACGTGATTTGATGCTAAACTACTTACGCTTCCGCTTGTTTGAAGAGCTCTATATGGATTAAGCCACGCATGTAATTCCATTCCTCTTTTGTGTGCTTCCTCAATTGCAAATTGAAGAGGGTCGTAAGTGGGGTCTGCAGGAGCCGCACCTTGTTGACCTGTTAAAAATCTTGACCAGGGTTCAATGGAGCTTTTATAAACTGCATCGCATAAAGGTCTAACATGAAAAAATATTGAGTTATTTCCCGAAGCTCTGTGAGCATCAAAGAGGGATTGCAATTGTGTTTTTTGGGCATTAATTACTGAAGTAGTTGTCCCGGTTGAGCTGGGCCAATCGATACCTAACGAAGCCATCCATACTCCCCGAAGTTCAAATTTCGGGATGGTGGTTTGAGCTGAAAGTAGTGTGGTAATTAATGAAATTAGTAAAAAGATTTTTTTCATAATAAGATTCCTATCCAGTTAGCATTATAATTTAGCTGAGTAAAATTAAGAATAATATTTTTATGAAGTAAGTAAAACTGAAACGTATTAAGCACAAAAAATAAAGAGGGGCTCACCCACACACACAATAACGATTTTAACCGTTTTACATCCGGAACTTATCCTTTGTTTGGATTACCAATTCTACTTCATCAACAATAATTTCTTGGTTGATTTGTATTCATTTGAACGTAGTTCATACAAATATACTCCGCTTGAAAGCTTTGATGCGTTAAACTCTATGCTGTCCCAGTAGGTCGATACTCATTTCTTCATCTCCTCTGACTTATTTGAGTATTTCATTTACTATCTCATTTTACATCTTACTACATTCTCTGTCGAGGAGTGGTCCTCGACAGCCGTGAGAATAGATATCCTCTACAACCCAAGCGCAAAAAAAACTGTCGAGAAGTAATTCTCGACAGCCTCGGAAATAACTCTTCTTTCTAATACTTCTCTTTCTGGAAGCCCCATGCCCGCATTTCGGATTTATATGTATCGGGGTAATTAGCCTTCAATACGTTTATTAATGCAACTAAGTGTTTTTTTAGCTCATCCTTTAATTGATTCTTTCCACTTACTTTTCCGGCTACCGACTCATCCATACTTGCGGCTTCTTGTTTTAGCGGCAGATATTGGTTACGGATATTTTCCCAGTAAGCTGTACCGTATGTTCTTCCACTCAAACCATCTCTATTGAGGGCTTCAAGAATTAGATTCAGTGAGGCGATGCGGTTGTCTCTATCAGCCTGAAGTTTGTAAGTTGTGCCAGCTTTTATTATTCCGTATTGCGGATAATGAGCTTTATCATCATTGCCATAAAGCTCTTTTAGATAATCCTTAATAAATCCGATACCGATGTCTATCTGTTTGTCTAGATTTTTGAGTTGATTCGATATCGCAGGTCGGAAGCTCCCTTCAGAAATACGTGCAGTTAATATTTGCTCATAATCTGTTGTTTTACTTACGAGATTATTGGCGTTCGTCCAGATTAACGTAATTTCGGGGGTATGCCTCCATTTTTCCACTACACTTTTTGCTGTGGTTAATAAGTCAATATCCGATGCCGGGATATTCCCCCTTGACCCTTTTGATTTTGGTTCAAGACCGGTTGTGTTTTCTGTAATTTCGTCCATAATGGTTCCTTCATATTATGATGATTATGTTATTTAGTCAAATGAGTGGTTTTCCCCATTCATTTTCATTTGTACTTATTTATAATTATAATCGAATCAGATTTTCATTTTTTCTTTTCAAGAAACCATTGAGAACTAAATAACTAAGAAGTTAAATAGACACATTTGCTCAATAAGTCCCCCTATTTTTTCTGCTGATGAGGTAAATTATTCAATTAAGCCTAAATAAATAAAATTTACCCCACTTTATATTCATTTGCTCCCTCTTTTCATTAATTTAAGTGACTTAATATTATTTTGTCCCTTCATTTGTTTGATTTGATATACTTAATATTATATTGGGCTATCATTTGTCCAATTTGATACACTTTATATTTTAATATACCCTAATTCATTCAAATTAATCCACTTTATTTTTATTTGTGCTTTTATTTATTTCCTTTAGCTCTGTTAAAAAATAAAAGTTAAATCAAACATCCTCTGAATCCCATCGGAGGAAAGCCGAATAACAAAAAAAATGAGGATAATAATAACGGTTATTATCTTCGTTACAATTATAACATAATCCACAAAACTAGCAAGTGGTGACCATCACACGGATAGTTTTTTTGTTAAGCATCTTGCTAACAATAAAGAATGTCGAGAAGTGGTCCTCGACAGCCGTGTGTATTCTAAATTCTGACTACTTACTACTGATTTAACTTTCCCGCACATTAAAAAATTGCTCTTACGATTGAATTCATAATCAATTACTCTGAATGAATTATGAGCAAAAATTTCTGTTAAGCGAGAAAATCTGTTTGAACGAAGTGAGTTATTTTATCGTAGGAAATTTTTGTGGTGTAGTTTATCAACTCCCTAATAAAGCAATTTTTTTAAGTGCATGTTTCTTTTCGTTCTTTTCTTTCGCAAAGAAAAGAACAGGATTTGGTATGAATGGATTTGTAGTTAAGTAAACTAAACTATTATGAAAATTTATTATTCCTCCGGTGAATGTCGAGGAATGGTCCTCGACAGCCGTGAACCTTAGAATTCCCCCTTTTCATTTAAGCCCGAACTTTCTGTTCGGGCTTTTTTATTACATTAGGATAAAATATATTCGCTAAATAAAATTGAGACCTTAGATGACGGGCAAGGGTTTATATTGCACACCAAGAAATTCCCGACATTCAAATTGATGCTCATAGTGTGTTTAGAGTTGTAAGCATAGTAAAAATTAAAAATAATAAGTGATAACATTAGAGGAGAAGATATAATGGACTCTATTGAAGATGAAAAACTTGACGCCGAAAAAGAAGCAAATCTATTCACCCAGGAGTTAAGAGAAGCAGAGAGACAGTTTAAGCTGCTACCACCGGAAGAGCAAAAGAAAATCCTCGAAACTCGCGCTCGTTTTGGGGAACGTGAAGCCGGCATTACTAAAGCCTATGAGGAACTTGAGGAAGAAAAAAGGCGAAGGGAAAACGAAAAGAAATATTGGTAGTTTAGAATTTGCGGTAGCAGTTAGAGACTCTATAATCCGGCGTGGAAACAATTTTTAATGTTTTCTGCTAACCGATTATTTTCTTAACAATTTTGTCTATCTCTTTCATTTCTTCGGAGAGCTGATTTTTTATTTCAACTCTTAATCTACCCAATCTGTTTGCGTTTAGGTCTTGCTGAGGGGGGTTTGTTTCTAAGAACTGTTTAGCTTTTGTATGGCAGGTTTTACCTAACTCTGCCAATGCAATATGGTCTCCGTTTTTTTCATCATATTTTGGAAAATAAATATCGAGAATTTTTTTGTGTACATGTCTTTCTCCAAATAACCCTTTTGCCTGAAAATCTTTCATTAGGATGTTTGGCACAGTAGAATTTAGTAAAGATGACAAATAAAATGCCTCATTCTTGCAATGTGTACAATATGTATAGACAACACTTTCAAAAAATAATTCTTCTTGAATAATACTTCTGTCTGCAACAAGAGCATTTGCATCTTTAGCAGATGAGTTATAAACAACCGTAAATGGGGCATTCAAATCTTGAGTTGTCAACTTATTTTGCCAATTCAAATAATTTTCAAGCGACATATTTTTGTTGTTCTCTGTTTTATGTAAATCCCAAATTCTTTCAGCATTCTTAAACCATTTAGAGGCATTGATATAGCCGCTTTTAAGAAGTTCATCAGCCGAATGGAGATTAATAACTTTAAGATTATTTTCGTTGGTATCAATTGTAACGGGGAGAACAATTAAATCAGGTTTGTAGAGGGCAAAAGGCAAAATACTTTTAGAGAGAGCCGTTCTGAAAAGAAATCTACTTTCAATTTTCCCATGAAGTTCAATTTCTTTCCAGGGCATTTTAGCATCCGGTTTTATTGCTTCGGAAGTTTTGATATTAATAATTCTATCATCAAAATCTTTCGGTGTATCTTGCGTTAACTCAACAAAGTAAAAACAACGTGGGACTATAGTTGCCCCTTGTCTGAACGCCGCCTTATAAGGATTAACTTTGTTTTGTGCTTTGTATTTTCTTTTTGTTAATGCAGATGAACTTCCTTGTTTTGCATAGAAGAATTTTGAGGCTTCTTCTTTCAAAAATTCCTTTGCCACAGAGTATTTGCAATTATGAGAGGTGAGCTTACCGTTAAAAATAATTCCGGTTATTCCCGAGTTAGGAATATTTCTATTTTTTTTGTTTTCATACTTGAGTGCAAATAATACCGATGTGGGAACTCTGAAAAGAGGGGCAACCTCGTTTAAATCCCAAATCATATTTAACTTAAAACCCTCAGCTTTGCCGCTTCTGGCATTATCATGATGGTCGGCACTAAAAAAACTTCTTGGAAGCACAAAGGCAAGTTTTCCGTTCTCTTTCAAAAAATAGCTTGAGCAGTAAGCAAGAAATATTGCGGCAATTTCGAGGTGAGGAAAGTTTGCTACTCTTGCCGGTTTTACATTATACTTTTCGGCAAGCGCATTAAGTATATTTTGATATTCTTCATTTTTAATTGAACTATAAGTAAACCAGGGGGGATTTCCGATTACATAATTAAATTTGTTGGCAAGGAAGTAGGGTTTATAGAGATTTTGGACAATAAATTTCCAAATACTGTCTCTCCCTTTTTGTTTTACCTTACATAAACTTTCATAGATTTTATAAAAACTTTCAACAACAAGTTTATTAAAGCCCCCATTTTTTATTTGCTTCGAAAGTATATTAGTAAATGTTTCAACAGATACTTTTCTACTTCCAAAAGTCTGTTCGGCGAGGTCTTCGCTAATTTCGAGAGCCTGGTCAAATACCTTAACATCATTAAGAATTTGTGAACTTAGTTCAAGGGTTTCTTTATCGATATTCATTTTAAAGTTAGTACCGAAAAGGTCTTCCACCCCATCTGGGGCAAGTAGAGTATTTGCAAGAATTATATTAAGATGAATAGGGACTTTTGCATTAACAACATCTTTGCCGAGTGCAAGGAGCATATTTGTTTTAGCTATCTGAACAGATAATGGATGAATATCAATTCCATAAATTGAACTATTCACTTCATCAACCGAGATAGCGGGATTCAGAGTTCGGAAACGGTGAACAGCCGCAATAAGAAAAGAACCACTTCCGCAAGCCGGATCTAAAACCGTTTCTCCTTTATTAAAGTTAAATTCTTTCAAAATACGTTCGCAAAGCCAATCGGGGGTGTAATACTCACCGAGGGCATGTCTTGTATCTAAATCGATAAGTTCTTGATAAACACCTTTAAGAATATCCTCATCAACATTGTTGAAATCAAAAGTTGAAATTTCCTGTGCAATAACTCTAAACATTCCTTTTAGAGCAGTAAAGTCCCTCTCATTTTTAACCCAGTGGAAGAAGTCGTCATCAACAAAATTTCGGATATTAAATTTATGGAACATAGAGCCGTCGATAATGGTTTTTAACTCGTTATCGTCTATATAATCATCATTACTAACCACGGTATAAGCAAGGAGTTTAGAGAAAACGCTCAGATAAGTATGAATTAAAAAGTTGTTTTCGGTTGCATCAAATGAGCCGTAAGCGATACTTAAAAATTTACGCCATTGCTCAAAAGCAACCTGAACCTCACCATACTTTTTAGCATTATTAAAATGATTATTAAGGTGCCGGAATGATTCAAAAAAAACATTGCTTTGATAACCGAATGATTCTTCAATTCTTCTGAGTGTGGCTTTTATTTTTTCTTCTTTAAAAAGGAATCTGTCCAGCCAGAAATAAAACTCATCAATATTCTTTTCGGTTAAAGTGAAAGAGGTGCTTTCTATTTCATTCAGAATAAGTTCTTCTTCTCTTAAAGATTCAATTTTTTCAATGCATTCAACCGAAGGGGCAAATACTTTCCAAGTAATAAAATCAGATGCAATGAGCGTAAAGTTATATCCTTCACCTTTTTTAAGAAGTCCTAACAAATACCCGGCAAGTTGTTCCTTTGCGTGGTTGAGGGTTGTATTAAGGTTATTTTCAAATTCAATTAATACCTTATTATAAAGAGTATCTGCACTCCCTCTATGTAGTTTATCTTTTCTTGGAATATCAACGATTGTGCTCTCAGCACCAAGAGTAATTTTATCTATAAGTTTTAATATTTCTGCATCCCCGGCATATAGACGATTTAAAAGGTCTTTAAATGCTTCTTTCTTAGTCAGTTCCTTATTGGCAGATTTTATTTTGTTATAATATTCAAGTATCAACAAATTTTTCATTAGAGACTCAACATATTGATTCGGGGAAAAAATAAATCATTTTCATAGAGGTTAATATAATAAAGGGGATGATAAAAGACTTTTAAAAACATTATAAAATAGATTCCTTTATTGCAAAGTTAGAGATGACCGTTTGATTTTCACACCTACTTCCCAAAAGCGATTTTCTTAATTCACAATTCTCCTATTTCCCCTAAAATTTGAGGGCAACCTTTAAATTTTATAGAATAACCATCAAAAATCTATCGATAACCTATGATTTTTATAGGATGACCATTAAAAATCTATCGACAGCCTATGATTTTTATAGGATAACCATTAAAAAACTATCGACAGCCTATGATTTTTATAGGGCAACCATTAAAAAACTATCGACAGCCTCTAATTTTCAGAGGAGAACTATTAAAAATCAATCGACAGCCTATGATTTTTTAAGAATTTGGTATGGATATGGGAGTTGTGGGGGCGATTCAGACGGGTTCTCCCCCAAAAATTGCAGAAGAACCCTCAAAAACAACTAAACTTTTAGCCTCTTTAGTTATTATTCACTTTTAGGTTTAGGACTTGGGGATTTTTGCAAAAATCTTTTTCCTAAATCATCAATTATAGGGTCTAAACCTGCAATTTGGTCTTTATTAAGTTTAGCATGTTGATAAACCACAAGAGCGGCGGCATACGCTTCTGCACCGACTTGCATATAGGTATCTTCAAGCCTATCCATTAACATTTTTAACGGTTGAATTACCGAATAGAGTTTAGAATATAGCTCAACATCCTTTTTAAATTCCTGAACATCAAAATTTCTTGGTAGAAAATCCTCAGTTTGGGAAACTAATTCGCTTGCTTTATTAACAAAAGCAACACTTTTATCCCCGAATTTAAGAAGAACTTTTTTCTCTTCAATACTTAAATCAATGAGAAAAGGGAGTTCAGAATTAATTGACGCAATCGCAGTATTTATTGCATCAATATTTTTTTGTTCAAGAATAGCACTAACTTTGTTCTCAGGCATATTGCCTCCTACAAATTAAATAAATGAGTTTATTAAAAAGTAAGTCCCTTATTCTTTGCAAATAGAATATAAAATAAGGAGCTTTACATTTTAAATGTATATGGAAATTCTCTAAGATTCAAGATTTAAAATATTAATAAAATCAACTGTAAATAAAATTTTTTGCTTAATTATGTGGGTGCTTTAATAAGGAAATCATCGATATTTTAGTATATCAATTAATTCAGCCAACCTATATGTTTTTTATGGGAAATATTCTGACTCACTAAACTGTTGATATGGTAATATGAATGTCACGAGCTACCGTTCGCAGACGACTTTAGTGGTAGGTTAATGTAAAAACTTCACACCCTTAAGAAAAGAGCAGAAGATCGTATAAATGGATTTGTAGATGAGTATAGCTATATAAAACTACAGAGTTGTAGAGGAGTGGTACTCGACAGCCATGAGATTTCTGTTTTGGGTTCTTGTCCCGCACCTTAAAAAATTGCTTATGCAAATAAAAGTATAATCACCCACCTAACAAGAATACCGAGCAAAAATTTCCGTTAAGCGAGAAAATCTGTTTGAACGAAGTGAGTTATTTTATCGTAGGAAATTTTTGCGGTGTAGTTTAATCAACTCCCTAATAAAGCAATTTTTTTCAGTGCATGTTTCTTTTCGTTCTTTTCTTTCGCAAAGAAAAGAACAGGATATAGAAAGAATGGAGTTGTAAATGAGTATAGCTCTACAAAACTACAGAGTTGTAGAGGAATTGTCCTCGTCAGCCTAATATGGTTACAACTATATTGACCATACACTTCTTAAAACAAAATGCTCCGACCACATTCGTTATCAGAGCAAAAAAAATTAACATGTAAATTTCTGAGAAATTTAAAAGTAGCTATTCCTCTTTCATATCTCTTGTCATTAAATCTGTTGTTGCTTTAACCGGGTCTTTTTCTTCAAATAGGACTTTGTAAACTTCATTTGTAATAGGTGTTTCAACCTTATATTTTTTAGCAAGTTGAGAGGCAGAACGGCTTGTTTCCACCCCTTCGGCAACGGCATACATATTTTTCAGAACATCTTTCAGTTTCATACCACCGCCTATTTTCTCACCAACATAACGATTTCGGCTATGTCGGCTCATACAAGTAACAATCAAATCACCCATTCCGCTCAACCCGGAAAATGTTTCGGGTTTAGCTCCCATTGTTATTCCCAATCTGGAAATTTCAGCAATACCTCTTGTCATAATGGCGGCTTTGGTATTATCACCAAATTTTGCCCCGTCTATAATTCCTGCACCTATTGCAATAACATTTTTGAACGCCCCCCCTAATTCAGCTCCTAAAATATCGCAAGTAGAATAAACTCTAAAATAAGAGGTCATAAATGCCGCTTGAATAGTTTTTGAAGTTTCTTTAGCACTTGAAGCGGCAACAACTGCAGTAGGAATTCTTCTGCTCACTTCTTCGGCGTGACTTGGTCCGGAGATAACCCCAATTTGAGATTTATCGAGTTCCGGATACACATCACTAATTACTTGCGACATAGTGAGCAGAGTGTTAATCTCTATTCCCTTGGAAAGACTCACAAAAATGCTGTTCTTTATATCTCGATAATCGACATTTTTAAGAACGCTACGTAAAAACTGCGCCGGAGTACCAAGCACAATCATATTTTTGTTAATTGTTGCTTCTTCAAGGTTGTGGGTGATGTTAATTTCTTCGGGGATTGGAATATCGGGTAGATATGTTTGATTAAGCCGATGCTTTAAGAGTTTTTTAGCATAATCTTTTTTGTACTCCCACAAAGTAACCGAATGACCGTTATAGTGTAGGAGAATAGCAAGGGTTGTTCCCCAAGCGCCGGCACCAAGTACTGTAACTTTCATATTACTTAACTCTTTTTTGAAAATGATATTTTGCTTTCGGAACCATCTATTAATCGTTTTATATTTTTTCTGTGAGTATAAATAACTAACGCTACCACTATTCCCACAAAAGGTAGAATTGTGTAATAGCCCGGTATATCAACATGAAAAATATTTTCTCGAATTATTAGTGTAAGCGGAATAGATAAAGCCGCTGTAATAGAACCAAGCGAAACATATCGAGAAATTCCAACTACAAGAAGAAAAACACCGATTGCCACTAACATATCAATTGTAATGATAATCATCAGCATACCAAGTGCAGTTGCAATTCCTTTTCCGCCACGGAAGTTGGCAAAGATTGTCCAGACATGCCCAATCACTGCAGAGAGACCTGCTAAAATTTGGACTAACGTAAAATCTTCAAACGGAGTAGTGTTTTCAAAAGGAATAACTCCACCGTAGAGTTGCGCAACTAAAAGGACTGCAACAATTCCTTTTAAAGTATCTAATAATATTACCAAAACTCCGTACTTCCACCCCATTACCCTGAAAACATTTGTTCCGCCTGCATTACCGCTTCCATGCTCTCTTATGTCAATTCCCAAAACCGATTTACTAACTATTAAACTTGTAGGAATTGAGCCTATTAAATAGGAGAGAACCATAATTATTGCCATTGTAAGCATCTGTTTACCCTCTATAAATTTAGTGCGAAATAATATAAATATAAATTGTAATATTCAACCGGTATTATTTATAATCTGAAAATAGATTTTAACAGGGTATGGATTTTGTAAGTTGTTTTAGGATTTTGATATCATCCTGAGTTGTAATTTTGTAGTTAAGTATAGAACCGGGGGTTATAAATATTTTTGCCCCCGCAAAGTGCATTATTGAGGATTCATCAGTCCCCTTAAATGAATGTTTATAAGCTTTGTTAAATCCTTTTACTAAATCACCAAACTGAAATATTTGAGGTGTTTGAACATAAAATATTTCGCTTCTGTCTAAATACTTAAATTCTTTTTCTGATGATTTAAGGATTGTGTCACTTGCTTTGATGCAGACAAGTGCATTCCCTTTAGCTTTTGCCGTTTTTATAGCTTCAGTTAAAACTGATTGAGGAAGGAGAGGTCTGGCGGCATCGTGAACAACAACCAAATCGGTAGCATTAAGTTCAAGAGAAGAAAGGGCGTTAAAGACAGAATCCTGTCTTTCGCCCCCTCCTTCAACAATATTTTTAAGCTTGGTTATTCCATATTTGTTCTTAATCTTCTTCATTTTATTGAAGAAATTAGAATGAACCGCAACAACAATTTCAGTAATCAATTTAGATTTTTGAAATACTTCAAGAGTATAAGCAATCAACTCTTTCCCGTTGATTTTAAGAAATTGCTTAGGAACAGAATAACCGCTTCTTGATCCGGAGCCTCCCGCCGGAATTATTGCAACCGTTCTCATAAGATGAGCATTGCATCTCCATAACTCAAAAATCGATAACCTTCTTTTAGAGCCTTTTTATAAGCTTTCATCACAAAATCTATATCGGCAAAAGCACAGACTAACATCATCAAAGTAGATTCCGGAGTGTGAAAGTTTGTAATTAACTTATCAACTATTTTGAAATCATATTGCGGGAAGATGAATTTATCTGTCCATCCTTGATTAGCTCTTAATAAACCATCTGCCGTTACGCTACTTTCAAGTGCGCGAACAGAACTTGTCCCAACTGCATAAATATTCTTGCCTGCACTGATTGCTTTGTTAACCTTCTCGGCAGCTTCTTTAGTTACTTGGAAAAATTCCGAATCCATCCGATGTTTTGTTAAATCTTCAACTTCAACCGGGCGGAAAGTCCCTAATCCGATGTGAAGTAAAACCGGAACAATCTCGATTCCCTTTTTCTTAGCTTTCTCTATCATTTTGCTAGTGAAGTGAAGCCCGGCTGTTGGTGCCGCAACGGAACCATCTGTTTTAGCGTAAACTGTTTGATAGTTTTCTTTATCTGAATCTTCGGCATCGCGTTTAATATAAGGGGGGAGAGGCGTATAGCCGATTTTTTCTATCGCTTTGAAAACATTAGCATGATTAAACCTAACAGTTCTTCCTCTTGAAGTTGTATTGTCGATAACTTCGCACCATAAGTCATCATGGAAATATATTTTATTTCCGATTCTAACTTTTCGGGCGGGGTCAACAATTACATCCCAGATTTGCTCTTGTGCATTTAATTCTCTTAACAGAAACACTTCTATCTTAGCGTTAGTCTTCTCTTTCTTACCATATAATCTGGCTTGAATAACACGGGTTTCATTAACAACAATTACATCCCCTTCTTTCATATAATCCAATACATTCGAAAATGCTTTAGATTCAATAGTTTGTGTTTCTCGATTTAACACAAGAAGCTTTGCTTTATCTCTTGGAGTAACAGGATATTTAGCAATTGCTGTTTTTGGTAGATTATAACTGAAATCCGATAATTTCATTTTCTTTTTAACCTTGTCTTTTTTACTATTTAATTAAATTACGACAGACTTAAAAATCGGGAAAGAGATTTTACTCTCTTTCCCTCATCTATCTTTCTTTTAGCGTCTTAGCTTATTTCTTTTTCTTTTTAACGCTTTTCTTTACTGATTTTTTTTGAGCGCCAGTCTCACGAATCACCGCACGAGCAGCCGCTAAACGAGCAATCGGAACTCTAAAAGGTGAACAGCTTACATAGTTCAATCCTACTTTATGACAGAATTCAACTGATGAAGGTTCTCCACCATGTTCGCCGCAAATACCTACTTTTAAGTTTGGTCTTGTTTGGCGACCTTTTGTTGTACCGATTTCAAGTAATTGCCCAACACCTTCTTGATCAAGAGCTTCGAAAGGATCGGTTGGTAAAATTTCTTTTTCAACATAAAGAGGTAAGAACTTACCGGCATCATCTCTCGATAAACCGAATGATGTTTGGGTTAAATCGTTTGTTCCATAACTGAAGAACTCTGCACTTTGTGCAATTTTATCAGCTACTAAAGCAGCTCTCGGAAGTTCAATCATGGTTCCGACTAAGTATTGAATTTTAACTTTCTTTTCTTTCATTACTTCGGTAGCAACTTTACGAACAATATCTTCCTGGAGTTTAAGCTCTTTAAGGTCACTTACAAGTGGAATCATGATTTCAGGATTAACTTTCGTTCCTTCTTTCATTGCTTCCGCAGCGGCTTCAAAAATTGCTCTCGCTTGCATTTCGGTGATTTCAGGATAAATGATTCCCAAACGGCAACCTCTGAATCCAAGCATTGGGTTAAACTCATGCAACGATGCAATTTTCTCATGAATTTTCTTAACAGTTACACCAAGTGCTTGTGAAAGCTCTTTAATTTCCGCATCAGTATGAGGTAAGAACTCATGCAATGGTGGGTCTAATGTTCTAACTGTTACAGGATAACCCTTCATTGCTTTGAAGATACCTTTAAAATCTTCTCTTTGATATGGAAGCAATTCGGCTAATGCTGATTTTCTTGCTTCAACAGAATCGGATAAAATCATTTTTCTCATCGGTAATATTTTGCTTTCACCGAAGAACATATGTTCGGTTCGGCAAAGACCAATACCTTGTGCGCCAAATGCAATTGCGTTTGATGCTTGATCAGGTTGGTCAGCATTTGTTCTGATTCCGAGAGTTCTGAATTCATCAGCCCATTTCATTAAGCTATTATAAGTTTGGAATACATCTGATTTTTTTGCATCAAGAGTTTTTTCGATTAATACTTGAATTACTTCTGATGGTTTTGTGCTAATTTCACCTGCAATCACTTCACCGGTTGAACCATCGATTGAAAGATATTCACCTTCTTTTACTACGATGTCTTTGTTTTCAACACGAATGGTTCTTGATTTATAATCAATCTGAAGAGCACCGCAACCGGCAACGCAAACTTTACCCATTTGACGAGCAACTAATGCAGCATGTGAAGTCATACCACCGCGAGCAGTTAAAATACCTTCAGAAGCGTTCATACCTTTAATATCTTCAGGTGATGTTTCAATTCTAACAAGAATTACTTTATCTCCTTTAGCGGCCATTTCTTCAGCATCTTGTGCGCTTAAAGCAACTTTACCTGAAGCAGCTCCCGGACCTGCGTTCAAACCTTTTGCTAAAAGTTTTCCTGCAGCAATAGCTTTTTTCTTTTCCGAAAGATCAAAGATTGGACGCAGTAGTTGATTTAACTGATTAGGGTCAATTCGCATAATTGCTTCTTCTTTACCGATTAATCTTTCTTTAACCATATCAACCGCCATTTTAACGGCAGCAAAACCGGTTCTCTTACCAACACGGCATTGTAACATCCATAATTTGCCTTGTTGAATTGTAAACTCAACATCCATCATATCTTTGTAATGTTTTTCGAGGATGAGTCTATATTTGTCGAGTTCTTTATAGAGTTTCGGACTTTCTTTTCTAAGGTCTGCAATCGGATTAGGTGTACGTGTACCGGCAACAACATCTTCACCTTGGGCATTGAAGAGATACTCACCATAAAACACATTTTCGCCGTTAGCCGGATCGCGTGTAAATGCAACCCCGGTTCCGGAATCTTCACCCATATTTCCGAATACCATTGATTGGATGTTTACAGCTGTTCCCCATGATTCAGGAATACCGTTTAATTTTCTGTAAACAATTGCTCTTTCGTTCATCCATGAACCGAATACTGCACTGATTGCACCCCATAATTGTTGTTTGGGATCATCAGGAAAATCATTTCCGGTTTTTTCTTTTATAGCGGCTTTAAACTCAGCAACTAATTCTCTTAAATCATCTTCAGTTAATTCAGTATCAAGTTTAACACCTTTTGCTTCTTTTTTAGCATCAAGAATTACCTCGAAAGGATCATGTTCGTGTTTATCTACAGGTTTTAAACCTAAAACAACATCACCATACATTTGAACAAATCTTCTGTATGAATCATAAGCGAAGCGAGCATTTTTTGTTTTCTTGATTAAAGCTTCAACTGTAACATCATTTAAGCCAAGATTAAGAATTGTATCCATCATTCCGGGCATTGAAGCGCGCGCACCTGAACGAACAGAGAGCAATAAAGGATTTTTGGTGTCGCCAAATTTAGCTCCCATTTCTTTTTCAACTTTACTGATTGCTTTTTCAACTTGTGCCGGTAATTCTTTTGGATATTTGTTACCGTTTGAATAGTAATATGTACAAACTTCGGTTGTAATTGTAAATCCTGCAGGAACAGGTATTCCAATATTAACCATTTCTGCAAGGTTAGCTCCCTTACCGCCAAGCAGTGATTTCATTTCTGCTTTTCCTTCAGCTTTCTTTCCGCCGAAGAAATAAACATACTTGTTATTCTTTCCTTTTGCCATTGAGGTTTCCTCCATTTATTTATTTTATATCAACAATGTTTTATTCTTGTTGTTTTGTGTTAATTAAATTTTGACAGTATGTAATTATCAAATTCACTTTTTTGATCAAAGTCTAATTCTATTTTCAAATAGTATATATCAATATCATCCATTTCTCTGTTGAATTGGGATAGTTTAACTGCATCTTTATGCGTTGTTAAAACTGATTGCGCATTTGTAGCATAAAATTGTTTTCTGATCTCCTGAACATCATTTTCGGTATAAATTTTATGATCTCTAAAAATCATTTTATTGGTTGTTTCCACATCAATTTGACGTAGTGCATTTAGAAACGAATACGGATTTGCAACCGCACTCACCACTAAGCTTTTTTGTCCTCTAAACTCTTCCGGTTTATAAAAAACATGAGTCTTTATATCAACAAAACCGATTGCTTTAAAGAACGCTGTAAATATTTTCTTTCCGTTAAAATATTTAGAAAATTCTTCCGGTAGATTTTGCTTATGCGAAAACTTTCTATTAATAATTATTACATCAGCTCGTTTTGTTTGGCTTAAAGGCTCTCGCATATTTCCTGTCGGAAGACCAAGTTTACGTAATTTGTTTTTACTTAATAAAAATCGCTGTTCAAATATTAACAAGTTAACATCACGATGTATCCATCTGTGCTGATACGCATCGTCAAGAACCAATGCATTAACCGAAAAATCTTTAATCAGCTTTTCAGCACCCAAAACTCTCTCTTCAGAAACTGCTGCGGGGAGAAGACATTCAAGCATTGTCTGATAAATTTCATCACCACAAGTCTCCACATCAGCTTTAATTTCATTTCCGTCGCTTACAAGTAAGTACCCTTTTGAAGTTCTTCCATAACCACGACTTAACACCCCGGCTCTAATTCCCGCACTTTTTAATAATTTTGAAACATAAATCACTGTCGGTGTTTTACCGCTACCGCCAACCGTTAAATTACCTACCGAAACAACTTTTGCATTTACTTTTTTCGATTTAAATACTTTTATATCAAACAGAAAATTTCTTACACCGATAATGATTGCATATATCGGGACAAGTGGAATAAATAAAACTCGTAAGAAATCTAACATTTATATAATCTTAGTTTTTAAAACAGCTTCTGCTTCATTTTGTAGATTGTTAATTATAGTTTCACAGTTTTCGATAACTTTAGATGTTTCATCATAACTTAAGTTTGGTGAAACTTCAATCGGTTCAGAAAAAATTAAACTAACTTTCGAAAAAGGTTTCGGAACTTCAAATCTATCCCAACTTTTCAATTTTACTTTTTTATCATAAGCTACTCCCATTAGAACTAAAGGGATTCCGCTTTTCTTTGCAACTACAACAGCTCCCGCTTTGAATTTTTCTTTAGGACCCGTCGGACCATCGGGAGTAATTGCAACCGAGCCTTCATTTTTTGCAAAATCGACCATAATTCCCAATGCAATATCGCCCCCTTTTGAACTTGAACCACGCACAACAGTATATTTCCAATTCTTCAAAGTTTTTGCAAGTAAATCACCATCTTTGCTTTTGCTTGTGATGCCAAGAATTTTTTGTCCTTTGAAATAATACCATGGATACAACATCGTCCCATGCCAGAAGGCAATTACAAAGCGTTTATTCTGATTTACTAAAGCCTCTATTGCTTTCTCATTTTTTGCACTTATACGCAACGAATAACAGAGCATTGTTACGGCACGATATAAAAGATATGTCCCAATAAATCTTAATACCGATTTTGAAAACTGATTTAGCTTCATAACAATGAGCCACAAATTACTTTAGCTGCAACTTCTGATGCATGATTTTCACTGAGCAACTTTCGAATTCCCGCAAGTTCTTTCTTTGTGTAGTTGTACAACTCTGTATCGGTCAAAAAACTTCGAGCAATTTTGAGAATTTCAACTTCATTTACTCTTTCCTGAATTAATTCCGGAACAACGCTCTTACCTGCAACAATATTAGCTAATCCGATATGTTTAAGTTTTACCAGCGATTTCCCAATTAAGTAAGTTAATGAGTTGGTTTTGTAGACAATCATCATTGGAAGCCCTAATAATGCCGCTTCTAATGTGGATGTTCCAGATTTAATTATTCCCAGTTTAGAATACTTAATTAAATCGTAAGTGATATTTTTAATCACTTTATAGCCGGATGCATCGGAATAGCTTTTGAATTCACTTTTGTTAATCGAATCTGCACAACCGACTACCACTTGCAAGTTAAACTCTGAAGCAACCTTTAATGCTCCCCCTATTATCGCAGGAAATATTTTTTCAATTTCCTGTTTTCTGCTTCCGGGGAGTAGGAGCAAAATTTCTTTTGATAAATCAAGTCCATGCTTATTGAATAAATCTTCTTTTGTATCAAATTTATATTCGTCAATTTGATGTATTAACGGATGCCCTACAAAAGCAACATCAATTCCGTTTTCCCGATAAAGTTTTTCTTCAAAAGGGAAAAGGACAATCATTTTGTCAATGAACTTCTTAATCTTTTCTATTCTACCCGAGCCCCATGCCCATAATTGAGGTGAGATATAGTAAAATATTTTTATTCCGTTATTTTTCAATTTCTCTGCGAGATTCAAATTGAATCCCGGATAATCAATCAAGATTACATTTTTAATATTTTTAGCTTTGACTAATTCAATAACATCTTTACGAACTTTTCGGATAAAAGGAAGATGTTTTATCACTTCCACAAATCCGAGGAATGCCATTTTATTTATATGGTATAAGGGATTTAATCCTTCAGCAACCATTTTATCACCACCGATTCCATAAAACAAAAGAGAAGAATTATTCTTTTTCATTTCATTTATTAAAGAAGCCCCGTGTAAGTCTCCGCTTGCTTCTCCGGCGATAATTAAAATATTTTTATTCAAAACATCTTCTCACTAAAAAGTAAGAGTTCGCAAAAATCTCAAAAGCAATAAAGTTATAACAACAAAAGAAAATGCTTGTAAAGTTCTTCTTTCAGAACGGAGTCCGGCCTTCAAATTAAATGGGGGCTGAATAACTTTTTCATCTTTGTATTGAGTTAGTCTCGGGAAAAATCGTGGTACATTTTTACAATATTCTTCAAACTCTGCTCCGAAAGTTTTCTTCAAATACCCTTCTTCTTCAAGAACTATATAATAGTACTGAAGAATAAAAAAGAGGAGTGCCCCAATTTGCAGATAAGGAAACAAGGCATTGGACATAATGCCGAGTCCGGCATACATTAAAATATTGCCGACATAAAGTGGATTTCGGACATAACCGAATGGTCCACTTATTATTAAAAATGTACCTCCCACTGCACCTGTTGTACGGGTTTCACTTCCTGCCCAACTAACTCCCCATAATCTCATTCCTTCACCTGCAAGTGCAATTAGAAATCCGATTATCAGACTCCAAATATTTGCCTCCTGATAGAAGAACATGATTAGCAAAAAGGGAATCGGCATGTAGCTTCTGTATTTAAATAATTTTAACGACAAATTTTTCATAATATCACTTTCTAAACTTTTTAAAACTTCTTTAACCCATCATATAAACTGCGCGTCTTTTTAGTTCCGCTTGATGACGCTTTTTTAATCTCTTCTTCGAAAATATTTCTTTCATTTTTTTTGTTACATCTTCAAAACCGAAAAACGGCGAGAATGATATTCTTTCTTGTTCACAGAATTTCAACAATGTACTCTTGGCAAAGATGAAATCTGCATGTTGAGCGGGACAAATATCAGAAGTACCGTCACCGATGTAAATTGTAAATTCTTCATCAGCACTTAGGTTGATAAGATGATTCCGCTTACAATTGGCGCAGTTAAAGCATTCTTCATCTTTATAGGGGAAAACCGGAATTAGTTCCCCTTGGTCGCCGATTATCAACTTATTAGAAAAAACCGAAATACTATTTAATTGTTCTCGCTCCATAATTCTGTCGATGTAAAAATCAAAACCATCGCTTAGGATGTAGTGATCAACTTTATTTTCATTAAGAAAAGAGAGAAACGATTTAAATGCAGCATCTATTTCGAATCCATTAACAAAATCGATTAACTCATTTGTATCCACGTATGGTAGTGATGCAAACAATTGCCTCCAACCTTCGGAATTAGAAATTTCCCGATTGCGAATTTTATCGACAATCTCAAATACTTCAGGTTGTCGTCCGAATCGTAAAAAAATATTTGCGCCTACATCTTCTTTAGTGATTGTGCCGTCAAAATCGATAAATACTTTGAATGAGTAATTCGAATTGTTTATCATTTTGCAATCACCATTTTTTTTACATCAACAAACTCGCCGGCAGTAAAACGATAGAAATAAACTCCGTTGGGAAGTCCTCTTGAGTCGAAAACAAATCTATTATTCCCACTTTTTGTATCAGAAATTGGAAACTCTTTAATTTTTTCGATACGTGAATTATATATTTCCAACTTCACATTTCGTTTATTCGGTAAATTGAATACAATCGCTGTTGAATCAGAAAAGGGATTCGGCGTGTTTTGATAAACAATAATATCCTCGTATTCTGAAATGATATAATTCACTCGAATAATATCCGATGAATACGAATTACCGGCATGGTCAACCATATTAATTCTGTAATAATGACTTCCGGCTTCGTCCGGCATGTGGGCGAATTGATATCGATTAGTAAGACTCATAGCGTAGTGAGAAACATAACCGATATTAATCCAAGCTGAGTCTTCTTCTTCAGAAGAATAAAATTTTTCTATTTGATATCCGGCAGCATTTGTGTTATTCATCGCACGCCATCTGAGCTGAACGGAATCTCCCTTTTGAATAGCAGTGAAATCCATAATCAGCGAAGTATAAGCTTTGGAAGCGTAAATTCTTTGACCAAATATTGATGTTACGGATTCACGTTTATCTTTAAATATTGCAATCGCTCCTCCGTTCTGGTCAGATAGAAGATTGAGATAACTTTTTTCGGAATTTTTATAAGCAGCCAGTAATGTTCCCGATTTATCCCAAAGCAACTCACCCCGTTTTCCTAATTTTTGCCCATAAATATTCGGTTGCATTTTGGAATCACGCCTATCAAGCCATGCTGTAATTACACCACCTTTACCATCACTTACAATCGTTTGACCAAATTGATCTCCATCTATCTTCATTAGAGATTCACCGTTCTCATCCCACAGAATCTTTCCATTGACTCTGAATTTTTGGACAAAAATATTTTTGTCTTTATTTAAATCATTTGTCCATGATACAATGATAGAAGAATCCGCAGAGTAAATAGCCTGTGGATTGGTATTATCCCCTTTTAATTTTGTTAAATTTTTACCGCCGGACTCCCATATAGGAAAACCTTTTTCGTTTATAATTTGATGTGAAATTGAACGAGGTTTATCAAGGTTTTGCCAAACTAAATATGTAGCTTGTTTGTGCAAAGGAAGTACTTTAAAAGACATTACATTATTGATGAATCGAGAAACTTCGGTTGGTCCCCAAACTATTTTACCCGAAGAATTAAAGCCGGCACCGAGCAAAACATTTCTTCGATTAACAAACTCTAACCAGAAAACTGAAAATCCACCGTTGTTGTCCGGAACGATTGAAACCTGACTTTTTGCATTGTACGAATTTGTAATTTCAATCCCATCATTCGGGAATTCTGTATAACCTGTTAAAGACAATCGTTGTACTTTAATTGAAAAAAAACTTGGTGAGTTAATCCCTTTTTCAATAAAACCTACAAAGGCTAATCCATCCTTATCTACAGCGACATTATAATTTATAATATCATTCTCGCCAGAAAAAACTTCAATGCCATTCTCACCCCAATACAAAAAACCGTTTGTTTCAACTTTTTGTGCATTAAGAGATTGCTTACCTGCCGAAATGTCTGTTTTCCATATTGCAATTGCCCCCGATGAGCCTACTGCTGCTAATGGATTTGTCTGTTCTCCTTTTAAATTTGAAAGTCTTTTGCCATCAGCCCTAAAACCAACTTTACCATTATTATCAATAAACTGGAAATAGGCATTATTTCCTTTTCCTTTGTTGTCTTCCCAGAAAATGAATGCTCCGCCGTTCGGATTTTCATAGGCATTTATGTTGGTAGGATTAACTGCATCAATAATCAAGTTTACATTTAATGATGGGTTATCATTCCATTGAGAGAAAGTTGTTGCTGAAAATAGGTTGAATAATAATACCAGATAAACCCAAAAATAATTTTGAATACTTGAAGTTAATCTGATATTATTTTTTAATTCTTTATGCAACAATATTAAAGTCCTCGTTAAATCTAACCGCGACTAACTTTGAAATTCCTTCTTCTTGCATTGTAACGCCGTACATTGTATCTGTAGCTTCCATTGTTCTTTTGTTGTGTGTTACAATAATGAACTGAGTATTTGAGCTGAACTCTCTCAAAATTTTTGCAAATCTATCGATGTTTGCGTCATCAAGAGGGGCATCGATTTCATCAAGGATACAGAACGGGCTTGGTTTTACTAAGTAAATTGCAAACAGAAGAGCTATGGCGGTTAAAGTTTTTTCTCCTCCGGAGAGTAATTCAATTGAAGTCGGTCGTTTTCCTTTAGGTTTTGCAACAATCTCAATTTTGGATTCAAGTGGGTCTGCATTTTCTTCGAGGCGCAAATCAGCTTCATCACCGGGATTAAATAATCCTCTAAAAATTCTAACAAAATGTGTTCTGATTTGCTCAAAAGTTTCCATAAACAGAGTTTGAGCCGTTGTATTTATTTCATCGATAGTTTTAACTAAATCTTTTTCACTATCAAGCAAATCGTTTCTTTGCTTCAATAAAAAGTCGAGCCGCTCTTTTTCTTCTTCATACTCCGAATAAGCAAGAAGATTTATTGGTCCAAGATTTCTAATTTGTTGTTTAAGAGAATGAACTTCTTCGGAACGTGATTTATAATCAAAAGCATCTAAATCTTCAAATTCCTTTAATTCAATTGTCAGCGAATAATTTTCTGAGATTGACTCTTTAAGATTCGCCATTTTCATTTCAATTTCATTCAGTTTTATTTCGGCGGCATGAATCTCATTTCCAACAACATCACGTTCTTTTCTATACTTATTTTGCTCGGATTCAAGCTCATTAATTTTTGAGCGAGTCTCTTTGAATCTTACATCAATAGTTTCTTCTTGTTTTAAAAGACTGTCTTTTACCACAGTTAATTCATCAAGCTCAAACTGCTTATCTTCAACAATCTCAGCTAAAGTTATTAATTCCTCTTCACCGCTTTTAATATCTACGTCACGCTTAACAATAGAACGTTTTACATTTTCAATTGTCTCTTCAGCTCGACGAACGGAATTTTCTAAATTTCTCCTCTCGCCTAAAAATCTTTCATGATCAAGACTCATCTTATTTTGCGCTGCTACAAGTTCCGAATACTCTGACCCCAATAATCTAAAAGCTTCTTCCATTAACTTTTGTTCATTATCGGCTTTAGTTTTTTCCTCAACCTTACCGGCAAGGAGCGTTTCAAGTTCTTCTCTTTCGTTATCGATAAAGTTAGAGTGCGACGCAAGCTCTTGAATTTCTTGACGAGCTTTTTCTATTTCGTCTGAAGCTTTTTGTTTTTCATATTCGAAGCGTGAGATTTGCTTATCAACATTAGCCAAATCATTAAGTAAAAATCTTCCTTTTTCTGAAAGAACTTTTAAATCGATTTTACCAATTTCCTCCTCAAGTAGCTCAATCTCTTTCTTTGTCTGTGCAAGTTGATTTTCCTTTACCGGAATTTCTTTTTTCAGATTATCTAGTAATTGCTTTCTTCCGAAAAGAGTATCATCTAAGCGAGGCTCTGAACCGGCATCGATAATTCCCGAATAGTGTACGAAATCACCTTGCAAAGTTGCACAGTTAAATGATTTATATTTTTGAGCCAATAGGAAAGCATTGTCAATACTATCAACAATGATGGTATCTTTTAATAACTGCTTAAAAAATGGTTCCCACTTTGATTCCGTTTTTATTAAGTCAAAAGCCCAACCGATAAATCCGGGTTCATTCTTTACATTCTTAATTTTTCTCTTGCTGAGATAGCCACTTATTTTTTCAAAAAAATTTTCTTTCTTCTCGTAAAAGGAAGAGACATAAAAAGAGGCTTTACCATAATTGTGTTTCTGTAAAAAGGAGATTCCTTTTTTTACTTCTTCTAAAGATTCAACCAGAATATTGTTAAGATTACTCTTCAATGCCGCTTCAATTGCAAACTGATATTCTTCGGCAGTATTACCTAAATTTGCTAAAAGATTTTTCTCTGAATCCGACCAACTTTTTTCTTCAAGCAGCGCTTTCGCCCCCTTCGAAAAACCTTCAAGATTATCAATGAGACTTTGAAGAAAAGATATTTTGTCGTGAAGAATATTAATTACCCCTTTTTCTTCAACTTCTTTCTCTTTTAATTGAGCAAGATTTGCTTCTAAATCTTCTTTCTCTTTTTGTTTTTGCGTATAAAGATTTTCGGCTTCGGTAAGTTTATTTTGAATATCGGTTCGCTCGTTGCTTAAATCTTCGATGTAGCCGACTGTCTTTGCAATATTTGCGGTTAAATTTTGAATTCGCTCATTCAGTTTGGAAATAGAAGTGTTCGCACGATTAAGAGATTCGTTTAGGTTGGATAATTCGTTTTCTTTTGCACTTATCTCTTTGAAGCGAACAAGAAGTGTATCGGCAAAATCTTTGACTTTTACTCTCTGCTCTTCAACGTCAACTTTTTTTGAATTAACTTTTTCTGTAAGTAATTCTTTTTCGAGCTGTGCAGAAACTACTTTAGAAGCAATTTCTTCAATCTTTTCCGAGTTATCTTCTTTTTCTGATTCAGAAATTTCTAATTGCGTTTGAAATTCTTCAAGTTCTTGTTTATACCGTTCAATATTGCGGGAAAGAGATTTTTTCCTCTCCTCCGAAACAGATAATGATTGTTGAACGCCATGAATTTTTTCCGTCTGAACAGATATTTCACTTCTTTTATCTTTTAGTTCAAGCTCTATTTTATATAGTTCTTCTTTTATTTCCTTTAACTGATCTTCTAGCCTTGAAAGCTCAGATTCAAGTTTTAATTTCCTCTGAAAAGCTTCTTCTTTTTTAACTCTGTTTTCATTTTTGTTTTTTGTAAAAAAAGCAAATTCCCGCTCTGCTAAATCAATCTCTAATTCGCGTAAAGTTGAAGATATTTTGTTGTATTTGTCTGCTCGTTTTGCTTGTCGCTCAAGAGAATTTACCTTCTTCTCGACTTCAGAAACAATATCATTAACACGGGTTAAATCCGATTTTACATCATCAAGTTTTTTGAGGGTTAGTCTTCGTCTCAGTTTATACTTATTAACACCTGCAGCTTCTTCAAACATATTGCGGCGTTCTTCGGCTTTGTTGCTGAGAATAGTTTCAACCATTTTTAATTCGATAACGGAATAAGCATTTGCACCCATACCGGTATCCATAAAAAGATTAGTTATATCTTTTAATCGGCAAATATTTTTATTGAGAAGATATTCACTTTCCCCGGATCTAAAAATCCTTCTCGAAATAGTAACCTCTGAATATTCAGTCGGCAAAATTCCTTTATCATTTTCAATGGTTAGAGAAACCTCGGCCATTCCCATCGGTTTCTTGTTGGCTGTTCCGTTAAAAATCACATTCTCCATTTTGTCTGAACGGAGAGTACTACTTTTTTGCTCACCCAAACACCAACGAATAGCATCAACAATATTAGTTTTACCGCACCCGTTGGGACCAACAATCCCGGTCATCCCTTTGTTAAAAGAGACTTCCGTTTTTGATGCGAAAGATTTAAATCCTAATATGTCTAACTTTTTTAAATACAATTTTTACCGAATTAATTCTTTATTTAATGAAGTGAAGAATATATTCTACCATCAGACTTGTCTGTTGAAAATAAAAGACTATTGCACCAACGAAGCCAAAGATTATCAAAAGACTATATAAATAAACTGTTGATGGGCGAACATCATAAATGACGTAAATTCCCTTGATTATTCTATAAATAACCCAAAGACCGAAAAAAATCAAGAGGATAAAAAGATAGATGTTTACTAAATCAGCATGAAGAATTCTATACAAAACTATTGCTGCCGGAATAGTTAACACTATCGGCAGAAAAGACCACGAAACCGCAAAATATGCATTCGAAGTAAAAACTCTATTCATTACAAAAAGAGAACCAAGCTTTACAATTACCGTCAAAACCAATATAAGCACTATGAAGAGAATGGTGAGAATTCCGAGGGCATATATCGGTTGCCACGTAAGAAAACTCATTCCCTTCATAATCGATTCACCCCCAAATGCTAAAAGTATTTTTTCAAAAATTATTTCCGTACGGAAATAATATAACACACTTGATGTAATAAGAGCCATCACCGCCGAAACCAAAAGAGTGAGAATCGTTGTATGTATTCCGGACATAATTCTTAAATCTCTTATATCCGCATAGAAATTATAAGGTCGTAGCAATGCCCTTGAACTATCTTCCCTAAACTTTCTTCCCGTGTTAACAAGAAAACCAACTAACAAAGCCAATACTAGCCCGAAGATGATAAATATCATTGGGGAGTCATCTTTTTTTACACCTAACGGTATTGTTACTTTTTCCAGATTATTAAGTTTAGCTTGAATAACTTTATATGTAATTCGATTAAGATTTCTATTTTCACCAAGTATCCCGAGTTTAATAATTTTTTCTTTATCATATCCCGAGATTATCGAGTGGTACTGGCTTCTGTAATCAAACATCGTATGTAAAAAATATCCTGCGTAATAATTTTCGTCCGAGAAATTTAGTAACTGATTAAAGTAATATGCTTGAGCTTCCAAAGTAAAATCATTTGTATATCCGGATGAGCTACCGAGATTTGCTATATAACCGGCTTCGCTTACAAAATATTTTCCTTTGCCAACAAGGTCGATTACCGAGTTAAAACTATCTTCAAATTTCGAAAAGGAATTGTTAAGGAATTCAAAGCCGTACAAATCTAATTCCGGAATTTCGGTATCGTTTATAGATGAAAAAGATGCATAAACAAGAAGTGGTTTGGGTCTCTTTAGTCCTCTCGCTAATTCTTTTATAAAAATATCTGTTGCTCCCTTACCGGAGTTATAGCCGGTTCCCAATCCGAATCCGGCAATAGCACTGTAATCTGCAAAAGCTTGAGAAAAATGATTCAGGTAATTTTTACTTCTTGTAAGATAATTCTGAGTTTCGATAATGCTTTCGGGAATCGAATTTAATGGTAACTCAACAAACGCCAGCAATCCATATTGTTCACACAACGCAAGCATATATGGATGTGGAGTATTGTAAGCAAATCTGACTGAGTTAAAGCCAATCTCCTTAATTATCTTTAGTTCTTCCTCCATTTTGGAAAATGGTAAAATTGCTCCAAGTGTTTCGTTAGAAGGAATATAAGTAACCCCTTTCAACTGAAATGATTTTCCGTTTAAGAAGAGTGAATCTTTTCCCGAAGTTATATTGTAAAAGCTGATTCTTTTAATCACTTCATCTATCAAATTACCGTCTTGATAAACTTGGACTCTTGCCAAATATATATTGGGGAATTCCGGGCTCCATACATTTGGACTTATATCAAAACTTAACGCCGATGCTTTCTCTTTTCCTTTCGGGATTTGAACAGTTGAAGAGGCAGAAGCTAATACTGACTTATCAGATTCCGAAATTATACTGTAATTTATTTCGAAAAGACTTGTTTTACCGATTGAATCGGTTTGAGTTTTAAAATTCTTATTTTCAATTTTTACATTAGCACTATACTTAAATCGATTTTGACCACTTAAATATTTATACTCTGATTGGAATGAAGAAATAAAGATGTTGGGAACAACTCTTATGTAAACGTCTCTAAAAATTCCTCTCATCTGAGTCGGTGTTAAAAACCTTTGCTTAACCGGAATTGTATTTTCTGAGTCAAGGTTTGAAGTAATTTTTACCGAGACAACATTCTTCTTGTCGTATCTGAGTAAATCTTTCGGGAGTAAAAAAGAGAATGGGAAATCGCCGCCGGAGTGTCTATATATTAACGAATTATTAATTGCAATATCAGCGGAATAACTTAATCCTAAAAAGTAAATTTCGAAATTGCTGGCACTAAGCTGTTTTTGGTTTAACTCAAAACTCTTTTCGAATACTAGTTCATCCTCTCCTTCAAAAAACGATGGGACAGATACCTTAGATTTCTTTTTTGCCTGATCATCTGAAAAATAGACAGACCAGTTTCCATTCAAATTAATAATTTTTCTTGACGAAGATTCTTCAAAAAAATTATAATTCTTATTAGTTTCTTCACCTGAAGCTAATTCTTTAAATATAACTTGTGCATTGGCTGCTTGACTGGTAATAAATAAAAGAAAGGAGACAATAAGTACGATAGACCTTTTAACCGCCATCAACAATAATTTTCCTAAATTTGTAAAATTAACCTGCAAATATACGACATCAAGGGAGGGGAAATCAATACAAAATTAAAGCAATCTAATGTAGAACAAGAATTACCCTACTCTAACTCATTGAATAACAATCAACTATAAGAATGACCATTGGTTCATCTTTTAGAAAACAATTCAATTCTTAATGGAATTAGTAGAATTTTTTATTTGACAGATTTGATTTTAAGTGATATATTGAAGGTCAATTTTTTTAAGACATATAAGGTTCCAAAGAATGGCAAATCATAAATCTGCTAAAAAGAGAATATTAGTTAATGCTAAGAAACGAGCTGTAAATAAAAGTACGATTTCGAAGTTAAAAACTTTGACTAAAAAAGTTTTAGCCTCAGACGAAAAGACAGAAGCAGAAGGTTTATATAAAGAAGCAGTATCATATATCGATAGAATTGCGACAAAAGGCAAAATTCACAAAAATACTGCAGCCAGAAGAAAATCAGCTTTAACAGGACACGTAAACGGTTTATCCGCTGAAAAATAAAGAATTTTTGATGTTTGGTTGACAAGTTCAACTAATATTATTAATTTTGAACTCTTAAAAAGAAATACTGATTCCGCGATAGCTCAATGGTGGAGCATTCGGCTGTTAACCGAAGGGTTGCAGGTTCGAGTCCTGCTCGCGGAGCTTAACCCCAGCAATTGTTGGGGTTTTTTATTTTATGAAACATTTCCTTTCCACACAGAAATCTAATATCACCCATAAATTTTATATCGGCTAAAAAAAACGTATGCGAAGACTGGAGTAACACAATTCGTTTTAACAGTGCTTTACTTCTAAATACAGACAATGGGATGTGGTTTTTGTTAAGAAAGTCAACTCCATTTCGCAGGCACTTATTATTGAGAAGAAAATTAAGTCATGGAAAAGCAAGAAAATGATTTCTCTTCTGATTGAAAACAAAATTTCTAGCTGAGTAGTCGGCGGTTATCCCGATTGCTATCGGGATGCAGGCTCCAGTCCTTCTCACAGCCCTACCAAAGCAAAACTTAAGGGAAATGGGTTAATAATGTAAAACCACATTTTAATTCTTGCATAGAACTTAAATGTATTTTCTTCTTTGGTAAGGTTTAGTTTTACTTGAGTTGGGTTTTCGTAACGCATCCTCTCAAAAGTTTCATCAATAAATATCCTTAACTTCAGCTGACCTTGGATTTAACAAATTATTGGAAATTCGGAGAAAAAAAATGTAGTTTAACCAAATAAATGTATCGCCGTTCATAGTGACCCATAAATCCAAGAAAAAAACATAAGTGAACTAGAGTGAATAATGGCTAAAAGAAATGTAGATGTTTTATTGAAAGAATTGGAAGCTCTAAAAAAGGAGAATTCCGAATTAAAGTATTTAATTAAATCAGAAAAGAAACGAACTATAAAAGATGAAAACCCAACATCAAACGATATTCTACTTCAACTAAATGATTATTCCTTTAAGCTCGCATTTCTACCTGCTGATGAGTTATTCCCATTTATCACTTCAAAAGTTAAATCCATTTTTAATGTTAGAGGAGCATTAATTAATACTTATGATGAAGCAACCTCCGAATTAGTGTTACAATACACAACTCTTTCTGATAAAGAGAATGCAAACCTAATAAAAGTACTGGGAGGGACGTTATTAAAACGCCGTACTTATGTGAATAAAAAAAATTATAAGAGAATAACCACTAATATCTATGAGCAGATAACATCACTCCATGAACTTACATTTGGAGCAATTCCTGATGTAATTGGAAGAACGATTGAAAAAGTTTTTGGGATAGATTGGTTTGCCGCACTCGGTTTAGTGCACAACAAAAAGCTTGTTGGGACGATGATTTTAGTGGGAGATAAAAGTCAACAATATCCTGAAAAAGAAACTATACTTGCATTTGCAGGTATCACTGCAAACGCTCTTGTAAGAAAAGATGCTGAAGAGAAATTATCAGAAACTAATAAACGCTTTCAAAGTATTGTATACTCTTCTCCTTACGGTATGCAGATGTATGAATTACAAGAAGAAGACAAATTAGTGTTAATTGGTGCAAATCCGGCGGCAGACAAAATTCTCGGATTAGAGCACAACTCAAAAATTGGATTAACAATAGAAGAAGCATTTCCATCCCTTATAGAAACGGAAATACCGACAAAATACAAAGAAGTCCTAAAGAAAAAGAGAGTTTGGAAGAAAGAACAAATAATCTATGAAGATGCTACACGTAAAAGTGCTTTTGAAGTCTTTGCTTTTACTGTATCTGAAAACCAAATGGTTGCGAGTTTTCTTGAGATAACCGATAGACTTCAGAAGGAGCAAACTTTAAAGCAAAGTCAAGAAAATTTAGATATCACTTTGAAATCCATCGGTGATGGTGTTATCTCAACAGATAAACTTGGTCGAGTTACAAATATGAACCCTGTGGCCGAAGAGATGTCCGGTTGGAAACTTGAAGATGCCAAAGGAAAACAACTCGAAGATGTTTTTGTTATAGTCGATGCTTCTACAAGACACAATCTAAATAATCCCGTTGAAAAAGTAATTACAACCGGTAAAGTTGTTGAGTTATCAAATCATACTCTTCTCATTTCAAAGGATGGGACAGAAAGAAATATTGCAGATAGTGCCGCCCCGATTATTGATAATCACAATAATATTCAAGGAGTTGTGCTGGTCTTTTCTGATGTTACAGAAAAATATAAAGCGAGAGAGGAAAGCAAAGCAAGAGAGCACCGAGCCGTAAAACATAGAAAAGCTTTAACTGAGTTAGCAACAAGTAAAGTCATCGCTTCAGGAGATATTTCGAGTGCAAAAAAATTGCTCACAGAAATTGCAGCAGAGGCTTTAGAGGTTGAACAATGTAGTCTTTGGCTAATGTCACCTGATAACACAGAGATGAAGTGTATCGATTTATTTAATGCTAATAACAAAGTACATTCAGAAGGAATCATCATTAAGGTTGAAGAATATCCAACATACTTTAAAGAAGTAACCGAAAATTCTCCCCTTGCAGTAAGGGATGTTATTAATGATGTACGCACAAATGAATTAGCTGAAGCTTATTTACTTCCGCTTGGCATTGTTTCAATGCTTGATTCAAAAGTAGCTTCTGAAGATGGGGGGTTTGGCGGCGTGGTTTGCTTCGAGCATACCGGAAAACAAAGGGAATGGTATACTGAAGAGGAAGCATTTGCCACGACTATAGCTTCATATCTTGTTCAAATTTTATCAGTAACAAGAAAGAAAGAAGCCGATAGCGCATTAAAAGATGAAAAAGAGAGAATTAGCACTATTCTCAACCTTGTTGGCGACCCAATTTTTGTTAAAGATAATCAACATCGATTTGTACTTTGTAATAGAGCTTTCTATGAAATGGTCGGACTTGAGGAAAATGGTGTTATCGGAAAAACATTGGCAGAAGGAATTCCGGATGGCGAAATGGAACATTTTCTAAAAATCGACAGAATGGTCCTTGATACCGGGATACCTGATTCTCGAGAAGAATCATTAACCATCAACAATAAAAAAAGAACAATTGTAACAAACAAAACTCGTTTTATTGATAAAGCCGGAAACAAATTGTTAATTGGCTCTATACATGATATCTCTGACCGAGACTATGCAGAAAAAGAGAAGGCCCATTTTAATGATTTGATGAAATATGTAATTTCTAATACCAAAAGCTCAGTAGCCGTTTTTGATACAGAAATGAATTATATCTATGTAAGTGACCGCTATTATGATGATTTTCATCTAGAAGATAATAATATAGTTGGAAGAAATCATTATGATGTTTTTCCGGATCTTCCTCAGTATTTGAGAGATATCCACAAGAGTTCTCTTAATGGCGAAACTATTAGGGGCGAAGGCGATCCTCTTGTACATGCTGATGGCTCAATTGATTGGGCAAACTGGTCATGCTTACCCTGGTATAAAGCCGATGGAACTATCGGTGGCATAATAACTTACATGGAAGTTATTACTGAACGAAAGAAAAAAGAAGAACAAATTACTTTACTCGCTCAAATGGTAAACATTGCACCTGGTGGAATAATTGTACATGATTTCGATGGACAAATTTTATATGCAAATCAACGCGCAGCTCAAATGCATGGTTGTAATAATGAAGAGTTTCAGACCTTTAGTTTGCGTGATGTAGATACTCCTGAGAATGCTGAATTAATACCGGAAAGAATGGAAAACTTAAAAAAGAATGGGGAAATAAATTTTGAAGGAAGACACCGCAGAAAAGATGGGACTACATATCCGGTTGAAGTATATGCAAAAATAATTGAATGGGGGGATAATCCGGCAATTCTAAGTCTAACTACTGACATTACCGAACGTAAGCATGCTCAAAACAAATTGTTTGAGAGCGAATTACAATTTAGAGACTTGTTTAATAGTGCCGCAGATGCAATATTTATCGCTGATGCCGAAAGTGGACTTATAATGAATGCAAATAAAACGGCAGAGAAAATGTTAAACTCTACTCTTGAAAATATTATTGGCAAACATCAAAGAGACTTACATCCGGCCGAAATAAAAAAGATGGGCGAAGAAACATTTCAACAACACAAAAAAGAAATTGAAGAAATGGATTTATCAAATCCCATTGAATCTATTGTATTAAACTCCAATGGGGCGCACATACCCGTAGAAGTAATTGCCTCTAAAGTAATCTATCAAGGCAAAAAGTGTATTATGGGAATTTTCAGAGACATTACCGAACGAAAAAAGGCGGAGGATAAACTTAGAATTACAAAAGACACATACGAAAGTATTTTCAATTCGGTTTCAGAAGCTATTTATGTACTTGATGAAAAAGGAAGTTTTATCGATGTAAATCGTGGGGCTGAATTAATGTATGGTTACTCACGAGAAGAATTAATTGGAAAAAATCCGGCTGAGGTTTCAGCCCTCGGGATGAATGACCTTCATGCTGTTCAAAAAGCCATTCAGGAAGTTGCAATTACAGGCATCTCTACCAGCTTTGAATTTTGGGGAGTAAGAAAAAATGGGGGGGTTTTTCCGAAGGACGTTTCCATTAACCGGGGCAAGTATTTTGGCAAATACCATATTGTTGCAACCGCCCGTGATATCACTGAACGTAAAAAAGCAGAAGAGGAACTAGAACGTACGAGAATACAATTAATCGAAACTATAATGCAATCACCGTTACCCATGGTTCTGGCTTCTGCAGAAAATTTCAAGATAAAGGTAATTAACAAAGCAACAGAGGATTTTTTACTGATAGATGCGAATAACTATTTAGAAAAATCTTTAATGGAAATTGATGTAGTTTGGCAAGAGTATACCCCTGAAGGGAAAAAAGTTGAAGCAAATGAATTACCATTGCCTCGTGCCTTGCAAGGAAAGTTTACAAATGATAAAGAAATGAGACTTGAAAGAAGCGACGGAAGCAGTGTTTGGCAACTTGCAAGCGGTGCCCCTATTTTTAATTCACAAGGAAATCTTATTGCAGGATTACTTGTTATGCAAGACATCACTCAGATAAAACTTACTGAAGAAGCACTTAAAAAATCAGAAGCTGAATTCAGAAATCTATTCGAAAGTGCAAATGATGCAATCTTAATATTTGAACCGGAAACAGAAATAATTCTCGAGGTAAATAATAAAGCTTGTGAAATTTACGGATTTACCAAAGAAGAATTAATCGGGATGAGTTTAAAAGTTTTGACAAAAGATGTGGCTGCCGGCGTGCAACAAATTGAAAAAGCAATTAATACCGGCAAATACGGAAATTTTGAAACTCAACAAGTAAATAAAAATGGTGATACAATTTACTTCTTGATTAACGCTTCCCTAATTGATTATATGGGGAAAAAAGCTATTCTTTCAATTAATAGAAATATTTCCGAACGCAAGCGTGCAGAAAAAGTACAAGAGATTTTATACAATGTTGCTTTGCACATTCATCTTGAAAAAAGCACAAAAGATTTGCTTGAGTTTGTTAGACAAGAAATTGGAAATGTAATGGACACTTCCAATTTCTTTGTAGCACTTTACAATCCGGAAAGGGATACATTAAAAGAAGTTATTTATGTCGACGAAATGGACAACTTTGAAAGTGACGAGTGGTCTGCTGGTAACTCAATCTCGGGTCATGTTGTTAAACAAGGGAAGACGGTTTTTCTTAAGGGAGATGAGATTGCAGAATTTTACAAACATAAAAATCTGGGGATGGAAGGAACTATCCCAAAAAGTTGGATAGGAGTTCCAATCTTTTCACATTCTAAAGCAATCGGTATAATGGTCACCCAGAACTACAAAAACCTAAATGTGTTTTCCGATTCCGATGTAACAATGCTTGAAATGATTGCACATGAAATTGGTGTGTTTATCGAAAAGCATACAATGATAGAAGAACTTGTTAAGGCAAAAGAAAAAGCAGAAGAAATGAATAGAGCCAAATCCCATTTCTTCGCAAATATGAGTCACGAGCTTCGGACACCTTTTGTAGGTATCATGGGCTATGCTGAACTATTGGCTGAATCACTTGAAAATGAAGACGAACGCCTAATGGCTGAAGGTATTCTGAAAGCATCATCCAGAATGCAAGGAACTCTATCAAATATTCTTGGACTTGCTAAGTTAGAAACCGATTCGATTGAAATAAAAAAGAATCAAGTTGAAATGAATAAATTGATTACCGGTCTGTTTGAATCATTTAAAGGGGGAACTTTACTTAAGAAATTATCTTTCGAGAAGGAAATTAATTTTGATGAATTACTAATAGAAACCGATGAGTTAATGTTAAAAGATATTTTACAAAACTTAATCAGTAATGCCATTAAATATACCGAAGAAGGCTCTGTTAAATTAACTGCAAAAATCGGGACGAACGAAGATTCCGGAAATCTTGAGATAAAAGTAACCGATACAGGGATAGGTATTCCCGAAGATATGCTGAAGATAATTTGGGAGCCATTTAGACAAGTAAGCGAAGGCTTGAACAGAAGTTTTGAGGGTACCGGACTTGGTTTATCAATTGTAAAGAAAAGTGTTGAATTACTTGGGGGAAATATCGAAGTCGAAAGTATATATGGGAAAGGTTCAATTTTTAAACTCTCATTACCAATTAATAAAGGATTGTAACCGGAGAAATTATGGGACAGATAAATAATCAAGAGTATTCTAAACCGGCAAAAAGAAAATTATTTTATGTGGAAGATGATGAATTTGCTCGTGATGTTGTTAGACGTATGTTAGCCGATAACTTTGAAATAGATATTGTAAATAACTCAAATGAAGCACTATTAAAAGCCCCCTCGAATCAATATGATGCAGTTTTAATGGACATAAATTTAAAAGGTGGATTGAATGGAATTGAATTAACCATAGAACTTAAAAAAATTCCCGGTTATGAAAACATCCCGTATGTTGCCTTTACAGCCTATGCATCTCACACTGACAAAGAAACGTTTCTAGCTCAAGGCTTAACTCATTATATCTCAAAACCATTCACAAAAGCAGATTTGCTTCAAAAAATAAATTCCGTTTTTGAGAATAAATAAAAAGCATTTGAAGAAATAAGTATTCAGCTTATGATAAAGAATCGCAACAGAATTAACGCGGGTTTGGCAACCCCAATTAGTATTTTCTCTTTGGATGTCAAGAGCAATTTATCGATAACTTTTATTTGGTAAAATGGATGTTGAAGATTTAAAAATAGCCTTGTTGCTGTCACCATTTTTACGTAATTGAAATATTGTTAATTTTAATGCAAATGTATTCCCTTTTATCTTGAAGTCATGCTCATTATTTTCTTCGTTTATTCCTATGCAATGGCTTCTCTGTAATTAATAAACTTAAATCTGAAAGGAACAAATAATATGACAAACACTGTTTATCTCCACCGTGTAATTCGTGCAACACCGGAAAGAGTTTACAGAGCATTTGTTGATGCAGATGCAATTTGCAAATGGTATCCCCCAAACGGATTTACATGTAAAGTTCATCATCTTGATGCAATAGTCGGGGGGACTTACAAAATGTCTTTCACAAATTTTAATACGGGAAAAAGTCATTCATTCGGTGGAAAATATATTGAACTTATAGATAATGAGCGCTTAGTAATAACAGATGAATTTGACGACCCAACTTTACCCGGAACAATGAAAACAACTGTCACATTGAAGAAAGTCTTTTGTGGAACAGAGATAAATATTATTCAAGAAGGACTCCCCGATTCCATTCCATTAGAAGGATGCTATCTCGGTTGGCAAGAATCATTACATCTATTAATGAAGCTTGTTGAAGCTGAAGTAACAGATTAATTATTACTCCTCAATTAGAAATTTGGGATGGTTGTTTTAGGTACTTATTTAAGTAGGAGTTATTGTATATGATGAAGTCAATAGTATTATATAGTTTGTTATTCTTCGGGTTTGTCACGTGGTTAGTATTTATGCAATCCAATTTAATTATCGAGAAATATCATTTCTTTTATTTTATACTTTCCGTTGGAGTTTGGTTTTTAAGTTACCACTATTTTGGTGGTAGATTCATTCGTCCTCAATGGAAAAAAGTAGGGAAATTATTTGCTTACCTTATCATCTCTTCAATACTGATTCTGTCAATTGCACACTATTCATTGATTTTTATTATCGGTCATCAATTACTTGGAGGAGTAGGTCATTTCATGATATGCAAGAAACATGGGATTGACTGGAAAACTTGTCAACCGGAAGAGAAATACATTGAACTAACGGAGAAGTGGGCAAAGGGAGATTTTTCTTGAGTTGATTTGGTTGGTTTAAATGAACGCTATAAACGAATATAAAATTGATTTGAGTATATTTATATAAATTCATTATCATCACCAATCAGAATATGAAACTAAAAATAATCCTTATCAAACATTCATAATTCTAATCGGGATTGCTGCAATTACTTTTCTCCTCTGGGAACCACACCTTGAAGGGAGGAATGTAAATGCCTCTCTCCTTCAGATTTACTTCAACGACCCCTTCCTTGCTTTTGTATATTTTGCATCAATTCCTTTTTTTATGGTACTTTATCAAGCTTTCAAAGTTTTGGAATTAGCAGGAAAAAACAATCTTATATCCAAAGAAACTTTAAAGAGGCTTCGGTTAATTAAAAATTATGCGATATCAATTATTGCTTTCACTGTGATTGGAGTTATTATCATTTTTCTGAATGAGAGTGATGATCGCACAGGTGGTGTATTTATGGGAATGCTAGTAATCATCACTTCTATTCTAATTGCGATTTCAGTTTCTAATTTTGAACGAAACCTAAAGAATAGGCTCAATGAAAATTGTAATATTGATTCAGCTGAGTAACTTTATTAAGTACAATTCTTTGACCTCTTATAATCATTTGAAAAACTCTTCACCACCTACATTTTGAGTCAGAAGTTAGTGAACGAATTTGTCGCATAGAAAATCGATGTAGAACTTATATGCCGACTTGTTAAAAATCTCCAAATTGTTGTTTTTGATTATTTACTATAAGGAAGATTAATATATAGTTTTCCCAGCTCGTTAAGTTGACCCGGAGTCGGATTAAAAATATATGTAAACTTATTGTCCGGAAGATTTCCTCTCCCGATAAACCATGCATATCTGAAAACATCCGATCGAGTTTCACATATATCGACCATTTCACGCATTTGTATAGCTTGTTTTTCGTAAGAGTTGATTTGAGAATTCCAATTTGCCATTTCGGTAATCCATATCTTCTTACCATACTTTTGCAGGCGGTCAAGTTGCGAAGCGAGTCCATAATCATACCAATGGAATGCAAGATAATCAATTCTCGGATCTCTCCCGTTGTTGTTGTTAAAGGCAACAAAAAAGGAATCCAACCAGACTACCGGGTCTGAGTAACCCGGAAGGGTTCCCCAATTCATCTGAGGACCAACCAGATAAATTGTGCGACCCTGTGCTGCCAGTTCATTAACAACCTGCTCATATCTTAGCCAATCAGCCGCTGCTTGTTGAGGAGTTCTGTTTGCTTGATCAGTTAAATTTGGTTCGTTCATTGCTAACAAGTATTTAATTTCGGGACGACTTAAGATAAAGTACTTCACATGAGCTATATCATTTGCATTTGTACCGCCACCCCACAGCATCGGGACAAACTCCATTTTGTATTCTGAATAATAATTTGCCGGAGTAGAAGTACTCATATACCAGTTATACCACCACGATATTCCGTTTTTCAATGTATCGAAATCAGCTGAGTTTGTAAGGTTGTATGCAAGTCCCCGCTTTGGACTTTTAGTTATCTTTGCGTCAGAGTTTTCATCTACCGGATTTAATTTTTCTTTACACCCTGCAAATATCATTACAATAATAATTACTGAAATTGCGTTTTTAATCGACATCAATTAGTCCCATTTTTTTAATGTAACTGAACAAATACCAAGCCAATTAATATATTTATAATTTTTGCCGGATTGATGGTTAGTCTTGATTTTTTTATCTCACTAATAGGATGCTGTTATCAAATGGATAAATAAAACTCTATTCATGATGAGAATCATTCCTCAATACTGATATTAGCATGAAAAATTCAGATTAATAAAATTAATTTAAAGAAAACTACTAGCATTTAATGTGGCACGCGATTCCCAGTAATTCAATTGCCATAAAAAAGTTGATTAGAGCGTAGGATAAAAACCAATAAAGTTAAACTAATCATTTTGTTAAATAGTTATAATAAATTCTGAAAGATCATTCTTCAAAATGGCATCTAATTCACCAAAGTTATCTTCTCTGGTTTTTGTAAAAACAAAACCGAAAATCGGATATTTTTTAATATCGGTCTTCCGGATCTCAAGAACGTTTTCAAATTTAGATTTTAATTTTTGATAGTCGAAGCATGTTATTTCATGGGCTGGTAAATTACTTGGCTTATCAAGGACGATAATGCTGTATATAAATCCCTCATCTTCAGTTAATACTTTTTCCCAATCAGGTTTTTTATTTTCTAAAAAGTACTCGTATGGGTTAATTCCGTATGCATGATTAGCGATATCTGTTGTTCCCCAACCTGCAAACCGCATCGGGTTTACTTCTATCGGAATAATTTTCGAATTATTAACTCTAACCTCTACATGCAAAGGAAAATTTTTAATGTTAAGTAGAGTTCCAATTTCATTCAGAAAGTTTTTGAATAAAGGAAGGTTCTCATTTACAACTTTTGAGGAGGTGATATAAAGCCTATCGCTTGTATCCGCATCAGAAGAAAAAACATGTCGAAGTATATTTAAGATTACGGGCTCACCATCATCATTAAAATAAGCATCGAAGGCAAATTCAGCACCTTCAATATACTCTTCTAAAATATAGTTTGTGGTATTAAGAACTACTTCCGGAAAGATTGATTTGAAATTCAGAAGATTACTCTCAATCAATTTAAGAGTTCTCTTCCACTCTGCATCGCTGTTTACTTTGTATACCCCAAGACTTAAAAAACCAACCGATGGTTTAATAATAATCGGTTTGTTGATTGAGTTAATATCAAAACTATTTAGTTCATTTAATTCCAATTGCTTATAAAAGAAATTAGGATATAAGTGTTTTACTAAGTCTCTGAATTTTACTTTATCTTTAAAGATATTTATGAGATTGGGCAATTCAGTGAAATCTAAATTTTTGTTAATCCACTCGATACAATTTTCGGAATTAGTACATATCTTCTGTGAGGTTTTGAATTTTTCGATAAAATCACTTTCACTCAATAAAAGTTCGGTTCTATTAAAACCGTGGGTTTCGGCAAACTCATTTCTCAGCACATAATAATTATTACGCTCGATAGTAGTTTGCAATAAGTCAGATATATAAGGTTTATCGGTTATAAACATAATTTACTTTTTATAATGAATCGACAATGATAATTTAAGAATTATCTTTTACAAGCTAAGATTAATTAAGGAAATGTTTATTTTTGTGCAATGATATTCAACAACAATCTATATTAAAACAATTGTGAATTTGTATTCATACTTAACTTCCTTACGCTCGAAAGTCAGTCAACAGCAAGCGTTGCTGATTGCCAGTTCAATGGTTGGATTAGTTGCCGGACTTGCCGCAATTGCTTTAAAGGGGACAGTCTATTACATCCACAATTTTCTTACTCATGTACCGCCGAAATTAGTATTGGATTATATTTACTTGTTGTTCCCACTTGTCGGAATTCTTTTAACAATATTCTTTATCCGATTCTTCTTAAAAAATCGTTTCGGGAAAGGCTCGGCACATATTCTTTATACAATTGCCAAGAAAGCAAGTAATGTTGACAAAAGCATGACCTATTCGCATCTTGTAACGAGTGCTTTAACGGTTGGGTTTGGTGGTTCTGCAGGTTTAGAGGCTCCAATAGTAGTTACAGGGTCTGCAATAGGATCAAACTTCGGAAGAATATTTAATTTTTCTTATCGAGAAAGAACAATTCTTTTAGCGAGTGGTGCTGCTGCCGGAATCGCTGCTGTTTTTAACGCACCGATTGCGGGAGTAATGTTCGCAATAGAAGTGTTGCTGATTGATATGTCAATCTCATCTTTTATTCCACTTATTATTGCATCGACAACGGGTGCATTACTTTCCAAAATGATTCTGAATGAAAATATTCTTCTCTACTTTAGTCTTCGCCAACCGTTTGATTACAATTACGTTCCTTTCTATGTAGGTCTTGGTATTCTGACAGGAATAGTATCTATCTACTATATTCGGACATTCAGCAAAATCGAAAAACTCTTTAAACCACTTGAAAAAAGACGATTTTTGAGAGGTGCGTTAGGTGGGGCGCTTTTAGGATTACTCATCTTACTTTTTCCTCCTCTTTTCAGTGAAGGTTATATTGGGATAAAACAGTTAGCGAATGATACTCCTCATCTTCTTTTTCAAAATAGTTTAATCTCTCAGTTTTTTAGTAATGAATGGGCTCTTCTCTTTTTAATTTTTATTATAGGATTATTAAAAGTTATTGCTGCTTCAATTACAATAGGGAGTGGTGGGAATGGCGGGAATTTTGCTCCTTCACTATTTGTCGGAGCTTTTAGCGGATATTCTTTTGCAAAATTTTTTAATCTCGGTTTTGATTTATCTGTTCCTGTCGGAAATTTTACTATCGTTGGAATGGCAGGAATACTTTGTGGAGTAATGCACACACCTCTTACGGCAGTATTCTTAATTGCAGAAATTACAGGGGGTTACGAATTGATGATTCCACTCCTTTTAGTTTCATCTATAACATTTATTCTGGTAAAACAGTTTGAACCATTTTCGTTGGATAAGCGAGAACTTGCTAAAAAAGGACACCTTCTAACCGGCAATAAAGATAAAAACATTCTATCGCTACTACAACTTTCAGAGTTGATTGAAAAAGATTATACTCCTGTCCCAATGAATGCCAAACTGAGTGATTTAACTACAATTATTGCAAATTCAAAACGAAGTATTTTCCCGGTTGTTGATGAGAATAATAAATTACTCGGGATTATCATTTTAGATGAAATCCGAAAAATGTTATTTGAATTAGAATCTTACTCGGAAATACTTGCCGTTGAATTAATGACCCAACCGACAGCCATAGTTGAAGAATTTGAATCACTTGAATCTGTAATGAAAAAGTTTGAAGATACTGGAAAATGGAATCTCCCTGTATTAAGAAAAGGAATCTATATCGGATTCGTTTCTAAATCCGGAATTTTCGCACACTATCGACAACATCTACGAAGTAATTTCTCGGAAGAGTAAATTACACTGTATCGAACTCAATAAAGACAATAAATCTCGATTATTTCAATAAAAAACTTCGATCAGTTCAGGTAGTTCAATTGCACCGAAATACATAGAAGTATCAACTGTTTTTAGTTTTTCGAGAATTGAGTCATAATCGTATTTAACGTTAAGAAGTAAGTCTTCAATTTCTTTGACATCATTTTGTCCGAAGAAATCACCATAAATTTTAATGCTCTCGATAATTCCGTTCTCAACTTGAAATCTAATATCAATTTCTCCTACAGCAAATCTTTTTGTCTTTTGAAGATTAAACTTTGGTGAAAGTCCATAGTTCCAATCCCAAGTTCTGTATTTCGAGTCGGCAAGTTTATGAACATTTTCCCAATCTTTTTCAGTCAACTCATGTTTTGGTATAGATTCATATTCTTCAAAAATACTTTGTAGTAAAGTTTCTTTAAATTCTTCTGTGGAAATCTTGAAGCTCATATAATCGCTGATATTTGTAACACGGCTTCTTACAGATTTAATCCCTTTCGATTCAATCTTTCCGATTTTAACATTCAATGCTGCTACAACATTATCAATTGCTGAGTTGAATAAAAGTGTACCGTGACTGAACATTCTATCTTTATTAGTAAACTGAGCGTTCCCGGAAATTTTTTTCCCATCAACAAGAATATCATTTCGACCACTTAGTTCAGCTTCTACACCAAGTTTTTTTAATGCTTTAATAACCGGTTCTGTAAACTCTTTATAATTATTAAAATGTTTGGGGTCGTACTTCGTAATAAAGCTGAAGTTAAGATTTCCGTGATCGTGATAAACAGTCCCTCCGCCTGATATTCTTCTTACAACTTTAATATTATTTTCTCTCACATACTCGTGATTTATTTCTTCGAGAGTATTTTGATTTTTTCCGATGATAATTGACGGCTCATTTATGTAGAACAACAGATAAGTTTTACTGATATCAACATTTCTGAGACAATACTCTTCTAAAGCTAAATTTAAATATGGGTCGTGATTATTTTTGTTATCGATAAAGTAAAGCATATCTCTCCAATTATTTTATTAACATTAATTCTGTTTGAGGATTTGTTAAGTATTCACATCCATCTTTTGTAACAACAACTTCTTCTTCCATAGTAATAACACCATGACCCTCAACAAACAGACGCGGTTCAATCGTGTAAATCTGATTTTCTTCAATCGGAATATAGGGAAGATTACCATACCGTTCCCAACGAGGAAACAAGCCACCTCCGCCGTCATGAGCAGTTCTTCCAAGTTGATGCCCTAATCCATGTTGATACTCCGCATATCCATTCTGTGTGATATAATTTCGTGCCGCATCATCTACCTCACAACCTTTAATACCCGGACGAACAACTGCTTTCGCTTTCTGAATAGCAGTTTTCAACACTTCAAATCCCCTTTGAACTGATTCAGGGGCAACATCTTCACCATCTTTTAAAATATACCAAGTTCTTTGCATATCCGAACAGTACCCATTATACTTAACACCAAAATCCATATTAATTATATGTCCTTTTTCAACCTTTCTATCGGTTGGTCCGGCGTGAGCACCGGCAGTATCGGGTCCTGTAAATACTGAAGGACAATGATCTTCAGCCCAGGCAAGCCCCAAACCTCTTTCATAAATCTTCGTTCTAACATATTCGGCAATTTCTATTTCCGTTTTTCCCGGAGCAATAAATTTTGTTGCTTCCTTAAAAATTTCTTCTGTGTGCATTACAGCAACTTTCATCAGTTCAATCTCTGACGCTGATTTTCTACCTCGCAACGAAGCAATAATATCTTCGGATGAAATGAATCTTTCAATAAAATCAGTCCCCTCAAGATGCTTTTTCAATATTAGATAGAGTCCATGCGTAAGTCCATCAGCAAGGTTAGAATTGATTGAATAATTTACCGCGATTTTTTGTGGATTGTTTTTCGATAAATATTCGAGCAATGGTTCTTTTACTGATTGTAAATAACCAATAACATTTTTATATGTCCCTACCATCTGCATATTAGGGACTTCAAGCGAACCGACTATTGCGGTTGTATCACCATTTTTGTTAATCAAAAAAGCTGATTGCCATGTAGCATTTGTACCGACAACCATTTCCATTGCTGGGTCTCTCATTGTTCCGCTTTCGCGAACAAATATCATCCATAAATCAATATCTTTTTCATTTAAGATTGCGATAGCTTGATTTATTTTCTCATGAACTAAATGTAAACTCACTTTATACCTCATTTTTCATTTTTGAAATTTAAGGTATTCTTTCTAAAAATATTCAGATTTTTCTAGTGTTTTCAGACTTAGATAGTTTTTTTTATTAAATTGCTTTTATAGAATTCCTTCTCACTAAATAAATAATCAAATGCATGATTACGGTATAATACGAGAAATAGTAATTATTCTTGCGGTTTCATTACCGATACTTTTTCTTTTTAAAAAGGCTAATATCCCGAGTATTATAGGATTTTTAATTGCGGGTGTAATCATTGGTCCATTCGGATTTAAACTGATTGACGATACTTCTAAAATTGAAGTAATGGCAGAAATAGGCGTAATTCTTTTGATGTTTACTATCGGACTTGAATTCTCAATAGAAAAGTTAATCAAGATGAAAGAGCTACTTTTCTTTACGGGAGGATTTCAAGTAATCGGAACAATTGCAATTGCCGGAATTATATTTTACTCGTTCGGAGTTCCTCTTAACAGCGCATTATTTTTTGGAATGCTTATCTCACTTTCAAGCACGGCAATAGTGCTTAAACTGCTGGTTGACAAAAATGATTTAAGTTCTCCTTACGGAAAAATCTCTCTAAGTATTTTGATATTTCAGGACCTTGCAATAGTACCTATGTTGATTCTCCTTCCAATATTAGGAGCTGATGAAGGAGTTAGTTTAGCTGCCATTTCGGTACAAATGTTAATTTCTTTTGGATTGGTTGCAGTTATTATTCTCTTAGCAAAATATCTGATTCCGAAATTGCTATTTCACATAGCAAATTTGCGCATCCGCGAAGTATTTACAATAGGAATACTATTGTTCGTTTTGGGTATTTCTTATATGACTGAGGTGGTTGGACTCTCTTTTAGTATTGGAGCTTTTATCGCCGGAATAATAATTTCTGAATCGGAATTCTCTTATGAAATTGTTGCTGAAATTCTCCCCTTTAAAGATGCATTTAATAGTTTATTCTTCGTCTCTGTCGGATTGTTACTTAACGTTGAATATATACTGATGAATCCGGTTATAGTCTTTCCTCTGATTGGAGGTATCATTTTGCTGAAGAGCGGAATCATAATATTGATAATTAAGGCTATGAAGTACCCGGCAAGAATTGGAGTAATTGCCGGCTTAAGCTTATCACAAATAGGTGAGTTTTCATTCATATTAGCACAAGCCGGAATTGGTTATGATTTAATCAGCAAAGAATTTTTTAATGCCTTCCTTGCGGCATCAATATTCACAATGATTTTTACCCCATTATTAATACAATTTGCTCCGCTGATTGCTTCAAAATTCTCTTTCCTCGATGGCAAAAATTTGCGTAATGTGGAGGTTGAAAATGAGTCTGAAGAAGTTGTATTAAAAAATCATGTTGTGATTGTCGGCTTTGGACTAAATGGTAAAAACCTTGCCACTGTATTAAAAGAAACCGGTATTCCGTATATAGTTGTTGAACTTAATCCCGAAACAGTTTTAAGGCAAAAATCTCTTGGAGAAAAAATCATTTATGGCGACAGCACAAAAAAAGAAATTCTACACAAAACGCATATCAAAGACGCTAAGGTAATTGTGTTTGCAATTTCTGATCCGGGTTCAACAAGGTCATCGCTAAAAGTAGTTAAGCAGATGAACCCAAATGTTTATGCTGTTGTTAGAACTAGATACATCAGCGAAATAGAAGATTTAATGAAACTCGGAGCAGATGAAGTAATCCCGGAGGAATTTGAAACCTCGCTTCAGATTTTTGCAAAAGTTTTAACACAATACCACATTCCATTAAATGTAATTATGAAGCAGACCGCTTTATTAAGAGGTGAATCTTATAGAATGATGCGACGAAGCGATAATGCTTCACCCCAATATTATCACTTAGATGAAATACTTGCTCAGGGTTTAACTGAAACATTTTTTGTATCTGAAAATAATCGCTTTATTGGCAAATCTTTAAAAGAAATTAATTTGAGAGCCGCTACAGAAGCGACAATAATAGCTATCGTACGGGGAGCAAAAACAATATCTAATCCAAGTGGAAATGAGAAGATATTTTATAACGATACGCTTGTTATAACCGGAACTCACTTAGCTGTTGATAAGGCTTTTGATTATTTGGAAGAAGTAACTAAAGACACCTAAATCTCTTCAACACATTATAATAAAAAGTTAAACTGCAATTTGTTTTTTTTGACAAATATTTTTAGTTTGCTTGTGGGCAAGGTAAAAAATCAATCAAAAAAAAGAGAGGTGTGCTATGAATAAAAATAGCAGATTAGGCATCCGCATGATGCTTCTAAGTGTTATTTTCATTTTTACAATTAATGAAAAACTCCATTCCCAATTATTATTTGGCGCTGATTCCATCAGTACCAATTGGCCAAATATGACTTATTTCGATTTCAGTTCACAATCTTCCTCCAATGATTCTACAGGAACAAATTTTCTTGCAGATTTCAGAGGAACCTCAAACGAAGGGTTGAACTTTGGCGCCGAAAATACACAAATACCCGGAAGACGTTATTTGAGATATGCCATAAATGGAAATCTTGACACAGTTACAACTGTCCCCGAATGGACAGGGTTAGCTCCATGGGTGACAGTTTCGTGGGATTGGCCAAATGGCACATCAGGACAACCTGTAAAAGTGGGAGAACTTTGGGTTGTTTACACACGCGAAGGACATTATGCATGTATGGAAATAACATACACCGACAGTTCCAATGGGCAACCCGGTTTTGGCACCTATTTTAAGTTCAGATATAAATATCAACCTAACGGAACCAGAAATCTTACAGGAGTTATTCCTGTCGAATTAACAAGTTTTATCGGAACAGTAAACCATAATAATGTTACTCTTCAATGGATTACATCTTCAGAAACCAATAACGCCGGTTTTAATGTTGAAAGAAAATCAAATAACGAAGAATGGGCTACAATATCGCATGTGAGTGGAAAGGGAACATCAACCGAAAAAAATGTATACTTATTTGAAGATTTGAATCTCAATGACGGAAATTATTCTTATCGTTTAAAACAAATTGATTTCGATGGGAAATTTGAATATACCAACGAAATCAATGTAGAGATAACCACATTAAATAAATTTTCATTAAATCAGAATTACCCAAATCCCTTTAATCCGGCAACTGTAATTAGTTACTACTTACCCGAAGCTACCTTTGTAACTTTAAGAGTTTATAATTCAATTGGGGAAGAGGTAACTCAATTAGTAAATCAGTATAAAGATGCAGGTTCACATTCAATTGAATTCAATGCAGAAAAACTGAGTAGTGGAATTTATCTTTATAAATTTTCTGCCGGAAATTTGATTGAAACTAAAAAAATGATTTTGTCTAAATAATACAAGTAAATTAAGTTAAGAGCCATGGACAGAGTATTGTTCATGGCTTATTATATATTTTCAATTATTAAAATTGTACATCCATTCTCTAATTTGTAATTTAGGGTGTTAGATAAATTGATAACTTAGATTATACAACAGAGAAAGATGTGCTAACCCTTAAAGAACTTCAATCTGAAATAAAAGCTAATGCTAATCCTGCAAAAGCTAAATTCCTTCAGGGATTTTTTAAAACCGGAAAAGGAGAATATGCCGAAGGGGATATATTTCTGGGAATTACCGTCCCGACTTCCCGAAGTCTTGCAAAAAAGTATTCGCAAATATCCACTGCCGATGCATTTGAACTTCTTAAATCAAAGTATCATGAAGAGCGGCTGATTGCCATTTTCATATTCACTCGTCATTTTGAAAAAGGCGATGAGAAACTGAAAACTAAAATTGTGAATGAATATTTAAAGAACACCAAACTCATAAATAATTGGGATTTAGTCGATTCAAGTGCGTATAAAATTCTCGGTAAGTATTTGCTTGATAAACCCAAAGATATTCTTTTCAAACTGGCGAAATCAAATCTGTTGTGGGATAGAAGAATATCAATAATATCTACATACGCCTTTATTAAAGCGGGCGAAACAGCTACTACTTTTCAATTGGCTCTTCAATTAATTGATAATAAAGAAGATTTAATGCACAAGGGTGTCGGTTGGATGCTTCGTGAAGCCGGTAAACCTGATCCTGTCGGTTTAGATATTTTTTTAGCTGAACATCACAAAAAGATGCCACGAACAATGTTAAGATATGCAATTGAAAAATTTCCCGAATCAAAACGAAAAGCATTTTTATCAGGAGAAATTGAAAGTTATTTATAAAAACTTCTCATCAGAATTATAGGAAAGACAAACAGTAATGAAATTAAATTTAGGTTGCGGAAAAGATATTAAATCGGGTTATGTTAATCTTGATATTGTTGATTATGGCGGAAACGACATTCATGATATTAATACTTTCCCATATCCTTATCCCGAAAATCATTTTGATGAGATTTTTTGTTCACACATTTTAGAGCATCTCGACAGTTTTCACAAAACAGTTACCGAACTTCATAGAATTTCAAAGCCGAATGGAGTTATCATTGTTTATGCCCCATTCTTTCTTAACACAAAGTACTTCGGAGAACCCGATCATAAAATTCCCTTTTCGATAAGAACTTTTGATAATTATGAATATATCGGCAATCGCAAACTTAAGTTCTATGAAAAATGGAAGTTGAATCATCGCACGAATTATGAAGGGAAAGCTCAATTTGAAGTCATAGAAAAAAAATTCATCACTTCACATTTTTCAGTGCTTAAATGGTTAGATGTAGTCGTCAACATTGAACCGGTAATTTATGAAAGATTTTTCGCCGGAATATTTTCACCCGAAGAAGTTTACTTTAAATTACGAGTTGTGAAATAACTTAATCTTTATATTCTTGCTTCACAGCCGCTAAAATCAACATTCCCCAGCCTACAAGGAATAGAACTCCGCCGACAGGAGTGAGGAATGTCAAAAACTTAATTCCGGTTATAGAATAAACATAAAGTGAAAATGAAAAGAATAAAATTCCGCTCAGAAAGAAAGGAAGTGTGAATTTTATTTTATTAAAACTTGATAATGAAATTGCTAGCATAACCACGGCATGAATCAAGTGATAAAACACCCCCGTTTTGTAGATTTCTTGAATATGCTCACTAACCATGTTTTTTAACCCATGCCCCCCGAAAGCACCGAGAGCTACACCGAGCAACCCCATAATGCCGCTGACGATAATCCATCTTTTACTATCTGACATACTATCCTTTTTAATTGATAATCCAATCCGCTTTCACTTGATACGAAAAGGAATAAAATTGTATCTTGAAACATCAAAATAAAAACAAAAGGAATAAAAATGGTGAAAAAATTATTTGTCCCGATTATGTTGGTTGTAGTAGTTGCGGTAATTTATCTAACATATTTTTCAAAAAAAGAAGGTCTCGGCTCATTTTCTGATTTTGATACCAATAACAATGCAAATAAAGATATTCGAGTTGAAATCGTAACTGAACGAGGAATTCGTAAAGATGAAGCTTCAGGGGCAACAACATTTTACGCGCGTGATAAAAATGGAGTTGAAGTTTTTGTTCAAGCACCTTTGATGCTTCCTCCATCATTTGAAATGAATACCGTCGTTACTTTGCGCGGACACTTGCACAAAGAATATTTTCACGCAGCTGAAGTAATGATTAAATAACTTAGACTGAATATTTCTCTTGGAAAAATTTAAACTTGTTTCTAACTATCAACCTTCCGGAGACCAACCGGAAGCTATCAAACAGCTTGTTGATGGTATTTCTCGTGGTGATAAATTCCAGACTCTGCTTGGTGTAACAGGTAGCGGCAAAACTTTTACTATCTCAAATGTGATTGAAAAGGTAAATAAACCTACACTAATTATCTCTCACAACAAAACCCTTGCCGCACAACTTTATTCGGAGTTTAAAGCTTTTTTTCCTGAGAATGCTGTGGAATTTTTCATCAGTTATTATGATTATTATCAGCCTGAAGCCTATGTAGTTTCAAGTGATTTATATATCGAAAAAGATTTTGCAGTTAATGATGAAATTGATAGGCTTCGATTAAAAGCAACTACCGCTCTTGTTGAAGGGCGAAGCGATGTTATAATAGTTGCGAGCGTGAGCTGTATTTACGGTATCGGCGCCCCGCAAGATTATGTAAATCAAATTCTATTTTTGAAAAAGGGGGAAATTCTTCCAAAGAAAAAACTGCTTCGTAAACTCACCGATATTTATTATGTAAGAAATGATGTCGAACTTACTCGCGGAAATTTCCGGGCACGCGGTGATGTTGTCGATATAATTCCGGCTTATCAATACGAAGAAGCTATTCGCGTTCAATATTTTGATGATGAGATTGAAAAGCTCTCAATTATTGATGCTATAACCGGTGAAACTCTTAGAGAGATTGAATCAACCGCCGTTTATCCCGCAAAGTATTATGTCTCTGACAGAGAAAGTCTTCAAAGAGCTATTAAAACAATTGAAGTTGAGTTAGCCGAACAACTTGATTATTTCAGATCGCAAGAAAAGTATCTTGAAGCTCAAAGAATTGAACAACGAACTAAGTTCGATATCGAAATGATGAAAGAAGTCGGGTATTGTTCCGGAATCGAAAATTATTCACGGCATATAGACCAACGCCCACCTGGTTCGCGTCCTTATTGCTTATTCGATTATTTCCCAAAAGATTTTCTTCTGATTGTTGATGAATCTCATGTAACTGTTCCTCAAATAAGAGGAATGTATAACGGAGATAGAGCAAGAAAAATGACTCTTGTTGATTATGGTTTCCGACTACCATCAGCGTTAGATAATCGTCCGATGACATTTAACGAATTTGACTCAATGTTAAATCAAACAATTTTTGTTAGCGCAACACCTGCTGATTTTGAGCTTGCACGAAGCGAAGGTATTTATGTTGAACAAATTATTCGCCCAACGGGATTGCTTGACCCCGAAATTGAAGTTCGTCCAATAAAAGGACAAATAGATGATTTGCTTGGTGAAATTCAAATCCGAATCGAAAAGAAAGAGAGAGTTCTGGTAACAACTCTAACAAAAAAAATGGCTGAAGATTTAGCTGATTATCTCGACAAACTTAATATCAGAGTCCGATATATTCACAGTGATATTGATGCCCTTGAACGAGTTGAAATATTAAGAGATCTTAGACTCGGGGATTTTGATGTTTTAGTGGGAGTAAACCTTTTGCGCGAGGGACTTGATTTACCGGAAGTTTCGCTTGTTGCAATTATCGATGCAGATAAAGAGGGATTTTTGCGAAGCGAGCGTTCATTAATGCAAACCGCCGGAAGAACAGCAAGAAATCAAAACGGTCTTGTTATTATGTATGCAGATAAAATTACTGATTCAATGAGAAAAACGATTGATGAAACTAAACGCCGACGCAAACTTCAAATTGAATATAATACAGCAAATAATATCACCCCAAAAACAATTCACAAAAGTGTAGAAGAAATACTTTCCTCAACCTCAATTGCTGATGTGCGGAAGAAAGATATCGGAACAATCGATGCTTCATTTTCCAAAGTTGCCGAGCCTGTTATTAAGTACATGAGTACAGAACAGCGTGAAGATTTGATAAATCAACTTACAGAAGAGATGTACAAAGCGGCTAAAGACCTTGAGTTTGAGCGTGCCGCAGCTCTGCGTGATGAAATTGAAAGATTAAAGAAACATCTAAAATAAAAAACCGCCTTCAAATTAAATTAAAGGCGGTTCACACAAAATCAGTTTATCAACTATCGAATTTTAATATGCAACTCTTTAAGTTGATGCTCATCAACTATTGAAGGGGCATCATCCATTAAAGAAATTCCGCTTGCTGTTTTAGGAAATGCAATAACTTCCCTAATTGAGTGCTCACCTGCAAAAATCATTGCAAGTCTATCAAACCCGAATGCAATTCCGCCATGAGGTGGAGCACCGTATTTAAATGCATTCATCAAAAATCCAAATTTTAATTCAGCTTCCTCCGGAGAAATACCAAGGGCTTCAAACATTTTGGCTTGTAATTCACTGTTGTGAATTCTAATACTTCCACCGGCGATTTCGCTGCCGTTTAGAACAAGGTCGTATGCACGCGCTTTAACGTTTGCCCTATCGGAATCCATTAGCGGAATATCTTCAATTCTTGGTGAAGTGAATGGATGATGCATTGCATAGAAACGCTTTGTTTCTTCATCCCACTCGAATAATGGGAAGTCTGTTACCCATAACAATTTTGGTTCGGAATCTGCTTTGATTAATTCTAATCTTTTAGCCATTTCGAGTCTTAAAGAACCCATCAACGAGAGTGTTTTTAATTTATTTCCGGTCAAGATGAAAAGTAAGTCGCCAGGTTTAGCATCCATTTTGGAAATTAGATTTTTTTGTTCTTCTTCAGAGAAGAATTTCATTGTCGGAGACTCAAGCACAGCTCCATTTTCTGAATCTTTTACTCTAATCCAAATCAAACCGCCTGCACCGAGTTTCTTCATAAAGTCTGTAAGAACATCAAGCTGATTCCTTGTGTATTCGCCGCAACCGGGAGCTTTTAGTCCGGTAACAATTCCCCCTTTTTCGATATTATCATGGAATACTTTAAAGCCGGTATTTGCGAAAATGCTATTTAGAGTTTCCATTTTTAATTTGAAACGGAGATCGGGTTTATCACTTCCGTAATTTTCCATTGCTTCATCAAAAGTCAAACGAGGGATTGGGAGTTGCAAATCTTTATTCCAAATTTCTTTGTAAAGCTTTTGCATTAATCCTTCCATCATTTCAAAAATATTTTCTTGATCGATAAAGGACATTTCAACATCTATTTGTGTGAATTCAGGTTGACGATCAGCGCGTAAATCTTCATCACGGAAGCATTTTACAATTTGGAAATAGCGGTCTAAACCAGAAACCATCAATATTTGTTTATACTGCTGAGGCGATTGTGGTAACGCATAAAATTTTCCTTTGTGCAATCTGCTTGGAACAAGAAAATCTCGCGCTCCCTCGGGAGTACTTTTCATTAAAACCGGGGTTTCAACTTCAACAAAACTATTTTCATCAAAATATTTTCTTACTGATTGATACATTTTATGTCGAAGTATCAAATTTTTCTGAACTGAAGGGCGACGCAAATCGAGATAACGATATTTCAGGCGTAAATCTTCATGAGCATCAGTATCATCTTTAATTTGGAAAGGAGGCGTTTTTGCTTCGTTCAAGATTACAAGTTTGTTGACCATAACATCAACTAAACCTGTTTGAAGATTTAGATTTTCAGTTCCTTCGGGGCGTTTTCTAACAACACCTTCAATTGAAATTACAAATTCAGAACGAAGGTCTTTTGCTGTGTGGTGCGCATCAGAATTAAAACCCGGCTCGAACACAATTTGTGTTAATCCGTATCTGTCACGTAATTCAATAAAAATTAATCCGCCTAAATCACGGCGTGTATCAACCCAACCGTTCAGAACAACCAATTCACCGACATTACTTTCTCTCAGCTCTCCGCAATTATGTGTACGTGTCTTAAAAACCATGATATTAAAACGCTCTCCGAAATTGTTAATAATTAAACGCTTAAAATAGCATTTTTGAAAGCCTTAACAAACTTAAAAAATGTTCAAATCATCAAAAATCAATAAAAAACAAACTTTCCGTTTGCTTGATTAAAACTCCCGATACACGGGGTGGAATCGTTTATTTTGATTGATTCTTAAAATCAAGAAAAGAGGGAGTTGAAAAGAGAATCTAAAAGAAAAAATCCCCTTTTTTTACTGAAAAATGAGAAAATCAATAGGGAACTTTTTTGGTATAATTTTTGGCATAGTTGAGCAGTTTAAGATGAGATTATGCAATTTTATTATTTATTCAATAACTGGTAGATAAAATGGAAAGAAAAAAAGTAACTATAGACGGAAATGAAGCGGCGGCGCACGTTGCATTTCGTACGAACGAGGTTTGCGCAATTTATCCAATCACCCCTTCCTCGAACATGGGGGAATGGTGTGATGCCTGGGCTGCTGAAGACAAAAAAAATATCTGGGGAGATACACCTGTCGTTAGCGAATTGCAAAGTGAAGGAGGAGCTTCCGGCTCTGTTCACGGTGCTCTTCAAACAGGTGCTTTAACAACTACATTCACTGCATCTCAAGGATTATTATTAATGATCCCGAATATGTATCGTATTGCAGGTGAATTAACATCAACAGTATTTCATGTTTCTGCTCGGTCGATTGCTGCTCAAGCACTTTCGATTTTCGGTGATCACAGTGACGTAATGTCTACTCGTATGACCGGATTTGCAATGTTAGCATCAGCATCTGTTCAGGAAGTAATGGATTTTGCATTAATTGCTCAAGCTGCAACATTAGAAGCACGAGTTCCTTTTTTACATTTCTTTGATGGTTTTAGAACTTCACACGAAGTTATGAAAATTGAACAGCTTACAAACGAAGATATGCGTGCAATGATTGATGATGAACTCGTTTTTGCTCACAGAAAACGTGCTCTAAATCCTGAAAATCCGATTATGCGCGGAACAGCTGCAAATCCTGATGTTTATTTCCAAACTCGCGAAACCGTTAATCCTTTCTACACATTATGTCCGGATATCGTTCAAAAGCAAATGGATAAATTTGCTTCGATAGTTGGAAGAAAATATAACTTGTTTGACTATTACGGTGCCCCCGATGCCGAAAGAATTATTGTTCTTATGGGCTCAGGTGTGGGAGCCGTTGAAGAAGCTGTTGAATATTTAACTTCAAAAGAAGAAAAGGTCGGCGTTGTAATAGTACGTTTATACCGTCCTTTCTCGATTAAGAATTTTGTTGCTGCTTTACCAAAAACCACAAAATCAATCGCAGTTTTAGATAGAACAAAAGAACCGGGTTCCTCAGGTGAACCCCTCTATTTGGATATCGTAAATGCATTGACAGAATCATATCAAGAAGGAACCTTAGGATTTGATTTACCAAAAATCATCGGCGGAAGATATGGTCTTTCATCAAAAGAATTTACACCCGCAATGGTTAAGGCGATTTACGATGAATTGAAAAAAGATAAACCCAAAAATCATTTTACAATCGGTATTAACGATGATGTTGCAAATACAAGTCTTGAATATGATGCAACCTTCTCGGTAGAACCGATTGAAACTTTCCGCGGAAAATTTTATGGTTTAGGTGCTGATGGAACTGTCGGTGCTAACAAAAACTCAATTAAGATTATCGGTGAAGGAACTGATTTTTACGCTCAAGGTTATTTTGTTTATGACTCAAAAAAATCAGGTTCAACAACTGTATCTCACTTGAGATTTGGACCTAAAGAGATTAAATCAACTTACCTAATTAACAAAGCAAATTTCATTGCTTGCCATCAACAAGTATTTCTTGAAAAAATGGATATGCTTGGCGATGCTATTGAAGGAGCTACATTCTTATTAAACACCAAAGTTCCGAAAGAACAAGTGTGGGAATCGCTTCCGGAAAAAGTTCAAAAAGATTTAATCGAAAAGAAAATGAAGTTTTACGCAATTGATGCTTATAAGGTTGGTGAAGAAACCGGAATGGGCACACGCGTTAATACAATCATGCAAACTTGCTTTTTCGCTATTTCAAAAATATTAGAAAAAGATGCCGCTATTAATATGATTAAAGATACAATCAAAAAAACCTACGGTGCAAAAGGTGAAAAGATTGTAGCAATGAATAATAACGCTGTTGATCAAACTCTTGCAAACTTATTTGAAATCGAAGTTCCTACAGAAGTTACCAGCAAATTGCAATTACAACCATTCGTTAGCGGTAAAGCTCCGGAATTTATTCATAATGTTACCGAAGAAATTATTGCCGGTCGTGGTGATGCAATTCCAGTTAGCAAAATGCCGGTTGATGGAACTTATCCCGTTGGAACAACTAAATGGGAAAAAAGAAATATCGCTTTAGACGTTCCCGCTTGGGATGCCGAAGTTTGTATTCAATGTAATAAATGTGTGTTGGCTTGTCCTCATGCAACTATCAGAGCTAAAATTTATGATGAAGCTCTTCTTGCAAATGCACCGGAAACCTTTAAGTCAGTTAAATTTAAATCAAAAGAATTTGGTGATAACATGGCTTATACAATCCAGGTAGCTGTTGAAGATTGTACCGGTTGTGCGCTTTGCGTTGATGTTTGTCCTGCAAAAAATAAAAAAGAGACAAGATTCAAAGCCATTAATATGGTTGAACAAATTCCGATTCGTGAAGCTGAACGTGCTAATTGGGATTTCTTCTTATCTATTCCTGAAATCGATAGAACAAAACTAAAACTTGATTCAGTAAAAGATTCTCAGTTCCTCGAACCATTGTTTGAGTTCTCCGGTGCTTGCGCCGGTTGCGGTGAAACACCTTATGTTAAACTTGTTTCGCAACTTTTTGGTGATAGAGCAGTAGTTGCAAATGCTACCGGATGTTCTTCTATATACGGTGGTAACTTACCAACAACTCCTTGGACAAAGAACAAAGATGGTCGCGGGCCTGCTTGGTCAAATTCTTTATTTGAAGATAATGCTGAATTCGGTTTCGGTTTCCGTTTAGCTATAGATAAACATAATCTTCAGGCTAAAAATCTCTTAACAAAATTAGCACCTGAAATTGGTGAAACTTTAGTTGAAGAATTAATTAATGCCGATCAAAAAGATGAAGTCGGTATTTATGAACAAAGAGAAAGAGTAAAAGTCCTTGTTCAGAAAGTAAATGACCTCATATCTACAAGTTCACTAAACGGTAAAACTAGTGATGCTAAACATCTTTTAACTTTAGCTGATTATCTTGTTAAAAAATCAGTATGGATTATCGGCGGTGACGGTTGGGCTTATGATATTGGTTATGGTGGATTAGACCACGTGATTGCTTCAGGTAAAAATGTAAACATTTTAGTTCTGGATACTGAAGTTTATTCAAATACCGGTGGACAAGCATCAAAATCAACTCCACGTGCAGCTGTAGCAAAATTTGCCGCTGCCGGAAAACCTGCCGCTAAAAAAGACCTTGGCTTAATGGCAATGTCTTACGGTAATGTTTATGTAGCTAAAGTTGCAATGGGAGCTAACGATGCACAAACCGTTAGAGCATTCCTTGAAGCCGAAGCTTATGATGGTCCTTCAATTATTATTGCTTATAGCCATTGTATTGCACATGGAATAAACATGGCAACCGGTATGAAGAATCAAAAAGCTGCCGTCGATTCAGGTCACTGGCAATTATTCCGTTATCATCCTGATTGGCAAACAGAAGGAAAGAATCCATTTAAGCTTGAATCAAAAGGATTAAAGATTCCATTAAAAGAATACGCTTATATGGAAACTCGTTACAAAATGTTAACTAAATCTCATCCTCATCTTTCGGAAGAATTGATGAAGCAAGCTCAAGAAGATGTTACCAAACGTTGGAAATATTATGAAGAACTTGCTGCTCTGAAGTTTGGCAAAGAAGAATAAATTAGTTATCATTTCTATTATTATTAAAGACGCAGTTCGCTGCGTCTTTTTTTTATCCCCTCACCTTATTATTATCATTCTACAACCAAAACAATTTTTGTATATTTTCGTATTATTTTAACAAATACTAATCGGGAAAACATTATGCAACATCAACTTTTTTCAAGGTTCATCGTTTTACTTTTTCTCCTTTCATCGCTTGTCAGCGGACAAAAGAAACATTTCACAATAGATGATATTTTTACCAACAGGAATTTCTCTCCCAAAAGTATTATGGGGCTTCAATGGTTTGATAGCGGAAATTCATATTCTTTTTTGAAAATGAATACCGAAACTAAATCGATGGAAATGTGGAGTCATAACCTAAAAACCGGTGAAGAGAAAATAATAGTCTCTGCTTCAGAACTCAAGTTAAAAGAAGATGATGCCCCTTTTATAATCCGCAATTACGAATGGTCTCCCAATGGAAGATACATCTTGTTTACCGGAATGCTCCCCGCAAGAAGCTTAAAAAGTGGCGGAACTTTTTATCTATTTGATTTTATCCAAAAGAAATTTTTTCTTCTTGCTGAATCAGAACAAGAACAAATTAACGCTCAATTTTCTCCCGATGGAAATAAGCTTGGATTTGTCAGAGGAAATAATCTATTTATAATTGATATAAGTTCACAAAAAGAAACTCAACTTACTTTTGATGGAAATGATAATATTCTGAACGGTCACTTCGATTGGGTATATGAAGAAGAGTTCAGTATCATCAAGGGATTTGAGTGGTCTGATGATAGCAAAACAATTGCTTATTGGCGATTAGACCAAACAGAGGTTCCGGATATTAAAATTCAAAAGTGGGATTCTCTCTATCTTAATTCCATTGATATGAAATACCCGAAAGCGGGGGCAAAGAATAGTGATGTTAAAATCGGTATTGTTTCAATTGAAACCGGAAAAAATGTTTTTGCTGATTTAGGTGATGAAAAAGATATTTATGTCCCTCGAATAAAATTCACTAAAGACGGGAAATCTTTATCAATTCAGAAACTTAATCGTCTTCAAAATAAACTTGAGTTTCTTTTTGCTGATTTATCAAACGGTAAAACCAAAACGGTTTTTATTGAAACCGATTCTTGCTGGATTGACATCAACGACAACCTCTACTTTTTAGGTGACGACAAAACTTTCATATGGCAATCGGAACGTGACGGTTATAATCATTTCTATTTAATGGATTATTCCGGAAAAGTACTCAACCAAATCACCAAAGGAAATTGGGAAACCGCCAACATTCATTATGTAGATGAAAAAAATAAACTCCTTTATTATTCCTCCAACGAACGAGGTGCTATTTACACCGATTTATATGTAATTAAATTTGACGGAAGCGGTAAAAAAAGATTAACTGAATCTGCAGGTTCGCACGGAATTAACTTTTCGAAATCAGGGAGTTATTTTATAGATAGATATTCAAATTCATCAACACTCCCTTCGACTTTCTTATATGACAATAACGGAAAAAAAGTTAGAGACCTTGCTGTTTCAACAATGGATGGATTTAAAGATTTTGATTTAGGAACCTCAGAATTTATCTCCTTTACAACTTCTGATGGTGTTGAGTTAAATGGCATGTTAATTAAACCATCAGACTTTGACCCTTCAAAAAAATATCCGGTTTTAGTCTATAATTACAGTGGTCCGGGTTCACAAATTGTTAAAGATTCATGGCAGGGGGCTAATCTCTTGTGGCACATGATGATTGCTCAAAAAGGCTATCTCGTTTTTATGTTAGATAATAGAGGAACAGGTGGACGCGGAAGTTCTTTCAAAAAGATTGTTTATAAAAATTTAGGCTACTGGGAAGTTAATGATCAAATTGAAGGAGCAAAATATCTTGCTTCACTCCCTTTTGTTGATGCTGAACGAATCGGTATTTGGGGTTGGAGTTATGGCGGATATATGTCGGCACTCACTTTAATGCAAGGAGCAGATTATTTTAAATCAGCTGTCTCTGTCGCTCCTGTTACTCATTGGAAATTTTATGACACAATTTACACTGAACGATATATGTCGTTACCCTCATTAAATCCCGAGGGCTATGAGGTAAGTGCAGTTCTCTCACATACCGATAAGCTTAAAGGAAAACTGTTACTAGTTCATGGTACTGCCGATGATAATGTACATTTTCAAAATGCGGTAGCACTTGTGGAAAAATTGATTTCTGAAAATCGTCAATTTGAAACAATGTTTTATCCCGAAAAAGATCACGGTATATATGGTGGCAAAACCCGTATTCATTTATATAATATGATGACTAATTTTATTCTAAATAATTTATAGTAAATATATCTGGCAATTGCCTTTGGCTTAAATCATAGATATGTTTAATATCATTTATTGAAAGGACTTTTATGGAGGATTATACAAATTTCAATCAGAATGAAGAAGAAGCTGAGCTTAGTTTTTCCGACAAAATAGCTGGGATTTTCACAGAGCCGACTTCAACTTTTGAACAAATAGCAAAATTCCCACCTAAGGGGATTGATTGGTTTCTCCCTTTCTTTATATTATTGCTTTTAGTGATAGGCTCCCAATGGTTAATAATGTCAAATCCGATTATAAAATCTGATGCGATACGCCAACAGAGAGCCGCACAAGAAGAATATTTACAAAAGGAAGTCGAAAGCGGAAATCTTTCTCAAGCTCAAGCTGATGAGAGGATGGAAATGATAGACCGACAAATGGAACAAATGTCGGGTAATATAGGAATGATAATTCAGTCGATTTCAATTTTTGTAATGGGCTTTATTATCTTTTTTGTAGTTGTACTTGTTTACTATTTAATAGTAAAATTTGCTCTGAAAGGAGAGGGAACATACTCCTCTGCTCTTGTTGCAAATGGGCTTGTAAGCTTTATCGGAATGATTCAAGTTATAGTTACGACAATATTGTCTTTAAGTTTTGATAGATTAATGAGAGATACATCTGTTGCATCTCTTATGAATATCGAAAAAACTGAATTAGCCGGTTTCTTACTATCTAAAGTTGACCCATTTTCAATATGGTCTTATGTTATTCTTGGCATTGGATTAGCAAAAATGTTTAAGTCTGAAGATGTTAAGAAATATATAATTGTTATTCTAAGCGTTTGGGTTGGATGGAGCATAATTGTCTATATCTTGTCTAAGTTCGTCCCATTCATGCAAAATTTCTAAAATTCATTATAAAGGGACGTGACTTGCTGCGTCTCTCTAATACTTAAAACAAAAGAGGCTGCCCCGAAGACAGCCTCTCTCTTATTTCTTCGTATAGCCAAGCCTAAACATCGTAATACAAATTAAACTCATATGGATGAGGTTGAAGCGCCATCGGTTTAACTTCTTTTTCATATTTATAACGAATCCAAGTATCTATTACATCTTGAGTAAAGACATCACCGCGAAGTAAATATTCATGATCATCTGCTAAAGCTTTCAATGCTTCTTGCAAACTACCCGGAGTAGAAGGAACGTTTTGGAGTTCTTCGGGTTCCATATCGTATATATCTTTGTCAAGTGGGTCTCCCGGCTCTATTCGATTTAGCACACCATCGATTCCGGCTAACATAATTGCAGAAAATGCAAGATAAGGATTTGCAGATGGGTCAGGGCATCTGAATTCGACTCGCTTAGCTTTTGGACTAGCTGAGTACATCGGAATTCTTATTGATGCACTTCGGTTTCTTTGTGAATATGCTAAGTTTACAGGGGCTTCATATCCCGGAACAAGACGTTTATAAGAATTTGTTGTTGGATTGCTAAATGCTAAAATTGAAGGGGCATGTTTGAGTATTCCGCCAATAAAATAAAGAGCCATTTCACTTAAACCGGCGTAACCGTTTCCGGCAAAAAGAGGTTTCCCTTTTTTCCAAAGACTAACGTGTACGTGCATACCACTTCCGTTATCACCAAAAATTGGCTTGGGCATATATGTAACGGTTTTGTTATTTCGTTTTGCAGTATTCTTCACTATATACTTAAACATCAATAGTTGGTCAGCAGCTTTAATCAATGGTTGAAAGCGAAGATCGATTTCACACTGTCCGCCGCTTGCAACTTCATGATGCTGTGCTTCAACATCAATTCCGGCATTAATTAAATTTAGTACCATTTCATTTCTCAAATCCATAAGAGAATCGGTTGGCGGTACAGGAAAATAACCTTCTTTGTAACGTGGCTTATAACCAAGATTAGGGCTTTCCTCTCTGCCGCTATTCCATCTTCCTTCTATTGAATCGACAAAATAAAAACTGCTATTCGGTTGAGAATCAAATCTTACATCATCAAAAACGAAAAACTCTGCTTCGGGACCGAAGTAGACTGTATCTGCAAGCCCCGACGATTTGAGAAAGGCTTCGGCTTTTTGTGCTATATTTCTTGGGCATCTTGAATATTTTTCTTTTGTTGCAGGTTCATAAACATCACAAATTAAACTTAAAGTGGGTGCTTCAATAAAAGGATCCATAAACATTGTTTCGGGGTCGGGAATAATTAACATATCGCTTTCATTAATAGCTTTCCATCCTCTCATGGAAGAACCATCGAATCCAAAGCCATCTTCAAAAGATGAAGCTGAAAATTGACTTACAGGAACGGTGAAGTGCTGCCACTGTCCGGGGAAGTCCATAAACTTCATATCAATAAACTGAATCTTATTCTCTTTAATAAACCTTAACACTTTGTCAATTGACGAGGGAGCCTTTGCCATAAAAAATGATTCCTATTTTGTTAATAAAATTATTCTAATTCGATTTTTGTTTGCTCTTTAATAGTTGATAGAACAAAGAAAGATTTTGTCCCTTGAACTCCGGACCATGCTTGAATTTCACCTAAAAGTTTTTCGAGTGCTTCTGTATTTTTTACAACGGCTTTAAGGATGTGAGAGCCATCTCCCAGAATTGAATGACACTCTAAGATTTGAGGATTTTTTTCCACATTAGCAATGAGATTTTTGTAATGTTTAGAAGAATCCATCACAACAAGGATAAAAGCCATAATATCATAGCCAAAAACTTTTCGGTCTATTTTTGCGTAGTACCCTTTTATTATTCCGCGTTCCTCTAATTTATTCAAGCGCTCACTTACTGATGGAATTGACATTCCGATTTCATCGGCGAGCTGACTTCTTTTTGTGCGTCCTTCAGTCTGAAGAGTATTTAATATCTTAATATCTAAGTTGTCGAGCATATATAAACTAAATTATTTAGGTGAAAGTTAAAAGATGGCTGTAAATATAAGGTAATTGAAACCGAATATGCAAGAAATTTTTATTTTTAAAATAAAAAATCTCACTCAATTAAGTGAGAGTGAGATTCTTATCAGAAAAGAGCTTTGGGATTAGTTAAAAGTTATAACCGGAAAGTTTACACCTTTAAGACTAACTTGTTCAACCTCCAGCTTTACAACGCCGGGGTTAATCATTCCGAGTTGCTCAGCAGCTGCTCGAGAAATATCAAGATGTCGTCCCGGAATATAAGGTCCGCGATCGTTTATTCTTACTATTACAGATTTATTGTTTCTTGGATTTGTCAATCTTAGCAAAGTCCCAAATCTATAATTTTTATGTGCAGCAGTTAATGCCTCTTGATCAAATATTTCTCCGTTAGCAGTTAATCTGCCGTGAAAACCGGGACCATACCATGATGTTCTCATCGTCCCTTTGTCAATGTAATTAATGATAGTCGTATTTTCAGACATAACTTCATTAATAGCTGTTGTCACCTCTTCGAGTTTTGGCTCTTCTGCTTCAGAAGCCATTTCGCTTACTGCCGTAAAACCTGCCAAAACCAGGAGCAATGAGAACAACAATAATTTTGTTATCGAACTCAACATTACCTCATTGTTGTTAATAAATTTAGCGACACAAAATTATCGGTGATCTACCCGATAATCAACGAATTGGACGAGCTATTTTCCCATCGGTTTCGTTTTAGAATTATCGACTATTTTCGTATAATCGTCGGCAATTAGAGTTTTTGACTCTCTATTCCGTGTGAAGAAAAATATTTGAACTAATTCAACCTCGAATTAATTTAGTGTGTCGGCACTTTTCCTTACACAAATAGTATAAGTATAAGTTAATCTATCAAGGTTTTATAATGAATACAATCAAGGTTAAAATATTCAATTTGTTTTTGTTCCTCAGTCTTCCATTCTTATTGGGGAGTTCAAATCAGTTAAGCTCCGGCTCTCAATTCCGACTTTCGAATTATACTCTATTCACTGTTGGCGATAAGTTATTTGTTGATTTATTCTTCGAACAGAATAATGAAACTTTCCAATTTATGTTATTAAAGATTAGTGACCCTATCGGACTCTTAAAAGAAATGGTGGGAAATAACCGAAACTATGATTTTGATATCTGGAGTAGAAACGGAGGACATCTCTTAAAGTTCACAAAGGAAATAAAATCGTGGAGCGAAACTTTTTCTAAAACCACTCGATGGAATTCGCAAAGAATTGAGCTGGGTGAAGCAGTAGAAACGGGGATTTTTGTATTACAAGCAATAAGAGGAGAAGAAGTTGCATATTGTCCTGTTGTTGTTTCTAACTCTGTTCTTGTTTTCAAATCAGCAGAAAAAGAAATTTTAGCTTTTGTCTCAAATATGAAGTCGGGTCTATTTGAAACGGAAAGTAAAATCACTGTTTATCAAGATGGGATTGTTATTAATAAATCAACTGTGGGAAAAGATGGCATTCATCAAATTCATCTCGATACATCTAAAGTTAAAAATGAAAATCTAAATATTATTGCCGAATTAAAAGATGAAGTTATCCTTAGTAATCCCTACATCTTTTTTAATGATTATAATCCCCACAAATATTTAGGCTACGTTTATACAAACCAGCCCGTTTATCGACCGGGTGGAAAAGTTGAATTTAAGGCAATAATACGAAAGGTAGTAGGTGGGGCACTTCTCCCCTCAGAGAATCAAAAATATAATGTTGTGATTAGGTCTCCTCGAAATAAAGAAATTCTAAAAAGAGAATTTACGACAAATGAATTTGGGAGTTTGTGGGCAAGTGTAATTCTTGATTCGGAAGCGGACATCGGAAATTATACAATAAATATATCTCGGGAATCTGAATATTATAATGGTACGTTTTGGGTTGAGGAGTATAAAAAACCCGAGTTCAAAGTAGAGATTTCTACCATTAAGAAAAACTTTACTCAAAAAGATATTTTATCGGGAAAGGTAAATGCCGATTATTACTTCGGTTCACCGGTTGCAAACGGAAATGTTTCGGTAAAAATTTATAAGTCAAGATTTTGGATGCCCTGGTGGTATTGGTCTGAGTATAGTTGGTTCTATAAATCTTTTGCATCCGATAGATATTACCAATCTATTCAAAGAGAATTTGTAAATGAACTTAACGGAAAACTTGATGAGAAAGGTATTTTTAATTTTGAATATTCGCTAAATGAATCAGAAGAATTTGACTTCAACTATTTCATTGTTGCTGAAGTTACGGATGAGTCACGGCGACTAATTTCAGGCTCAACTGAAGTCTTAATAACGCGAGGTGAATTTGCATTGAGTGCTTTTTCGGATAAGTATTATGTAAAAAATGGGGAGACGATTAATCTCAATTTGAAGGCATACGACTTTAGTAATTCCCCCGTTGTAACCGATTTTGAATTATTAATTAACAAAACTGAATATGTAAATAATCGCTACATCGAAAAAACCGTTAAATCAATTAAAGGTAAAACCGATACCCTTGGCAGAAGTTCATTCTCATATAATCCAAATGAATCCGGCTCCTATAACTATACATATATCACTTACGATAAACAAGAAAATAAAATTACCGCATCAAATAGTTTTTTTGTGACTGAAAAAGATAAACCCTTTTATTTCCCTTATCAAAGCGGCGAAGAGATTATCTTAAATAAAGAAGCATATGAATATGGAGACACAGTTTCGGCGATAATTAATTTATCACACGAAAATGTTGACCTTCTTTTGACGTATGAAGCAAACTCAAAAATTATTTCGTATGAAAAGCTTAATCCCCTACAAAAGGGAATTGAGATTAAAAAAATTATTAATGAAAAGATGAACTCGACTTTTACAATCTCCATCGTTTATGTAAAGGATAAAAATGTTTTCTCTACAGAAAAGGTGGTACCCATTATTCCCAAACGGCAATTGCTTAATGTAGAAATTTTTCCGAACAAAGAAACTTTCAAACCAAACGAAGAAGCTGAATATTTAGTAAAGGTTAAAGATTTTCGTGGAAAACCGGTAAAAAATGTTGAGCTTTCTCTTGGCGTAGTAGATGAAAGTATTTATGCCATTCGCAACGAAAGCGTAAGTTCGATTTCCGATTTTATGTTTTCTCCAAAGCATAATTATGTCCCATATCATTCTTCTTTATTGAACAACAATTTTAGTTCGACTAGTAGAAAGTCGACTTTGCTTGATAAAAACTATTTTCAGAAGAAAAGCGTTAAGAGAGATAAAAGTGAACTCTCGGGAAAAATTGTTGATAGTAAAACGAATAAAGAAATTCGTAGAAAATTAAGCTTAATTATTTCTAATGAGTCGGATGTTTTAGTTATCGAAACAGACAGTCTGGGAAATTTTTATAAAAAAGAGATTAGCTCGGGCGGCTATGATTTTCTACTCTATAATGAAAACGGGAGTGTGAATTATTTAGAGCGAATCGTTCTCAAAAAAGATAAGAATTATATCGAGTTGAAAATTGATGAATCAGAAATTATTCAAAATGATTTTGCTTTCAGAAGAGAACCGGCAATGTTTTTAGGTCGTGGAGCAGTGCAAGAATTATCGGTTGCTTCTGATGTTAAGAGCAAAACTGAATCAACTTCAAATGAATTTGCGAAGCCGGATATTCGCTCAAATTTTATTGATGCCCCGTTCTGGCAACCAAATTTAGTTACAGATGAAAGCGGTGAAGCCGTCGCAAAATTCCGTTTCCCCGATAATCTAACTACATGGCGTACTACCGTTAGAGGTGTCTCGGAAGTCACAAGTGCAGGAGAAGGCATTAACAAGGTTATTGCTCGTAAAAATTTATTGGTGAGAATGGAGACGCCACGATTTTTACGTGAGGGGGATAATCACTTTATCACCACAACCGTGCATAATTATTTAGATGAACAAAAATTAGTCAGATTAAAATTTAACCCCGGTGAGTTGAAGTTGACTTCATCATCGCAATCAGAAAATGTCACAAAGATTGATGAGAATACTATAGAGTTTCAGCTTCAATCAAAACAGAGTAAAAAAATTGATTGGCAAATTGAAGTAACAAAGCCAATCGGCGAGGTTGAACTGTATGCTGAGGCACTAACAGATGAAGAGTCTGATGCAGTTAAAATTACTCTACCCGTTTATCCGGATGGAATAAGAAATTTAATTTCTCTTAACAAAATTATTGAGTCTAATCAGAAAACCGAGATTGAATTCGATATCCCGGAGGGTATCGATTTACGGACAGTCAGTTTATCATTTTTAACTCAACCTACTGTTGCCGGTCCAATTTTGAAATCTTTAGATGACTTAATTCAATACCCTTATGGTTGTGTAGAGCAAACAATGAGCAGATTTCTACCGGCAATTATTGTTTCTAAAACTTTTTCTGAATTAAAAATTCCGATTCCCTCACAAAAGGTTAATGAACTTCCCAAAATCGTGGATGCGGGATTGAAACGTCTTTATTCATTTTCTCACTCCGACGGAGGATGGGGCTGGTGGAAAAACGACAAGAGTGATTTATATATGACGGCTTATGTGTTAAACGGGTTGTTAGAGGCAAAATCCGCAGGGTACCAAATTGAGCCAATATATATAAATAACTCAACAGAATTTTTGTGGAATCAATTAAAAGATTTGTCATCTGTTGATAAAACTACATTTTCGTTTATTGTTTATGCTATTTCCAAAAACGAAGAGTTTGTCAGAGCAAACAAAAACGAATTATTAAAAATGCTTAATCAACTTTCAATAAATAGGCTTGATGCATATTCACTCTCTCTTTTAGGTTTAACATATTCCTCTTTATCAGAAAAGAATAAGAGTGAGGAAATATTAAATCAGCTTTTAAAGAAGATTATTGAAACCGAGCGAACAGCTTATTGGAAGGAATATTCAAATAGATACGGTTGGCAATACGATGAAGTTCAAACAACAGCATACGCTCTAAAGTTATTGATTCATGTTAAGCCTCAGAGTAGTCTGATTCAGAAAATTGTTACTAAGCTGATTGAACAACAAAAAGGTTTTTCTTGGAATTCAACTCAACAAACTTCGAAAGTCCTTTTTGCTTTAATTGATTATCTGAAAATATCAAATGAACTTCAAGCTGATTATAAAGGTAACATTTGGTTAAATGGAATTGAAATTGAGAAATTCAACTTCAGTAAAGAGAATCTTTTTGATGAAAAATCAAAAACGGTAATCGACAATAAACTCAGAGTGAATTTGACTCATGGAAAAAATAAAATTGTAATTCAAAAAACGGGGAATGGAAAAATTTATTTTTCCGGATTAACAGAGTACTATCAAAAAGAAAAGAAAAACAAATTTCATAATCACTTTGGAATAACAAAGGAAGTCCACAAACTTGAACCCGATGCAGTGCGGAATAAAATAATTTATAGAAAAAAGAAATTCGACAAGATGAACTCAGGCGAAATCCTTTTTGTAAAAGTAAAAGTAAGATTTCTTGATGAAGATGATAGATATATCATGATAGAAGATTTTCTGCCGGCAGGATTTGAGGTAATAAAAGATGAAAATCTTTATTCAATTGAGAATGAGAATTACTATAATCAAGAAAAAGAGTATGGTATTATTGGAAGACGTCCCTGGATTTGGCGATATTCTGATAAAGAGATTAGAGATGAAAAAATTTCCTTTTTTGTGACTCAACCGGAAAAAGAAATGGAATTTACATATTTAATCAGAGCACAAATTCCTGGAGACTATAAACTTCCCGCTACAGAAGTTTCTTTGATGTATTATCCCGAAATAATGGAGACAGGTTCAACTTCCAAACTGATTATTGAGGAGTAAACTGATTATACTGCGGTGAAATTCAAATATCGGATTTTACCGCAGCATATTTTCAAAATTCTTGAGGAATTCAAGAACGACACATCTAATTACTATTGATGGTTGGCAAATATTAACTAACGGTTCATAGTTGTTATACACAACTAATTATCTCTTCCCAAAATTAAGAAACAAAACTCCGAATATCTCTCCGTAAATGAAAAATCAACTGAAAATTTAATTATTTTCAATGTTTAAAGAGAAAAAACAAATCATCATTCTTTGGTGGCTATAACTTGCAAAAATGAGTTATTAATAATATTAGAGAGATTGTAATGATAAAAGGAACAGTTTTAATAGCAACAGACATCTGTAAAGGATGTGAGTTGTGTGTTGCAGCTTGTCCTCAACATTGTTTAACGTTATCGAAGCAGATTAATACCAAAGGGTATCGTTTTGCTGAATTAAAAAATGAAGAATGCACAGGTTGCGTAAATTGCGCTTTGGTTTGTCCGGATGCCGCTATCACAGTATATCGTCAAGCAAAAATTAAAAAAGCGGTATAGGGGGAAATAATGGAAAATTCAAATAAAAAAGAAGTTCGCTTGATGAAGGGGAACGAAGCTTTAGCCGAAGCCGCTATCAGAGCCGGTATCAAAGCTTATTTTGGTTACCCTATAACTCCCCAATCAGAGATTTTAGAGTACTTCACTGAACAAGCACCTAAAAGAAATTTTACGGTTCTTCAAGCAGAAAGTGAAGTTGCATCTATAAATATGATTTATGGTGCTGCAGGTGCAGGCGCAAGAGTGATGACATCATCATCAAGTCCTGGTGTTAGCTTAATGCAAGAAGGTATTTCATACATTGCAACCGCTGAACTTCCTTGCTTAATTGTTAATATCACACGTGGTGGTCCAGGGTTAGGGACAATTCAACCATCTCAAGGAGATTATTTCCAATCAGTTAAGGGTGGCGGACACGGAGATTACAAACTTATTGTTTTAGCTCCTTCATCAGTTCAAGAAATGGCTGATTTTGTTTTTGAAGGTTTCAAACTTGCAGAAAAATATAGAAATCCAGCTTTAATTTTAGCTGATGGTGCTCTTGGACAAATGATGGAAAAGTTAGTTCTTCCTGAAGAAGGCTCCTTGCCACATGTAACTCCGGATTGGGCAACAATTGGAAAAACAAAAGATAGAGAACGTAATGTTATAACTTCTCTTCATATTCAACCCGAAAAAATGGAAGCTGTTAATCATCATCTTCAAGAAAAGTATAAAGCAATGGAACAAGAAGTCCGTTTTGAAGAATATTTTATGGATGATGCGGAAATAGTTTTTGTTGCATTCGGTTTGTCAGCGAGAATTTGTCAAAAAGCTGTTGATATAGTTCGCGAAAAAGGAATTAAAGCCGGATTAATCAGACCGATTACCCTTTTCCCTTTCCCCAAACAACGAATAGCTGATGCAGCTCAAAATGCAGCCGGATTTATGGTTGTGGAAATGAATGCCGGACAAATGGTTGAAGATGTTCAGCTTGCAGTTAACGGAAAATGCCCGGTTTATTTCAAAGGAAGAATGGGAGGAATGATTCCCACTCCTGAAGAAATTGCCGTTGAATTAGAAGCAAAATTCATTCATCACGAAGAAGAAGTTTGAGGTTGAAATGGAAGCGAATATTTTAGATAATTTAGAAGTAGTATATCAAAAACCTGAAACTTTAACCGATACTCCATTTCACTATTGCCCCGGTTGCGGACACGGTGTAGCGCATCGAGTAATAATGGAAGTTGTTGAAGAATTAGGAATTCAAGATCAAACAATCGGTGTTGCCCCGGTAGGATGTTCCGTTTTTGCATATCATTATATGAACGTTGATATGCAAGAAGCAGCACACGGCAGAGCTAGTGCCGCTGCAACCGGAATAAAAAGAGTTCTCCCCGATAAGTATGTTTTTTCATATCAAGGTGATGGTGATTTAGCCGCTATCGGAACAGCAGAAACAATCCACACTGTTAATCGGGGTGAAAATATTTTAATGGTGTTTGTTAATAACGCTATTTATGGAATGACCGGCGGACAAATGGCGCCAACTTCTCTTTGTGGTCAAGTAACTTCTACTTCTCCATATGGAAGAGAAGCTACTCAAATCGGTTTTCCGTTAAAGATTACTGAATTGATTGCGCAATTACCCGGTGCTTACTTTGTAGCTCGTCATGCGGTTCATACTCCAAATGCAGTTAGAAAATTGAAGAAAGCTTTGAAAAGTGCTTTTGAATATCAAAAGTTAAATAAAGGAACATGCTTCATCGAAATAGTTTCAAACTGCCCTTCGGGATGGAAGATGAATCCTCTCGATTCTCAAAAATGGATTGAAGAAAATATGTTCCCGATGTATCCGTTGGGAGATATTAAAGTTCCCGGCAAATCAACAACTCCTTCAACAGAAAATAATTAGGTGACAAACATGATACAAACTGAAGAAATTATTGTTGCGGGTTTTGGTGGACAAGGTGTTTTATCATTGGGACAAGTTCTCTCTTACTCAGCAATAATGGAAGATAAAGAAACAAGCTGGATGCCATCTTATGGTCCTGAAATGAGAGGCGGAACGGCAAATTGTGTGGTAATTATTAGTGACGGAAGAATAAGTTCTCCGTTAGTTTCAGTATATGATTCAGCAATTATTTTGAATCAGCCTTCGTTAGATAAATTTGAATCTTGTGTAAAACCGGGTGGTTATCTATTTTATGAAGAATCAACAATAGTTAATCCGCCGACTCGAGAAGATATTCACATATTCAAAATATCTGCAGCTGAAGAGGCTAATAAGTTGAATAAAAAGCAAGTTGCCAACATGATTATGCTAGGTTCATTTTTAGAGGTTCGTCAAATTGTCAAATTAGAAAGTGTTTTAAAAGCATTACAAAAAGTTTTGCCTGAAAGACATCATCATCTGATTCCTCTAAATGAACAAGCTATTTTAATCGGAAAAGACTTGGTACAAAAACAATTGCAAGAAACGAATTAGTAAAACATTATGGATTATTATCCGGGGGGATATTATGACCGATAGCGAAAACACAAAATGTGGACATGCATGCAAAAACTCTTGTGCAATGCTGAATGAAGCTTTGCGAAAAGAAACTGCATCAGTGCGGTTTTATGAAGGAGTTTTTGATCAATGCCATTCACCTGAGATAAGAAACTTTCTTGGCGATTTAATTGATGAGCGAAGGGGAAATATTCTTCGTATCATCCAAAAGTTAAACGAAATCCACGCCCGCTCTCAATCAATAGATGGAATGATAGCAAGTTTTACTTCGTAAGAATTATTTAAGGGTTGTAACTAATTGTTACAGCCCTGTTTCTCATCTCAAAATTATAAATCATCGCAAAGTTTCGCTCACACTAAAACTTCTCATTTGTTAATTATTTGCTAATACAATATGTAGTTAGGCCCTCCCTTTTTGTAGTGTCCATCAAATGAATTTTCACTACTTTGAGAATCAAATTTTAATTTCAATAATGGGTGAATAATTGCAAATATTGAGAATAATTCAACAATTTTATTGAAATACGCTTGTTTATCATTGGAACAATTTTTGCATTAATTACTAACTGTTCACACTTTTTACACTTAACAATGGATATAATATGGATGAAGATCGTTTAAATATTGAAGAATATATAAGACAATCAAAAATTAACAACCAAAGCGAATTGATTAATCACGTTTCGATAATTGGTGCCGGAGTGATGGGTCAAGGAATCGCCCAAACAATTTCTTCTGCCGGCATCGATGTATTAATCATCGAAAAAGATGAAACCCAACTTGCTAAAGCAAAAGAGGAATTATCTGAAACAATCGACAGAGAAATAAAACGCTGGGCAATGACTGCATCAGAGAAGAAAGCAATTATGAGCCGCATTCAATGGTCAACTGTTATTGCCGATATTAAAGAAAGCGATTTAATTATCGAAGCAATTGATGAAAGTCTGGAATCAAAAAAGGCAATCTTTAAAGCCGTGGATGAAATAGCAAAGCACGAGGCTATTTTGGTTTCAAATACATCAACCCTCAGCTTAACCAAAATTGCAGAAGTTACTAAAAGAGCCGACAGAATTATCGGAATGCACTTCCTAAATCCTGTTCCAAAAGTTCCGCTTGTAGAATTAGTTAAAGCACTGGAAACCTCAAACTTAACTGTTCAAACAGTAAGAGAATTTGCAACACGAATCGGAAAAACCGCAGTTGAGGTTTATGAGTATCCCGGTTTTGTAACTACAAGAGCTATTGTTCCGCTATTAAACGAAGCAATGTACATTTTACTCGAAGGCGTTGCTACTGCTAAAGATATCGATACTGCAATGAAACTTGGTTACAACTTCCAATACGGACCCCTTGAAATGGCTGACATGATGGGATTAGATGAAGTTCTGGCTTGGATGGAAACTCTTTGGAAAACTTTAGGCGAACCACGTTATCGCCCAAATCCTATAATCAGAAAATTGGTCCGGGAAAAGAAACTCGGAAGAAAAACCGGCGAAGGTTTTTATAAGTATGATTCTAACGGAAAAATAATTTCGTAAGTAGTTAGAGTCTATTAAAAATTTGAAAATTTATTCTCAAAAGGAAATTTTATGAAAGTGTTAGTATTGAACTGCGGAAGTTCATCTATAAAATATCAGTTTATTGATACCGTTCAAGAATTGGCGTTAGCTAAGGGAATGGTTGAAAGAATCGGAATGTCGGGAGCTGTATTATCTCACTCAAGATATGATGGAGATTCAATTAGAATTGTAGCCGAAATTCTTGACCACACAATGGCAATCGAGTATGTACTTGCTGTAATGTTAAGTAAAAATCATGGTGTAATTGAAAGTAAAGATGATATCGATGCGATTGGTCATCGAGTTGTTCACGGTGGCGAAACATTCTCCGGCTCGGTTTTTATCACAGACGAAGTAATTAAAACTCTTCAAGATAATGTTGAATTGGCTCCGTTGCACAATCCCCCAAACATAAAAGGAATTCAAGCTGTTACAAGATTATTACCCGAAACACCACAGTGCGGTGTTTTCGATACATCATTCCACCTTACAATGCCTGCGCAATCTTATTTGTACGGCATTCCATACGAACTTTATAAAAGATACAAAATAAGAAAATATGGTTTTCACGGAACAAGTCATAGATTTGTTTCTCAAAAGGCTGCTGAAGCAATCGGCAAACCACTTTCAGAATTAAAAATAGTTACCGCACACCTCGGGAATGGCTGCTCGATGGCTGCTGTTGATAGAGGTAATTCAATCGATACAACTATGGGCTTTACTCCTCTGGAAGGTTTGCTAATGGGAACAAGAAGCGGTGATGTTGACCCATCTGTCATTCTATATATTATGGGGAAAGAAGGTTTGTCGTTATCAGAAGCAAGTACCCTACTAAATAAGCATAGCGGTCTAATTGGCTTGAGTGGTGAAAGTAGTGATATGCGCGAAATTATTGCGGCAGTTAACGATGGAAATAAAAAAGCCAAAAATGCATTTGATATTTTTAACTATAGAATTAGAAAATATGTCGGAGCTTATGCAGCTGCAATGGGTGGTTTAGATGCATTAGTCTTTACCGGTGGTATCGGCGAAAATTCACCTGAAGTTCGTGGTGAAGTTTGTAAGGACTTAGAATTTTTAGGAATTGAAATCGACCAACAAAGAAACGCCAATAAAGAAAATTTAATTTCAACTGATGGCTCTCGTGTAAGAGTTTTCAGAATTCCGACAAATGAAGAGCTGGTTATCGCTTTGGATACCTACGAAATCGTTAAGTCTAAACAAACAGCATAAATATAGGACAATCTATTCTATTGAATTTAGAATAATGCTGGTTAACTTTGCGGTATAAAAATTTTTATTATCGGAAAAAGAGGAACCTATGTTATTTTTAGTATCATTGCTTGCTGCAGGCATAGCATTGTTTGTTTTTTTTAATGCAAAAAAACGATTTAATAAATCGGAATCTACCTTTGCATTGGGTGGATTTGTAGTTGCCCTACTAATTGCAATCTCTCAGTTTTTTACTGTGATTCCGGCGGGAAATGTTGGAGTAATTGATTTCTTTGGTTTAGTGAGTGAAAACACTTTAAAAGCAGGTGTGAATGTTGTTAACCCGATGGCAAATGTTATCAAGTTTACAATCAAGACTCAAGAAATTAAAGAGACAATGAATGTTCCTTCTAAAGAAGGGCTCAGCGTTCAACTTGAAATAAGTTTGCTCTATCACTTAAATCCGGAAAATACATACGAGATATACCGTACTGTTGGCGAAAATTATTCTGATATTATTCTAGCTCCACAATTTAGATCTGTTGTACGAGGTGTAACATCAAAATATGAAGCTAAAGCACTTTATACATCTGAAAGAGAAGCTCTCGGAAAGCAAATTGAATCAGAGTTATCTTCCTTAGTTAAAAAGAGAGGTATAACTATTGAATCAGCCCCATTACGACAAATTATACTTCCGGCGGGATTAACTTCGGCAATCGAAGAAAAACTGAAAGCAGAACAAGAAAGTCAAAGAATGCAATTTGTTTTGCTTAAAGAACAACAAGAGGCTGATAGAAAAAGAATTGAAGCAAAAGGTATTGCAGATTTTCAGGATATAGTATCGAAGGGAATAAGCGACCAGTTATTGAAATGGAAAGGAATTGAGGCTACTGAAAAATTAGCTAATTCAAGTAATTCAAAAATTGTTGTTATCGGTTCGGGTAAAGATGGTCTTCCTCTCATCCTTGGCGGAAATTAATCTATCCTAAATTTTATTAAATCCGTCGATTAACAAAAATCGACGGATTTTTATTTTAAGCTCCCCTCTACTTCAATTATTGCCTTTCAAGTTATCTTTATTATTTTGTCATTCATCAATTTGTGTGTTATAGCAAATCAAAACTAAAGAGGTGTTATGAAGAATATTATTATAACTACGGTAATAATAATTTTAATCGCTTTTGAAGGATATGGGCTTCCTCGCTTCAGTTTACTAACCGGTAGTAGTTGTGCTGATTGCCATGTGAGTCCAACCGGAGGTGGAATGCGAACCCAAAGTGGTTGGAACTACGGGAAAAACCAACTACAAATGTTTAAATCAGAAAGTGAAAAAGAAATTAGTCCTTATATCGGACAAAATATCAGTCTCGGTATCGATTTCAGAACTCAATACTTAGCAAAGTTTGATTCCGCTTCAAAAAAATCTGATTTTCAAAATATGACCGGTGCTGTTTATTTCAATATTGAATCGAGTGACTATCTTCAGTTTTACGGGCACTATGATTTTTCGAAATCAATATGGAGTGGTTATGCAATTGCAAATATTTTGCCGTTCAACGGTTATGTAAAAGCCGGAGTTTTTAGCCCAAATTTTGGAATTCGTGTAGATGATCATACCGCTTATACTCGGGGTGGTGATGCAGGGATTTTAACTGCTACACAGGGTTTTATTTATAGTCCCTACTATGTTGAATCGGGAGTTGAACTTGGATTTAATTTTACTGATTATCTAAATTTTACTGCAAGCGTCGGAAATCCGACTCAAAGTTTATTTACCAAAGACCCTACATATACAAGCCGAATACAACTCTCCCCTTCAATGGGTGAAGTTAATCTTTTAGCCGGTGCTTCATATGCTATGCATCGAAAAGGTTTTCCAGGAAATGTAACTCATGTAAATATGTATGGTGGATTTTTAGGATTTAATCTCGCCGATTTTACTTTATTAGCAGAATATGATTTTGGGAAAAATCTTGTAAAAAAAGATTCTCTCTCATCCGCACTTATGATTGAAGCATCTTACAAAATTACAAAAGGACTTGATGCGGTTATTCGTTTTGATAGATTCGACTCAAACACATCAGCACAAAAAGATGAAGTTTCACGTATAATAATTGGTGCTGAATTCTATCCGTATAGTTTTATTGAAGTTCGTCCACAGTATAGAATTAATCTGGAAGAACCGAAAATAGAGAATAATGCATTTCTTGTTCAGTTTCATTTTTGGTATTAATAGTTTTTAGAGAGGGTTATGGATTTAGTAACAATTGCAATTGTATCCTTTTTAGCAGCAGGACTTACACTTTTTTCCGGTTTTGGATTAGGAACTATTTTGCTTCCTGCTTTCGCTATCTTTTTTTCAGTGGAGATAGCAATTGCTCTAACTGCAATAGTTCATCTATTGAATAATTTATTCAAACTCCAGCTGTTTTGGAAAAATATTGATTCAAAGGTTTTAATGAAGTTTGGTGTTCCGGCAATTATTGCTTCATACTTTGGGGCGGTTTTAATGGTAAATCTATCAGGACTCAAACCAATTTATGCTTATTCAATCGGAGGAAATAATTTCGAAATATTACCGATAAAAGTAGTGATTGGAATTTTGCTAAATCTTTTTGCCTTGGCAGAAATTTTACCATCAATAAAAGCCCTCTCTTTTAACAAAAAGTATCTACCATTGGGTGGGATATTAAGTGGATTTTTCGGGGGACTCTCAGGACATCAAGGAGCACTCAGAGCTGCATTTTTATTACGTGCCGGAATGACTAAAGAAGGGTTCATTGCTACCGGTGTTGCTGTTGCTTGTCTTATTGATACGATTAGACTCTTTAAATATGGGACTGCATCTCTGGCAGATTCAATTAGCAGTAATTATATAATTTTAGTTACAGCAATTATGGCGGCATTTGCGGGGTCATTCTTTGGTGCAAGACTTGTAAAGAAAGTTACGATAAACTCGTTTCAAATAACTGTGGCAATAATGTTATTTATTTTTGCAAATTTGATGATAGCCGGAATTCTTTAATCTTATTTGTCCAACGGCAATTTTTTCATTGACTTTTCAACTGCATCTTTAAAAGCAGCAAGATTAACAGGCTTGCTGAATATGTATTCAATTCCTGCATCTGAGTAGGCGAGTTCTTCGCTTTTACCTAAGTCACCGCTTAAAACTATTACCGGCGGTTTCCCTTTTATGTTTGATGCTTTTAAACGATTAACCAATTCCAAGCCGTTTACTTTTGGCATTGTGTGGTCAGTAATTACAAGAGCCGGAGCCGCAGATTCAATTTTTTCAAGAGCTTCTTCACCGTTTGTTGCAGTTATTACATTATACTCTGATGTAATAGAACGGATTAGTTTTGAGTAGAGAATTCTATCTGTATTACTATCGTCAACAAGTAAAATACTTGCAGAAGCTTTTGGAAGTGTAAATTTAAATTCGGTTCCTTTTCTAAATTCACTTTCGACCCAGATTTTACCGCCGTGTTTTTCGATGATTTCTTTTACAAGAGAAAGTCCCAGCCCGGTACCTTTTTCGCCGGCAGTTCCTTCGGAAGTAAATTTTGAGTCAACACTGAAAATCTTACTAATATTATCTTTTGCAATTCCGACACCATTATCTTTCACTGAAATCTGAATAAATCTCGCTTCTTCAGATTGTACTGCATGAATAGAAATTGTTCCGCCCCTCTCAGTAAATTTTAACGCATTCGAAACAAGATTGTTAAAAACTTGAATCAATAAATTTTGGTCAACAAAAAGATAAAGTTCTGAAGTTATTGTATCGATAAGTGAAATATTTTTTTGAATAGCAAAACCTGATAAAGACGAAAATGATTTTTGAATAACCCCTTTTATATCAGTTTTTTCAGGCTCAAACTTAATTCTTCCGGTTTGGAGGCGTGTCCAATCCAATAGAGAATTTACAAGCGAAAGCATAGTTTTACTTGAGTCTTGAATAAATGTAATATATTGTCGTCGCTCATCATTAGTTAAATCATCATCTTGAAGAAGTAAATCAGTAAAACCTAAAATTGAACTGAACGGAGTGCGTAAATCGTGAGAAATAATCGAGATAAATCGATCTTTTGTTTCATTTAACTTTTGAAGATTCTCTGTTGAGACTTTTAATTCTTCCTCAGCCTTTTTTTGAAGCGATATATCACTTACAAGTCCGAAAATTTTAGTTACTTTACCTGTATGATCTCGCACTAAGTTTAACTTATTTCGAACCCATACAATATTGCCATGCTTATTTACTATTCTGAAGGCAATTTCATCAGCTTGTTTGTAGTAGTTTTCGAAAAGCTTTTTTAATGCCGATTTTACTTTGCTGTAATCATCGGGATAAATTATTTTGAAGAATAACCTGTTATCGCTTAGAAAATCGGCTTGAGAATAACCTGTGATTTTTTCAACAGAGGCAGTATAAAACATTGGACGGAGGCTTCCGTTTAATCTTTCGGCAGTCCAGAAAAAATCATCAATGTTTTCAGTTATGCTTCGATATCTTGCCTCTGATTCTTTTATGGCTTGTTGAACCCTTTTCCGTTCGGTAATATCACGCGCAATAATTACGAAGAAGACTTTTTCGTTAAAAAGAAAATAAGTTACTGAGACTTCAATATGAAAATGACTACCATCTTTTCGTGTTCCTAAAAACTCGTAACGATTTGGGGCATCTTCACCCATTATTCTTGCTTCTGAATATTTACTAATTCTTTCGCGGTCTTCTTCGGCAACAACTTCTAATGAACTTTTCCCGATGAGTTCGGTTCCACTGTCGTAACCAAAAATGTTTGCAAAAGAATTATTTGCGAGTATAAATTCCCCCTCAAGCTCCATTGCAATTCCATCGTTTGAGGCATCAAAGATAGAGCGCATTAACAGTAGTTCTTGTTCGGTATTTTTCCTTAATGTTATATCCTTAAAAATTCCGTTGAAAAACTTTATGTTATTATCGGCATCATAAACGATTGAAAAATTAGCGTTGAGATATAACTTTTCCCCTTGAGTTGTAAAAACCGGCAGTTCGAAAGTAAGAGATTTCGCTTCAATTAAATTTCGGATACTGAATTGCCGTTGCTCTAAAAATTCCGGGTCAAAAAAATCGGTTATCTTTACTCGTTTAATTTCACTTTTTGAAATTTTTAAAGTATCGACAAAAGCCGGATTGGTGTAAAGTAATTTTCCGTTTGAATCAAAATTACAAATCAAATCGGAAGCACTATGAACAATAGCTCTAAACCTCTCTTCAGAAAATTTAAGTTCTTGTTCAATTTTTTCGCTTTCTGTAATGTCATTAACAAGAATTACATAGGCTTCGTTGTTATCGTCAAATGTAACTTTGGAAAAATGGAAATCGCCTACACGCTTCTCATCCTTTTTATTGAAGAAGGAAATTTTTCTTCTTATTGATTTAGTCTTCTGTAAACGATTAAAAACATCTTCTAAATCAGTAAGTTCAGTAATTCTTAAAACCTTAAATAAATCTTTTGAGAAAACTTGACTACGTGTATAACCGCAGAGTTTATCGGCAGACTTATTCCAAAAAATAATCTTCCCCGATTTATCAACCGTAATTATGGCATCGGTAGAAGCTTCTGTAATTACTTGATAATGAGAAAGCTCGGTGATTCCCCGTTTTAAATTTTCGATTTCTGAAATTTGAGATGTAACATTTCGAAAAGTAGTAACAATAATTGCGATTTTCTTTTTATCTGAAAATATTGGAAAAGAAGATACTTCGAAATGTGCGGCGGTATCGTTAGTAGAAATAACAATGTTACAAATAGACTCTTTTCGTGTTTTTACACAATTCAGAAAATTAGATTTTATTAACTCGGAATTATTTTCATCAAAAATGGTTTGGAGATTTCCATCTTGTTTATTGCCTGACAAAATAATTGATGACTTACTTTTCCCCGAGTTGAAAATAACATTCCCTTTTAAATCCAATATCAATAGTAAATCAAAAGCCTCATAGAGAATGGCTTCGTAATTATTTCTAATTTCGGAAATGTCAACACCGCTAACGCCTGAGCCTATTCTTACATCTTCCAAAATTATTATTCCCCCCTCAAAAACATCGTCTTTAAATATTGGAGAGACTTTAATTATCGAATTAATAAATCCGCCATCAATAGTTTTTCGGCTTCGAACTTCAGACTCTAGACTCTCCCCTTCACTTAAAGATTTAATATTTTCCGAAAGATTAAAACTTTCGATAACATTATTGGAGAGAAGATTTGTACCGATGAGCGATTTCTCACCATTAGTTGAGATAAGTCCAAATTGATTAGTGTTTCCGTTAGCGAATGTAACAATTCCATTTTTGTCGAAGGTCAATAGACCTATCGGAAGTAAATCGAGGATTTCGACTTTTTGTTCGGAAGACCAAAGCATCGGTGCAATATCTTGATCAGAGGGCATATTAGTTTTTTTGCTGTTTTAATTAGGCAATTATAAGGGTAACTTTTGAAATAATCAATTTACGAAAGCTTAATAAAATCTTTGTTTGACTTAATAAATTTATTATCACATATTTCAATCAAATTATAGAAAACTTAATTATTCTAAAGTCGCTTCTTCTAACATAAACCGAAAGTTTGTATGGCACTTAAGAAATCCCCCAAAACATTTATCCTTGATACCAACGTAATACTTCACGATTCAACGTGCATCCGTCAATTTGAAGAGAATGATATTGTTATTCCACTTGCAGTAATTGAGGAGATTGATCACTTTAAACGAGGCAGTAATGTAATTAATTTGAATGCACGCGAGTTTGCAAGAACATTAGATTCGATAACAGGAAAAGCACTTTTCAACGGCGGAATTTCACTTGGAAAAGGAAAGGGAAAAGTTAGAATCGTAATTACAAAAGGATTGAGTAATGCAATCAGAGATGCTTTTAGAGAAGATAATCCCGACCATCGAATATTAAGTGCAGCTTACGAAATTCATTCGAAATCGAAAAATAAAAACTCGGTTATTTTGGTTACAAAAGATGTTAATCTAAGAATGAAAGCTAAAGCCCTCGGAATTCCGGCTGAAGATTATACAACAGATCGTGTAACAAGTATTGAAGAGTTATATAGCGGTAAAGAAGTTATAGAAGATTTTGATGATAAAATATTAAGTAAATTTTATCAAGTCCCATTTGAAGTTAACGCCGATGAAATGTTCAAAAAATTAAAATCGGAAATTGTTCCGAACAAATATTATATCCTCAGAAATCAGAACAGATCTGTTCTTGCGAATTATGACCATGCAAATCACGTATTTAAAAAGATTGATAAATCTTTAGTGTATGGGATTAAGCCAAGAAATGCCGAACAAACTTTCGCGGTTGATGCACTCAGTAATGTTGACATTCCTCTTGTTTCATTAACCGGAAAAGCCGGAACCGGAAAAACTCTTTTAGCTTTGGCAAGTGCTCTACAGGTTAGAAAATATTATAGACAAATCTATATAGCTCGTCCGGTTATTCCACTGAGCAATAAAGATATCGGTTATCTTCCGGGGGATGTTGAAAGTAAACTTGCTCCTTACATGCAACCATTATGGGATAATCTTAAAGTAATTCAGGATCAATTCCCCGAAACAGACAAACAGCATCAAACAATAAATCAACTTATAAAAGATGAAAAACTTGTAATCGAACCACTAAGTTATATAAGGGGAAGAAGTTTACAACGAATATTTTTTATTGTTGATGAAGCTCAAAATCTTACTCCACACGAAATTAAAACAATTATTACACGAGCAGGAGATGGAACAAAAGTAGTATTTACAGGGGATATCTATCAAATTGACCACCCTTATCTCGATGGGGAATCAAACGGATTGTCATATTTGATAGAACACTTTAAGGGACAAAAATTATACTCGCATGTAAATCTCGAAAAAGGTGAGCGCTCTGAACTTGCAGAGTTAGCTAGTAATTTGCTGTAAGGGTGATTGGTAAGGGACGAAGATTAAGGGTTTTCAGTTCTGCGTAGTGGGGAAATTTGAAGCCCTTCACTTTCAACTCTTGATTAAATTCATTAGTTGTACTGCGCTTCAATTTACCACTTTCCACACGTTGATTTTAGTCTTTGTCAGCGGTTTGTGGCTCTTCTTCTAATATTGTCAGGTTAAATGCTATCTTTGTTTGTTTTAATAACGGTTCAATTCTTTTCTTTGCAAGGTCAATATATTCTTTACTTATGTCATATCCTACAAACTTTCTGTCCGTTTTCAAAGCAGAAACAGCGGTTGTTCCACTACCCATAAATGGATCTAAAATAATATCGCCTTTAAAAGAATAAAGTTGAATTAATCTATTTGGTAATTCTTCGGGAAATGGTGCAGGATGCCCAATTCGTCTTGCACTTTCTGCATTCATTGTCCAAATTGATTTTGTCCATTCCATAAACTGCTCTTTTGAAATCGTATTTTCTTTTTTACCTTTTTCTCTTTTATAATCACCTTTAGAAAAAATCAAAATATATTCGTGAATGTCTCTCAATATCGGATTGGCTGCACTTTGCCAACTACCCCAAGCTGTTGAAGGACTAGCGCTTGCTGCTTTATTCCAAATGATTTCGCCACGCATATTAAAACCAATTTCTATCATTATTTTAGAAATGTAGTCTGATAATGGTATGTAGGGTTTTCTTCCAAGATTAGCTACATTTATACAAGCACGACCACCATTAACAAGAACTCTGTAAGTTTCTTTAAATGAATTTTCAAGAAGCTGTAAATATTCTTTTAACGATAAATCTTTGTCATATTCTTTTGATACATTGTAGGGTGGCGAAGTTATCATCAAATGCAAAGAATTGTCAGGTAATTCTTTCATATTCTCCGCAGAGCCAAGAATAAATGTATTCTCTAATTTGTCTGGAAAATCATTTTCGTTTTTATCAAGTACTTTATTGCCCCCAAGCTCAGCATATAGTTTAGAGTTGTAAAATTTTGAACTATCGTGATTGATTCTACCGTTAGTTCCGAAAGCACTTGTCTCTGTTCCATATTGTCTTTTCATTTTAGCTTCGGATTAAGGTTAAAAATTTTTGTGCCTTAGCAATATCAGTTTCTTCTTGGCTAGCAATTCGGATTATTTCTCCCAATTTCAATTTTGAAATCATCGAAGAAAAATAATTCATATCGTTGTATACAAGCTCTTTACAATTATTAAGTAGCTGATCACTGTCTAATATTGTCTGAAAACCAAGTTTCGGAGTGTTTTTTACAAAATCTGTATCGGTCGGTTTTGGATTTAATGACCAAAAACCTTGTATAACGCCCGAGGTTTTTAGAAAGTCCACCTTTTTAATGTAGGTGTCAGTTATTGGACTGTTACCCAAAACAACAACCGGTATTTTTGTTGAAGCAATTCCAGAAACACGAATGTTTATAGATTTTCCTATTGCTTTTAACATTGAATCAGAACGCAGTAAAGCAGGATTTCCTTTATGTTGCTTGTAATCTCCAATTAATTCAACTTTATTCGGTTGTGTAAACTTGTAGTTCGACACAACACTCATTTTAATTTCAAAAAGCAGTTTAATGTTTTCAGGTCTTTGGTTTGTCTGATTTGTGGTACACAAAGCAAGGTCTGCACTTGATTGTCTTGATAAGCCAAGTTCATCACATACTACACTATTAACCGCAAATAACCCCAATTTATTAGCAATTGGTTCAAAAAGAGTTTTACTCCATTTTTCTGTAAATCGTCCAATTAAAGAGTTTCTGCCTTGTAAAGTTTGTCCTTCGGCATCTGAACCTTTTGGTACATAAGCAAAGTATCCGTTTTGAAGATTATAAAATAGTTGTTCTGGTGAAGCAAAGTTTTTTAGTGCTTCTGTAAAGAATTGAATTTCAGTATCGTTATTCCAAAGTATCATAATATTTTTATTTTGCAAAGATAGTCATTTTATTCGGTTTTTTCTTTATGTGTCTTTCTTGCCATAACAGCGAACATTATTACATACGCAACCTTGCGTATATCTTATTTTTAAATGTTTTTTGAGGGAATTTATTTAATAATTAAAAATTATGCAATCAAACTCAAACACTTATTCCCTTTACTCATTAACCTTATGTTGATAGCAGTAACCATCGAATACACCTTTCCGTTTGCATTGGGTTCCGGATTTAGTTATAGCTTTGCATTGTTCGAACTCAACTTTTTCTCTCTTTTCAGTCTGTTTAATTTCTGATGACTCCTTTGTACTTTTCTTTATTTCTTCGAATGACCAGTTAGAAAGATTGAGAGTGCTTTCCAGATAATTTTCAAGGCTATCATCAAGAAAAGGAAAAAAATCGAGGCCGGTAAATGATTCAACAGAATCAACTGTAACGGCAAACTGTTCAATCTTTCCGTTCAATGATTTATTTTCAAATAAAAAAGCAATTGCTTTTTCTTCTTTCGACTTTGTTGATAGAATTATCTTATAAAAATATTCGGGGACAGAGATAGTTGAATTTGGTCCAATCTTTTTTAGCGAATCTTTCAGTACCCCACCCACACATATAAATAGGGAATCATTTTCAATCCCCCATTGACGAACTCTATCTTCCAATCTTCTCCACATACTTCTATTGAAAGAAGGAATCTGTGGACTAATATTGCTCATAAAAAAAGATTCTTGCATTGCTGTTTCGGAATGTTTCATGTCACCGGCGGGGCATAGATGACCTCTATCATAACCTGAATATTTATAATCATCCGGATGTGCAGAGCCGGTTGAGATTGATTTATCAACCCTAAATCGATTTGTGCGACTAACATAACCGCTATCAATCATTGTTTTTGTTAGTTTGTAGGCAACCCACTCAGATTGTTCGTGTTCTTCAATATAAGATAAGCTGAATTCAGAATGATGCACAATTTCACCCTTACTATTTGTGGGTAAGAAGTATTTCTCTTGCGCAGATATGCAGACAGTTATGAATAAAATGTAGAAAATAAAAAATTTCATTAAGCTAAATCTTTGTAGAAAGTGAAAATGTAAATGTTGTCCCTTTTTCAAGGGCTGATTCCACTTTTATAAATCCACCATTAAGTTCAACCATTTCTTGGCATATAGTCAATCCGAGTCCGGTTCCCTTTTCTTCTTCTGTTCCGTAAGTTGAATGCTTTGCGGAAATGTCAAAAATTTTCTTCATCTCATCCTCTGTCATTCCTACCCCATTATCCGCAACAGAAATATAAGCTAAATCACCTTCGGATTTAGCTGATAATGTAACCACCCCTCCCTTATTTGTAAATTTAATTCCGTTTGAAATAAGATTATTCAAAATTGAATTAACCATGTTTTCATCAGCATAAACATTTATTTCGGAAGGGATATTGTTTACTATTTTTATCTGCTTGTTTGATGCAACATATTCATGCAAACTAATTGATGTATCAGCGATTTTATGTAAATTAATTATATCCGGATGAAATGGAATTGTCCCTTTTTGAATTTGCGCCCACGTCAGCAAGTTTTGAATTAATGTAAAGATATTATGAACATTTTTACCTATTAATTGAAGTTGTTCTTTTTTCAATTCGTCGGGAATATTGTCATAATCATTATTAATGAAATCAATTAATCCCCGCAAACCTAAAAATGGACTACGTAAATCATGGGCAATAATTGAGAAGAATTTATCTTTAGTTGAGTTAGCTTCTTCAAGTTTAGAAGCAGTATAAGAAATTTCATTATTTTTTTCTTGAACTGATTTTTTAAGGTTGCGCTCAACTCTTAATCTGTAATACAAAAAGATTAATGAACTAATGAGTATTGCTAAGGCTCCCAACAATACCCAATTACTTCTTTCCTGTGTTTCTAAAGCAAACTCTTGAAGTTCCCTTTCTTTTTTGAGAAGGTCGATTTCCTTTTGCTTATTTTCAGATTCATATATTATTTGAAGCTCTGATATTTTCTCTCGATTCTTTTGACTTAAAATAGAATCTTTAATTTCAGAATACTTCTTGAAATATTTTAAAGCTTCACCCGATATCCCTTCGGCTTGATAATAATTGGATAGCTGTAAATAACCACGTCTCATAAGCTCACGTAAATTTTGCTTTTCCGAAATCTTTATGCTCTGATTTAACAGAAGATAAGCTGAATCCTTTTTGTTATTCACTTTATACACTTCAGAAAGATTTAACAGAGTTTCAGAGATACCGAAATAATCGGCAAGTTGCGAGCGTATCTCAAGTGCTTTTTTGTAATTTGCAACCGCATCTTTGGATAAACCTTGCTTAAGATAAATACTTCCAAGATCATTGTACGAATAACCAAGACCGGTTAAATCACTTGCCTCATGTTTGATTTCTATTGATTTATATTGGTAATCAGCGGCTTCTTTCAAATTGCCTATTAAGTAATATGCATTTCCGAGATTATTATATGACCGCCCAAGGACGTACTTATCTTGAATTTTTTCTGAGATATTATTTGCACGTTTAGAATACCTGAGAGCTTCTTTGCTATCACCAAGTTCAAAATAGATTCTTGCAATATTGTTCAACGTGATTGCTATTTCACTTTTATCATTATAGTTTTCTTTAATACCAAGAGATTTAATAAAATACTCGAGGGCATCTGCATATTCTCCACGCTTCCAATAAATTAACCCTATGTAGTTATAAGTTTTAGCGAGGAGTTGTTCATCGTGCAGTTTTTGTAAGATATTTTGAGCTGAAAAATAGTGTTTAAAAGCCTCGTTGTAATTGCCAAGTCGCCAAAATATTAGTCCCAAGTTCGTTAAAGCATTTACAGTAAGATTACTATCCTTTAGAGACTCACTTATCTCTAAACTTTTCATATAATATGCTTTTGCGGAATCGATTGTATTTGTCAAATAGTAACAGAAGCCCCTATTTACAAGGGCTTCCGCATATTCTTTTGAGAAAATGTCTTTCGAAGCTTCGGAAACACTAAGGTTGGCAAAATCAATTGCCTTCTGAATAGAATTTTTTTGATAATACTCAGAGAGAGTAATTAGTCCTTTAATTCTTTCTTTACCCGAAAGGTCTTTTAGTTTTGATTCAAGCTCTGATATGTTCGTTTGTGCAAAAAGATTTACTTGCCCGAAAAACAGAACCGAGAATAAAAGAACAAATAATTTATAAGATTGCTTATTCAAAGAAAGTAGTTTCAAATTAAATGTGTCAATAAGCCGTCACGCAACTTGGGTTCAAACCAAGTTGATTTGGGTGGCATTATTTCACCTGCATCAGAAATATTCATTAAATCATCCACAGAAACCGGATAGAGTGAAAAAGCAACTTCAAATTTTTTAGAATCCACAAGCTTTTCTAATTCAGCTGTACCTCTGATTCCGCCGACAAAATCAATTCTTTTATTTGTACGCGGATCATCAATTCCCAAGATGGGATTTAATAAAAAGTTTTGCAAAATACTTACATCAAGTTTATCTGAAACTGATGAAGACAAGCTGTTACTTGCAAGAACTGAATCCCGAGCTTTTAATTGATACCACTCTCCGTCTAAATACATTCCATAAATATTTTTTACGGAAGGCTCTTTAATTGAAGTAACTTCAATACTAAATTTTTCAGAAACTTCATTAAGAAAATCTTCTTTTGATTTTCCGTTTAAATCTTTTACTACTCTGTAATATGGAAGAATTTTTAATTGTTCAGCCGGAAAAAGAACTGCAATAAAATAATTATATTCTTCTGTTCCATTGTGTAAAGAGTTTGCATCCCTTTTAACTTTTCGAGCGCGTGAGGCACTTGCGGCACGATGATGTCCGTCCGCTATGTAAAGATTTTTAGAGGTTGCAATGTTACTAATTACGTCATCGTTAAAATTCGCCGGTAAAACCCATACAGTATGTTGAATTCCATCAGGTGCAGTGAAATCATAAATGGGGCTTTCACTATTCAAAACCGAATTGACGATACTATTAACCGCATCAATTCCCTTATAAGTTAAAAAGACAACTCCGGTTTGAGCTTCAGTAGTGATAATATGATTGGTTCTATCGTCTTCTTTTTCTTTACGTGTTTTTTCGTGTTTTAGAATTACATTATTATCGTAATCATCAACAGAAAATGTTGCCGTAATTCCGACTTGCGCTCTCCCGTCCATTATTAAACGATAAAGGTAAAATGACGGAGTCTCTTCTTCAATTAACGGCGCTTCGGTTTTAATTTTTATTAGATTTTCTTTTGCATGTTTATAAATTTTTTCATCGTATGGATTTTGTGAATCTTCGAAATCAATTTCGGATCTTGTTATTCTTAAAAAACTATAAGGGAAATCTTTTGCATATTCGCGGGCTTCGGAAGTGTTAACTACATCATAAGGAACACTTGCAACAGATGAAGCAATTTGTGGATGAGGACGTAAAGCTTTAAATGGTCTTATAACTGCCATGTTGTATCCTTTTTCAAATAAATTAATAGCGCTAAATTCGTAAAAATGAGAGCAAAAGTCCATCTAAATTCAATAGAACTTTTCTCTCTAATTTTTGGTTTAGATTTACAAATTGACTTGCGTAATAAACTTTCAATCTTTAAAATGTTTCGGGCAAATTATTAATTATCAAATTACTATATAAAAGGAGCTAATATGTTCAAAAAAACTGCTTTATTATTGTTGCTTATGTTAGTAACAAATATTTCTTTTGCTAATCTTCCTAAATCTGAAGATGTAAAAAAAGGGGCTGAATTTACTCTTCCCGATTATAACGGCAAAACTCATTCTCTTTCCGATTACAAAAAGTCAAAAGCGATTGTTGTGATGTTTATTGCTACTCAATGTCCTATTTCAAATGATTATAACACCCGAATGGCAAAAATTTATCAAGATTATAAATCTAAGGATATCGCATTTATCGGAATAAATTCAAACAAACAAGAAAGTGTTGAAGAAATTAAAAAACATTCGGCTGATAACAATTTTGGCTTTCCGGTATTAAAGGATAATGAAAACATTATTGCCGATAAATATGCCGCAAAAGTAACTCCCGAAATTTTTGTGCTTAACGGAAAGTATGAAATTTTATATCATGGCAGAATTGACGACAGCCGTAAAGAAGCCGAAGTTGAAGTTAATGATTTAAGAAATACTTTAGATGAAATCTTAGCAGGTAAAAAAGTAAGTAATCCTACAACAAAAGCTTTCGGTTGTACGATTAAAAGAGTGTCCAAATGAAAATTGGATTTCTTCTTCTCTTCTTTTCATTTTTGCTGATTATCGGATGTAAGAATGAGGGTTCAAATCAAGAGAATGTAAAAATTGAGGTAATAACTGCGGGAGAAAAAGAACTCTCGGAACTTATTAATAATCGCAACGGGAAATATTTATTCTTAAACATTTGGGCAACTTGGTGCATCCCTTGTGTAGAAGAGTTTCCCGATATCGTTAAGTTATCCGAAAAGTATTCTGAAAAATTAGATTTCGCATCTCTTAGCATTGATTATCTTGAAGAGAAAGATAAGAAGGTAATCCCGTTCTTAACTAAAATGAACGCCAAATTTTCTCACTATATTAACGGCTTCAAAAAAGATGAAATGCTGATTAACTTCATTAGTGAAGATTGGAGCGGTGCAGTTCCTCTAACTTTGATTTACGATTCTTCCGGAAAACAAATTGCTTTGCTTGAGGGAGCGCACACATACGACGAATTTGTTGAGAAGATTGAATCATCAACAAAATAAACTTTTAGCCTCATTGCAAAATGAAAGCAATGAGGCAATTTTTTCATACTTCCGTATCCACCATATCTTTTGTACTCTTCCCTAAAATCAATATATTTAACACTATTTAAATTGAGATTTATGAAAATATACAACCATTTAGAATCCCGAATAGATAAATTTGGGGCGGCATATCTCGTTTTAATCGACCCCGATAACTTACCGCAAGAAAAGATTCCCGAATTTTTAGCTAAATGTGATGAAGCAGAAGTTGACGGTTTACTTTTAGGTGGCAGTTTAATTTTACACGAAGAGTTTTCAAAGTATGTTAAAAGCATAAAAATGCAAACAACGTTGCCGATAATTCTATTTCCGGGGAGTATTAATCAAATCAGCCGAGATGCTGACGCACTTCTTTACATCTCTTTAATCAGCGGAAGAAATCCGGAACATTTAATTGGTCAGCATGTAATCGCCGCACCGATGATTAAAAAATATAATATAGAAACAATATCAACCGGTTATATGTTGATTGAATCGGGAACACAAACAACCGCACAATACATTAGCGGGAGTTTTCCGATACCCTCAGACAAACCAAGTATTGCGGTTGCAACTGCACTTGCTGCTCAGTATATGGGGATGAAATTAGTTTATCTTGAAGCCGGATCGGGGGCAAAGAATCATGTTCCGTTTGAAATGGTTAAAGCTGTTTCATAAATGGTAGATATTCCGATTGTAGTCGGTGGTGGAATTCGGAATCCCCAAACCGCCTCCAAGTTGGTTGCAAGCGGGGCAAAGCTAATTGTTACCGGAAATCACTTCGAAAATGAAAATCACTGGGAACATTTAAAGTTATTTGCCGATGCCGTTCATGTAAAAAAATCAATTCTAATCTAAACTGAAAATCAAAAGGATAGTAATTTGAATATAAAAGAATTTATTGTAGAGTCTTTTACCGAAAGTGCAGAAACAAAAATTAAAATGATAGATGCCTGTTCGGAGAGTATTATTGAATCAATCAATCTTTTGGTTGCAGCATACAAGAACAACAAAAAACTGTTACTTTGCGGAAATGGCGGCAGTGCGGCTGATTGTCAGCACATCGCAACCGAATTTATGATTCGATTGAGTCATCATATAGATAGACCCGCACTTCCTGCAATCGCATTAACAACAGATTCGTCCAATCTTACTGCGGGGGGAAATGATATCGGTTACGAAAATGTTTTTGCACGCAATATTCAAGGATTAGGAAATGAGGGAGATGTACTTCTTGCAATATCGACCAGCGGAAATTCGCCTAATATTGTAAAAGCTGTCGATATGGCACATCAAAAAGGAATTAAGGTAATCGGTTTACTCGGTGGAAACGGCGGAAAACTAAAACCTTTGGTTGACATCCCGATTGTTGTTCCTTCATCAAACACACAAAGAATTCAAGAAGGGCATATTACTATCGCCCATGTAATCTGTGAGTCTGTTGAAGAGGAATTATATGGTAACAACTAAATTTGATGTTGTAATAATCGGTGGTGGATGCGGTGGAGTTGCGGCAGGGATTCAATCTGCGCGACTCGGAATTAAAACTTTGATTGTCGAAGAAACTCCGTGGCTGGGAGGAATGATTACTTCCGCAGGGGTTTCTGCTTTCGACGGTAATAAGTATGCACTTGGTGGCGGGATTTTTGGCGAACTCCGTAAAAAGATTGAAGATTATTACGGCGGTACAGATAAAACTTTTACCGGATGGATCAGCCTTACCTGTTTCGAACCGAAAATCGGAAAGAAATTTCTACACGAACTTGCAGAGCAAGAAAGTAATTTAACAATTTGGTTTGAAACCTCTTTACACGAAGTACTTCGGGAAAACGATGCGGTTTATGGTGTCCGGCTCAATATGAAAGACGGGCACATGGATGAAGTTCACACTAAAATTGTAATTGAAGCAACTGAATATGGGGATGTTCTTAAAGAAGGAAATATACCTTATCGATTGGGTAGAGATTCCAAATCCGACACCGGTGAGATAGATGCTCCTTACGAACACGATTTTGAAGTTCAGGATATAACATTCTGCGCTATTCTAAAAAAATATTCGGGAGAAGCACCTAAAGTAACTCCTTCGGAAAATTATAAATATAGAAAATTTAAAAATTCTACTGCCGAAGACTCAAACTCTAACGACGAAAATTATCTCAACCATAAATTACACAATTGGGAAAGTTTTATCAGTTACGCCGCTTTGCCAAATAAAAAATATCTTCTTAACTGGCCCTTCAGAGCAAATGATTATCCCACAACAGAAGATATTTATGAAAATAAGAAATCGAGAAAGCTGCATTACAAGAAAGCCAAAGAATTAACTCTCGATTATGTTCATTATATTCAAACAAAATTAGGGCACCCGGAATGGGGGCTCGCAACAGATGAATTCCCGACAGATGATTCCCTTCCATTTATTCCGTATGTAAGAGAAAGCCGCAGAGTAAAAGGGAAAGTTTTATTAAAAGAAGAAGATGTAATTCCTACAAAAAAATCTTTTCGACCAAAACTTCAAAAAGAAAGTATAGCAGTCGGTGATTATTTCTTAGATCATCATCACAGTAAATTTTTTGTTGAGCCGGATGAAAGATTGGTAGAACCACTACCTGCGAATGCTCCTTTTCAAATTCCGCTTGGATGCTTAATACCACAAAACGTAAAAGGATTGATTGTTGCCGAAAAAAGCATTTCAGTAACTCATATTGTTAATGGCTGTTCTCGTTTGCAACCTGTTGTGATGCTTACGGGACAAGCTGCAGGTGCATTGGCAGCACTTGCTGTTAAAAATAAATGTAATCCCGAGGATGTTAAACATGGAGAAGTTCAATCTGTTTTACTTGATGCCGGATGTCAATTATTCCCATATAAAGATGTATGGAATACCGATTCGCTTTTTATTCCAACACAAAAATTAGCACTCATGGGAATTTATGTTGATGATGAAGATTTTGCTTTTAATGCAGATAAAACAGTCTCTTCAGATGAACTGAATAAATATTTATCACATCTTGATGATGAAAAAACAAAAAACAAATTAATCTCCCTCACTGGTAAAACCAGAAGGGAAGTCTTTAACGAATTATATGCAGTTTTATTTCACTAGTATTTTTCCGGAATATCCATGAAAAAATTATTTCTATTCTTTTTGATTTCACTAATTACGCTGACCACCAACGGACAACAATTAAATTCTGAATTTTTCCAAAAGAACGGAGAAGTCTATTTTAGATTCTTCAGAAGCCCCGAATTAGTCCTTAATAATCTTTCAAAAATAATTTCATTAGATAATGTAAAGAATGACTCTGTTTATGCTTATGCTAATGAAGAGGAATTCAATCTCTTTTCTAAATTCGATATTCCAATTGAAGTTCTTAAACATCCGGGTGATGTTGAAAATGTTAAAATGAGTTCTACCGTTGAAGGAATCATGGATTGGGACTCCTATCCAACGTACGATGCTTATGTTGCAATGATGTACCAATTCCAAACTAATTATCCTACACTCTGCCGCATAGTTGATGCCGGAACTACAGTTCAAGGAAGAAAAATTTTGTTTGCGGTGATTAGCGATAATGTGAATCAAAGAGAGCAAGAACCGCGCACACAATATTCATCTACAATGCATGGCGATGAAACTACCGGCTATGTTTTGATGTTGAGATTAATCGATTATCTTCTTTCGAATTATGGAACAGATACGAAAGTTACAAATCTTGTAAACAATTTAGAGATTTGGATTAATCCAAATGCGAATCCTGACGGCACTTACAGAAGCGGTAATTCTACAGTTTCGGGAGCTAGGAGAGGAAACGCAAATAATGTTGATATTAATCGTAACTTCCCCGACCCTAAAGGTGGATTACATCCCGATGGTTATGCTTGGCAACCAGAAACCATTGCAATGATGAATCTTGCCCAATCTTATAATTTTGTAATCTCCGCTAATTTTCATGGTGGTACCGAAGTAATAAATTATCCGTGGGACACATGGCAAGCCCGTCATCCCGATGATAATTGGTATCAATTCATTAGTCATCTCTATGCAGATACAGCACAAGAAAATAGCCCCGGAACTTCTTATATGAGAGGTTACAATGATGGTATCACAAACGGATACGATTGGTATACCGTTGAAGGAGGAAGGCAAGACTACATGAATTACTTTGCCGGATGTAAAGAGGTTTGTATCGAAATATCAAATACCAAACTTGTCGCCGCATCATCATTGCCGACTTACTGGAACTACAACAAGCAATCTCTCTTGAATTATCTTGAAAATGCTCTTCACGGATTTAGAGGAGTAGTAACAGATATAAACGGTAATCCTATAAAAGCTAAAGTTACAGTGCTAAATCATGACGCAAATAACTCGCATATTTACTCGGATTCTGTTTCCGGAAATTATCACAGAATGATTTATGCGGGAAATTATACTCTTTCTTTTTCGGCGGATAGTTTTGTTACTAAAACATTCAGCAATGTATCAACATCGTATTTAACGACAACCGTATTGAATGTACAGCTGCAATCAACAAATCCTGTCCCTGTCGAATTAATTTCTTTTAGCGGAACCGTTGTTGATAATAGCATTGAACTTAACTGGTCAACTGCTACCGAAACCAACAATAAAGGATTTGAGATTGAACGTTCCAACTCAGCATCAAATTGGGAAAATATCGGATTTGTTAATGGTATTGGGACTTCATTATCAACAAAAACATATTCTTTTTCTGACAACTCTCCTTTATTCGGTACATCAAAGTACAGACTAAAGCAGATAGATTTCGATGGAACCTTCAGTTATTCATCCGAGATTGAAGTTAATTTTGGCGAAGCATTTAATTTTCAACTTTCGCAAAACTATCCAAACCCTTTTAATCCGGAGACAGTTATCAAGTTCTCTATCCCTCAAGAAAGTAACGTTAAGCTGAATGTATTCAATTCACTTGGGGAAGAAGTTGCTCTGCTTCTCGATGAAGTTAAAGGTGGCGGATTTCACGAAATCAAATTTAACGGAAGTACTTTACCCAGCGGATTATATTTCTATCGAATTGAAACTGATAAGTTTTCATCCATTAAAAAGATGATGTTGGTTAAGTAATTATTAAAAAATCCCGTGAGAAATTACTCTCACGGGATTTTTTCTTTTGGGGGTATTTTTTTTAACTAAGTTGTTTTCTGCGATTGTAAGTTAAAGAACTCTCATGTCCGTCTATCTTAAATCTACTTACTAAATCTTGAAGAGTAACTGTTAAGCGATTCAAGTCCTCTGCTGCTCTGGCTATTTGATGGATACCCGTTGTGGTTTCATTCGTTACACTACTTATCGATTCTATATTCTTGCTTATCTCCTCCGATGTCGTGGATTGCTGTTCACTTGCCGCCGCTACCTGATCTATTTCAAATGCAACTTTCTGTACACTTTCATCAATATTTATCAAAGCTGCTTCTACTTTATTATTCATCTCTATTCCGCTTGTTACCACTCTCCCAGCGGCTTCCATCGAGGAATCTGCTTCTTTTGCTTCTCTTTGAATTGCTTTTATTGTTTCTGCTATTTCCTTAGTTGCTTTAGTTGTTCTTTCAGCTAATTTTCTCACCTCGTCAGCTACTACTGCAAATCCTCTTCCTTGTTCTCCGGCTCTCGCTGCTTCTATTGCAGCATTAAGTGCAAGTAGATTTGTCTGATCTGCTATATCATCAATTACTTGTGCTATCTCTCCTATTTGGTCGGTCTTATTCGCTAGTGAATTTATTATCTGTCCGGTAGCTTGGGTTGAAGCTATTATATTATCCATTCCCTTTTTAGCTTCCTTTATTTGTATTACACCAACTTTGGTCTGTTGACTTGCATTGCGTGAATTTTCTGCTGCTGTATTTGCATTTTTGGTAGTTTGAAGTATAGTTGATGTCATCTCTTCAACGGCTGTGGCTACTTCTGAGGTTTGGGAGGAAAGTTCTTGACTCCCCGCAGCCATTTCTTCTGTACTTGATGATATTTGACTTGCTGCACTTGCCGTTGCTTGAACAGATTCTGAAACTTGTAATAAAGCAGAATTTAGTGATTCAGCTACAGTGTTAATGCTATTTTTTATTATTTGATGATCTCCCTTATAATCTCCACTAACTCTTTTTGTAAAGTCTCCCTTTGCCATTATTTCTAAAACTTTGGAGCCTTCTTGAATCGGTAAGATTACTGCATCTAGTGTATTATTAACGCCCGCTATTATCTCTTTATAAGCACCTTCAAACTTATTCAGATTTCCTCTAAAATTTAAATTCCCCTCAACAGAGTTTTTTATTAGTAAATTTGTTTCATTTTGTAGGTCTCGTAAAGTATACACAATTTTATTCAAAGCCGGGGATAATTCGTCATCTGTATCGAGAAGCCTTGCTTCAGAAGATAAATCACCATTTGAGACAGAATACATTGTCGAAGTAAAACCTTCCAATGTGTTAGCAAACGAATTCATAGATTCAGCAAGATTACCAAGCTCATCACCACTTTTATAATCGATTCTAGCCTTAATGTGCCCTTTTTTTAAATCGTCCATCATTTCCTCTGCTTGAGCGAGTGGTGAAGTGATTAATTTCGATATCCGATTACCGGCAAATACAGAAATTAATATGATTATTAACATTCCAAAAGAAAGTAATTTTATTGATGCAGAATATGAGGCTTTACTATCTTCAAGATTTTGATTTGCATTGTTTTCGGATATTTCCGTTAGTTGGTCAAGATATTCACGAGCATCAGTAAAAACTGTATTCCCCTCACCCAAAGAAAGTTCGTTTGCCCTCAACTTATCTTCCAGAGTATCTAAACGCCTAAGATTTACAATTTGATTAGAAATCTGAATCCATTGAGTACGTTTTTCTTCATAGGTTTTAATCATAGTGGGATCTATTTTGATTCCCTCGATAGCTTTATATTTATCCCATCGTTCCACTGCCTGTTTAATGTTATTTTCATTCTCTTTAACATATTCCTCAAACTTGGGGTCTGCCAAATCGGTAAACATTAATGTTCGTTGTGCCAGAACCGCTTGATTCATATCTCTATCAACTTGCAAGAGTAAGTCGATTCCGGGCAAATCCACCTCTCCAATACTGACTGTATTAGAACTTATTTTCGACATTTCATTTAATGAAAGCAAACCGATAATCAGTAAAAAGAAAATCAATAAAGCATAACTAAAAGTTAATTTAAATCGAACCTTTAAATTTAATAACCAACTAAACATTTTTTCTCCGTTTTCAAGTTTGTGCTATTGAGATATACAATTAGTCTCCCAACAGCTATTTGACTTACTTAAACTCAACTAATTGAATTATTCAAAACAATTAACTTTGTACCTACATTATCGGAAAATTTAGGAGAAAGTTTACATAATCAGAACTCTGTTGTGGACTTTTATTTTTTTCGAAAAGCTTCAGTCACATAATGAAATATGTGAGGTTCAAGGCGACATCTCTTAAATTGTTTTTTAGGGCTATTTTATTTATGTTTTGCAGTCAGTTTTTAACCGATGAAGCATCGGCAATATTGATTTTTGCTTAAGAGGGAGCTTTAATCATCCAAATATGCCAGCGGTGCTTAATTACTTTTTTCGAATAAATGAATAAGGATAGAATAATGTCAGATGATAAACTGAAACCAATCTCTCAAGAAGAGGTTGAAAATCAAGAATGGATGTATTCGTTAGATTATGTGTTGCAAAACGGCGGGCCAAAACGTGTTATCGAAATACTTCAACAATTACAAATCAGAGCTCATAAATCGGGAGTAGAAGTCCCTTTTACGGCTAACACTCCATATATAAATACTATCCCAAGGGAAAAACAACCACCTTTCCCGGGTGATAGAGAAATTGAAAGACGTATTAAGAGCTTAATCCGTTGGAATGCTATGGCTATGGTTGTTCGTGCAAATAAAGGTGATTCCGGTGTGGGTGGACATATTTCAACTTACGCCTCCGCAGCAACAATCTACGAAATTGCTTTTAATCATTTCTTCAAAGGTAAAGGGGATGATTACGAAGGAGATCAAATTTTCTTTCAAGGGCATGCTTCTCCGGGTGTTTATGCTCGCGCTTTTCTTGAAGGAAGATTAAATATCGAACAACTCGAGAATTTCAGAAGAGAACTTAAACCGGGAGGCGGATTATCTTCTTATCCTCACCCATGGCTTATGCCGAATTTCTGGGAATTCCCTACAGTTTCTATGGGATTAGGTCCAATTAATGCTATTTATCAAGCTCGTTTTAACAGATATTTAGAAGATAGAGGATTAAAGAAAAATACCGGAAAAGTTTGGGCTTTTCTCGGTGACGGTGAGACAGATGAGCCGGAGGCATTAGGTGCTATAAATCTTGCTTCACGCGAAAAACTTGATAACTTGATTTTCGTAATTAACTGTAATCTTCAGAGACTTGACGGACCTGTGCGCGGAAACGGAAAAATAGTTCAAGAACTTGAAGCAGCTTTCAGAGGTGCAGGTTGGAATGTTATTAAAGTTCTTTGGGGTAGCGATTGGGACCCCATTTTAGCTAAAGATGTTAAAGGTAAACTTGTTAAAAGAATGGGTGAAATTGTTGACGGGCAATATCAAAAGTATTCAGTTGAATCGGGGGCTTATTTCCGTCAAGATTTTTTTGGTCATGACCCCGAACTTCTTGAAATGGTTAGTCATCTTTCCGATGAACAATTGAGAAAGATGAAAAGAGGAGGTCACGACCCGGAAAAAGTTTATTCAGCATTCAAAGCCGCAGTTGAACATAAAGGTCAACCGACCGTAATTCTTGCCAAAACCATTAAAGGTTACGGACTCGGCGAAGCCGGTGAAGGGAAAAACATTACTCATCAGCAAAAGAAATTAAACGAGGAAGAATTAAAAGAATTCAGAACTCGCTTTGGCATTCCGATTTCAGATGAAGATGTTTCTAAAGCTCCGTTCTACAAACCTTCAGATGATAGTCCGGAGATGAAATATTTAAGAGGCCACAGAGAGAAACTCGGTGGACCAGTTCCTTATCGCAAAACAGATGTTCGTCCTATCAAAACTCCTCCCGAAGAAATTTTCCAGGAGTTTTACAAAGGGACCGACGGAAGAGATGTCTCTTCAACAATGGTATTTGTCAGAATTTTAGCAAAGTTGTTAAGAGATAAAGAAATCGGTAAACTTATCGTTCCTATTGTTCCCGATGAAGCGAGAACATTCGGTATGGAAGCATTGTTTAGACAAGTCGGTATTTATTCACACGTCGGTCAACTTTACGAACCGGTTGATAAAGATAGTCTTCTTTACTACAAAGAAGCACAAAACGGTCAGATATTTGAAGAAGGTATTACCGAAGCCGGTTCAATAGCATCATTTACAGCTGCCGGAACCGCTTATGCAACTCACGGAATTAATACCATTCCATTTTTCATCTATTACTCGATGTTCGGTTTACAAAGAATAGGTGATTTCATTTGGGCTGCGGCAGATATGCGGGTAAAAGGATTTTTAGTCGGCGGAACCGCAGGACGTACAACTCTTAACGGCGAAGGCTTACAACATCAAGACGGACACAGCCACTTACTTGCTTATCCCGTTCCTAACTTAGTTGCCTATGACCCGGCTTATGCTTATGAACTTGCAGTTATTATACGAGACGGTATAAGAAGAATGTATGAAGAGCAAGAGAGCGTCTTCTACTATTTAACCGTTATGAATGAAAATTACCCGATGCCCGAAATGCCGGAAGGTGCTAAAGAAGGCATCCTAAAAGGAATGTACAAACTTAAACCATCTTCCAAACAACATAAATTAAAAGCTAATTTGCTCGGAAGCGGTACCATCCTTAACGAAGTACTTAAAGCTCAGCAAATTCTCGAAGACAAATATAAAGTATCTGCTGATGTGTGGAGCGTAACGAGTTATAAAGAATTACGACGAGATGCTCTTGAAGTTGAACGATATAATTTCTTAAATCCATCGGCAAAACCTAAAGTCCCTTATGTAACAGAATGTTTTAACGATAACGATGGCGTTATTGTTGCTTCTTCTGATTATGTTAAAGCTTTGCCTGATTCAATTTCTAAATGGCTACCGAAAAGAATTGTTTCTCTCGGTACTGATGGATTCGGAAGAAGTGAAGCAAGACCCGAATTACGTGACTTCTTTGAAGTTGATGCACGTTATGTTGTTTTGGGTGCTTTATATGCGTTGGCTCAAGAAGGAAGCATCAAAATGTCGCAAGTTGAAAAGGCGATGAAAGAGTTAGATATCGATTCGGCAAAACTAAATCCAATGATATCATAAAAATGTTAAGATAACGATTAATGAGTAATGAATTTTAGGAATTAAAATGAAAGAATTTATTCTTCCCGAATTGGGAGAAAATATCCAGGCAGCATCTGTTCTTTCTGTTTTTGTGAAACAAGGTGATTACCTTAAGTTGGAACAACCTGTACTGGAAATAGAAACCGATAAAGCAACCATCGAAGTCCCCTCTAATGTTGAAGGGATAATAAAAGATATTTTTATTAAAGATGGCGATAAAGTAAAAGTAGGTCAAGTGGTGCTTCGTGTTGAAGCGGGTGAAGAATCTATTCAACAGGTGAATGCCGTTGTTGTAGAGACTAAATCTATCGAGACAAATAGTGTTTCCGAACAACCTTCCCCATCTGCAAAAAAAGAGGAAGTTGTTTCAGGAGGTATGATTGAATTTGTAATTCCTGACCTTGGCGAAAACATTCACTCTGCCGATGTTCTTAAAGTACTTGTAAGTGTCGGCGATATGATAAATAAAGAAGATGGCGTACTTGAAATAGAAACCGATAAAGCAACAATTGAAGTCCCTTCAACCGTAAGCGGAAAAGTGATTGAAGTTTTTATTAAAGAAGGGGATAAAGCTAAAGTCGGACAAGTAGTGATGCGTGTCGAAACCGTTATTACTTCGGAGTCAAATCTTCAAACAAAAGAAGTTAAAAAAGAAGAACCGAAAGTTGAAGCTGTTCAAGAAACCAAAACGGAAGCTCCGGCTAAAGTAGAAGAAGGAAAAGTAAATCCGAATCTTCAGAGAGCCGGATTTGTTGATACTCAACCTGATATATTAAAACATGCTGCCCCTGCCGCTCCTTCTGTAAGAAGATTAGCGCGTGAACTTGGAGTTGATATTAATAATGTCCCCGGTAAAGGAATTAACGGAAGAATTTCTTTAGACGATGTTAAAGCTTATGTAAAAAGTCTGAATGAAAATCGTTCTTCGGCATCGTTCGGAAGCGGTTTGGGAATTAAAGCTGAAACCCTCCCCGATTTCTCGAAGTTTGGCGCTATCGAAAGAAAACCGATGTCGAACATCCGCTCAAAAACCGCTGACCATTTAAGCTACGCTTGGGCAACTATTCCACACGTAACTCAATTTGATAAAGCTGATATTACAGACTTAGAGAAAGTCCGCAAAGGGCTTGCTTCAGCTGCCGAAAAGGAAGGGACTAAACTAACCGTAACCTCCTTCTTACTGAAAATTATTTCCGAAGCTTTAACTGAATTTCCTCAGTTTAATAGTAGCATCGATATGGAACGTAAAGAGGTTATTTACAAAGATTACGTTAATATCGGAGTAGCCGTTGATACCGAAAACGGATTGATTGTTCCTGTTGTAAAAAGTGTTAAAGGAAAGAATATTTTCCAACTATCCAAAGATATGAATGAACTTGCTGATAAAGCACGGAGAAGAAAAATCGGTCTTGATGATTTGCAAGGTGGATGTTTTACAATTTCAAATCTTGGCGGTATTGGCGGAACTTATTTCACACCGATTGTTAACTCACCCGAAGTTGCAATTTTAGGTGTTTCTAAAGCATCGTTTGAGCCGATTTATAAAAACGGGTCATTCGAACCAAGATTAATGATGCCTTTATCTCTTTCATACGATCATAGAATTATCGATGGTGCTGACGGTATCCGCTTTTTACGTTGGATTATTGATGCCCTCGAAAATCCTTACAGATTCTTGTTATAGTTTTTTATAAATATTGAATTAGAAATTATTATGGATAATAAAATAAACTTAGTAGTAATTGGCGGTGGACCCGGTGGTTATGCCGCCGCATTTATCGCCGCTGATATGGGAATGAATGTAACACTGATTGATGCAGATAAAAATCTCGGCGGTGTGTGTCTTAATAGAGGATGCATCCCCTCAAAAGCGTTATTGCACATTGCAAAACTTATCAATGAAGCAAAAGAAGCCTCTCATTGGGGAATCGAATTTGGTGAGCCTAAAATTGATGTCGAGAAAATCCGTGCCTTCAAAAATAAAGTTATCACCAAACAAGCAACCGGATTAAATACTCTCGTTAAACAGCGTAAAGTAAATTACATTTCGGGTAGAGCAAGTTTTATAAACTCAACTACTCTAAAAGTTGATAAGAATGATGGAACAGTTGAAAATGTTTCTTTCGATAAAGCGATTATTGCAATAGGTTCAATTATAACCTCTATCCCGTCACTTGAAATTAACAGCAAAAGAATGTTAAACTCAACAAGTGCTTTGGAACTTCCCGAAATCCCGAAATCCCTTTTGGTTGTAGGTGGAGGATATATCGGACTCGAGCTTGGTTCTGTTTATTCAGCACTCGGGACTAAAGTCTCAGTAGTTGAAATGACAGCCGGATTATTACCCGGTGCCGACCGCGATATGGTTATGTACTTATCAAAAAGATTAACAGCTTCTTTCGATAAAATTATGCTCAACTCAAAAGTAACTTCTATAAAAGAAGTTGAATCAGGGTTGGCTGTTACTATCGAAGGGAAAGAGGGTAAATCTGAAATAATAGAATACGATTATGTACTAATGTCAATCGGCAGAAGACCTGAAACAAAAGGTCTTGGACTTGAAAATACAAAAGTTGAAGTGAATCAGAGAGGATGGATTGTTGTTAATCAACAGCTTGAAACTACCGATTCAAATATTTATGCAATAGGTGATATTGCGGGTGAACCGATGCTTGCACATAAAGCTTCGCACGAAGCTCGTGTTGCAGTTGAACATATTGCAGGGCATAAAGTCGCATTTGAACCGAAAGCAATTCCCGCCGTTGTTTTTACTGACCCCGAAATTGCATGGGCAGGTTTAACAGAAACTCAAGCTAAAGAAAAAGGAATTAAGCATGAAGTAGCTAAGTTTCCATGGATTGTTTCCGGACGTGCGACAACTTTAGACCGTTCCGACGGTGTGACAAAATTAATTGTTGACCCGGATACTCAACAGATTCTCGGTGTAGGTATTTGTGGACCCGGTGCAGGTGAGTTAATTGCCGAAGGTGTTCTTGCAATTGAAATGGGGGCTAATGTTACCGATGTTTCATTAACTATTCATCCGCATCCGACATTATCAGAAACAATAATGGAAGCGGCAGAAGTTTTCCTTGGGCATAGTCCGCATATCTATCGCCCTAAAAAATAATCAGCTAACTGAATAACTCCCCTAAGTTGTTCTAGCGCAAAGCCTTGTTGGATTTATCCTGCAAGGCTTTTGTATTATTTGCCTCTCTTTAAAAACTTGGGGATTAAGAAGAATAAACCGCAAAAGTTAGCATTTGATTTGGCTAAAGCCAATTATCGGTGTAGGCTTTTTTAATTCCACGACTTGAAAGTCGTGGCAAATTAAAGTCGCGACAATTGAAATTCATCGCCATTATTCGGGAGATGCAACCTCGTTTTGTTTTACAATAGCCCCCATCTTCAGATGGGGTTTATAAAAAGAAAAAAATATTTGGGCTTTAGCCCAATGAGTCTGCGTTTTGTTTGGCTAAAGCCAATTATTGGTGTAGGCTTTTTTAACCCCACGACTTGAAAGTCGTGGCTAATTAAAGTCATGGCTATTGAAATTCATCGCCATTATTTGGAGATGCAACCTCATTTTGTTTTGCATTAGCCCCCATCTTCAGATGGGGTTTATAAAAAGAAAAAAAATATTTGGGCTTTAGCCCAATTTACTCGCATTACATTTGGCACAAGCCAATTATTGTGTAGAAGATTCTAACTCCCCCCCAAAAATCCCCAACTATTATTTAACATAAAACCTTTGGAATCACAGAGATATTTACTTACTTTTTGATGTTGATAATCAGATCTACTTACCCACTTGCAAATTCTAATTTGATTATTACGCTTTTTGTTAGTTCTTTTTGAACTTCGGCACCCCCCTCTTTTGCTGAGGTAGAAATTAACAAAGCAATTTTTCTTTGAACCCCCTCTTGGGTTAGAAATTGTGTTACTATAATTAACTACATACTATATAACTTATAATTTAATTAATAAAGGGCTATGCTTTTATGAAAGAATTCTTTTTACTCTTTTTTACTCTTTTTTACACTTCTTTTCTTCGGTGGATTTGTTGGAGAGGTTTGGGGACAACCCTGGGCTTATAATTTTGGGACCGAGACAGGAACATACAACACAAACAACAGTGCAAGCACAACGTTTTTGCCTACGCCTGAATCAAATGGTGGTACAGCCAGAGTAAAAATTAGTAATAGCCAGGGAGGTGCATTTATACTTTCTAATCCGGGAGTTAATATTGGAGGATCAGGCTCGCAATTACAAATATCTGCTCCAACTAGTACTTCTGTGAATAAATTTTCAATTTATGATTACTCAGCCGGAAAATCTTTTACACTAAGATTCAGATTGAGATTGGGTGCTAGTGACGGTTCTTCAACCGGTGCTACAAATGGAACCTGGCATTGCTTTATTGGCGATGGAGCAACATACTCTGATAATAACGCATTTGCAGGCACACAAGTTTTTACAGGTTTACAATGGGTTTTTAGGGCATCAGACACAATTACGACGAACTACCGAAATGGAGGAAGTTGGAGTGCAGTTTCCGAAACTCCGTTTTCTCAGGGGGTCTCGTACTTGGTTGAGATTTACGGCAATAACACAACAAGTTCAATAAATTATAATTATGGAGTAGCTCAATCAGTTGCTTCTAATAAATTTGATTTATGGGTTAACGGAAGTTTGGTTGGTGATGATTTATCAAAAGCACAACTCGCAAATGATGCGAATATCGATTCATGGATGTTTTATGGAGTATCCAGTGCAAGTAATGTTGCTAATATTTTCTTGGATGATTTTATTTATACCAATTCTATTGCTAACAATCCTCTCCCCGTAGAACTCGCCTCATTTAACGCAGTGCCTGTTAACGGTGTGGTTAAGTTAATTTGGCAGACTTCTACCGAGATTAATAATCATGGTTTTGATGTTGAGAGAGCTATCTCTTCTAATTCTTCGGATGATTTAACATGGGAAACTCTAGCTTTTGTTAAAGGGAACGGGAACAGTAACTCGGTTAAAGAGTATTCTTATACCGACAACAATATTTCTGCTTCCGGTAAGTATGCTTACAGATTAAAACAACTCGATACAGACGGGGCTTATAAATACTCTCCTATTGTCGAGACTGACATTACCGTAGTTCTGGATTATGCACTTGAGCAGAATTATCCTAATCCGTTTAATCCCTCTACTACAATTAACTACTCAATTCCTAATGTGGAATATGTAACTATAAAAGTCTTCAATACACTCGGAGAAGAAGTAGCTACATTAGTAAACGAACAAAAAACAGCGGGCAATTTCGAGGTAAAGTTTGAAAGAACAAGTTTAACATCGGGAATATATTTTTACCGAATTCAAAGCGGAAATTATAATGAAACCAAGAAGATGATTTTGTTGAAGTGATGAAATAACCCTTTGTGTTCTTTGTGTTTAAGTGCGTTTGTTTTTAAGAAAGAACTCCAACACTAAGTTCACTAAGGAAAAACAGAAGGCAATTTCTCGCAGAGACACGAAGAACGCAAAGGAAAAACTGATTCATAAATCTCGGCAGTAGTTGGCGAGAAGCCGTAAACTTCATGGTGAAAAATTAATTCATTTTTCCTCTCCCATTTTCCCCCTCACCTCTTACCCTTTGAATTTAGTTCAAATTCGTGGGATTACTCCTTAAAAGTCTTTTTTAAGCCTTAAAAGTCTTTTTTAAAGCTTATAACTCTTTTTTAAACGCTAAAAAACTCTTTTAAGCCTTATAACTCTTTTTTAAGCACTAAAACTCTTTTTTACGGCTTAAATTTCTTTTTTAAGCTTTACAACTCATTTTTATGGCTTATAATACTCTTTTAAACGTTAAACAATCACAGCTAAGTGAAAAACAAAAAAGGCTGCCAAAATTTGACAGCCTTCCTTTTCAACTCTAGTTTTTTACTTCATCAGTATCATTTTTTTAACTGAAACATATTCTCCGGTGCGGATTTTATAAAAATAAATTCCTGAGGATAAACTAGTACCGTCAAATTGCAATTCGTAATTCCCCGGTTGTTTAATTTCGTTCACAGGTGAAGCAATTAATTCTCCCAATAAATTATAAATCTCGAAATTAACCAATCCCTCATTTTTTACCGAGTAGCGGATAGTTGTAACCGGATTAAAAGGATTCGGGTAATTTTGTGACAGTTCGTAAGCATAAATTCCGTTCACATCTATTTCAACTTCATTTGAATATTTAAAGGAGCCGTCGGTGTCAATTTGTTTTAGTCTATATTTTAGAATAGCTCCTCTGTTGCTCAAAGCATAAACATCATCAGTAAAAGAATAATCTTTTATCGAGTTACTGTTCCCGCTACCTGTTACAAAACCGATTGTTTGCCATAAAGCATCATCGCTATTAACATTAGATTTTTCACTTCTTTCAACTTCAAAGCCGTAATTATTAAGCTCTGATGCAGTACTCCATCGCAAATGAACTTTATTCTTTTCAATAGAAGAAGCAAAAGTTATAATCTCAACGGGTAACGGATTAATGAAATCTTTTGTTACATAATCAATGTAGAGTGTCCAATCGGGGGAATCGTTTGGGGCATAAAAGAGAATGGCATCAAGTGTAAAATTATTTTCATCAATATTACCGTTTCCGGTAAAAGGATCCCAATCATTATTGTTATCTAAATTCCATTGATATAAATGCCAATTACCGTCATTTATTACACTTTGTTTAACCCCCATTTCCAGAGGTGCGCCGCTTACTCCTCCTTCTCTGATATTAATGCTAACCTCTGCTCCGCTCGGTGCCGAAGAAGTTTTCAGCCAATAACCGATATAACCATCACTTGAAAGAAGCGTATTATTAGCCGGAACTCCGCTCCCCGAAACCAAACGAACAGACCAGTTTGAAGATGAACTTGTACTATCTTTCAAAATAACTTTTAACGAAGCGTTTCCTTGGTACGCAGTTTCATTTGTCTGTACAGAAGTAGAAAATTTTGATATTCCGGTTGTACTTCCGCTGAAAGTAGGTGAAGTATTAAACAAACCAACACCGCTTTCAAAATTTTCTAATACAGTTAATGTTTGAATAGAAGCTTCATTTGATTTTACGCTTTCGTTACGGTATGGGTCGAGTGCAGTAACTACGTAATAATAATTTACTTGAGAAATATTTGCATCGAAAAAAGAAGTTTCGTTGTTAAACAATATTGCAATAATATTTGCCGGATTAGTAATAGAAACATTAGATGCAATTCCTCTATAAACTACATAATATCGGGCAAGATTTCCGTCACTTGCGGCAGTCGGTGCATTCCATTGTAGCTGAACTCCGTTTGTTACCGCAGAAGCCGTTAGTCCGGTAGGAGGATTTGGAGCAATATTATTTTTCCATGTTAAAGGGGGAACAACCGATTTATATTTATTATAGTTATTCTTTAACGAATCCTTAAAACCAAGATTATTAGTAATAAACTGAGATGCTCTGAATAGTGAATTCCCCAATACTTTATTGTTAGCTCTGTTTAATTGTGTTTGCGCCGGAAGTTCGTTGTTTGTGTATGAATCTCTAAATTGTTGCCCCGGGTAAAATAATCGTTGATTTGCAAAAGTACTGTCAGCCCACCATTTCATCAACTTATCATAATCTTGAGCCCCTCCAATTTGCCAATATAATTGTGGCATAATATAATCGACGCTTCTATCCTGAAGCCATTTAATTGCGTCACAATAAATTGAACTGTATGCACTTGTTCCGGTTATACCGGTTGGTGTTCCCGATTTCCAAATACCAAACGGACTAATCCCGAATTTTATATACGGTTTACTGCTTCCGTTAATAGCATTATTAATAGCCGAAATCAGAATGTTAATATTATCTCGTCTCCAATCTCCCAAATTAGTAAACCCGCGAGGGAAAGCGGCAAATGTAGCGGCATCTTCAGTTGTAATTTCATTAGGGGCATAAGGATAAAAGTAATCATCAAAGTGAATTCCGTCTATATCGTAGTTGTTAACTATATCGAGAACAATATTCACAAGATAGTTTCTCACATCAGCTAAACCCGGATTTAATATTTTTTTTTGATCGGTTCCCACGCTTAAAACCCACGAAGGATTTTGATTTATAACATGTGAAGAATGTACTGCAGTATTTGCTCCCTCTTTTACTCGATAAGGATTTAACCATGCATGAAGCTCCATTCCACGCTTGTGTGCTTCTTCTATTGCATAAGTAAGCGGGTCCCAGAGTGGATTTGGCGCAGTCCCTTCCGCCCCCGTTAACCAATATGACCATGGTTCATAAGCCGATTGATATAATGCATCGCAGTTTGGTCTTACCTGAAGAAGCAAACTATTTATCCCTGCCGATTTAAGTGTATCGAGCAATCGTTTCAACGAATCTTTTTGAACCGTTTGTGCAGTTAAATTTGTCCCTCTTGTTCTAGGCCAATCAAGATTATAAACCGATGAAACCCATGTTCCTCGAAACTCAGTTTTGGGATATGTCTGTCCAACTGAATTAATATTGTATAGTAAAGTGAGAGCAATAATCAGAATAATATTTTTCATACTCTATTGGTAAACCATAATTTCTATTGATTAAAAAAAATCCTGCCCAACCGGGCAGGATTCATAAGTTCTCTTTAACTTTTTGCTTATTTGATTAACAACATCTTCTTTGTCTGTACAAAGTCATTTGCTATTAAACGATAGACATAAGTACCGCTTGCAAGATTTAATGCATTAAACGGAATGGAATAACTTCCTGCCGATTGTGTTTCATTTATAAGCTCCGCAACTTTTTCTCCGCTGATTGAATATATTACAAGCATTACTTTGCTGTCAACCGGAATGGTATAGTTAATGTTTGTAACGGGATTAAACGGATTCGGATAATTTTGCATTAATGCAAATTCTTTAGGAACATCAATATCAACTTCAACGGTTTGGCTGTATTCATAACTTCCATCGTTGTCAATCATTTTTAATCTATATTGATATTTCCCTTGTTGTAAGTTATTATCGGTAAAAGAGTATTGTTTAGGTGAATTACTGTTACCCGATGCATTAACAGTCCCGACAACATTCCATACTTCATTATCGCTTCTTTCAACAACAAATTGATAACTGTTAACTTCGGTAGCGGTTGACCAAGTTAAAATAATATTAGGCCCATGTAATCTTGCTGATAAACTTTGTAGCTCAACGGGTAGCGGGAAGTTTTTTCCTGTATTGGTACTGTAGTTAATTGTTCGAATATCATAATATTCACTACTCTGATTATCTATTAAAGAAAATGTGGTGGTTAATACATAATAAGAATTATTTGTAGTGCCATTAACATCAGCACCCGGAACAGTTGCAGTATATGGATTACTTCCAGTAGATGCCTCCACAACTTTTGAAGTTGTCCAATTATCAGTAGTATATCTAACAAATACTTTTTCCGAAGCTGCTTTTGCACCTGATAAAGTTACGGTTACAGTAACATCATTTCCTGCTGACGTAAAATTATCTGTCACAGAATTTATTGTTTTCGGGGCTGATTCAAGAGTCATTACGCCAACTGTAACACTACTTGAATTAACAGGTTCTTTTACAGTAAAATGTGTGTACGCTTTTAAATCCCCTATATTATCGCCATTTACAACAAGATTCCCCCCATTTTGAGGAATTGTCCATACATAATTTGCAGAATTGCTTCCAGGAATCCAGTAGCCACCTGACCACTGGTAATCATAGCTAGCCCCCTTTGTTATTTTAAATTCATTATTTTGAACAATCTGACTTGTAAAACCGTAATAGTAAGTTCCTCCACCCAATCCCTCTTTAAGATAAGCCTTAGTTGTATTATCGTGTACCCAACCATTTGTTCCCGGGAAATAAACGGGTGTTAGTGGATACGTGTTTGTGGTGTATGCACCTAGCCCATTATTTGTTGCTAAGACAAACAATGTAAAACTTCCATCACTGTTCTGCTTAAATGCAACATCACCTGTTTTGTTACCATTTGTATTTGTTCCCAATGAGGCAGTCGCTCCATATGTGGATGATACTGTAGGATCGGTAACATTTACCCCAGTAATTCTTAAGTTGTTTAGCGTTGTACTTTCAATTTCTCCAACTAAAATATAGTGTTGATTATTGAAAATTTTATTTAAATATTTTATTGATTGCGCATTATTTTGATTTATTCTATTAAAACTAGGAATTGCACCGCCCTGTTGAACCCCATCTTTATTAAACTTCAACGCCTGTCTACCTACTTGTTTGTAATAAAAATCTGATTCTACACCTGCTGAAATCGGAGTAATGGCTGCGATTACATTTGAAGGAGCTACATAATCGGTACCAGACAAAGTGATTACTGAAGGAGAAAAAGTATTTCCATAATCTGATGTTGTGAATCTATATACTCTCGCAGAATTTGAAGAAGCTACATATATGGTTAAAGTATTATTATCCGCTCTACCAACAATTGTGAACCTATCTCCTAATCTATCTGCTACACCTGAAACATAATTTATAACTGCCGTTGGACTTGCTGCTTCATGGTCCCATCGGTAAACTTTCCATGAATTACTTGTGTTGTCATCTCTTCTATTACAAGCAAAAATAACTCCATCATCAGAAATCTCAACATCATTTATGGCCACATTACCACCAGAAATACCTGTCTCGTTCAAAGTTCCGATATCAGCTCCTGTTTCTGCGTTCAAAATATGTAAATAATTAGATAAAGCGCGTGCAACAACCAATCTATGATTTTTCACACCACCATTAGATTCTGCAAGATAACCGTAAGCGAGAGACCTTGTTTCGTTACCATTTGTTGTCATCCAGCTTGGAAATGACGATGTACTTTTCCTTTCCCACAAAGTCGTAAACTGTCCAAAGAGATTCTGTGAACTGAGCACAAGCAAAAAAAGAATTGTAATTAATTTTTTCATATCTCACCTATTGTATTATGAATGTTGTTAATTTATTTACTTACCCAAAGCAACATTTGATACTAATGCTGCTACAATCCACATTATAGCCAGTGCCAATGCAAAGGCGGCAATAAACATTTTGTATTTGAATTGTTTTTTATCTTTCTTAAAATCTCTTTCCGGTTCATCAACTTTAACTCGGTAATCGCCGTTTTTTACATCCCATCCTTTAACTTTAGGGAGAGCGGCATCTATTACTGAAATTATTTTTGGTGATTTAATTATTCTAAGTCCCGGTTTGGGTTTGTTAAGAAGATGGTCATAACTGTTTTGAGAAGACCACCAATCGGAAGGAATATTAATTTGGTGTTTTTGTGAAACTTTCTTTTGCGTTTCAGTTTTGTGTGCGGGAATTTTCTCCGCCCCATTTTTTTCTTGCATCCTGTGTCTCCCTGAGTATAGGTTTAGACTGTTAGTCTGTAATTAAATAATTACGCAATATAAAATAACACAAAAGTTTTGTAATTGACAAGAAAAACTCTTTGCAAAATTCTTGGCAGCTTTAGCGGTTAGAAAAACAAACCGCTTGAAAGTCGTTGCGATTATTGGAAATGCAATCTCGATTTGTTATTCAATAGCCCCCATCTTCAGACGGGGGATTATAAAAAATAGAAAAAGGAAAATGGGCTTTAGCCCAAACTCAAACCAATTCATTAAATCCATATTTTTTCCTGAAATCATCAACCTCTTCTGAATAAGATTTTATATGATGATGTACTTCTTGGCTAGCGATATACTTTCTTACTTTATCTACAATTGATTTGCTTACGGATAAAGCTATATACTCATCCTGCCACTCGAATTTACCCGGAATAAGTTTATTTTCGTTAATCCAATGTGAAGATTCTCCTTTGATTAATTGGATAATCTTCGAAACAGATTGATTACTTCCCAAAGAAATTAATAAATGAATATGATCGGATACACAATTAATTGAATCAATATAAATCTCTTTTTGTTTTGCATTTTGTTTAATGTGTTCGATTAACAATGGTTTTAGGTCTCTACTAATTATTTTGTTTCTATTTTTTGTTGACCAAATTAGATGAAGGTAGATATTAATAAATGGCATTTTAACTCCTAAATTTTTGTGCTAAAAAATAGAGATTTTTCTATTATTAGAAAATTTGACTGATGAGATTATTTGTGGTAGGAATGTTTTAGTAGAATAATAATTTTTAAAATAGCCCCCATCTTCAGATGGGGGATAAATAAAAAGGAAAATACAATCGGGGCTTTAGCCCAATGAGACTACGTTAAGTTTGGCTAAAGCCAATTATTATGCGGGATTTTTTATAATTCCACGACTTGAAAGTCGTGGCTAATAAAGTCGTGGCAATTAAAAGTCTTGGCTATTGAAGGTCTTCACAATTATTTGGGAAATGAAATCTCAACTTGCTTTTAAATAGCCCCCATCTTTAGATGGGGGACAAAAAAAAAAGAAAACACAGAATGGGCTTTAGCCCAATGAGACTACGTTAAGTTTGGCTAAAGCCAATTATTGGGTAGGCTTTTTTAATTCCACGACTTGAAAGTCGTGGCAAATTAAAGTCGTGGCTAATTAAAGTCTTCGCAATTATAAGTCTTGGCTATTGAAGGTCTTCGCAATTATTTGGGAGATACAATCTCAATCTCTTATTCAATAGCCCCCATCTTCAGATGGGGGATAAAAAAGAGAATAAAACAAATACATTTTAACTTAAACAACTTATACCTGAAAAGGTATAAAAAGCCGCATTTAATAAATAATATACCCGATATGGTATATTATAGGCAAAATATGTTGACATTATACCCGTAATGATATAAATTTCTAATATGAAAACAAAATTAATTGAGTTTGTAAAAATCAGGAGAAAACTCCTTGGATTATCGCAAGAAGCACTTGCCGAAAAAGCAGGAGTAGGATTAAGATTTATCCGCGACCTTGAACAGGGAAAAGAATCATTAAGACTTGATAAAGTTAATCAAGTATTACAGTTGTTCGGTCATGAGATGGTCCCCGGTGAAATTGAGCGTGTAAATAACGATGAATAGAAAAGGGAAGGTTTTCTTTCATGACAAATTTGCCGGAATCATTTCAGAAAATGAGAATGGTTATTTGTTTGAATATGATGACGAATATATTTCACAAAACTTACCATCAATAAGTTTAACTCTCCCCATAACCAGAAAGAGTTTTTCAAGTAAAACAATGCTCCCCTTTTTTGATGGATTAATTCCGGAAGGATGGCTTCTTAAAATAACCGAAGATAGCTGGAAAATTAATCCGAAAGATAGAATGGGATTGCTTTTAGCGGTTTGTAAAGACTCTATTGGTGCCGTCAGCATTGTAAATGTTGAGGAAAACGAGAATGAATAGATGTCTTTACTGTTACGGTCAATTGTACGAGGGAGATTTTCACTCTGCATGTAGTAAAAAATTTTTCGGAAATGAAATTGCTCCGATTATACCTTACGAATTAAACGATATCTATAAACTTGGAAAAATTGAAATTGAAAATAGAATTACTATCCCTGGAGTGCAGTCAAAATTATCTGTTGACTTAGATAACACAATTAAATCAGTGCCCAAAATAACTATTGTAGGATTCTGGGGAAATTATATTCTCAAACCACCTTCTGCACATTACAATTCTCTTCCCGAAAATGAAGACCTGACAATGAAGCTTGCGAGAATATTCGGAATTAAAACGGTTCAACATTCCTTAATAAAATTCAAGAGTGGGGAAATTGCTTATCTTACTAAACGTATCGATAGAGAAAAAAACAAAAAACTTCATATGGAGGATTTTTGCCAATTATCGGAAAGACTAACTGAAGATAAGTATAAAGGATCAATGGAATCGGTTGCTAAGATAATCGATAAATACTCGTCTAATCCGGGATTGGATAAACTAACTTTATTCGAAATAACTCTTTTTTCATTTCTAACCGGAAATGCCGATATGCATCTGAAAAACTTTTCCGTAATTTATAAAAACAATATGATTTATTTATCCCCGGCTTATGATCTATTATCAACAAGATTAGTCATTTCCGAAAAAGATGATCCTGATGAATCAGCTCTAACTATAAACGGAAAGAAGAGAAATTTTAAGTTGAATGATTTTTTGTCTTTTGCAAAATCATCAGGATTAGATGATAAGCAGATTGAGAACACTTTTAGGTTGTTTGGAAAAAACTTTGGGGCAGCAAATAAATTAATAAACCAATCTTTTCTGAAGGAAGCCCTTAAGAAATTGTACAGAAATCTGCTTAATGAAAGAGCCGAAATATTGAATTTGATAAATTGATGTTGCTTTTTTTATAAGCACTCTATTTCATTGCAATTTTAGCTGAAAATAATTTCTCGAATTAACCCAAGAAATTCTTGTCGAAAAAGCCGGAGTTAAGTTTGGCTAAAGCCAATTATCGGACAGGATATTTTTAACCCCACGACTTAAAAGTCGTGGCTAATTAAAGTCATGGCAAATTAGAGCCTTCGCAATTATTTGGGAGATGAAATCTCAACTTGCTTTTAAATAGCCCCCATCTTTAGATGGGGGACAAAAAAAAGAAAACACAGAATGGGCTTTAGCCCAATCAAACATTGTTGAGTTTGGCTAAAGCCAATTATCGGTGTAAGCATTTTTAATTCCACGACTTGAAAGTCGTAGCAAATTAAAGTCATGGCAAATTAGAGCCTTCGCAATTATTTGGGAAATGAAATCTCAATTTCTTATTCAATAGCCCCCATCTTCAGATGGGGGACAAAAAAAAGAAAACACAGAATGGGCTTTAGCCCAATAAAACATTGTTGAGTTTGGCTAAAGCCAATTATCGGTGTAGGCTTTTTTAATTCCACGACTTGAATGTCGTGGCTATTGAAGGTCTTGAAAATTATTTGGGAGATGAAATCTCAACTTGCTTTTGAATAGCCCCCATCTTCAGATGGGGGACAAAAAAATGAAAAAAACATTTGGGCTTTAGCCCAATAAAACGACGCTTGGTTTGGCTAAAGCCAATTATCGAGTAGGATATTCTTAACCCCACGACTTGAAAGTCGTGGCTATTAAAAGTCGTTGCTATTAAAAGACGTGGCAATTATAAGTCGTGGCGATTGAAGGTCATTTCAATTATTTGGGAAATGAAATCTCAATTTCTTATTCAATAGCCCCCATCTTTAGATGGGGGATTATAAAAAATAGAAAAAGGAAAATGGGCTTTAGCCCTATGAGACTACGTTGAGTTTGGCTAAAGCCAATTATTGGGTAGGCTTTTTTAACCCCACGACTTAAAAGTCGTGGCTAATAAAAGACGTGGCTATTGAAGTCGTAACAATTATTAGTAGATGAAATCCAAATTGCATTTTTATAATAGCCCCCATCTTTAGATGGGGGACAAAAAAAAAGAAAAAAGCAAATGGGCTTTAGCCCTATGAGTCTGCGTTTTGTTTGGCTAAAGCCAATTATTATGCGGGATTTTTTATAAATCCACGACTTGAAAGTCGTGGCTAATAAAAGACGTGGCTATTAAAAGTCTTCGCAATTATAAGTCTTAGATATTTAAGGACTTGAAAATCATTTGGGAGATGCAATCTCAATTTGTTATTCAATATCCCCCATCTTCAGATGGGGGATATAAAAAATAGAAAAAGGAAAATGGGCTTTAGCCCTATGAGTCTGCGTTTTGTTTGGCTAAAGCCAATTATTATGCGGGAATTTTTATAAATCCACGACTTGAAAGTCGTGGCAATTAAAAGTCTTCGCAATTATAAGTCGTGGCTATTAAAGTCGCAACAATTATTAGTAGATGAAATCCAAATTGCATTTTTATAATAGCTCCCATCTTCAGATGGGGGATAAAAAAAAGAAAAGACAAAATGGGCTTTAGCCATCCGGCTTGAGTGACCTCCCCAAAAACCAACCCAAACGGTTTTAACCGTTTACCCACCCCAAAAAATCCTTAACTATTTTTTAACATAAAACCTTTGGAATCACAGAGATATATACTTATTTTTTGTAAGTTGATAATCAGATGTATTACTCCTCTCCCCTAATAATTGGTTTGATTATTTTTATTTTGTTTATATTTTTTGCTGACGGTTATTATCACTCCGAAGTTTTGAAAAAATAATCTGTTTAAAGTTGAGGCTACTCATGTGGCAAAATAAATGTAAGCAAAGAAGAATTACGTTGTTAACCAGGATGCAAAAAATGGAAAAGTATATTTTAACGATCACCGATGGTTCTAAAAAAGAACTGTTGTTGAGGTTTCTTAAAGAAATTAATTTCGTACATATTGAAAAGAAAGCAGAAGATGTGTTACCCCAATCCGAATCTAACTTCAAAGAACTTTTTGGAATTTGGAGAAATAGAGACATTTCGCTAAATGAGATTAGAAACAAAGCTTGGAATAGAAACTGATCATGGTTTTATGCGATACCAATATCATTATTGAGCTTCTAAAGGGAAATGTCAAGGTTATTAATGTTATTGAGAAAATTGGGCTGGATAACATCGGTATAAGTGCTATCACAGAAATGGAACTTTACTTTGGAGCTTTTAATAAATCAGAACTTAAATTTATAACGAAACACCTACATGGAATACCTTCATATCATATCCATAATGATATTTCAATAATGGCGGTTACACTGACTGAACAATATTCGAAAAGTCATAAATTAAGTATTCCCGATGCCTTGATTGCAGCAACAGCTATTATCAACAACTTTGAGTTGTTTACATTAAATATTAAAGATTTTAAGTATATACCAAATATTAAGCTTTACAAAAAATTACAATAATTCTAACTCTCTTATGAGAATACAAGCGAGTTTGTCGGTAAATATGGCAACTAATTTTGAGACTATAGTAAATGCAGTTATCGCATTGAAAATTTTTAACTACAACTTTTAACTTATAATTTATTTAACAAGGGACTATTCTTTTATGAAAAAATTCTTTTTACTCTTTTTTACGCTCCTCCTCTCAACAGGTTTTGTTGGGGAGGTTTGGGGACAGACAACGATACATAGCAATAATTGTGTTAGTGCAACCGCTGGTTGGACTTTTAATGATGGGGGGGAAAGTGCAATTCAACAATCAGGATACTGGCTATTAGATCATACTGGGGATTATATCGTATCAGAAACCTTCAATGTTGTATCATTTACTAATTTAACGCTAACGTTCAAAGTCGCAACCTATGGTTCTGGTACTAACCACGCTTGTAAGGTTGAATATTCAACAGACAATGGGTCAACTTGGAGCGAAGACACATTTATATCTGCAACACCGACTTCCTCAACCTACATCAGTGCTGGAACTTGGAATTTAAATACCTTAAACACAACGCAATTAAAATTTAGATGGACTTCCCCCGATGGAGGATCTAAAGGCGTAAGAATTGATGATATTTTATTTACAGGTACAATCCCCGAACCAACCACCCAGGCGAGCATTATAACATTTGATCCCGTGGGGACTTCTAGCTTTACAATCGGCTGGACTAACGGTAACGGCTCATCAAGAGCAGTATTTATGAAGCAAGGAAGCGGAGCAATAACAAATCCATCTGACGGTACTGCATATACCGCAAGTGCAGATTGGAACAGTAAAGGAACACAACTTGGCTCTTCCGGTTATTATTGCGTTTATAACGGTACGGGTAGTTCTGTAGCTGTAACAAATTTATTAGCAAGTACAGAATATTACGTTCAGGTTTTTGAATATAACAGTTCCGGTGTTACATCAAATTACTATACCGCAACCGCCACAGGCAACCCAAACAATCAAACCACAAGTGCCGCCTCTGAACCGACATTAACTATTGCGGCTGACCCGGCACTTACAGAATTAAATCTAAACAACGCTGAAGTTACTTTAACTTTAACTAATGATGAATTTGTTGATGGAACGCTTGATGAATCTAACTTCACATTAAATAACGCTCCAACGGGAACCTCTATTAATTCGGTTGTCCACACAAATTCAACAACTGCCGCATTAACTTTATCTTATGACGGGACTGATTTTGACGTAAATGTTACAAACTTTTCAGTTACAATCGGTGCAGACGAATTAACAAGCACTTCAGAACTTACAAGTAATGTATTAACAATTACAGCCACTGTAGAAACTGCCCCTGTAGTAACAACAGATGCGGCAATTACTACAAACGGAACCACAACCGCAGAATGGGGAGGAGAAGTTACCTCTGACGGTGGTGAGTCAGTTACTCAAAAAGGTTTGGTTTGGAATACTTCAGCCACACCGACAGTTGATAACTTCAAAACAGAAGAAGGTGCGGGGACAGGTGATATTACAGGTAATATGACAGGTTTAACTCCAAATACTCTTTATTATGTTCGTGCTTATGCTACAAACTCAGTTGGAACAGCTTATGGTGCTGAGAGAACTTTTACAACAAATAATTTATCCGCCCCGGTTGCGAGTGCCGCAACAGATATAACTGCAACCGGTTTTACTGCAAATTGGAATAGCGTTACAGGTGCTGCAAGTTATCGGTTGGATGTTTCAACTCATTCAGCGTTTAACAATACAACCCCTGCAACAGATTTATTTATATCTGAGTATGTAGAGGGATCATCAAGTAATAAATATATTGAAATTTATAATGGTACAGGTAATTCAGTTGATTTATCAGATTATAAACTTCAGTATTTTGCAAATGGAAGTGCCTCAACTAGTAGCGATGTTCAATTGTCAGGAACTCTTAATCATGGACAAACAATAGTATATAAGAATGGTTCAGCAGCTCTAGTTTTACCCGAGGGGGTTTCTGCTATTACTAATACAGCCGTAAATTTTAATGGTGATGATGCCGTCGCCATTTTTAAAATATCAACCGATTCCTACGTAGATATATTTGGTAGAATAGGCAATGATCCTGGTACTGCTTGGACCGGCGATGGTGGTTATACTACCGTTGATAAAACTCTTAGAAGGAAGTCCTCAGTAACAGGCGGGGTTACAACCAATCCATCAGGTACCGGAGCAACCGCATTTACTACTTTAACTACCGAGTGGGATTTGTATAATATTGATGTTATTTCGGACTTAGGTTCACACACCTACGGCACACCAAGCTTCATCTCCGGATACAACAATGCAACCATAAACGCAACCAGCGAAACAATTACCGGGTTAAATGCAGGTACTACATATTATTACAGAGTCCGTGCTCATAGTGCTACAAGTACCAGTGACAACTCGTCAACAATTACTGTTACAACTGCAGCCAGTACAGTAACTAATGCCGTTGGTGGTACGGGTGTACAAAATGTTACCGTAAGCGGTGCAACAGGTGTCGGTAATATTAATTTTGCTAATGTAACCACCCCCGGAGATATTTTAGTAAGTAATTTTAATAACGCCCCGACAGCTCATGGATTGGACGGTAATGTAAGTAATTACCGCTGGGTAATTGAACCAAGCTCAGGTTTAGTATTTAATCAGGGTGATGGTTATTCACTACGTTTTCAGGTTGCAAATTGCCCGGGTATAACTGAATTAGCAGACGGGAATAATACCGACCTTCAATTATATAAAAGAAGTACTCCCGGCTCCGGAGCCTTCACAGGTCCAATTGCCTTAACATATCACCGTAACGGAACAAACGGTAATCAAACTGATGATTATATAACATCCGAGTTAATTACTACAGGGTTCAGTGAGTTTGTATTCCAATCACCTTCACAACCTCTCCCTGTAGAACTCGCCTCATTTAACGCTGTGCCTGTTAACGGTGCGGTTAAGTTAATTTGGCAGACTTCTACCGAGATTAATAATCATGGTTTTGATGTTGAGAGAGCTATCTCTGCTAACTCTTCGGATGATTTAACATGGGAAACTCTAGCTTTTGTTAAAGGGAACGGAAACAGTAACTCGGTTAAAGAGTACTCTTATACCGATAACAATATTTCCGCTTCAGGTAAATATGCTTACAGATTAAAACAACTCGATACAGACGGGGCTTATAAATACTCCCCTATTGTTGAGACTGATATTACTGTAGTTTTGGATTATGCTCTTGAGCAGAATTATCCTAATCCGTTTAATCCTTCTACTACAATTAACTACTCAATTCCTAATGCGGAATATGTAACTATAAAAGTCTTCAATACACTCGGAGAAGAAGTAGCTACATTATTCAACGGTAATATGGAAGCGGGTAAACATTCACTTTCATTTGATGCCTCAAAGTTGAGTAGCGGAATGTATATTTACAGATTATCGGCAGGAAACTTTACACAGATAAAGAAGATGCTTTTAGCAAAGTAAAAGCTGATAAATAAATTATTGAAAGGGCTGTCGGTTTGGCAGCCCTTTTTTGTACATTCAAGAAGTAATTCTCGTTTAACTTCTTAGGTGTCGATTTACTCCCCCAAAGTAGAGAATTTGCTATTTTAGCAGAAACCGTCCTTTTCAAAAAAAGTGCGATTTTAAGCCGTTTTACTACCTCGAAGGTGGGGGTACCAACCTTAAAGGGTATCGCTTGACCCTAAAAGGAACTCGCTAGATGCAAAATGGTTCAAGCGAGATGCTAGAAGGCTCAAGCAAGTTGCAAAATGGTTCAAACGAGATGCAAAATGCCTCAGAGTTGTTCCTTTGAGGTTATATGTTGAGCCTTTTAGGTATTATCGATAGGCTAAAAGCATCTATCGATACTCTTTGAGAATCAATGTTGAGGGGAGTTTTCTTTGCGCCCCTGCGTCCTTGCGAGAAACTTGCCTTCCGTTTTCCTTTGCGGACTTTGTGTGTTTTTCCTTTGTGAACTTTGTGTTGGAGTTGTTTTCCTAAAACCGAAGGCACTAAAACATGGCAAGTAAAGTCATCCCAATTATTTGGAGATGCTATCTCAATTAATTTTAAATAGCCCCCATCTTCAGATGGGGGACAAAAATAAATAAAAAATATTTCGGCTTTAGCCAAATTTAACTACGCTGGTTTGGCTAAAGCCAATTATCGCGTAAGTATTTTCAATTCCACCACCACGACTTAAAAGTCGTGGCTATTAGAAAGTCGTGGCTATTAGAAAGTCGTGGCTATTAGAAAGTCGTGGCAAATAAAAGTGAACTTTGTGTTAGAGTTTTTTTCCTAAAACAAAATGCACTTAAACACAAGTAACACAAAGACTTTCACGAAGAACACTAAGAGAGAAAAGGATATTGCTATTTTAATGCTGTTGATAGTCTTAGGAATTTCTTATCTCCCACTGAATTTATTTAGATAATTTGTTCACCAAATTGATAATCTTAATCTTCGAGAAACAAGTTTTAAAAATCAGCAACACTTATTATATTTTGATATGACAAATCATCGTTTAATAGCAAAAGAGCTAAAAGAAAATCTCGAAAATAACCTCCCCGGATTAATTCAGAGAGTTATTCTTTATGGCTCATATATTAAAGGAAAAGCAAACGAGAATTCCGACCTCGATTTTTTGCTTCTACTTAATAATGACATCGATTGGGAGACCAAGAGAGTCATCTACGATATTAGCAACAATATTAATATCAAGTATGATGTCTGGGTTGATATTAATTGGATTTCCAAAAATGACTTAAACTCATTGCGTGGCAAGCAGCCTTTCGTACAAAATGCTTTAGCTGAAGGAATTACAGTGTGACTCTAAGGGATGATGAGCGAAATACAATTATCAATTACCGATTAAATCAGGCCGAGCAAGCGCTTGACGATGCTGATTTTTTATTAAATCACAAAAAGTTAAGTTTAGCGGCTAATAGAATTTATTATTCATTATTCTATGCTCTAACAGCCATTGCTTTGAAAGATGGTTTTTCTACTTCGAAGCACAAACAACTAATCGGGTGGTTTAATAAAAAGTATATAAAAACAAGCCTAGTCGATATTAAATACAGCAAATTAATATATTCGGCTTATGAGAATCGAGAAAAAGGTGATTACGATTTTCTTTTTACCCTCACTTATGATGAAATAGCAAATTCGCGCGTTCACACCGAAGAATTTGTAAATAAAATCATCCCAAACCTACTCACACAGTAGAAAGATATTACGCCTACAACTTTTAATTTACCGAAGTTGCAATCCGATTCGGTATAGAGAGACTCGCCAACTTCAAAACGCATAAAGTTTAAATCATTTCTGGCGGACTTAGTATTAAGAGGTTTCTTTGCATCTTTGTGAGAAATTTGCCTTCTCTTTTCCTTAGTGAACTTTGTGTTGAGGTTGTTTTCCTAAAACCGAAGGCACTAAAACATGGTAAGTAAAGTCATCCCAATTATTTGGAGATGCTATCTCAATTAATTTTAAATAGCCCCCATCTTCAGATGGGGGACAAAAATAAATAAAAAATATTTCGGCTTTAGCCAAATTTAACTACGCTGGTTTGGCTAAAGCCAATTATCGCGTAAGCATTTTCAATTCCACCACCACGACTTAAAAGTCGTGGCTATTAGAAAGTCGTGGCAAATAAAAGTGAACTTTATGTTGGAGTTTTTTTTCTAAAAACAAAAGGCACTTAAACACAAGGAACACAAAGGTTTTCACGATGAACACAAAGGTTTTAGTATTTGGCGATGACCAATTTTAAATAAATAATGAACTCCGACGATGACTCGGTTTGGAACTCTTAGGAATTGAGATGCAATTATAAAAGAGACGCAGCGTTTCTGCGTCCCTCATAGATTCTGTTTACTTTTTCTTCTCTTCATTTTTGATAACCGACATAGCAGTTGCAATCATACCGGCGACATCGGTTAAATTATTCGGGAGAATTATTGTGTTATTGGTTTTGGCAAGATTTGAAAAAGCTCCGAGGTATTGTTCGGCAACACGCAAATTAACTGCATTAAGTCCTCCTTCTTCGTTAATAGCTTTTGCAATTTCTCGAATACCGGTTGCGGTAGCAGTTGCAACTCTTTCAATTTCTCTACCGCGTCCTTCGGCTTCGTTAATTCTCTTTTGCATTTCCCCTTCGGATTTAGCAATCATTTCTTGCTTATCACCTTCGGCACGATTAATCTTTGCTTGCTTATCACCTTCAGACTCAGCAATTAAAGCCCGTTTTTCTCTTTCGGCTCGCATCTGTTTTTCCATCGCATCTTTTATGCTTTGCGGAGGAACGATATTCTTAACTTCGTAACGTGTAACTTTAACACCCCATGGTTCTGATGCTTTATCAACTGCATCAACAATAGCTGTGTTAATTGTATCTCGCTCTTCAAAAGTTCTGTCTAAATCTAATTTACCGATAACGCTTCTCATAGTTGTTTGCGCAAGTTGTGTAGCTGCAAATTGATAATTATTAATACCGTAAGATGCTTTCATCGGGTCTATTACTTGAAGATAGAGAATTCCGTCTACTTCTACGGCAATATTATCTTTTGTAATACATGTTTGAGAGGGGACATCAAGAGCTTGTTCTTTTAATGTATGCTTGTAAGAAACTTTATCGATAAAAGGAATAAGCATATGAAATCCGGCTTCAAGCGTTGAGTTGAATTTACCGAGTCTTTCAACAATAAATGCGGAACGTTGCGGGACTATTCTGATTGTGTTGATAAAAACGAAAAAGGCAAAGAGAATCAGTCCGATTAAAATAATTGTAATTGGCTCCATGATAACTCCGAAATTTATTTTAACGATTTAACTTTTAGTGTGAGATTTTTCTTACCGATAATTTCTACGATTTCACCGGCTTCGATTTGTGAGTCAGACTCAGCACTCCAATTCGTTCCATGAATTTCAATTTTTCCTTTTGAAGGAGGAATAATTGTTTCTACAACTTTAGCATGTTCACCTATTAAATCGCCGGTAGTCTCTTTATCATCAACAGAAGAATCGATTTTTCCCATAAAGAGTTGCTTCACCCATTTCCTTAATGAGAAAAGAAGTATTACCGAAGAAACAAAGAAAATGAAGAGTTGTACATTAATGCTTATATCGAAAAGAAGAGTAAGAAGAGCCACTATCCATGCACCTATACCGAAAAAGAATAATATTAATCCGGGAACTAAAAGTTCAAGGAGAAGTATTACCAATCCGATTGCAAACCAGATAACCGTAGGATCCCAGAATTCACTTGAGAGGTTCATGAGTAATCCTTTTTTTTGTTGCTCAAAAATTAAGTATGATTAAACCCAATAACAATCGGAAAATAAAAAAGGCTGTCAACCGACAGCCTTTAATAACAAGAAGAAATTACCGTTAGCCTTTGGCAATAAGATTTAAAGCACTTCCGGCTTTGAACCATTCGAATTGTCGCTCGTTAAAAGTATGGTTCAATTGAAATTCATCAACAGTTCCATCGCTATGTTTTACAATTAGAGTAAATGGTTTACCGACTTCAAATTCTTTTAATCCTTTTATGGTAACTCTATCGTCTTCTTTAATTAAATCATAATCGCTCGGATTAACAAAAGTAAGAGGAAGCATTCCTTGTTTTTTCAAATTGGTTTCGTGGATGCGTGCAAAACTTTTAACTATTATTGCTCTACCGCCAAGGAATCGGGGCTCAAGAGCAGCATGCTCGCGGCTTGAACCTTCGCCATAGTTTTCGTCACCTACAACAACCCAACCGGTATTTGATGCTTTATATTCTCTTGCAACTTCAGGAACAGATTTAACTTCGCCCGAAAAAACATTCTTAACTTTGCCGGTATCACCCGAATAAGCATTTGTTGCACCGATAAACATATTGTTAGAAATATTATCGAGATGACCACGATATTTTAACCATGGACCCGCCATTGAAATATGGTCTGTAGTACATTTTCCTTTAGCTTTTAACAATACGGGAACATCTTCAATATCATTTCCATCCCAAGGAGCAAACGGCTGAAGCAATTGTAATCTATCACTTGAATGCTCTACTTTAACATTTACCGTTGAGCCGTCAGCAGCAGGGGGAACATATCCATCATTCCCCTTATCAAAACCTTTTTTGGGAAGCTCATCTCCGGTTGGAGGGTCTAATTTCACTTTTTCTCCGGCTTCATTAACCAATTCATCTGTCATCGGATTAAAAGCAAGACTTCCTGCAATCGCTAAAGCGGTAGTAATTTCGGGACTTGCAACAAAGGCAAGAGTATTAGGGTTTCCGTCATTTCTTTTAGCAAAATTTCTGTTGAAAGATGTAACGATTGTGTTTTTTTCTGAAGGCATATCCATACGCTTCCACATACCGATACATGGACCGCAGGCGTTTGCTAATATTACACCACCTAAATCTTCAAGGATTTTTAATTGCCCGTCACGCTCGATAGTTGCTCTAACTTGTTCGGAACCGGGAGTGATTGTGAATTGTGCTTTCGATTTTAATCCTTTAGCCAAAGCTTGTTTAGCAATACTTGCAGAGCGGTCAATATCTTCATAGCTTGAATTTGTACAGCTCCCTATAAGTGCAACGCTTAATTTCTCGGGATAACCGTTTTCTTTTATTGCATCTTTCATTTTAGAAATTGGCCATGCAAGGTCGGGAGTAAACGGACCGTTAAGCAGTGGTTCTAATTCGCTTAAATTAATTTCAATTACCTGATCAAAATATTTAGAATAATCTTGATAAACTTCAGCATCATCGGTCAAGATATTTTTCATTGTTAAAACGAGGTCAGCCAAGTCTTCTCTCGAAGTTGATTTTAAGTATCTTACCATACTTTCATCAAATGGGAAAAGAGAAGTAGTTGCACCGATTTCAGCTCCCATATTACAAATTGTCCCTTTACCGGTACAAGAAATAGATTTAGCCCCTTCGCCGAAATATTGAACAATAGCACCTGTTCCTCCTTTAACCGTAAGGAGTCCGGCAACTTTAAGAATTACATCTTTAGGCGAAGTCCAACCGGAAAGTTTACCTGTTAAATGAACTCCGATTAATTTAGGCCATTTTAGTTCCCAGGGCATTCCCGCCATAACATCAACAGCATCGGCACCCCCGACACCTATTGCTATCATTCCGAGTCCCCCCGCATTAGGAGTATGGGAATCTGTTCCAATCATCATTCCGCCTGGGAAAGCATAATTCTCAAGAACAACTTGATGAATAATTCCGGCACCCGGTTTCCAGAAACCAATTCCATACTTTTGACTTACACTTTCAAGGAAATCATAAACTTCTTTGTTTTCTGTATTAGCTCTTTGCAAATCTTCTTCGGCACCAATTTGGGCTTGAATTAAGTGGTCGCAATGAACTGTTGACGGAACTGCAGTAGTTTTTTTCCCGGCTGACATAAACTGAAGAAGTGCCATTTGTGCGGTTGCATCTTGCATAGCAACTCTATCGGGAGCTAAATCAGCATAATCTTTTCCTCTGTTTAATGGCGTTGTGGGTAACTCACATAAGTGGGTGTAAAGAATTTTTTCGGTATAAGTTAACGGACGACCAAGCAACTTACGCGCATGATCTACCTTACTTTGAAATTCGGCATAGATTTTTTTAATCATGTCTAAATTTGGTGTCATATTTTCCTCTAAGTAGTATTTGAATATTTTGCTCAAAATTACGAAATAATATTTAAATGATTTTCCTATTTTTGATTATACAGATGATTTTCAGAAAAAATTATGGATAACCTATGTTAATCAAATCAAATCCCGATGAAATTCAAGCATATCTTGTTGATGCTTCTAACTTTAAGGGAACTTGTGAAAAAGTTTTCTTTCCCGAAAATGAGTTAGATGTAATTTCAATTCTTAAAGATGCAAATGATAAAAATTTTAATGTTACTGTTTCAGGTAACGGAACCGGATTAACCGGTGCTCGAGTTCCAACTGATGGAGTTGTTATTTCTATCGATAAGTTGAACAAAATATTAGAACTGAATATTGATGAAAAATATATAGTTATAGAACCCGGAGTTCTTCTCTCTTTTCTGAATGATGAAGTAAAAAAAGTTAATCTTCTTTATCCCCCTGACCCAACCGAACAGAATTGCTATGTTGGAGCAACAATCGCAACAAATGCTTCCGGAGCAAAAACATTTAAGTATGGGCCAACTCGCAGTTACGTGTTAGAGCTTGATGTAATTCTTCCAAACGGTGAAAAGGTTGAACTTAAACGTGGAGATTTTATCGCCGAAGAGAATCTACTCATAATCAAAACAACGGAGAATGATGTTATAGAAATTTTGCTGCCGGATTACAAAATGCCCGCAACAAAAAATGCATCGGGGTATTTTATTCATAACAATATGGATGCAATCGATTTATTTATCGGCTCGGAAGGAACTCTTGGTATTATAACAAAAGCAAAACTCAAATTACTTGATGCTCCATTTAATACATTATCGTGTGTGGTTTTCTTCAACTCCGAAAAAGATGGATTATATTTTATTTCGGAAGGGAGAAAAAAATCTAATTCCCCCGATAATCCCCTTTCTGCAAGGGCTTTAGAGTTTTTTGATAAAAATGCACTTGAGTTTTTGCGTGATGACTTTAGCGAAATAAACGGAAATTTTGAATGTGCTGTTTGGTTCGAACAAGAAATCAATGCTGATATTGAAGACGAACTTACCGAATTATGGTTTAATCAAATTGAAGAATGTAACGGCGATACCGATAATATTTGGGTTGCACTTCAGGAAACAGATAAAGCAAGGATTAAAGAATTTCGTCATGCAATCTCTTATAAAGTTAACGAATATATTTCTCGCAATAATTTTAGAAAACTTGGGACAGATGTTGCCGTTCCCGATTCAGATTTCAATGATTTTTATTTTTATTGTCAGAGCCTTGTAAAATCAAGCGGAATTGATTCAGTCTGTTATGGTCATTTCGGAAACTCACATATTCATTTGAATATGCTTCCTAAAAATGAAGAAGAATTTTTAATCGGAAAAAATTTGTATAAATCTATTTGTGAAAAAGCAGTCGAATTAAACGGAACTGTTTCCGCCGAGCATGGCATCGGTAAAATAAAATTAGATTATCTGAAATTGATGTACGGTGATGACGGAATCAATAAAATGAAATCCATAAAAAAAATACTCGACCCGAATTTTATTCTTGGGCGCGGCACAATGTTCATTGCAGATTAATAGCTTTCCGATTTTACTATAAAAATTCAATAGGCTTTAATATCTTTTGCACAATTAATTAGAGTGTTTTGATTTATTCACAATTTAAATATTGTTATGAATTTCCCATTTAAGAAAATTGGTCTTGCAATAACATTCTCTCCCACCGGAAAAGCTCTTTTAGCCGAAGCTAAACGGTTGCAATCTTTGTTTAATTCCGAATTATATCTTTTCCACATTGGTGAAAGAACTGATGAAAAAGAAAAATCTTTACTCGAACTTATTTTAGCTTCAGGATTGAATGCTGATTCCTTTAAACTTGATTGGGGAAGCGGCGACCCTGCAAAAGCAATCATCAAAAAAGCGAAAGAACATTCACTCGATTTACTAATCGCCGGTGCATTAGAAAAAGAATCGATGTTAAATTATTACATCGGTTCGGTTGCCAGAAAATTGATGAGAAAAGCTCCTTGCAGTTTGTTAATTCATACAATCAGACCTAACGGATTTAGCAAGTTTAACAAGTTTTGTGTCTCAGTTGATTTTACCGAAGAAAATGAAAATATGATTAAACTTGCATATCAATTTGCATTATTGGAAAATGCTAAAGACTTCGTTTTAATACGTGAATTTAAAGTACTCGGATTAGCTTCAACTGTATATGAAACCGGCTCGGCTCAAGGAACAGAAAAAGTGCGTCTCGAAATTCAACAAGAGGAAGAAGAAAAAACTAAATTCTACATTAAAGAACTTCAGTTAAAAAACATTAATGTTGAAACTGTATGTCTCTATGGCAAAGAAGGATGGGAAGCAAACAACTACATTCGCGAAAACGGAGGAGATATTTTTGTTCACTTAGCTCCCAAAAATTCTTTGAAGTTTGTTGATAGATTGTTTCAGCACGACCTTGAATTCATACTTAAAGAACTCCCCTGCTCACTCTTATTAGTAAAACCGGATAAAACCAACTAATGAATTTATCTGCAAGCGATATTACCCTATTTCTTGTCGGCATCAGTGTAATGCTCTTCTTTGCAAGAGCCTTCGGTGAAATATCAAGAAGGTTTAAACAACCTATAGTTATGGGAGAAATTGTTGCGGGTATAGTTCTTGGTCCAACAATTTTCGGTATGCTTTTCCCCGATTTTTTTAATCTCCTTTTTACATCCTCAAAAAATATTTCTATTGCTTATGAAGGACTCACAACCTTAGCAGTAATTATGTTGTTGCTTGTCTCGGGGTTAGAGGTTGATTTAAGTGTGGTATTAAAACAAGGGAAAACCGCCGTCACTACAAGTTTGATGGGAGTATTATTTCCGTTTGTAGTCGGATTTGGAGCCGCATATTTTTTCCCTGAACTTCTTGGTATTGTAAATATTGAACAAAAATTAGTATTTGCACTGTTCGTTGGAACAGCTCTTTCTATAACCGCTCTTCCGGTAGTTGCAAAAACATTGATGGATTTAAATATTTTTAAATCAGAAATCGGAACAGTAATTATTGCATCTGCAATGGTTAATGATTTAATCGGCTGGATAATTTTTTCAATAATTCTTTCGATGTTGGGGACTGCTTCACATGGACTCAATTTTGGAGCTACTGTCGGCTTAACATTTTTGTTCATTGGTGTTATTTTAGTTATCGGAAGAAAGTTGATAAATCTGGTTATTCCGGCAATTCAAACTAAAACATCTTTCCCCGGTGGAGTTATAAACTTTATTCTAATACTCGGATTTCTTGGTGCTGCATTTACCGAGTACATTGGTATTCATGCAATATTCGGTTCATTCATCATCGGAATTGCTATTGGAGATTCAGCACATCTAAAAGAGCAAACTAAAGAAATTATTCAGCAGTTTATAACTAACATATTTGCCCCACTCTTTTTTGTTTCGATTGGATTAAGGGTAAACTTCATCGCCAATTTCGATATTGTAATAGTTTTAGTCTTTCTAATTCTTGCTTTTGCCGGAAAAGTTATCGGCTGTGGTTTGGGTGCTTATTGGGGTGGTATGAAAAAAGATGATGCACTTGCTGTCGGCTTCGGAATGAATTCACGGGGGGCTATGGAAATCATTCTTGGCATTCTTGCATTTAACTTCGGCTTAATCAACGAAAAAGTTTTTGTAGCGTTAGTAATAATGGCTCTCTTTACATCTATTACGAGTGCTCCTTTGATGACTATTTTCTTAAACAGAAAAAAGAAAAGCTTTAAAGATCTTGTAAATAAAAATCTAATAATCGTTTCCGAGGCAACCGATAAAACGGAAGTAATTAAAGAGCTTGCATCTCTCTGTGCCGCAACCATTAAATTAAACGCTGAGGTAATTTATGAAGAGGTCCTTAAGCGTGAAGAAATTATTCCAACCGGAATTGCAAACACTTTGGCTTTGCCGCATGCACGATTAAATATCCAAAAGCCGATTATAGCAATAGCATTACTAAAAAATGAAATTGATTTTGAAGCAGCTGATAATATCCCATCAAAAATTGTTATTCTACTTTTAACCCCAAAAACAGACAATGAACTTCAGCTTAAACTCCTTTCTGAAATAGCAAAGTATTTCGGAAATAAAGAAAAAGTTGATGAGCTTCTTGCTGACTTTAACCCTCAATCGGTTTATCAAAAATTAGTCAAATGATAATTAAAGTTATTCATCATTAATTGAATAATTTTTCTCACAAAAAAAATGTAAATTTGTCTATTAATTTTACACGAGGTTATAATGAAAAAGCTTCTTCTTTTATCACTTATTCTTACTTCCATCCTTATAGGACAACAAAAACGAATTTTAGAAATCGAAGACCTTTGGGCAATGCAAAGAATCGGTTCTTTCTCTCTCTCTCCTGATAATAAAACAATTGCTTTCTCTCTTAGTACATTCAGTATGGAGTTGAATAAAGGGAATAGCGATATTTATACTATTAACAGCGACGGCTCTAAGCTTACTCCGATTCTGAATAGTGAAAAAAGTGAGAGTAATCCTAAGTTTACTCCTGATGGTAAAAAAATAAGTTATGTTTTAGGCGGACAACTCTGGTTATGTGACCTCGATGGCTCTAGTAAAGTTCAACTAACTGATATTTATTCCGGTGTATCTGATTTTGTTTGGTCAAATGACGGTAGCAAAGTTTTGTTTACCTCTTCCGTTTATCCCGACTGTGTGGATGACGATTGTAACAAACGAAAAGATGAAGCTCTGGAAAACTCTAAAGTTAAAGCAAGTCTCTTTACCGAATTGATGTATAGACATTGGAATGATTGGCGCGGTGATAAAAGAAGTCATCTATTTCTATTCGATGTAAAATCAAAAGAGACTATCGATTTAACACTCGGTTCAAAATTCGATGTTCCGCCAATTTCTCTTGGTTCAGCAAAAGATTTTTCTTTTTCTCCCGATGATAAAGAAGTTGCATTTACAATGAACACCGATGAATTCCTTGCGACAAGTACTAACAATGACATTTTTATAATTAACCTCGCTGATGCAAAAAAGGGGAGTAAAACCGACTACAAATTAATTTCGGTAAGCAAAGGGAATGATAATCAACCCGTTTATTCACCGGATGGAAAATATATTGCTTACTGCTCAATGGAACGTGCCGGATTTGAAGCCGATAAACAACGATTAATGCTTTACAATAGAACTGACGGTACAACTATAAGTTTAACAGATGATATTGATTTATCAGTCGCAGAAATAGTATGGAGTAGTGATTCAAAATCAATAATATTTAATGCCGCAAATCAAGTTTATGAATCAGTTTACAAAATTGAAATCGCGACAAAAAAACTTACGACCTTATTAAAAGAATATAACAACACATCAATCGCAGCTTCGTCAGATGGAAAGATGATATACTTTAAGCAGCAAAGGACAAATCTTCCGCATGAAATTTTTGCGCTTTCTTCTGATGGAAAAAATCTGAAACAGATTACATTCGTTAATAAAGAGCGTCTCGCAAATATCGAAATGAACGATATGGAAACATTCTGGTCAAAAGGGGCTGATGATGCCCAAGTACAATCTGTTTTAATTCGTCCTCCGTTTTTCGATGCAAAGAAAAAATATCCGATGATATTCTTAATTCATGGTGGACCTCAAGGAAATTGGGGGGATGATTTCCATTATCGTTGGAATGTTCAAGCGTTTGCGGCTCAAGGTTATGTTGTTGTTGCTCCAAATCCTCGAGGAAGTACAGGCTACGGTCAAAAATTCTGTGATGAAATTTCAGGCGATTGGGGAGGAAAAGTTTATACCGACTTAATGAACGCTTACGATTATGCAATTGAAAATTTCTCATACATCGATAAAGAAAATACTTTTGCCGCAGGTGCATCTTACGGCGGATATATGATAAATTGGATTGCCGGCCACACAGACAGATTTAACGCACTCGTTAGCCATGCGGGAGTTTTTAATCTTGAAAGTATGTACGGAACAACCGAAGAACTTTGGTTTACTGAATGGGAATTTAAAGGAACGCCATGGCAAAATCGTGAGCTTTATGAAAAGTTCTCTCCTCACAGATATATCCACAATTGCAAAACCCCAGTCCTTGTAGTACACGGGGCATATGATTTCAGAGTTCCCGAAGAACAAGCTTTTCAATTATTCACATCTTTACAGCGCCTCGGTGTTCCATCTCAATTTCTCTACTTTCCGGATGAGACTCACTTCGTAGCAAAACCACAAAACGCAAGACTCTGGTGGAAAACCGTTTTTGATTGGTATGGTAAATTTTACAAAAGAAATTTAAACTAATAAGGGATAGAGGAGTATATGTCAAACAACGAAATCAAATGGCGAGAAATTGATTATGGTGATGAAAATGAAGAGCCGAAAGGTGAATTGAATTATAAACAGGTTAAAGAGCAAGCCGATTATGTTGATGCAAATCTATGGGAAAAGCTTGAACAAGTCGGAAAGAAAATTTCGTTTGCTAAAGATATTATGGCACTCTATCGTTATATGACCGATAAATATGTTTCATGGCATCGCAAAGCAATTATAGTTGCAGCTTTAATCTATTTTATTTCACCAATTGACACAATCCCTGACATCGCTCCACTTGTCGGCTATTTGGATGATTTGGGAGTAATTACAGCATTACTAAAATATCTTGGCAGTGAACTTATTCCGTATTATAATTCTTAACGTACACAAATTATCGTTCGAAAATGAATTTTAAATTATTAAAAAGTGACTCCCTCTTTAAGGGAAAAGTGTTTGATCTTCAAGTTGATGAAATTGAATATGACAGCGGCAACAAGGGAATCCGCGAAGTTGCGGTACATCCCGGAGGGGCTGTGATAGTTGCACTAACTAACGATTACAAAATTGTAACAATTAACCAATTTCGTTATCCTTTACAAAAATTTCTTACTGAACTTCCTGCGGGAAAACTTGAGAAAGGGGAAGACCCGCAAGTTTGTGCAGTACGTGAACTTGAGGAAGAAACAGGTTATAAAGCCGCTGAGGTTACAAAATTAGGTGCAATAGTAACCGCTCCCGGTTTTTGTACTGAAGTTCTTCACGTATACCTTGCGCAAAATTTAACTCAAGGAGACCACAAACGTGAAGAAGGAGAGTTCGGGATGCAGGTTATTGAACTTACTCTCAAAGAAATCGAAGATAAAATAAAATGCGGTGATATCTACGACAGCAAAACTATTTCCGCAGTAATGTTAGCGAAATTACATCTAACTAAATCCTAGTTGAAATGTTGAAATCTCTTTACATAAAAGATTATGCTCTAATCGAATTATTAAACATCGAATTTCAGAGTGGACTCAACATAATAACCGGCGAAACCGGAGCGGGCAAATCTATTCTCATCGATGCAATGGGGTTATTGCTCGGCGAAAGAGCTTCAGGTGATGTAATTAGAAAAGGGGCTTCAAAAGCTATCGTCGAAGGTATTTTTGATGTTTCGAATAATAAAAAAATATCGAAATTATTAGATGATAACGAAATTGATTATTCTGAGGAATTAATAATGCGGCGTGAACTTTCATTAAAAGGTAATCGTTGTTTTATTAATGATTCTCCGGTCCCTCTCAATATTATAAAAGAAGCCGGTTATTTGCTTGTTGATTTACATGGACAACACGAACATCAATCGCTTCTTCGTCCCGAAATGCATATAGAATTTTTGGATGACTTCTCCAATAACGATACCTTATTCGAAAAATATACTCTTGCAATAAATCAATTAAATCGGATTCAAAAAGAATTAAGAGAGTTACGAGAGCGAGAAAGCATTCTAAAAGAGAAGAAAGAATTATACTCTTTTCATATAAGAGAAATTGACAATATCTCACCCCTTGAAGATGAGGATAATCAAATCTCGGAAGAATTAAAAATTCTGGAGAATTCAGAAAAACTTCTTGAGCTTACCTCTTCTATATATGGATTGATTTATGAAAATGAAGATTCAACATATGATTCACTTGCAAAAATTAAAACGCAATTAGATGAACTTAACGGAATCGATAAATCCTTTTCTGAAATTGTACAAGAAGCTGCCTCGGCATTGTCAATTGTGGATGATATTAAATCATACGTCCGAAATTATAATTCCCAAATTGATATAGACCCGCAAAAACTTGATTCCCTTCGGAATCGTTTATTATCAATAAATTCATTAAAGAAAAAGTTTGGCGGAAGTGTAAAATCAATTCTTGAGTATCGAAAAAAAATAGGTGATGAATTTGAGTTAGCAGAGTCTTTTGAAGAAAACATTCTCTCCATTCAAAATAATTTATCCAAACAAAGAGAACTCTGCGGAAAATTTGCTTTAGAGTTATCTGAGACAAGAAAAAAATCAGCAAAACAACTATCGAAAAATGTTATCGAAGAACTCTCTTCGCTTGGCATTTCGAATGCTAATTTTGATGTACAAATAATGCATTTACAAAATCATAACGGAAGCGGTAATTTTGTTCTGATTGATAATGTCGAATATTTATACGACTCAAGCGGAATAGATAAAGTTGAGTTTTATATTTCCACTAATCTTGGTGAAGATTTAAAACCTCTTGCTAAAGTTGCATCGGGGGGAGAAGTTTCAAGAGTAATGATGGCATTAAAATCATCCCTCGCAAAAAACGACAAGCTTCCATTATTAATCTTTGATGAAATTGATACAGGTGTCAGCGGAAGAATTGCGCAGAAAGTCGGGCTTGCATTAAAATCGTTAGCAAAGTATCATCAAATAATTGCAATAACACACCTTCCTCAAATTGCCGGTTTAGGTGACGTTCATTTTATGGTTGAAAAAAATGATATTGCAGGTAGAGTAGTAAGTTCAATAAAGATGCTGAGCGCAGAAGAACGAATTAGAGAAGTTGCGAAACTTATGAGTGGTGAAGAAATCACCGATTCATCATTAAAAAGTGCCCGTGAATTGATGGGCATACAAAAATAACTTTCATGAAAGGGGAAAATTATGAAAGCTTTTGAGTTCATGTTAAAAACTGACAGCAAGGGAAAAGTTTGTATTCCCGATGAAGTAATTAAACTGCTTCCTAAAAATCAGAGCATTCGAATGATATTGTTAATTGAAGAAGAACAAGACAAAAAAATAAATTCTTCGGTTACTGAAATTAGGGCTCAAGAATATTACTACGCTCTCAAAGATAACGAACCCGTTTACGACGATTTTTAACGTTTTGTTTTAGCCGGGTTATCAACTTTAACGAAATGATTAAATGAAAAATAACGCGGCTCTTTACATTCACATTCCTTTTTGCGACCACAAATGTATTTATTGTGATTTTTACTCGATTATAACTTCGGATAATATTACCAATTATTTGTCCGCATTAAAAAGAGAGATTGATTTCTATTCCGGAAAATATTCGGCGAGTCATTCATTCAATACAATTTATTTCGGAGGTGGAACACCTTCACTTATGCAACCCGAATATATCTCAGAAATTGTAAGCCATATTAAAACGAAATTTATTGTTTCGGATGATGCAGAAGTAACATTAGAAACAAATCCTGGAACTGTTGATTACAAAAAATTGACCGATTTTCTTTCTTCCGGAATAAATAGAATCAGCATAGGAATTCAATCCTTCAACGAGGATGAACTGAAATTCTTAACACGAATTCATTCCGGACAAACTGCAATTGATACGATTATCGCCGCTAAACATGCCGGCTTTGAAAACATCAGCATCGATTTAATATTCAATCTGCCAAATCAAACGAAAGAGAAGTGGATAGAAAATTTAAAAACCGCATTCACATTACCGATTAACCACATTTCAACTTACAGTTTAATATTGGAACGAGGCACTATTCTTAATAAAATGGTTTTAGATGGAAAGGTAATTCTGCAAGATGACGATTATGATGCCGACTTATATGAATCAACGATAAATTACATTTTAGATAAAGGAATGATTCAGTATGAAGTATCAAATTTTTGTTATCCCGGTTTTGAATCAATTCATAATAATGCTTATTGGCATTACAACGATTACTTAAGTTTCGGTACCTCGGCACATTCTTTTATGAACGGAAAGCGTTGGCATAATTGCTCGAGCTTAAAGATGTATATTGATTTAATCGACGAAAAAAATAATGCTCTAATCTCTAAGGAAATATTAACAAAAATTGAAATGGAAAATGAATATTGGTTTCTTGCTTTCCGAAGTAGAGGGTTGATAGTTGAAGAATATATTTCAAAATTCGGCAACTCAAGATTAAATCAGAACTCAGACTTGATAAGCAACCTTATCGATGAAGGCTTTATGCTCAATCAAAATGGAGTAATAAGACTTACGCCCAAAGGCTTTGCGCTTTGTGATGAAATTCTTTCACGCTTTAAGTAAACTAACTTTTTGTAACGTTCGCAATTTCTTTTTTAGTATTTCGAGAGATAATCATTTCAGCGATAGCAGCCAATAAAGCTAATACCAAAAATAGCTTCCATAATTCAGAGCCGTATCTAGCTTGCTGAATTACCGTTGCGATATCAGATTCAACATCCACAAAGGAATGTGCTCCTTTAAAATTAACCTCTTGAAGATAATTTTCGATTTCGGTTTTACTTAAGTACTCAGTTAACGACTCTCGAGCATCATGATTTACAGCTACAACTTCTTTAATTAAATCATCACTCTTAAATTTATACAAGCCACTCTGATTTGTCGAAGCAAATGATAAATAATTCGCAGCCTCATTACTTTTTATTGTTAATGATTCTTCTGAATTATCCGGATAAATAACCCGCATAGGCTTGTTAATAAAGGACTTTAATGGTATTTCAATCTTCTGTCCTGCAGTATATTTGATGTTATCTTTTACCTGAGAAGAGAGATATAGCATTGACTTATAAACAAGTGGGACAAATATTCCCTTAAATCCTAAATCAGATGAGGTTTGATTGGGAACAACCGAGCATAAAAGAATTTTTCCGTTTCCGATTTTATGTTCACTTAAGAATGGTGATTGATCAAATAAATCAATAATAATTCTACCGTTATTGTTGGATGATGAATAGTAACTGATGATTTCCGGCGATTCAATTTTTTGATTCTTTTTATCAATAAATAAATCGGAGAATATCGGATGTTCAAAGTCAATATTACGAAACAGAATCGGAGGAGCTCCTTGTTTGGCGGTTTCGATGTAAGACTTAAATTGATTTATCGATAAAGATAATAGTTTGTTGTTTATTTCACCGATTGAGCTTTTACTTCCGGGGAATAAAATAACTCCGCCTCCCTGTTCAACATAATTTTTCATGTTATCGGTTTGCCCAATTTTATCAAAGCCAACTATAAACACTGATGAATACTTGTTCAAATCGATACCGCTCAATTGAGCAATGTTACGTTCATCAATTTTAATAGCTTGATTTTCGTTAGCGGCTTGTAGAGCTAAACTAATAAATTTTGAATCTTGTTTGTCATCGCTTAAAATAAGTGTATTAAAAACATCCGCAACATATATTGAAGCATAACGACGGTTATCTCCCGGAATTTCGTCATCTTCAATTTCAACAAAAATATCTTGATAACCATGTTGAGCTATAATAGATTCTAATTCAATCTCTTTTGATTCTCCGCTATTAAGTAAAATACTTTTTTGCGCCATCCTTTTGCCGTTTATAAATAAAGAGACAACGAGATTATTTACATCGGTTGAAGAATTATTTCTTACAACCGCTGTTGTTTTAAGCAATTTGTTTTTTTCAAATATTTGCGAGTTAATGGAAAAGTCATCAATTGAATAATTTTGCGGATTGCTTTTTGAATAGTCAAATAAGTATAATTTAATATTTTCATTAAAGAATTGACTCAAATCAGAAAGAACTTTCTCATCGGCAAGTCGGCTTTTTTGAAAATCGGAAAAGAGATAAATCTCTTTGTTATAGTTTTGTGAAGAGCCAATCAATTCAGCAGCTTTAACCAACATATAATTTAACGAATTGCTTACAGAAGAAATATTAATATCATTAATTTCTTTTTTGAGTTCGGAAATATTGGATGAAAATTTATACTCATCACGATAATTTTCTCCGGTGAAAAGAAATACAATTTCATCACCCTCTTCAAACTGTTCAAATATTTTATGAATAATTTCTTTTGATTGATTTAGAAAAGAGCCCTTAGAATCAACTATTCCCATGCTAAGTGTATTATCAACAATAAATACTGCAGAAGTTTTTGCCGTTGATGCAGTTCCGCCGATTGCAATTCCTTTAAGTGTGGGGCGTGCAAAAGTCATTACCAGAAATAGAATTATCAATATTCTAATTAGGAGCAGTAACAACTGTTTAATTTTAATTTTTCGGATTTTATTCTTTTGAAGTTCCTTAAGAAAGATGAGTGTGCTAAACTCAATTTTTTTTAGCTTACGTAAATTCAACAAATGAATTAAAATCGGTATTGAAGCCGCTAAAAGTCCGAATAATATTGCGGGATTTAAGAAAGTCATTCTAAATTAATCTTTTAAACAATCACTTATTAAAAACAAAATCTTTCTCGATATCGGAAAACTTTGTCCCGATTAAATCTTTTTCAGAAACAATCGGAGTTTCAACTTTCCAATCGATATTCAACTCGGGATCATTATAAAGAAGAGTTTTTTCGGAAGCCTTATTATAATAAGCAGTACACTTGTAGTGAAATAGTGCCGTTTCAGAAAGCACGGCAAATCCGTGTGCAAATCCGGGGGGAATCCAGTAGAATAAATGATTTTCATCAGAAAGTTCAATTGCATAACATTTACCAAAAGTAGGGGAACCAAACCGGATATCTACGGCAACATCAAGCACTTTACCAACCAGAACATGACACAATTTCCCTTGTGCAAAATCGCCTATCTGATAGTGTAATCCCCTAATTGTATTCTTTACCGACTTCGAAATATTATCTTGAACAAACTTTACGTTTATTCCAAGGGATGACAAAACATCTTCGCGATATTCTTCATAAAAATAACCTCTGGAATCACCAAAAACTTTTGGTTTAAGCACAATCAAATCATCAATACGAGTTTCAACAATTTCCAAAATCTACTCCTTAGCTTCAGTAACTACTTTAATTAAATAATCACGATACATACAATTTGGCATATTTCCGATTAAAGTTTCAAGTTGCTCTAAAGTTATAAAATTCTTATAGTAAGCTATTTCTTCAATACAAGCGACTTTCAATCCTTGCCTATCTTCAATTGCACCGAAAAAGTTAGATGCTTGCAGAAGTGCTTCGGGTGTACCTGTATCAAGCCAAGCAACTCCGCGTCCGATTTTTTCAACACGCAGTTTTCCGGCTTTTAAGTAAGTAGTATTTACATCAGTTATTTCAAGTTCTCCGCGAGCTGATGGCTTCAAATTTTTAGAGATTTCAACAACATCGTTATTATAAACATATAAACCGGGAACTGCGAATTTTGATTTTGGTGATTTCGGTTTCTCTTCGATTGAAATTGCTTTACCTGATTTATTAAACTCAACTACTCCATAACGCTCCGGGTCAAGAACTCTATATCCGAATACTGTTGCCCCCTTGTTCTTTGATATAGCATTGTAAAAAAACTCGAGAGAACCATAAAATATATTGTCACCCAATACAAGCGTTACATCATCCTTTCCAATAAAATCTTCCCCAAGTATAAAAGCTTCGGCAATTCCATTAGGCGCTTTTTGAAGAGCATAGCTGATTGATAATCCAAGATGACTTCCATCTTTGAATAATTTTTTATAATGCGGAATGGTCTCTTTGTTTGATATTATCAATATATCTTTAATCCCCGCCAACATTAGTATTGATAGAGGAAAATAGATTAACGGTTTATCATAAATAAGCGTTAATTGTTTGCTGTAAATTTGCGAGATTGGATACAAGCGTGAACCTGAACCCCCGGCAAGAATAATTCCCTTCATCAAATTTTCCTTTTTAATATTTTGGATTTGAGTGCCATTTATAAGCGTGAGTTAGTATATCTTCAATTTTATATTGTGGATTCCAGCCGAGAACTTTTTGAGCCTTTTTGTTGTCGGCAACAAGAATTGCCGGATCACCGGCTCTTCTTCCTTCAAATTTAATTTTAATATCTTGTCCGATAATTGATTCAGCTTTCTTTATAACTTCCATCACTGAATTACCAAGTCCCGTACCTAAGTTAATAATTTCCGAAGAATTATTCTCTCTTAGAAAATTGAGAGCGAGAAAATGTGCATTTGCCAAATCGGTAACGTGGATATAATCACGAATACAAGTACCATCAGGAGTTTCATAATCAGTACCGAAGACTGATATAGTTTCACGTTTACCCAAAGCAGTATTGATTATTAAAGGAATAAGATGAGGTTCCGGATCATGACTCTCACCGATTACACCCTCCGAATCAGCTCCTGCAGCGTTAAAATAACGAAGGGCTACATATTTGAATCCGTATGCCGACTCATAATCTCTTAATATTTTTTCGATTACTAACTTACTTTCTGCATAAGGATTGATTGGTTTAGTCGATTCACTTTCAGAAATCGGGACTTGTAAAGGATTTCCGTAAACAGAGCATGTTGATGAAAAAACAATATGCTTTATATTCAACTCTTTCATCGCATTCAAAAGATTAAAAGTTCCCACAACATTATTCTGATAATAAAGTTGTGGATTTTCAACTGATTCACCGACATAAGCAAAAGCCGCGAAATGAATCACGGCTTCAATCTCATGTTTTTTGAGTGACTTTACAAGTTCAGAATAGTTTAGTAAATCACAATTCTCAAAGGGAATATGCGACGGAACGGCTTCAATATGTCCCCGCGATAAATTATCAAGAACTATAACATCAACATCATTTTCAATTAGCAGTTTTACAGTATGGGAACCGATATAACCTGCACCACCCGTTACGAGAATTGACATAAACTATTTTTCTTCCACCGGAGCTTCAGCAACTCGCTGTCCTAATTCTCTATCAATTAAAAAGATTCCGTTATTGTTATCACCGATTAATTTCAAATCATCTACAAGTTTTTGAGCAGTTGCTTCTTCTTCAACTTGCTCGGTAACAAACCAATTCAGAAAACTTACTGTTGCATGATCTTTTTCTTGAAGGGCTAAATCGACTATTGCATTTATACTTGCCGAAACTTTTTGTTCGTGAGCATAAGTATCTTCAAATACATCAAGAATAGATTTCCATTCTGCTTTTGGTTCATCGATTTTAGCAAGTTTTGCTCTCCCCCCTTTTTGAATTAGGTAAGAATAAAATTTCATCGCATGAGCATATTCTTCTTGTGATTGAATTGCCATCCATTTAGCAAAACCCGATAAGCTTTTGGATTCAAAATATGCTGACATCGATAAATATAAATATGACGAATATAATTCTGCATTTATTTGATTGTTAAGTGCATCTTCAATATTAGCTTTAATCATTGTTTTTCCTTTTGATTTTTGATTGAATTTAGGTTTGTAAAGCTAATAAAAAGAGGAAAGTTGAACAAGATAATAAAGTTATTTTGCATCAATAGATTTGATTCGGACATAAAAAAAGGCGACCAATTCTGATCGCCCTTTTCTTCGAAATAATTTCGAAAACTGAATTACTTCATCAATACCATTTTCTTGGTAAGAGTTACTGATGAAGATTCTAGTCTGTAGAAATAGATACCGCTTGCAACTTTAGCGCCGCTAGCATCGTTTCCATTCCATGAAATTTGATGTTTACCTGCAGGAACTACATCGTTAAGTATTTCGCTAACAATTCGTCCCATTGCGTCGTAAACTACAACTTTAACTTTTTCTTGTTTAGGAACAGTGAAATTAATTGTAGTTGTTGGGTTGAACGGATTTGGATAATTTTGACCGAGAGAGAATTCTTTCGGGCTAGGAGTAAAGTCAACATTAACAACTTTTGAATAATTTGCTGTACCGTCTAAATCGATTTGACGTAGTCTATATGAAATTTGACCTGATTCCATATCGCTTAAGTCATCGGTATAAGAATATTTATTAACTTCTGTTGTTGTTCCTTTACCGGCTAAGTAACCGATTTTTGACCAACCACTACCGATATTTCTTTCAACTTCAAAACCTTTATTATTGGTTTCGGTTGCTGTTTCCCATGTTAATGAAACTAAATCATTTTGTTGAGCGGCAGCGAAAGTAGTAATTTCAACAGGAATTACACCACCGATAGCAAGAATTGATTTGGTTAACAAATTAACAGTGAATTTTGTATTATGCATACCGCGGCTTGCATCACCATAGATCATTCTATAGTTGAAATAAGCTTTACGAATTGTGATATCATTCAATGATGTAATTTGAGTAACTGATATTGAATCAACCCCAACCGGAGGAAGTGCAATTCTTAGTCTTTGCATTAAACCATCAACTTCTGATTGGATTGGTTCTACTGTTCCGTCACCATCATAATCTGAAGAAGCAATAAAATCAGCAAGACTTGTTACAGGACCGTGGCAGCTTACGCAACCTTTTAGGTTTGCATAACCGGTTTCAGGATTTACAATGTTCATGCTGTGTCCGCCAACTTTACTTCTGTTAACGTTTCCGGTATCAGGAGTAGCAGCCATGTGACAATCAACGCAAGTATTTTCAATATATTTGTGGTTACCAGAAATATATGGGTTTGCGTCAAACATTGCAGCATTTTGTCCAAAAAGCACGTCTGATTGTGTAGAATAGTGGGGTCCCCAATTAGAATTTACTGAAGAACCAACAACGTAAGTTTCACTATTTCTTCGTCCCTTATGGCAACTCATACAGGTTTGACCTGTTCCACCAAGATTTGTATAATTAAACGCATTACCTAATGTATCACCGGTAACAGGTGTTTGACGCAATGAAGCTGTGTAATTATTTCCATGAGGATCATGGCAAGTTGCACAACTAATTACATGGTGATCAGCAACTGTAGGAGCAATTGGGGTTGTTGTTGTAATTCCTTTTGAATAAAGGACATAACCCATACCATCATGGCATCTCATACATTGTTGTAAATCGTGTGATGGTAAAGCTCTTGTAGCTGAACCTTCATAAACCGCATCTGAGTGTAATGAGTTTTCAAATTCACGAACAGTATTGTATCTCGATGGAGAATCATGACATTTAGCACAAGTTCCTGCATCATAATCGATAGCAATATTGTTTTTTGTAGCACCCATTGTAGCGTGAACTGAACCAGGACCATGGCAGCTTTCGCAACCAATAGTAGCATGGTTAACTAAATTTGGGAATCCGGTTTTCAATGAATCCCATTTTCCTGCATTAGGAGGTCCAACATATGTCCAACCTAATTGAGCAGCTAAATCATCAAAGCCGTTATTAGCGGCTACATTATTATGATCGGCACCGGTAGTATGGCATTTGAAGCAGTTAGCACTGAAATGGCTTGAACCGGAGGTGATCATATCTTTGAAAGTTGTTCCGTGTCCGGAAACTTTCCATTTATCAAAAACAGCTATAAAAGCAGGTGTTCCGGCATGACAAGTCATACACTTAGGAAAAGTACCTGCAACACCGTCAAAATTACCAACACCGACATAATTTCCGGCATAGATACTATAAGTTGTATCATCTGTTCCGAGAGCTGTAGTGATGGTTAATTTGACTTTATATTCACCAACTACATCAGCATTAAAATATGCCCAATTGGTGTTAAATGAGGTAAAAGCTGCTGCAGAACCGCCAGGTTTTTGTTCAAATGTATATACCGCTGAGTTAATAGGATCCGTAGTAGGAATATTAAACGGTGATACGTATACAAATGTACCTGTAGGAACAACTCTCAACCCTTGAGAAACTGAATTAGTTGAAGCTGTGAGACCGTAAGTTGTCAACTTGTAAGGGGAGACAGCTTCAATCTTTAGTACCGCTCTCTGTGCATTAAGATTTAATGCGAAAGCAAGCACGAAAAGTAATAGTACAGATTTTTTCATAATAGGTTCCCCTATTTTGTTTGAATTAGTTATTTCGAGACAATTCAAACAAAAATTATACCGCAATTTTTCGACTGTTATTTAGGGAATATCTTTTGAAAACGAGTCAAACATTAAATTTCTTCTTGTTATAAAGAAATTGTTTTCAATGTTGAAAATGTTTGCTTTCGCTTACATTTGCTAATTGGCAAGTTATTTACTTCAACTTCACTACAGAATTTGATTAATAGCTTCCAATAGTTCTGCTTCTATGAAGGAATAGTAGTTTTTTGAGACCTGATTTTTGTTTTGGTCCAATACATAAAATGCATCGACAATCTCATCCCCTTTTGTGGCAATTTTTGCAAAATAGATATGCAGCCCGAGCTCATTCATTTTTCCGGTTACTTGATATAAAAACCCAAGTCTATCAGGGGAATAGATATCGATTATCGTATATTTTTCTTGAACTTCAAATTTGATTCGTACTTGTCCCGGACGTTTGAAAAATTTATTCTCGATACGCCACCATTTTGATTTCATTCTTTTTATTTCAGTTGAAAGCTGAATTAATCCTGAAATTACAGCATAAAAATCTTCTTCAATCTTACCGTATCTTTCAATCGATAATTTTTTGTGAGTGCGGAAATCGGTTACATTAAAATTATCAATTACAATTCCGTCTTTACGAGTAAATATTTTTGCATCGTGAATATTTACATCGTTTATAGATAACACCCCGCATAGTTTTGATAAAAGAAAAGGGGAGTCTTTTGCAATTACGGTTATGCTTGTAAAACTTTCCAACTCTTTAAATAAAACAGAGACAGAGCTTCCGGAATTAATTTCTTCGATATGTCTTGCAATTTCTTCATCGGTAAATTGAGATGCATAACCAAGCTCGTTGATTGAATCAATGTGGTCTTGAACATGATCTTCAGAAATTGAATTGGAATGCCTCGTAATATCTTTTGGAATAATATAAGTGCTGTTGATTAACAACTCTTCACCGCTTAGTTGTTCGTCAATCATTGCGGCGGATTTACGATAAAGTTCATTTAGCAAATCATGTTTCCATGAAGTCCATAATGCCGGATTAACCGCTGATAAATCAGCAAAAGTAAGAAGGTAAAGTAAATCGAGCTGATCTTTTGAAGTAAATTTCGTAATGAAATTATTTAATGTTTCGGGGTCATTTAAGTTTCTTCTGAAAGCAACTTGTTCCATTAGAAGATGATTTTTAACCAAAAATGTAACGAGCTCAACTTCTTCATCTGTATAACCGAGACGGTTTAGAATTTGTTCAGCCATTTCTGAGCCGATTATCTCATGTCCGGAAATATTTATAGGTTTTGCTATATCGTGAAGCAATAAAGCAAGATACAAAAGATCCCTTCTTCTTAAATTATTAAAAATCTTTCCTAACTGAGATGTATCGTTAGATAATTTTTCGACATTAAGTATGGTTACAAGAGTATGTTCGTCTGCGGTATAGCAATGATAAACACCATGTTGAATAAACCCGTTCAAATCAGCAAACTCAGTTAAGAATACTTGAAGAACTCCGAGTTCATTCATAATCGAAAGAGTTTTTCCAACATTATGAGGAATGTGAAGCATCTCTCTAAAAAACACAGACGAATCAGAATCGTTATTTACCTCAATGTTATCAAGGCTCTCAACAATTTTTGAACGAAGATGTTCATCGAAATGTCCGTTGTAAAAGCATCTGTAATAAAATCCACGTAATATATCAGACATAGTTAATTGTCTGAGATTTCTGATATAAATTATATCACCCATAAGATAATAATCTGCATCGATGTCAACAGCAAGAGTTTCGGGGAGTTCACCGGCAATTACTTTTCTAATCTTTTTTAGGAATGACCTGTTAAATCTGTAAACAACATTTGAGGCTTCAAAATACTCTTTCATAAACTGCTGAAAGCCTTCTTTTTTATATCCGAGTATTTTGGTTACTTTAATTTGGTCTGCGAATTCAAGCCTGTCGTTTTTTTGTTTATGAAGAAGATGAAGCAAGCACCGAACCATCTGGATGTACTTAAATGCATTTAGCAATCGTGCACATTCCATTGACGATGTAAAGTTTTCTTCGCGGAGTAAATCGATAAAGGTTTCTGATTGAGTTATTTCCGATTGCTTATCTAAAAGAACTTGTTTGTTGAGAGTATAAAGCCATTCAATTAACTGAAGGTCTCTTAATCCTCCTGCAGTTTGTTTTACGTTCGGCTCTATAACTTTTGGAGAATTCCCATACTTAACATATCTGAACTCGGCATCTTCGAGAAAAGCTTCTAATAAAACTCTCTTTACTTGTGGAGTAAGTGTTGATGATAAAGTTTTATTCCACGAATTATAAACGTCTTGATTTCCTAAAAGAAAACGGGTTTCAAAAAATTGTGTAAACGTGTGAAGGTCTTCTTCTAAATATTTCTGAATATCCTTAAACTCACGCACAGTATGTGATACTTCAATACCTAGATCCCACAAGCTTGTAATTAGATTTGCAATATCTTCTTGAGAAGTTGAAACTGAATCAGCAATAAACATTATATCAATATCAGAGTAGGGAGCTAATTCCCTTCGGCTAAAACTCCCGGATGAAGCTAATGCAAATGAATACTGCTTTCCTCCGGCGGCACCTCTAATAATTTCTTCTACCAAAAGGCTGTAATCAATTGAAAATTGAAGCGAGTTATGCACTACCGGACTGAAGTGAAACAGCTTATCTCTTTTTTCTTTGAAGTATTGTTTAAGGGAATTCATTTAAGTTTATTTTAGTTAATCGAGAAAAACATCTTCGAATTTAGGCGATTGATATTCTGCTTCAATGATTGAGGAAATTCCTCCGCGTACATTAAACTCAGCAGTTATCCGCATTACTCTTGGTTGAAGAACTCCTATTAAATCGTCTAAAATTTTATTTGTCACCGACTCAAAATATATTCCATCGTTTCGATATGATTGCAAATAAAACTTATAGCTCTTTAATTCAACACAAAGCTTATCTGCAATATACGACAAAGTTATTGTTGCGAAATCTGGCTGACCGGTTACCGGGCACACAGATGTAAACTCCGGTTGTACATGTTGAATTATATAATTTCTTTCCGGCTTAGGATTAGGAAAGGTTACTAATATTTTTTGTTTTTTGTTCATGGGTAAATCTTATCTTTCATTAAAAGTTTAAAAATAATTCGGTTTAACCGAATACTTAATCATATCCTCTATTTCGGCTTGTTGAAAACCTCTTAATCTGAATGCACAACTGTCGCATTCACCACAGGCTTCCTCTTCACTTTTATAACATGACCATGTTAAATGAAGCGGAGCATTAAGTTCCGTTCCTTTTCTAACAATTTCTGCTTTAGAAAGGTTTATAATCGGAGTAATTATTTTTATTTCTGTTTCAGGCTTTGTACCAAGGTCAACCATTCTTTGATAAGCTTCATAAAATTGTGGGCGGCAATCGGGATAACCGGATGCATCTTCATATACTGCTCCTATGAATATAGCTTTTGCATCAATCACTTCAGCCCAACTTACACAAGCAGATAAAATATTTGCATTTCTAAACGGAACGTATGAGTTTGGAATTTCTTTACTTGATAAATCTGCTCTTGCAATTTCGATGTTATTATCGGTTAATGAGCTTCCACCGATTTTTGAGAAATGTGTAAAATCAAATATTAATCTGTGACTAACATTATAAAAATCAGCAATATCATTAAAGGCTTTTAATTCACGCTTTTCGGTTTTTTGTCCATAGTTAAAATGTGCAAAGGCAAGAGTATAATTTTCTTTTGCCAAGGCTGCCGTAACACAACTATCCATCCCTCCGCTAACAGCAACTACTGCAAGAGGTTTTTTATTATCAATCACTACTTTCTCGATTTACTTTTTGAGTTACCCAAAAATAATCAAATTACGTTAGTAATAAAAAAAGAGTGTTATTTCAGTTGAAATCGAAAGAATAAACTCAAAATCAATTCTACTTGAAATTTTGTGGCATAAATTTACATCTGCAAATTCACTGACCATTTTTAAAGGCTACCCAACTTTTATGTTGTAAAATCCAAAATGTTTGTTTTATATTTAGACGTAAATTTTAATATCAAAATATTTTGAAAGGTGAAATAATGAAGAACTTCATTTTATCAGTTTTAGTTCTTTTATTAATGACAGGGGTGGTATCGGCAAAAGAAAAGAAATATGGGAAAGCACTTACTCTTAAAGAAAAAACTAAAATCTCTGATATCTATGCAACTCCGGCTAAATATGTCGGTAAAAAAGTTCTTGTTGAGGGAATGCTGTTAGATGTTTGCGCTAAAAGAGGATGCTGGGTTGAATTGGCTAGTGATAAAGAATTTCAAAAAATGAGAGTTAAAGTTAACGACGGCGAAATAATTTTCCCGATGGAAGCAAAAGGTAAAACCGGCTTGTTTGAAGGAACTCTTCAAGAAATCAAATTAACAAAAGAACAAGCTATTGAACGCGCTGAGCATCATGCCGAAGAGCAAGGAATTAAGTTTGACCCAAGTACTATTACGGAAGGAACAACTATTTACCAAATTAAAGGCTTGGGCGCAGTTATTAAAGACTAATTAGACTTTTTCAGATTTAAGGGATGGTTTACCATCCCTTTTTATTATTGGGAATACAATATGAGATGGAGAAAATGGCTTAGAATCCTTCACAGAGATATCGGTTATCTTGCGGCAGGATTAACGGTAATTTATGCAATTTCGGGAGTTGCTGTTAACCACGTCGAAGACTGGAACCCTAATTACAGCATCGAAAAAACAACCATTGTTCTTGATTCTATACCATCAAATTATGAAAAAGACGAAATGGTGGCTTACATCCTTTCTCAATTAGGTGAAACCCGCGAAGTTAAAAACAGTTTTCGCCCCGACCCAAACAAACTTGATATTTTTATCGAAGGAAATACAATCAACGTAAATTATGATACTCGGGAAGTGACTCAAGAAAAGGTCGTTAGTAGACCGATAATCAGAGAAACTAACTTTCTTCACCTTAATGCCCCTAAAAAAGTTTGGACTTACGTTGCTGATGTATTTGCGGTAGCTCTTGCTTTTCTTGCAATCTCCGGATTGTTTATGATTAAAGGGAAAAACGGAATAACCGGAAGAGGTGCATGGTTAACCGCACTTGGAATACTTCTGCCGATTATTTTTCTTTTAATCTACTATTATTGATGTAATGAAAAATATCATCGACAATTTCTTCTATCCAAAATCAATTTGCATTGCCGGTGCATCTACAAAAGAGAAGAGCATCGGTTATGAACTATTAAAATCGATTAAGATTTATAACTATACCGGGAAGATTTTTCCGGTTAATCCTAAAGCTGATGAAGTTTTGGGTTATAAATGTTTTCACTCCATTGACGAAATAAAAGAAGAAATTGACCTCGCTATTGTTTTAGTTCCCAAAGCTTTTGCGGAAGAGACCATCGATAATCTTTTAGATAAAGGGGTTAAATCGATAATATTAATCACCGCAGGATTTAAAGAGACCGGCACCGAAGGTGAATTAGTTGAAAAGAGAATTTTGGAGAAAGTTAAAAGCTACGGTGCAAGACTCGTTGGTCCAAACTGTATGGGAGTAATATCAACTTTTAACGAAATAAAACTTAATGCCACATTCGTTGCAGAAAAACCTGAAGTCGGCACAACGGCATTTTTTTCTCAGAGTGGAGCGATAGGTGCGGCAGTCTTAAATTCTCTGCGTGATACTGATATTCGTTTCGGTCACTTTATAAGTGCCGGTAATAAAGCTGACATCTCTGAAAATGATTTACTTCTCTATTGGCAAAATGATTCGCAAATAAAAACCATAACTTATTATCTCGAAAGTTTTGTGGATGGTGAGTCTTTCATAAAACCTTTTATTGATGGAGATATTTCAAAACCGGTTATTTTATTAAAGGGGGGAAGAACCAGCGGAGGAATGAAAGCTGCTTCGTCTCACACAGGGGCTTTGGGAAGTAATGATAAAGTTGTAGATGCAATCGCAAATCAATTTAATATTATCAGAGCAGATTCGTTAAATGAATTATTCAATACGGCAAAGGGATTTGAAAATTTTAATTCTCCTTCGGGAAATAGGATTGCCGTTTTAACAAATGCCGGCGGACCCGCAATTTTAGCGGTCGATGCTCTGGAAAAACGAGGTTTAACATTAGCAACACTTAGTCAGTCAACTAAGGAAAAACTAAAAGAAATTGTTCATCCCGAAGGGAGTGTTAATAATCCGGTTGATCTTCTTCCGGGTGGAAGTGCACAGCAATATAAATCGGTTAATGAAATACTTTTAGCCGATGATAACGTCGATGCGGTGGTCTCAATTTTTGTTGAACCTGTAATGGTTCCCGCATTTGATGTAATTGAAGGAATAAATTCAATTCAGCACAACAAACCGATATTTCAAGTTGTTATGCCTCTCCCGGAATTTTGGCAGAAATATCGAACGGAATCCGATACAAAAAAACCATTATTTAGAAATCCCGAAGACCCCGCTATTGTTATAAGTAACTTGTTTAGTTTCTACATCGGTCGAAGCAAAAGAAAAAATTTCATTAAGCCGAACGTAAATAACCACTTGCAACTGATTAGCGGATATATTTCTCCTACCGAAATAGAAAAGCTCTGCAGTTTATACAACTTCCCGATAGTTAAAAATCATTTTGTCTCTATGGCTGAAATGAAAGATGATGATTTTGAAATTGATTATCCTATAGTATTAAAAGCAGTTTCGAAAGATGTTATACATAAATCGGAATTCGATGCCGTAAAATTGAATATTAACTCTAAGAAAGAGTTAATTGAATCAGCACAAGAGATGGCGGATTCATTTGCATTAAAGGGGTTATCTCTTGATTTATTTATGATTCAACCCTTCATTAAAATGAAACACGAAATATTAATCGGTGGATTTCGCGACCCTTCGTTCGGACCAATAATCATGTTCGGTACAGGAGGAAAGTATGTTGAAGTTTTTAATGATACCGCGATGCGCTCCGCTTATTTGAGTGATGAAGATATCGAACATCTCATTTGCGAAACAAAAATCGGAAGGATACTTCATGGCGTTCGCGGAGAAAAACCGATTGACATTCAAGAGCTCAAACGTATTATAAAAGCATCTGCACAGATGATGCTTGATTTACCGTCAATTATAGAATTTGATTTCAATCCACTCCTCGTTTCCGATTCGGGAAAAATCAGTGCGGTTGATATCCGAATAAAATCCTCATAATCTTCACTCAGTAAAAGTCTGAATCCTTTTTTCTTTTCCGTTATCATATCATTCAGAAATAAAAATAAATTAGGAGATGAGATGACTGAGAACTTAACAAAAGATACTTTTTTAACTAAAGTATTTGATTACGAAAAAAACAGTGAATGGAAATTTGAGGGAGAGCTTCCTTGTATTATTGATTTTTGGGCTCCTTGGTGCGGTCCGTGCAGAATGGTTGGACCGGTTTTAGAAGAGCTTTCTGAAGAGTATGCAGGAAAAATAAACATCTATAAAGTTAACACCGATGAAGAACAAGAACTTGGTGGCGCTTTTGGAATCAGAAGTATTCCTTCAATTTTATTTGTGCCTAAAGATGGTCAACCACAAATGGCTGTCGGTGCTCTCCCAAAACAATCGCTAAAAGAAGTTATTGAAAAAGAGTTACTCAAAACTCAATTGAATTAGTTATATCGGGGAACTGTATGTTCCCCAAATCCTTTTCTTAAAATCCCAAATAAATTGAATTATTTTCGTTTCTCAATTGTTTATCTTTTGTAATTAAAAGATGAAGATTTGTAGATGAAAAAATTTGATATCCCATTATTTTATAGAAGTCCGATAATTTCAAGAATTAAAGAAATCAGAAAACTTCAAGACCCCCGCAAAAAAGATTATGCTCCGGCTATTCTTAATTTTGGACCTTTGCGCATTAAGCTGCCACGTCATTTTGGTTTTTGTTATGGTGTTGAGAACGCAATCGAAATAGCGTATAAAACAATAGACGAAAATCCAGATAAAAGAATTTTTCTTTTGAGTGAAATGATTCATAATCCGGAAGTAAACAACGATTTATTAAGTCGTGGAATAAGATTTATTTCAGATACATACGGAAATCAGCTTATCGATTGGAAAGAGATTTCGAGTGATGATATTGTTATCATTCCGGCGTTTGGTACAACAATCGAGACGGAAAACATTTTGAAAGAAATCGGAATTGATACTGTAAAATATAACACTACTTGTCCTTTTGTAGAAAAAGTTTGGAACAGAGCGGCTCAGCTCGGTGAGGGAGACCACACAATTATTATACACGGAAAAGCCTCTCACGAAGAGACTCGTGCAACTTTTTCGCATAGCGTAAGAAATAGTCATTCGCTTATTGTTAAGGATATTGAGGAAGCCCAACTATTAGGAAAAATAATTTTAGGTGAACTCCCAAACGAAAAGTTTTACGAATTATTTGCTAATAAATATTCAGATGGCTTTGATGTTGAAAGGGATTTATCAAAAATTGGAGTTGTAAACCAAACCACAATGCTTGCAACCGAAACTCAGTCAATAGCTGATTATTTAAAAGGGATAATGGTTAAAAAATTCGGTGAACCTGAGATTAAAAGTCACTTTGCCGATACTCGCGACACATTATGTTATGCAACTAACGATAATCAACAAGCTACAATTGCATTGTTAGAAGATAAATCTGATTTCGCTATTGTTGTAGGCGGATACAACAGTTCAAATACATCTCATATAGTTGAGCTGTGTGAAGAAGTTCTACCTACTTATTTCATATCAAATGCCGATAAAATAATTTCAGAAATAATTATATCTCATTTCGACATTCATACCAAAGTTGAAAAAGAAACTAACAATTTTATCCCAGTGAAAAATCGGGTTGATATAATTGTTACCAGCGGTGCCTCTTGTCCCGATGCAATAGTGGATGAAGTAATGAGTAAAATCATCTCTTACTTTCCCGGCAGTAAATCTGTAGAAGAAGCATTAAATGATTATGCGGCAAATTTTTAATTAATCGTTAAGCAATAAAAGTTGAAATCAAAATTTATTGAATTTACTGACGCCACCCCACGCGATGCAAAACCGCCTAATTGCCTGCTCATCTTTTAAATAAGTTCAGGTTCTTTTTTTTATAATGGTTTGCTCTTGTGTTATCTGATGCAAGTCTAACGGTTTCTTTATTCGTTTCTGTCGTGTTTCTTTTTTTTGGAGTTTTGTATTCATACCAAAATTATCCGTATTGAAGATGGGTGAAATGCAAGCCGAGCCTTTTTCGTTAAATTTCCGTTAATTGCCCCGAGGCGATAGGCGAAAGAGTAGCGTGGTGAAGAATTTTTGAAAACAATTCTGAAGAAGTTGAGTTTTGAAAATTTAAATTTAAGCTTTACGAACAGAGTCCATTCCTATAATAACGAACACAATTCCCATAATTGTTAAAGGAGGAGCTTTAAAATCAAAATTAAAAAGATATCCAATCGCATTAACCACAAGCATTACGAATCCGGTAATTGCCATAATGTATCCCATAATTTTTTTCTTGTTTAATGCATCCGTCTTTTGTTTTTTTTCCAAAAAGAATCCAATAGCGATGCCGAATGCAATCCCACATCCAACTCCAACAGCTAACCATACTGCAACATCATTGGTTAATAAACCAAGAATAACTCCAAGGATTGCACCTCCGGCGAAGCCAAAGGAAACACCAAGTGCTAATTTATTATTTTTTTGTTCCATACTGTGTATTCATTATAATAAATATATAAAGTTTTCAAAACTAAATTGCAATTAAAGGTTACATGTACGACACTTTGGGGATTGCGTAGCGATTCACTATCAAATTACAAGTTACTCGATGCGGGGCTGAAAGAATGATTTAACAACTTAAACCCCAATGTTTTATACACGATGTTGGCGTTTGGTTGTTTTTATTTTTTAATTATTTTCTTCATAGTAATAGGAATAGTCAATCCCTTTCATAAACATTTCACGGTCATTTATTTTATCTGTAAGCGCATTATGTAAAAGAGTCTTAAGAATAATACTTTTTGTTGGACTGAGCATCATTGCATTCATATAGTCTCGTTTACTTATTTTACTCCAATCAACACATTTTTTAAGGCGTTTTTTTAGCATTAAATCTAACCATATTCTCGTGCTTCTGCCGTTACCTTCCATAAAAGGGTGAGCAATGTTCATTTCTATGTATTTGTCTACAATTTCTTCAAATGTATTTTCCGGCATTGCTTCTAGTTGTGTTAATGTGTCGCCTAAGAAGCGTGATACGGCAAATTGAAAACCTCCTTTTGAAATATTCTTTTGCCTGATTTGACCGGCAAATTCATAAAGTCCTCCAAACAAATACGCATGAATTTGTTGTAAACCTTTTGCTGTACCAACTTCAATGCTTTCAATAAATGAACTTTCAAATAAAGCATACGCTTTTGTTTTACTTTTTCCGTCGATGCTCTCATCGCTGTATGTAAACCATTCAATAAATCGATTTGCTTTTTTTCCGGGGAATTCTTTACCCAATGCAATTATGCCGTTGTAATCTAACACATCAGCAAAACGTCTTTTTCCGTCAGGAGCAAGAAACTTCAACCGGGTAGTAGCACTAACCACTTGGCTGTTTTCTTTCTTTAACTTTGCTTTGAGATATTTCCAATAATTGCGGGTTTTTGCGTAGTCATCTTGGTCGGTAAGCACTGCAACAATATCCAGCACCGAAAAACACCACTTGGCATTTTCTTCATCCCAAATAGCTCGTACTTCGCGGTCGTCAAAGAAACGAATGGATATTTTTGTGTTATTCATTCTTAAATTTATTCTATTCTGATATTATTATTTCAAAATTATGAAAATTTTTGTCTTGAAGTAAAAGACTTCCGTCTTTTTTCACACTTGCCGCTAACGTTTTGGGGCCTGGCGAAGGCGGGGATTTTCAGTACTAAACTTCATTAGATGCACAAAGCTTGAATATAGCACTTCACTGTCTTAGAAGCTCGAAACCCCCGCTTTTGCAAAACGGCTGTTGTGCGTTCGGCTTTCTTTTCTGTCAGGCGAGTTTAACAAAGTTGTCTTCAAGTTTTACGTTAAAGTTTATTTCTGCCTTTAATGCTTTAAACACTTTCAAAATGGTGTCAATTGTCGCACTGTTAGCACTGCTTTCAAGTTTAGAGATTTGAGCTTTCTGAACTCCAACAAGTCGTCCAAGTTCTTCTTGGGTCAAGTTTCTTTCTTGTCTTGCTGTTTTAATCATTTTGCCCAAAACGTCCATACGAAGTTCGTATTCGTATTCGTCTCGTTCAGCCGTTCCAACTTTACCGATATACTTGTCTTTCATCTCGGCAAGTGAGTAAGTCTTTAATTCTTTGGTTGCCATATGATTACTTTTTTTGTTTGTTGTTAAAATATTTGTCTCTCAGTCTTATTGCCCGGTCAATTTCGTTTGTCGGAACTTTGTCAACTTTCTTTATGAAACCGTGGGTCGCTATTACTAAAGTTTCTTTGTTATCTGTCTTTTCTCAAAAGGCAAGAAGTCTGATTTGAAGTCCTGCGAACTTTGTCCGAAACTCCCAAATGTCATTTTGAAGCTTCTTGAAAAGTTTTGGGTCATTCGTCTGTTCAGCAAGGTCAATATTGTAAAAGATTTTCTTGATTGTCTTTGGGTCGAGTTGCGAAATGAACTCGTCTGCTTCTTCTAAAAATTTTGTCTCAAAAAATCTCATTCAATACTGTCTTGTTTAACGTCACAAAGATAATGAAAGTTTCCAAAAATAGAAACAATGTTTTTCGTGTTTTAGTTCGGTATCGATTTTAAGCTGACTCACAACGGTTTGGCGCTTGGCGTAGTGGTGGGTTTCGGAGCACAAAACTGTCAACCAGCACTACACTTGAATAGAAGCACAAACCTTCAATTAACCACGTCACCGCCACTTGCGGCAAACCGATGTTATAGGGCGTTTTTCTTTCATTTGTCATTGTTCCTGTTCGCATTTTGCCAAAAAGTCTATCCAACTAATTTCAGGTTGATGTTTTATAAAATAATCTTTTATTTCTTCTTTTATTATTTGTTGGGCCTCACCCAAATATGTTTCATATTCTATTCTTGGTCGTGGTTGTTTGCTTTCGTCTTTCTCAAATATTTGCATGTCGAAACCATAATTATTCCCTTTGTCAAGCGTGTCATTTATTGCTTTTAAAATTTTTCGTGGGTGTTGGTGGTACTCGCATTCAGAACTCATCATAGGAGGTGCTGTGCAGTTGCCAATAAATTTCGGGTATAATGTTTTTCTTTGAAAAGTCGGATATGAATGTCGGTAATTTGAATAAAATGTTTGGTCAACTAAAACAGTCTAAAAAAGTGCAACTGCGAAAAGTCCTTGTCTATCTTGCGGAATTATGTTTAAATACTTGTATTGAGGTGTCAAGAAAAAGTATTGAATATTAAATTCGTTTCTGTCGTAATGCTTGTTGCCGTCAATAGGTATTTGTCCCACGAAATTTAGAAGGTCTCGTTGGAATTGCTGTTTGTAATATGTCTTAAAGTCTGTCACGCCTTTATTGTTTTAATTTTTCAGGTAACCAAAAATTTCTGTCAGAAGAACCCTTAGGGATAATTAAACCAACATCTGCTTTTCCACTTTTAATTTTTTCAATTATCGGGTGTTCTGGATTATTTCTCTCTCTTGTCTGTCCGCCATAAAAATAACCAAATCCACTTTTGTCAATTGCATTAAATCTTTTTGTTATGACTTCAATGATTTCTGCTGAATTTTCGAATACAAACATTCCAAAATGAATTTCTGTGCTCCATAAAACACCATAACCCTTTATTGAATTGTCAAACAATGCTTTAACATTACTACTGCAACGCTGTATCCAATAAGCCCAATTAACAACCTCAATTCCTGTTGCATCTTCTACAATTTTCTTCTTTCTGAACGGCTCGTGTTTGGGCGGTCCATATCTTGATAAAGCAAAATGAGAAGGTCCATCAAATTCAAGAAAAATTGGGGGGTTGCCTTCAAGACTTAACTTTAAGTCTATAGAAAAGCGTTTAACATTAATCTGCCTTTCAATTTGAATGTTGGGGTATGTCCTTTTTATAATTGCTATCAAAAGAAGTTCATCAAGACTTGATTTTTCAACAGGAATAGCGTTTGGAATTTTATTGTCATACCACAATTTTTGAATTTGTCGTTCGTCAACAACTTCGTTTTTGTCAACGGTATTAAAATTCACTTTTGAAAGGTCATTGTCATTGACTAGAAGAATTTCCTTTACGTCATCCTTTGTCAAATATGAACCAACACATTTGTCGCTGTCGTTAAGGTCAAAAATTCCTTCTGGTCTTCCGAGTATTGCCATTGAGTGTCGTCTTTTTAAAATGCCCTATAACTCTTTTATAGGTCTCACAAAACCAGACATATACAACCACTATTAGCCGTATAGGTCTCATAAAAGTGAGACTTTATTTTTCCAAACTTAAATAATTCTTCTTTATAAATCATCAAAAGGCGATTTTATTTTTCGTAAACTTTTAGTTGATACGTGCATAAATCTCAGTTGTTTTACTGCTTTTGTGTCCGCTTTTTCGGATGCATATCAGTATTGTATTTGTTTTTTAATATAACCCTCAACATCAAACTTCTTTTTACAACCGTTGTAATTCATATAACGTATTTTTCCGTAAACGCTTCTTTCAAACCAGGCGCGGTCATGGACTCCACCTATTGACCAGGCGCATCCCGTGTAACCGTTTGGGTCACGTCCGTCGAGTTCGTATTTGTCATTTAAGTAAACAGCAATTTTCATTGCTTCTGAAGGGGACTCACTCCACTCAAGGATTTTTTTTGCCCAATACATTCTCATATAACCGTGCATTTTTCCGATTGTAAGTAGTTCGATTTGTGCGGCATTCCAAAGGTTGTCGTGAGTTTCGGCATTTTCAAATTTTTCTTGTGGGTATAGATAATCCCGCTTATCTGTTAAGTGTTTAGAAAGCGATTCTTTTGCCCAGTTTTTAAAGCCTTCATAATTATCATAGTTATCATTGTATAAACAAAAATTGTCGGCTAATTCTTTTCGAACAATTAATTCTTCTAAGAAAGACTCTGCACCGAGGGAATTGCTAAAATTTTTTTTAGTTTCTAAAGCAATTCGTTGTGCCGATGTTTGTCCGAAGTGTAAATATGGGGAAAGATTAGATTGCCCGTTTAGTGTAGGATTATTGCGGTCGGAATCATAGTTTGATAACTTATTGTGAAGAAAACTTTTCAGTATAGACGCAGCAGAATTTTCTCCCGGAATAAATTCCTTCACTCTTTGAACCGAAGTATCAACCTTCAGCGAACTAAACACTCTCTCCCAATCAATCTCTGAAAAATCTGAAGGTTTATTTTCCTCTACATAATCTATTTGTGGGAAATCATCTAAAAATTCAGGAAGTAATTTGTGGATTTTCGGTCTAATCGTATAAGCAGCAAATTCTTCTTTATTCGAAACATAAAAAGCGGGAACTACATTATGTGCGTCAACTTCGTAAAATGGAATTGAGATATTTTTTAATACATCATCTTTCCAAACTCTCTTTACTTTTAACGGATCAAAATCAGTAACTAATGCGGAAATATTATTTCTGTTAACAAAATCAATAATTGATTGTGCGGGATTTCCGATTAGTAGCTTAAAAGGAATGTTCAATTCGGCAAGCTTAACTTGAACCTCCTTTAATCCTTCGAACATAAAATCATACTGACGGAGTGTTGCACCAAGAAAATTATCAGCTAAAGTAAAAACAACAGTAAGTCCTTTTTGGTTTTTGCTTGCAAGAAGTCGGGAGTAAATCAATGCCCAATTATCGTTAACTCGTTGGTCTCGGCTCATCCAATAAACAATTCGACCAATTTTGTTTTCTCCCTTATTTAATATGCGTACTCTTTTAGTATTCATCCTAAAACAAATCCTTTTTTATTTAACAACATGAAAAGAAATTAATAGTTCACTACTCAGTGAAAAAAATCGTTGTAATTGATGCAAGTATAATTAAATTTACATCAAGTTAGTTATTCCAAAATAAAGTAAGGATAATTTTATGAAAAATACTATGATATGTTTCTTGGTAATGTTCTTTGCCCTAAGTGGTTTTTTGTTTGGACAAGAAAGTGATTCCGCCAAATCTAAACCGATTTACGAAATGAAACAATATTTTATGGTGTTACTAAAGTCGGGGACTAACAGAAGTCAAGATTCCGCAGATGTAGCAAAAATTCAAGCCGGACACATGGCTCACATTGCAAAAATGGCTGAAGAGGGAGTTCTTGATATTGCGGGTCCGTTTGCTGATAAAGGTGATTTGCGAGGAATTTTCATTCTGAATGTATCAACTTTTGAAGAGGCGGAAGCTTGGTGTAAAAAAGATCCGGCAGTAATTTCCGAAAGATTATCTTATGAAATTAAACCCTGGTGGTCAGCAAAAAATAGTTGTTTGAAGTAAAGCATTAAACAAAAACGCCGGCTTAAAACCGGCGTTAATGAATTTATTTTTTCAACAAGCTTTTTATCAAAGAAGTGTAAGTTTCTTTAGGAACTAACCCTACGTGAGTATCAACAATATTTCCCTTTTTATCCACAATAAATGAAGTTGGGATTGCCTCAACTCCTCCATAAGCTTTTACAACTTCCATATTTCCGAAAACAACAGGGTAGTTAATTCCGTAGTTTTTAATAAACGGAGCAACATCTGCTATTGTATTATCTCTATCGAGAGAAATACCGATTACAACAACATCATCTTTGTATTCTTTTTGAATAGCAATTAAATCCGGAATCCCTTTTCTACATGGAGGACACCAGGTTGCCCAAAAATCAATAATAACTATTTTATTTTTATAATCTGAAAGCTTAACAATTTTTCCGTCGGGCGTTTTAAGTGAGAAGTCGGCGGCTTTTTTAGTGCTGTTAAGAAGTTGGGTTGAGTTATACTCATTATTTTCAGAATTATTATAGTCTGATTTCTCACAAGCGATAGTGGAAAACGAAAGAGCTATAATTACGGGGATAACTAAAAGTTTTTTAAGCATAGTGATTCCTTATTTTTTCTAATTGGATGAACAAAACCTTAAAAGGTTTCACATCATGGTAATGATTGAATATTCTGTTTGTAAAACGGAGGGTATGGTCCACGCTCAGGTTCTGTTCGTGTATTATTTACGATAAAAAAGACAATCATTACAACAATAAACACCACAGTGGAAACAAGATTTTTATATCGTGGGTCAATCAAAGGTGTTTTCTCCGGAACTATTTGATTACCGATTTTTCGTTCTTTTTTCTTCTCGAATTTTTGTGCCATATACTTTCTTAATTAATTGTGCTTAAAGATATAAAAAATTAAAAATAATAACGATGGAATTATTCCGATTCTTCTTCATCTTCCTCAACTTTTGAAAAGACCATAAGAAGTCTGATAAGCCAAGCCATTGTTGATACTAAAAATAGCATAAGAGCTATCCAAAAATCATTATTCAGTTTAATAGGAGAAGAAAGATTGGCATCTATAATAAAAATCAAATTGACTAGCATAAAAACGAAAGTAATTATTCCAAAAAAATTCAGATTTGCTTGAAGCATTGAAATCGTAATATCTCTTCTTTCCGGAGCCAACCAATATTCTTTCTTCGGAACGTTTATCATGCTGTTGCTGCTTTTTTTTATAAAGATGTTGATTCCATAAAACATCAAAATAAGGAAAAATAAAAAGACGTTGTAAATCAGAATAAAATTAAACTTATCCGAAAAACCATCCGGATTATTCATGTTACCAAAGTGAGTTGCAATCTTATCAGGTAGTGAAAAGTAGAAGTTCCGGATAATCACTATTTCGATAATGAATAGTAATATGTAGACAATTGCCGTGTTTCGTTCCGAAAAAAACTTTTCAATCATTTTATATTGGATTTGCTTTGTAACTTTTGAAAAATATTATCTGTAAATATATTCCATTCCAACAACAAGATTACTATTTTCGTTTACACAAAATAGGAATTTTTAATGGACAATATTTTATACTCCGGGTTTATTGGACCTAAAGCCGAAAATATTGAAGCCTTACGCATTCTTCTAAACAAAGTTCTTGATCATCAAAGAACTTGGCGGCAATCATTCTTTATAGAAGATGATTCGCTATATAAAAATTTCAAAAATGATTTTTCTTCGATAGAAAAAGAATTAGACTTATTCTTACAGAAATATAATTCAAACACCCCCTTCTTTCATCCGAGATACTCAGCGCAAATGCTGAAAGACACAACACTTCCAACGATTATCGGGTATCTGGCTTTTATGCTGACCAACCCAAACAATCACGCTTACGAAGGAGGACCGGTTACAACCGATATGGAAATGGCCGTTGTCTCCTGGCTAAAGAACATGATTGGTTATAAACAAGGTTGGGGGCATTTGACCAGCGGCGGTTCGCTTGCAAACACTGAAGCACTTTGGGCAATCCGCGATTATTACAAAAGCGGAACAGTCTATTTTAGCGAAGTTTCGCATTATTCTTGGAAACGAATTTGTAGCATCTTGAGAATTCCACAATATGAAGAAGTTAATGTTGATAAAAATTTCAGAATGGATTTGAATCAGCTTGAAGAAAAGCTAGAGCATAATCCTGCTCTGGCAGTGATAGCAAATTTTGGTTCAACCGGAACAGGTAGTGTTGATGATATCGAGGGACTTCTTCAGTTAAAAAACAAATATGATTTTCATCTTCATGTCGATGCAGCTTACGGTGGATTTTTAAGAACAATTATTCTTGATGAAAAAGGAGCAGTAATCCCGTATAAAGAAACATTACCCATATCTGATTATGCTTACAAACAAATGTTTTTATTAAATGAATCTGATTCAATTACAATTGACCCGCATAAGCAAGGCTTGATTTCTTACGGTGCCGGAGCGGTTTTATATAAAAACGAAGAACTCCGCTCGGTTATTTTAAATACCGCACCATACACATATCACCAGCTTGATAAGCCGAATATCGGAATGTTTAGCTTTGAAGGTTCACGACCGGGAGCAATGGCAGCAGCTTGTTATTTGACTTATAAAGTTTTCCCTCTAAATAATGTTGGTGTTGGAAAAGTAGCTTATAATTCATTAAAAGCATCAAAAGAATTTTATAATATGATTGAAGACTCTGATGGATTTAAGAACTTGCATCATCCCGATCTTGACTTAAATTGTTTTTATGTGAATTCTGATTTACGCAGCGCTACTGTACACAACGAGTATGTAATTAATTTGTATAAACAACTATCGGTTGAAGCAAAAAATCCGGAGTTTATTCTCTCCAAATTTGTGATGACTCCTGAATTATCCAGAAGAATACTTCCGAATTTGGAGAATAGTTCAAATGAAAATGTAATTGCACTCAGATCTGTATTTATGAAGCATTGGAATGGTCTTGATGAAAATCGATATATCAAGATGCTCGTCTATACATTAAACAGAAAATTATCGGAAATAAAAATTTAGAAGCAGATGATTATATGATAGAAATAAAAAATCTTCACAAAAGTTTTGGCACCAAAAAAGTTTTATCGGGCGTTAATCTAAATATTCAGCCGGGTGAAACCCTTGTAATTGTTGGACGAAGTGGGTGCGGCAAAAGTGTCATGCTTAAACACATTGTCGGATTACTCAGCCCTGATGAAGGAGAAGTTAAAGTTGAAGGGAAAATTATTAATCAGTTAAGCGAAAAAGAGCTTTATCAAATTAGAAGAAAATTTGGATTTCTATTTCAGGGAGCAGCTTTATTTGACTCAATGAGTGTTGAGGAAAATGTTTCGCTTCCACTTGTTGAATCGGAGAATGGTATTAAAAAATCCGAAATAGATAAAATTGTAGCCGAGAAACTTGAACTTGTCGGTTTGCCGGGTATTCAAAAACTAAAACCTTCGGAATTATCAGGAGGGATGAGAAAGAGAGTTGGACTTGCGCGTGCTTTAGCAACTACACCCGATTATATTCTTTATGATGAACCCACAACCGGTCTCGATCCGATTATGTCTGATTCAATTGATAATCTAATTAAAGATTTGAGCGAAAAAATTAATGTTACTTCAATTGTTGTTACGCACGATATGTTCAGTGTTAAAAATGTTGCAGACCGCGTGGCAATGATGCACGAAGGCAAAATTTATTATGAAGGAAAACCCGATGAACTTCTTAATTCAAAGGATGAAATAATCTATGATTTTATAAAGAGAACAGAAACTCTTTAATCCAATTTTCTTAACTCTTTAAAATATCTCTTGCACGAACTAGCGCCTGGTCAATATTAGCAAAGACGTTTTCTTCGCCGACCTTCTTCAAAAATCCGGATTGTTCAAACGCCATCAGTGGTTGTGCATGAACTCCGGAAAAAATTAATTTTGTCCCTTCTTCTTTCGATTCCATCAACAAATCTTCAAGAACATGAAGCCCTGTAGAATCAATAGCCGGAACATTTCTCATTCTAATAATTCTAATTTTAGGTGGTGCTTCGAGAGTTTTAACAGCTTCTTTAAATTTATCAACAGCACCAAAGAAGAAGGGTCCATTAATCTCATAAACTTCGACATCTTTCGGAACATCTTTTCTATTGATTGCCATCGGGTCAATTACATCTTCTTCATCTTCCTTAAATTCACGTGTAACCACTCCTACATTTGTTACCATTGCCATTCTTCGCATAAATAGGAAAACCGAAAGAAGCATTCCGATTTCGATTGCAATAGTTAAATCGAACACAACTGTGAGCCCGAATGTTGTTAAGAGTACGATTACATCGCTTTTGGGATTTTTCAATAATGCTTTAAAAGTTCGCCACTCACTCATGTTATATGAAACAACAACTAAAATAGCAGCTAAAGTTGCAAGTGGAATAAGCTTAGCTAGGTTGCCGACAAACAATAATATCAGTAATAAAACAATTGCATGAATCATCCCCGCAACAGGAGTTTTGCCCCCATTTTTAATGTTTGTAACGGTTCTTGCGATTGCGCCGGTAGCAGGAATTCCGCCAAACAATGGGGTGACTATGTTTGCAACACCTTGTGCAATTAGCTCCATATTTGAACGGTGTTTTCCGCCAATCATACCATCAGCAACCACTGCAGAGAGAAGTGATTCTATTGCGGCTAAGAGTGCAATTGTAGTTGCAGGTTCTATTAATTTTTTAATGGTTGCCAAATCAAATCCGCTTAAAGAAGGCTCCGGAATTGAAGTTGGTAAATCTCCAAATCGGCTACCTATCGTCTCTACCGGTAGACCAAATATTGATACAATTAAAGTTGAGACGACTAAAGCTATAAGTGAGCCGGGGATTTTGCGGGAAACTTTTTGCCATAAAATAATTATTAAAAGAGAGAGTAAAGCAATACCGAGTGCATAGTAATTTATTGAAGTAAAATGATGACCGTAGGCATACCACTTTTCAAAAAATTCTGATGGGACTTCCTGCATCGATAAGCCGAAGATATCTTTTATTTGCGAAGAAAAAATTATCAACGCTATTCCGGATGTAAAACCAACTATTACAGGATGAGGAATAAATTTAATTACGGCTCCAAATCTTGCAAAGCCCATTATTACCAAAATTATTCCTGCCATTACAGTCGCAATTATTAATCCATTTAGTCCGAATTCCTGAATTATTGAATAAACTATTACTACAAAGGCTCCGGTGGGTCCACCAATTTGCACGCGGCTTCCACCTAAAAATGAAATGATAAATCCGGCGATAATTGCTGTGATTAATCCCTTTTCCGGAGTAACTCCGGATGCAATTGCAAACGCTATTGCTAATGGAAGCGCCACAACGCCGACAATAACTCCGGATGATAAATCAGACAGAAAATCTGCTTTAGAATAATTTTTAATTGTTGTAAATAGCTTTGGGCGTAACATATAAATCGATATTAATGAAAATCATAAACCGCATTAAAATAATAATTGTTCGGAATAAATGTTATAGTGGAGAAAAAAAAGCTTGAAATAATTCAAGCTTTTTCACTTTTATCAGGCTACGCTTCGAGTAAAATTTGTATCTATTGATGGGCTATCGAATAAGTCGGATTTAACTTGTTCAAACAGCGGTATGATTTTAATCATTGTTTTTAGTGAGTCATCGAGAGAATTAACCAATCCCTTAATTAAAGAAACATGCTCTAAACTGACCCCTACAAATAGTGGGATGCGCTTTTTGGTAAAACGGCTTTCGCGTGCGGCAAGAAACGCAATCTTGTTGAGTAATCCGGGATTTTTTACATCTTCGGATAAGATTGTAATTCCTATTGCAAAATTCTTACGTTGTTTTGCAAGGACATCAATTTCGTAATCGCCGATTTTAGGTGGTTCAGAAAGATAAGTTCCAAATCGTCTTTTAACTGTAATATAACCATTCTGCCAAAAATGATTAATTAATAAGTCGATTGCTCTTTGTTTTTTTAGAGATTTCATTTTAATCTCCTCTCTTAAATAAATTAATTATAAAGAGGAATTATTGGAATAATAGGTGTGAATTTTGGCGCATCGAGAATATGAATATTCGCAATTTTTCGATACTCAAATTTTTCAACACCGCGTCCAAATTTTTGTCTACCGTATATTACCTTATTACCGAATCTATCAACGGCAGTGTAATAAGGCTCAAGAATAACTTCACTTGTCTCATAAAAGAACTGTAAAGTTCTTCTATTTAGTATTGCATGTAAAAAAATATCTGATTTCATCTCTAACTCCTTAATTATACCATCTCATAATACCAACCACTTTCCCTATTATCGAAAAATTTTCTGAAAAGTTTATATCTATTGGCTTATAATTATCATTTTCCGGAAGAAGTTGAATTTTCCCTCGCTTATTTGAAAATCTTTTCACCGTTGCCTCATTATCGATCATTGCCACAACAATGTCATTGTTTATAGCTTCTGATTGAGATGAAACAATTACTAAGTCTCCGTCAAATATTCCGGCGTTAATCATACTATCACCTTTGACGCGAAGAGCAAAACTCTCGTTCCCTTTTTTAATAAGATTAGGGTCAATTACCAAATTCCCTTCAATATTTTCAATTGCTGAAATCGGAACACCCGCAGCAACTCTACCAACTATTGGAATCCTTGCATAGGATTCATCAATTCTGAAGATGTTTGAATTTGATTCTTCGTCAAGAACATTAATGGCTCTGCTCGAATTACTCTCCACTGTTAAATAACCTTTTTTCTCAAGAGCATCTAAATGTCTTTTTACTCCGAATGTTGAAACCATTCCGAAATTTCTTGCAATCTCACGCAGTGTAGGCGGATATCCATTTTCATTTCTGAACTGATTTATAAATTCAAGAATTTCTTTTTGACGATCAGTTAGTTCTTTTTTCATGATATAGTGTCCAATTGTTCACTACAAATATAGTGTGCGGATGTGCACTTGTCAAGGGAAAAGGAAATATTTTTTAAAATAAAAAAACCGCAGACTGTTTCTGCGGTTTTAAAATCAAAAGAGTGTTTGATTACTTCAACAAGTCTTTTATAGTATTAATTAGATTATCTATTTCAACTTCAAAACGTTCACCTGATTTACGGATTTTTACCTCAACTTTATTTTCCTTCAGTTTCTTTTCTCCAACGATTATCTGAATCGGCATTCCGAGTAAATCGGCATCATTAAATTTGAATCCGGCTTGCGCATCTCTTCTATCATCAAACAGAACTTCAAATCCTTCTTTTTGAAGTTGGGCATATAAATTTTCAGAAGCCGTTATTACTTCTTCTTTCTTCATATTTAAACCGATAAGATGAATTTGAAATGGAGCAAGTGAAGTATCCCAAACAATTCCTCTTTCGTCATGGTGTTGTTCGATGTAGCAAGCAATAACTCGTTCAACACCGATTCCATAACTTCCCATAATAATAGGATGTGATTTTCCATTTTCGTCTAAGAACAAAGCTCCCATAGACTCAGAATACTTTGTCCCAAGTTTAAAAATATGCCCTAGTTCGATAGCGGGAAAGACATCGAGTTTTGAATCACATCTTGGACAATTTTCACCTGCTTTAATTATTCTTAAATCAGCGTATTCTATATTCGGAACATCGCGCGATAAATCAATTCCCCCGATGTGAAAATCATTTTTGTTTGCTCCGCTAAAAAGATTATTTAAGTTTCTTAATCTTTCATCGGCTATTATTCTACCTTTAAATCCTACCGGACCAATAGAGCCCGCATCTGCACCGGTAAATTCTTTAAGTTCTTCGGGATGCCCCGGTCTTACACCGCTACCTGTTACTTTCTCAAGTTTAGTTTCGTTAACTTCCTCATTTCCCAACATTAAAACTAAGACGGCTTCTTTGTCATTAATATATACTCTTGATTTCGCACATTGAGTTTCATCAATATTTAAGAATGCACAAAGTTCATCGATTGACTTTACATTCGGTGTGGAAATTTCGTAAATGTCTTTGCTTACATCATCTCTTTTAAGTGCTTCAACTTTTGAAGTCGCAACTTCAACATTTCCGGCATATCCGCAAGACTCGCAATAAGCAACGGTATCTTCTCCTGCCGAAGATTTAACCATAAATTCTTCCGAACCACTTCCTCCCATTGCACCGCTTGATGCACCAACTACAAAGAATTTTAAACCACATCGTTCAAAAATATTTCTATAAGCCGAATCATGTAATTTATATGATTCGTTTAATCCTTCTTGGGTTGTATCGAAAGAGTAAGAATCTTTCATCAAAAATTGTCTGCCGCGGATAATTCCGCTTCTGGGACGTGGTTCATTTCTGAATTTAGTTTGAATTTGATACCAAGTTTGAGGCATATCCTTATAAGAAGCTAAAACCCTTCTGGCATGATAAGTCATAATTTCCTCATGAGTTGGTGCGAGGATATATTCTCTATTCTTCACATGAAACATAGTATCGCCAAATGCTTCAACTCGATTTGTCTCTTCCCAAATTTCTTTTGGGTTTAACGCAGGAAGATGAAACTCTTGTCCTCCGATTGCATCCATTTCCTGGTGAATTATTTCGCAAACTTTTTTAACAACTTTATAACCTAAAGGAAGAAAAGAATAAATTCCTGCGGAAAGCATTCTGACCATTCCGGCTCTAAGCATAAGAACGTGACTTGTAACAACCGCATCATTTGGTACTTCCTTTAACGTTGGAATAAACGATTTACTAAGTTTCATATTGATGATGTTTTTATGAATAAATTTATTTTTGTAAAAGAAACGTAAAAATAAGGAATTGAAAGGGGACTTAAAAGTGATGAGTTTAATAAAATAAAAAGGCTGCCCATTTGGACAGCCTTAAATATCAATATGAAATCAATTTTATCTTACTAATGGATAAGTATTAATTTCGTTTGTGGTGAATTTATTTGCAGGAAGAATATCATAATTCATTGCATTCACGCCGTATAGTACGGATTTAGCATCATAACCTAAAGCTCTTAAATATGCAGCGATGTGAGCAGAGGTTTGTCCTGTATAACAATAAACAGCAATTTTCTTATCAGTAGGAAGAGTTTTTAATGCTGTGCTTAAAGCTAAATCTGATGGGTCAGGAGTATATTGAATTGAACCTGGAATATGTCCAAGAGCATAATGAGCAGCTGACCAATAATTAACAATGTAATAATCATTTAAATTTTGGAAAAGAGTTGTTTTGGTCATTCTTGCATCACCAAATGGATCAGCTGAAGATAATAAAACATTAATTCTATCTCTCAAAATAGCTGTAGCTTCAGTTTTTCCGGTTGAAAGTTTTGGTAAACTGCCAACTGCATTTTTTGCAGCTGCGGTTGTTACAAATTGAGTTGCAAATTCATTACCGTTAGCAATTGCGGATTTCCAACCTGTGGCTGTGGTATCATTCCAACTGCACATCCCCCATTTTAAATCTTTAACATTTGTATAGCCAAGCAATCTTAAAATTCCGGTTGCAAAACCTGCAGTTTGTCCGGTATAGCATGCAATTACAACAGTGCCCTTATCTTTTAAGTTATTAGCTTCATAATAAGTAACGATATCTTTTAACGCAACATTAATAGCTCCTTGGATATGACCATTAGCATAATCAGCAGCTGAACGGATATCTAATACAACTTGAGTTGTTGAACCGGCAACGATTGCTGAGTAAACATCGGAAGCTGAAGCCATTGCTTGAATTTTTGGCACTCCGCCTAATGTTGTTTCAACATATTTTGCAAGAACTTCTGATTCATTAACCGGATCCGGTGTCGGTTCGGTTGTGCTGTCTTTACATCCTGTATAAAATACAAAAAGTGACAATAACAGCGAGAGCAACAATAATTTTCTTTTTTCCATTACTAAGGACTCCTTTTTATAGTTAGTTTATTTTTTATTGAAACCAGTTTGAAGGAAGTTTTCCGTCAACAATAATTCCTTGATTGGCAGAAATTTCCCAAGTTTCTTTTAAGTCTGAATTAAATAGATATAATGATTTATTTCTTAAAGTGTCACCTTCTTTAATAATATGACAGTTATCGTAACAAGATTTTCCGTCAGCAACTTTTGTTCTAGTTGTCCATCTAAGAATATTGTGAGGTGTTGTATATTTATATGTAGGACGAACATCGAAATTAGACAAACTAGTAACCCCATATTCTTTCCAGCTATCGGGAGCCATTAAAGAGCGTCTGACAGTGGCGAATTTGTAATTTTTTGTTTGTGGAATCGGATTCATCGCAATTTTAAAACTTTGATGAGACGGTATTCTTGCACCGGCTCCACCGATATGGCAACTTCCACAATTATTGTAATCTTGTGAATGGCATGTATTACAATTGAATGTATTAAAATGTGCTAAGTGATATTCGTTCGAATTAGAAGTTCCCGGATGGCAATTTACACATTTTGGTAATTGAGCCATTTTATATCTTTGATCATAATAGTTTCCGTCACCATGTACTTCATGAGTAGAGTGGCAACTCATACAAGTGAAACCTTTTTTTGTTAAGTGAACATCGGGTTGAGTTCCGGCAGCCACACCATAGTAAGCATGTCCACCACGACTTGTGTGACAAGTTGTGCAATGGTCTCTCATATCGGGCTTTACAAATTGATGTCCTTTATACAAACCGCCGCCACCTGCCGAAGGTCTATTAACATGGCAATCGCCACAAGAAGCATGACAAGTAGCGCAATTATGATTGTAAGCATCCTTCATTGCGTGGCTTAATTGTTCGAATGCGCTAAGTCCGGTTCCCAAACCTGAACGGAGTGTAACCATACTTTTTTGTCCGGTTCCTTGTTCGTGAATACTGTTTTTTGCATTAGCTACAATAGACGGATGACAATTTGCACATTTTTCGTCAGCTGATTTGGAAGGGTGTTTTATGAAATTATTAGTATGGGCTAATTTTTTATCATCAGTCCCGTCAACCCCATTATGGCAAGTAGTACATTTCATTTTACCGTGATATGTTTTCTTGAATTCAGTATAACCGGTACCACCAAGATAAACTCTATCATAAGGTTCGATGTGAGGAGCATCTCCACCGCAACCTCCCGCAGCATGCGCTGTATCGGGGGAATGAATCTGCTTTAACAAGTCATAATTTGTATGACAGCCTTCGCAACTGTTTTTTGCTAATGCCCCCTGAAGTGGGTCGGTTGGAACTTTAATATCTTCTTTTTGACATCCGATAAAAATCAAAACTGTGCTTACGGTAAAGAAGAAAAACAGTCTATTTAATTTCTTCATAAGATTCCCCGGTAAAGGTGTTTTACAAAATTAATTTACTTACAAAAGTGAAATGCATTTGGCAAAATCTATTCCAAAGCATCCTAAGGTATGTCATCAATAAATTTGAAGAAAAAGAGAAGTTTGCTAATGGCAATTATCACTATTTGGAAAGAATAAAGTCTCTCTTCTTTTAATAGAGAAATGAATATTTTGAGGCAATAATTAAGATTACTCAATAATATTGATGCGCTTAATTATTGCCTATGGGCAAATGTTGTGCGGTTAAAAGCAAATACAAACAATAAACATGATGAAAGTTTACCGTTATCTATCAAAATAAAATTAAGATTTTATTTCGATTCTTTAGTCTTACAAGTTGAAAGTCCGAATGGTAAATAAGCAGGACACCACCCGATGAATGCCGTAACAAGTGGAACAACACCTAAGTATCCCCACCATTCACCGCTATACAAAGCATAACCGATTAATGCAACACCGGCTGCAATTCTAAGAATTTTGTCGAACCCACCGACATTTTTTTTCATAACAACCTCTTTTATTTATTTTAGCAACACATTTAATTATCAAACAATATTCGTTATGAAAAGTTCAGAAAAAACATTATCCTTTCGATAAGAATTTATTTGATTCTGATAAAATATAATTTGTTTAGTTAATTTCAATGAACGTCAGAAAAATTAGAACGATTGCCGATTCCCTTTTTGAACAAGGAAAGTACGATGACGCTTTCTATATCTATAACGAAATATACAGTAAAATTTGGGGAGCAATAGGAAGAGTTCAAACCGGATTTACAGACTTTTCTCAATCTTTTTTAGGCAATAGTTTCAAATCAAATTACGACCTCCGTACAAATTTTTCAATGCAGGCTGTAGACAGCATCTTCAAACGATGGTTTGATATGGATTCAGACCAGACATTGAATGAGTTTACATTTACTACTTATGGGCACTTGCAATGTATTTGTTATTCACCGGTTTTAGCTTCAAAAATTTCTACCGAATATGTTTATAGCGAATTTATTATTCTTCAGACTTTAATTCTTCAATCAGATAAAGATGATTGGATTAATTATCTTCTTAAAGTTGTTACTCCAATGATGGAAGATGGTCATCTGAAAAAGATTCGTTCTAATCTCACAAATAACTTTGTGAAAAACCTTCTTGTGGAAAATTCACAATTAGTTAAATCAACCGATTGGTTCAACTTAAATGTAATTTTTCTTGATTATTTAGTTAGTGTCGGAGACAACAGTTCGCAGCTATATACATCAGTTCATAATGTTGTCGGGTCATATTATCGACACAAGACTCATCGCAGAAAAACAAGTAATACCCGCGATAATAGCGGTCAGAAGCAAAGTAAGAAATCTGAGTCTTACGAAAGCTACGAGCGGTATGAAAAGTATGAGCGCTATGAACGCTTTGAAAAACATCACGCTCATAATAAAAATGAGTTTGATACTACAATAGCAACAGAAGCAGAAAAATCAGTTCACTACGGAAAAATATTAGGGCTTACCGGGAAAGTTTCTAAATCTCAAATAAGAAAAAAATACCTCGATTTAATTGCAAAATATCATCCCGATAAAGTCTCTGAATTGGGAGATGAAATTAAACTTTTAGCCGAAACCAAAACAAAGCAATTAAATGCCGCTTATGAATGGATGAAGCACAAATACAACTTATAGTTTAGTTACACACATCGCAATTACCACAATTTGGTTCATTCGGAAAACCAAAGTAATCAGAAATAAAAACTCTTCTGCAATGTTTTGTTTTAAAATAATTTACAACCGAGAGCAGTTTGAGATTATCATTCTTTAACTTTTCTTGAAGATGAGTATCATCAGTTAATTCAAAAGGCAATTCATCAACTAAAATTAAGTTTTGTTTTTCGATAGAGCCTTCGGTTACACCGTATAAATCAAGCATACCAAGCACAGTTTCAATTCTGAAATCATTTTTGTTTTTATGACTCAATTCTTCTCGTAAGAAATCAATCCCCATTGAATTTACTTCTTCTGTTTTTGAATGAAGCACATCATAAACACGCGAATAGTAATCGGCATTTGGATTAGCCCATTTAATAAATTCCATTTGAGTAAGTAAATCTTCGTTGTTATAAAGCATAGTGCATAACGAATCACCCCCGTCTCTACCGGCTCTTCCAATTTCTTGATAATAAGATTCTATTGATGAAGGGACTTCGGCATGAATAACAAAACGAATATCAGCCTTATCTATTCCCATTCCGAAAGCATTTGTAGCCAGCACTAAGCTCTCTTCTCCGTTAATAAATTTACGAAGAATTTTCTTCCGTTGTATCGGATTAAGCTTCCCATGATAGATTGAGTGCTTATAACCTTTATCGCTAAGAATTTCAGAATACTTTTCAAGTTTTTTGATTAATGAAAAATAGATGATTCCGGAACCCTTATAATTATTGAGAATATCTAAAATAGCATTAAGTGTTTCTTTTTCATCGAAGACATCGACAGCTTCTAAACGTAAATTGGGGCGGTCAATCCCTCTGTGAAATATTTTGATTTCATCTTTTGCTAAACCAAGTTTTTTAATTATATCTAACTGAACTTTTGGTGAAGCAGTTGCGGTTAATGCTATTGTAATGGGGTTACCAAGAATTTCTCTGAACTCTGCTATTCGCGAATAATCGGGTCTGAAGTCGTGTCCCCACTCAGAAATGCAATGAGCTTCATCAATAGCCAACAATGAAACTTTGATTTTAGATAAGGCCTCAACAAATTCTGTTTTTCTAAATCGTTCAGGAGTTACATATAATATTTTAATCTTCCCATTAACAAAATTGTTAAGTCGATTTTTTCTTTCATCCGAAGAAAGACTTGAATTTATAAAGGAGGCATTTATATTTTTCTTAAGAAGAGCATCGACCTGGTCTTGCATTAAAGCTATCAATGGACTTATGACAATAGCTTTTCCCTCAAACATCAAAGCCGGAATTTGGTAACAGACTGATTTTCCTCCTCCGGTTGGCATTAATACCAAAGCATGTTTTTGTTCAATAGTTATGCGGTTAATTATTTCGTCTTGAGATGCTCTAAATTTGTCGTGTCCCCAATGCTTCTTCAGCAACTCTAACGCCGATACTTTATCAATTAATTTTTCCAACAAGATTCCTTTTATTAATAGAACCAAAATAACACTAAGCGTTTAAAAACTACCAATGTGATTTAAACAATTTGTTAGTAGAAGTCAGAGTATTATATTTAAGATGTTTTTTTAGTAAAGATTTTCTTATAAATGAATTTTCATGGGGTCTTGATGAAAATCAACATAGTCGAAATATTGTAATGCTAAAGCGTACAAATATATCGATTTTATTTCTATCAATAATAATCTTTTCTACAACCGTTTACTCAAACAGTGTAATTGATTCGATAGCCGCAGTAATTGCACCTCTCCCGATTAAATCCAAAATTGATACGTTGATGAGTTTTACTTGGAACTATCGAAATATTTATCCCAAAGATGCTATTAGAGCAGCCGAGATGGTTTTTAATTTTGCTGAATCAATTGGAGATGCACACAATAAAGCAAAATCGTTAAACTATCAGAGTGTTATTTACCGCGATGAAGGGGAATACGAAAAATCACTTGCCCTTTGTGCAAGAGGATTAGACATCTCTCAAACAAACGATGATTGGGTTGAAGAAGCCTATTCAAATAACAACATTGGGACAATCTATCGGCTAAAAGGAAATTATCCTCTGGCACTAAGCTACATTTATAAGGCTCTAAAAATATTCGATGACAATAAAGACCTTGAGGGAAAAGCATTTTGCACATATAATATTGGCTTTGTTTATCTTCGACAGAATAACTACAATAAAGCACTCGAGTATTTAGAAGAGACCGCTAGGTTGCGCGAGGAAATTGGAGATAAAGAAGGAGCTATTAAAGCACGAGGACGCTCGGCTGATGCCTATGTTGAATTAGGGGAATATGATAAAGCAATTGAACTCTACAGTTTAGTTAGGGATTCATACGAGCAAATTGGCGATAGAAAAAGTACAATTTCTATGTACAACGGTATTGCAAAAGTTTACGAAAAAACTAACAACATTAATAAAGCCCTTGATGAAAGATATAAAGGATTGGCAATATCAAATGAGTTTAATGTAATTGAAGGGATTGTCACTAATTCAAGTGCTATTGGTTTGCTTGAGGCTAAATCGGGTAACTTCATAAAAGGAAAAGCTTATTTAGATTCCGCTCTCTTTATAACAAACAAGTTTAACTCTTCGGTTTTCAGACTAAATGTATACAAAAGCTATTCCGATTTTTATGAACTTCAAAATAATTATGTCGAAGCCTATAAATATCTCAAGCTTTATAATAACGAAAAAGATTCGATAGCCGGACAGGAAAAGCGTACCGTTGTTGCTGAAGTTGAATATGCTTATTCTTCAAACAAAAAAGAGAGGGAAAACGAATTAATAAAACGTGACCTCGAAAATCAAAAAACGATTATTAACTATTGGATTGTTATCTCAATAGCATTTGTAATAATTTCTGTTATAATCGGATTATTATATAAATCAAAAGAGAGAGCTAATAAGAAGCTTACCGAGTTAAATATTTTAAAAGATAAATTTTTCAGCATTGTTGCTCACGATCTTAAAAATCCTTTTCATGTTTTACTTAACTATTCTCAAATTCTGGATGAAGAGAAGGATAGTATGGAGAAAGAAGAGCGCGATGAAATAATTGCCTCTTTAGCAAGTTCGAGTAAAAGTGTCTATGCCCTCTTAGAGAATCTTCTTCTTTGGTCAAGATCTCAAACAAATCGAGTCAGTGTAAAATCAGAAGCGATTTCAATACCGAAAATCTTTAACGAGATAATTTCTGTTGTTGAAGAACAAGCTAAGTTGAAAGAAATTATCATCGAGAAAGACATTGTTGGTGATTATGAAATTAACTCTGACCCGGATATAATTAAAACAATAATTAGAAACCTTGTTGGTAATGCAATAAAATATACATCAAAGGGTGATTCGATAAAGCTTTCATTCAAGATCGAAGAAAATAATTTTGTAATTGCAATTGCTGATACCGGCGTTGGCATTGATGAAAATCAGTTGCCGCAACTATTTACTCTATCAAATATAAATTCAAAAACAGGTACTAAGGGAGAAAAAGGTACCGGTCTTGGATTGGTAATTTGTCGCGAATTTGTTGAAAAACTTGGTGGAAGAATTTGGGCAGAAAAGAATCAACCCAAAGGAAGTATTTTTAGCTTTTCTATTCCTATCAAATAGATTTTAATCTTTCCTCTTTTTACTCCAGGCTATGCAGTTCAGTGTTGTTTAACGAATCCCAAATAGCTAATTTTGTAAAAGAATTTTTCTTTTTTAAGGTTCAAAACAATTTATAATATCGAAGGAAAAGACAATGGAAAATAGAATTTATAACTTTAGTGCAGGTCCTGCAATTCTTCCCGAAGCAGTATTATTAGATGCTCAAAAAGACCTTTATTCCTATAAAGGAAGCGGAATGAGCGTTATGGAAATGAGTCATCGCGGAAAAATCTTTGATGCTATTATCAAAGATGCTGAGGCTGATTTAAGAAAACTACTTGATATTACCGATGATTATGCAGTTCTCTTTTTACAAGGTGGAGCTACTCTCCAGTTTTCTATGGTTCCGATGAACTTAATGCCCCCGGCTAACAAAGCAGATTACATTCATACCGGTTCATGGGCGAAGAAAGCCGCAAAAGAAGCAAAGCGTGTTGGAACCGTTAATGTTGCCGCTTCTACCGAATCAGAAAACTTTGTTAGAATTCCAAAGCAATCAGAATTAAAGCTTGATAGCGAAGCATCTTATGTCCATTTCACTTCTAATAATACTATTTACGGAACTCAATGGAGAAACGAACCTGAAGTTGGTAATGTTCCTTTAGTGTGTGATGCTTCTTCAGATTTTCTTCATAAAAAAATTGATATTAAAAAATATGCACTGATTTATGCAGGGGCTCAAAAAAATATTGGACCCGCCGGTGTAACCGTCGTTATCATCAGAAAAGATTTACTAGAGAGATCATCCGATTCACTTCATACTTATATGAATTATAAAATTCATGTCGAAAATGATTCGATGTACAACACTCCGACAACATTTGGTATTTATATTGCCGGATTAGTCTTCAAATGGTTATTAAATATGGGTGGGCTCGATGAAATGTATAAGCTTAATGTCGAAAAAGCCGGAATATTATATAATGCGATTGATTCAAGCAATGGTTATTATCGCGGTACAACTGCAGTCGAAGACAGATCGCTAATGAACGTTACTTACCGACTCCCAAATGAAGAATTGGAGAAAAAGTTTATAGATGAGGCTAAGAAAAAGGGCTTTGACGGTTTGAAGGGACATCGCTCGGTAGGCGGAATTAGAGCTTCTATTTACAATGCCTTCCCAAAGAAAGGCGTTGAAGAACTCGTTAAGTTCATGGAAGAATTTAGAGCTAATAATCAGTAAAAATTGTTTTATATTTCATATGCGTCTTCCGGAAATTTCGGTAGACGCTTTTTTATATCAAATTCAAATTGGTGAACTATGAAAAAGTTTAACATTTTATTCTCAATCGTAATTTTTACTTCACTCTTTTTAGTCTCTTGTGGCGATAAAAATGAACCTTTGAATTTCGAAGCATTCAGTATGGAAGTATTTGCTTACGACCTCGGTGATGGATATGAAATCAATGCTTCGGTAAGGGCTAAAGGATTTGTTCAAAAGGAAGAATCCGGAAATCATTCGACAAAAGTTAGTTTTGTTGTCGATTTAGTTAAACCCGATGGAACTAAAATATCAAACATCGCAAATGGTATTCAAGAAAAAAATCAAACTGAAAAGTTTATCGATATTCCGGTTGAAGCACAGTTTGAACTTGATACTACTTACGCCGCAGGCAACTATAAGTTAATTCTTAATTTGAAAGATGAAGTCGGTAAACAAACCGTGGCTATCGAAAAAGATTTTTCAATTGACGGCGAAGACTAATTAGATATTCTCAAATATTCAGGTAAATAATGACATCTCAAGAAATCAGACAACAGTTTTTAGATTTTTTTAAAAGCAAAGAACACAAAATAGTTCAAAGTGCTCCCGTAGTTCCTTACGATGACCCAACTCTTCTTTTTACAAATGCAGGGATGAATCAATTTAAGGATGTTTTCCTTGGAACAGGGACTCGTGAGTACAAGCGCGCTGCCGATACCCAAAAATGCATTAGAGTAAGCGGAAAGCATAACGACCTCGAAGAAGTTGGGCATGATACGTATCATCATACTTTATTTGAAATGCTTGGGAACTGGTCTTTCGGTGACTATTATAAATCTGAAGCAATAGAATGGGCATGGGAATTACTCACAAATGTATGGAAACTTCCCAAAGAAAGATTGTGGGCAACCGTATACAGAACCGATGATGAAGCATTGGAATTATGGAAAACCAAAACGGATATCAATCCAAACCACATTCTGAAGTTTGATGAAAAAGATAATTTTTGGGAAATGGGAGAAACAGGTCCTTGCGGTCCATGTTCTGAAATTCATATTAACCTAACCGATGATTTAGAAAATCCAAGTTATGTAAATGCAGGAACGCCTGAGTGTATTGAAATCTGGAATTTAGTATTTATTCAATATAACAGAGATGAAAAGGGAAAACTTCACGAATTACCGGCAAAACATGTTGACACCGGAATGGGCTTTGAGCGTGTATGTGCAGTGCTTCAAGGAAAAAATTCTAATTATGATACCGATGTCTTTATGCCTTTGATTAATAAGGTTTCTGAAATATCGAAAATCGGATATGAAAAAGAAGAAGATAAAATCCCGATGCGCGTTATTTCCGATCACATCAGAACTCTAACTTTTGCAATTGCCGATGGTGCTGTTCCAAGCAATGACGGAAGAGGATATGTTTTAAGAAGAATTTTACGTCGAGCTTCTCGATACGGGAGAAAGTTAAACTTAAGAGATCCGTTTCTTTTTCAACTTGTTGATATACTTGTTGAGACCATGGGGTCGGTTTTTCCGGAAATCGTTGAAAAACAAGATTATGTTAAAAGAATCATAAGAGCCGAAGAAGAAAGTTTCAACAAAACTCTTGATAGAGGTATTGAGCTTTTTGAAAAAATTGTTGAAGAAGCTAAAGCAAAAAATTCTTCAACCATAAATGGTGAAGATGCATTCAAACTCTATGATACTTTTGGCTTTCCTGTTGATTTAACAAACGTAATGGCAAGAGAAATCAATTTCTCAGTGGATGAACAAAGATTCAATGAATTGATGGAGCAACAAAAAGAACAATCGCGACATGCAACTAAAGATAAATTTGCTTCGGTTCAGTTTGCCATTAATAATCTTGATAATTTTATAATTAGTGAAAATCAAACATCTTCATTCGTTGGATATGACTCATTTAAAGTTCAATCAAAAATCATCGGGTTAAAAAAAGAAAATGAAACCGGCTTACTTCTTCTAAATCAAACACCGTTTTATGTTGAAGCAGGCGGACAAATTGATGATATAGGCAAAATCGTAATAAGCGAACAAGCTCTTCCGGTAATTGATGTAACAAAAGTTAATAACAAAACAATTCATATTGTTGATAATCAACAAGATGTACTTCTTGATTTAGGAATGAATGTACTTGCCTCCGTTGATGAAGAACGACGCAAAGATATTATGCGCAATCATTCAGCAACTCACTATATGCACTCCGCACTTCGAAAAGTTTTAGGAACTCATGTACAGCAAGCCGGTTCTTACGTTGGACCAGATCACCTTAGGTTTGATTTTACCCACTATGCAAAGCTCTCAGCTGAAGAATTGAAGGATATTGAAGCATTAGTAAATTATGAGCTTAGAAGAAATACTCCTCTTCAACATCATCGAGCTATTCCGTTTGAGGAAGCTAAGAAAATGGGAGCTTTAATGTTCTTTGGCGATAAGTATGGTGATTTTGTGAATGTAGTTCAATTCGGTGATTTCAGTATGGAGTTTTGTGGTGGAACTCATGTTAAAAATTCATCTGAAATTGGTCTGTTTAAAATTATCTCCGAATCATCAATATCAAGCGGAGTAAGAAGAATAGAAGCTGTTACAGGTGCCGGTGTTGAAAGATTTATTCAAGAGCAATTTGTTAAACTTCATCATTCGGAAGAAAAAATTCATGAACTTATTGAGATAAGAAAAAAACTTGAGAAAGAAATTTCCGATTTTAAGTTGAAAGAAAACTTATCTCAACTCCCCAAAATTATTGATAACCCAAAATCATTTACTGATATTTCGCTCTACATCGGAAAACTTAGCGTTTCAGATATGGATGAGTTAAAATCATTCGGAGATGAATTGCGAAACAAAATGAAGTCTGGCGTTGGATTATTAGCCTCTGAAATTGCCGGTAAAGTCGGATTGGTCTGTGTCATTTCGGATAATCTTATTAAAGAAAAAAGTTTAAGCGCCGGAAAAATTGTAGGTGATGTAGCTAAATTATTAGGCGGCGGCGGTGGCGGAAAACCTCATCTTGCAACTGCCGGAGCAAAGGATGTTTCTAAAATATCAGAAGCATTAAATCAGTTTGAACAAATAGTAAGTAAATATTTGAATTAACGAGGAAGGGGAGAATTAACTCCCCTTTTATTTTTATGAAAGAACTTATCGAAGCAAAATGGTGGGAACCTACAAATAACGATAAAATTCTCTGCACTCTTTGTCCCCGTTATTGTACAATCGGAGAAGGTCAACACGGATTTTGTTACATCCGTCAAAACATCAACAACAAGCTTTATTCAATAGGGTATGGAAGACCCACCGGCTTTGCAATAGACCCAATCGAAAAAAAACCGCTTAATCATTTTTATCCCGGCTCAAAAATTTTATCATTTGGAACTGCAGGGTGTAATCTAGGATGTAAGTTTTGTCAAAATTGGTCGATAAGCAAAGCTAAAATTAATGATGGAAATTCCCTTGTCTATTCTGCTGAAGATGTAGTTACTCTCGCCCAAAATTATAGAGTCCCATCAATTGCATATACATATAATGACCCAACAATATTTGGTGAATATGTTATTGACATTTCCAAAATTGCGAGAGAGGAGGGAATAAAATCGGTAATGGTAACTGCGGGATACATTGATAAATCAGCACGTAAAGATGTTTATAAATATATTGATGCAGCAAACGTTGATTTAAAAGCTTTTTCAGAATACTTTTATCATAAACTTACATTTTCCCATTTAGAAGATATTCTTGATACTCTTTGTTGGATTAAAAATGAAACAGATATTTGGTTAGAGATTACAACATTATTAATTCCTAATGAAAATGATTCGAGTGAAGAAATAACTCAAATGATTAATTGGATTTTGCAAAATCTCGGTGATGAAGTGCCCCTTCATTTTTCAGCATTCCATCCCGATTTCAAAATGAGAAGTAAGCAAAAGACACCGGCTTCAACATTGTTAACAGCCAGAAACATAGCATTAACAGAGGGCTTAAAATATTGTTACACGGGGAATATTTACGATACCTCTAGTCAAACTACATACTGCCCAAAGTGTAAAACCGAACTAATTGGAAGAGGTTGGCACGATGTTACTTTTAACAAAGTGATTAATGGGAAGTGTTATGAGTGCGGAGAAAAGATAAGTGGATTCTTCGAATAAAAATAAAAAAGCCGTCACGAAGACGGCTCTTTAAGCTAAATTCATTTTTATTTCATTAAAGTCATTTTTCGAACTTGTGAAAAACTTCCTGATTCAATTTTATATAAATAAACACCTGTATTTAAGCTAGATGCATCAATATTAACAGTATGATTTCCTGCACTCATAAATCCGTTGATAATTGATTTAACTTCTTGTCCGAGCAAGTTATAAAGACTTAATTTAACATTACCTGCTTTTGCAATTGAGAAACTAACCGTAGTTGATGGGTTGAAAGGATTCGGATAATTTTGATTTAACGAATAGGTTAAGGTTTTGTTCAAATCAATTTCAACAACTTTTGAATAGCTGTAACTTCCGTCAAAGTCTAATTGTTTAAGTCTATAAGAATATTTTGAACCATTTAGATTTTGGTCTGTGTAGGTGTAATTGCTTTTTGAAGCAGTAGTTCCATTACCCTTTACAAATCCGATATTTTCCCAATTACCGGAGACAGATTTTCTTTCAACATTAAAGCCGTTGTTATTTGTTTCTGTTGCTGTTGACCATGATAAACGAACACCGTTTTCAAAACCGACTGCACTGAAAGATGTAAATTCAACAGGGACAACTGCTGGCCAATCAGTTCTAATTTGGATACCATCTATCCAACCATAATATCTTGCTGATGAAGAACCTTGTCTTATAGCTACTGAACCAATGCCTGCCGCATCGGCAATTGCAGCATCTGTATGGACAACATCGGCTGTTGGCTCGATACCGTTAAGAGCCGGGTTTACAAATAAACTAACTATATCATTAGAAGCACCTTCCACAAATTGATACTTCATAACTAACAAATAAGTTACATCTTTAGCATAGCTATATGGAGTCCAATTGATTACAGTAGGGGAGGTAGAACCCAAACTAACACCAAATGATAACGCTCCCTCTGCATTTGCTCTTACAAATAGTCTTCCTCTAAAAGTAGTGCCCATCGTTCTAGGTCCTAAATGGAAGAAATAATCTTGTGTTGTTGTTGCAGAATCAAATTTAGCCATCATAAATGCATAAACTGAACCGGTGGTAACTGAGTCAAATTGTTTACTCACATCTTCGCCTGTTGTTACAAATCGTGCTGAATTCCCAATGCCTGATAATTCGTATAATGGATATGTTAAACCAGGTTCAACAACAGCAACACTATTGGTTCCTGCTCCACTATGAGCGGTCCATCCGTTAGCAGTAAGGAAAGAAGACGGTGCGTAATCAAAATTTTCAGTAAACAAAGTTTGTGAGAAAAGAGCCTGTGTGCCAATAAATGTGAGCACTAAAAATAGTTTTGCAATATTTTTCATAGTAATCCTTTTGTTTTGTGATTATGTGTTTCAAATATAACAACCCGGTAGTAATTTTCAATGTTAAATTTATGTTATCCGATTATCGGTTAGTCGCTTCTCTAAGCTCACCATCTTTTGTAGGAATCGGGTCTCCGTCAGGATCAAGAATTGGATAATTTAATTTTTGATCGATTTCATCTACCAATTCTTCGGTTAGGTGATGTTCTAACTCTTCAGCATCTGAATGAAGTTTTTCAACTGAAAGAATTTTCTCATGATTTAAATAACTTTCCCATAAACGATGTGAACGAATTAATTGAATTGCTTCTTTTCTTCCTTTATCACGAACATGAATAAAATCATCTTGAATATCAATTAAGCCGTCATCAGTTAGGGTTTTGATTCCTTTATCAATTTGACTTTTCGATAATCCCAACTGACTTGTCAATTCACTTAATTTAATTTTTGCATGAATAACCTTTAAACTTTTACCGTCAATACAATTTTTATAGATAAGTTTTATTAAGTCTTGTGAAATATTTTTATCAGATATTCTTTTTCTTCTGATCGTTTTTATTAACACTCCTTGAGTCGGCGAAAAAATGAGTGTAAAAAGAAAAACCATAGTTCCAAAAACAACCATTGCGGCGCCCGACGAAAAATTGAAATGATACGAACCAAGAAGCCCAACCAAAGCAGTAAATACTCCTATTAAAACAGAATATATTAACATTTTATGAAGTCTATCGGTCAGAAGATATGCGGTTGCCGCCGGTGTAATCAACATTGCGACAACTAAAATTACCCCCACACTTTGCAACGATGCAACTATTGTCATGGATAGTAGTGACATTAAAAAATAATGAACCATTCCCGTAGAAACCCCCATAACAGCCGCCATTGTCGGGTCGAAAGATGTAACCAACAGCTGTTTGTAAAAAAGAACTATACTGACAATTACAACAAATGCAATAATCGCAGATAGAATTAAATCACTTCTCGAAACACCAAGGATATCGCCAAATAAATAACTTGTTAAATCGATATGAACATTCTTCATCTGGCTGACTAATAATATACCAAGTGCAAATGCCCCAGTAAAAACAACTCCAATTGATGTATCTTCTTTTATTTTTGAATTACGATTAACAAATCCAATAAGTAAAGATGTGATTATTCCGGCAGTAACAGCTCCAATGAATAATGCGGTTTGCCCTTTTCCTGCAATCATAAAACCAATAATTACTCCCGGTAATACTGCATGAGCAAGAGCATCACCAATTAACGACATCTTTCTAAGCATAATAAATGAGCCGACTAATCCACAAGTAATTCCAACCAGTACTGATGCGGCTATTGCGCGCTGCATAAATTCATACTGAACCGGTTCTATAAATATTTTAACTAAAAAATCCATTTATTGCCTCAGTGGAGTTTTGCGTTTTCGATTTGTAAATCTTCAGACTTTTGAAGAATTGTTAATCTACCGCCATAAGTTTTATCAAGATATTCGTTTTTAAAGACATCGGAAGTTTTACCGAAAGCTATTAATCTTTGATTCAACATTACTAAATAGTCGAAGTACTGATTTACTTTCCCCAAATCATGATGAACAACAAGAATAGTTTTTCCGTTATCGCGTAGTTTTTTTAATAGTGATATAATAGTGCTTTCAGTTGCTGCATCAACTCCCACGAATGGTTCATCGAGTAAAAGAATTTCGGATTCCTGCGCAAGAGCCCGCGCTAAAAATACTCGCTGCTGCTGACCGCCGGACAAAGCTCTTATTTGTCGATTTGCAAATTTTTCCATTTCAACTTTTTTAAGAGCTTCTTCTACAATTTTCTTATCGTGCTCTGTTGGTCTTTGGAAAAATTTCAAATGTGGGTATCGCCCCATCATTACAACGTCAGAAACAACAACGGGAAAATCCCAATCGAGAGATTCTTTCTGCGGAATGTATGAGATTGATGAAATACTTTGCTTAATCGGTCTGTTAAAAACTTTTATTAATCCGCTATCAGTTGGTAGAAGTCCTAAGAATCCTTTTAACAAAGAAGATTTTCCTGCACCATTCGGACCAATAATACCAACGAGTGAGCCTTGCGGTATTTTTAAATCAATACTTTTAACAGCAGGTTTTTTATTGTATGTAACCGTAAGATTATTTACTTCGATTGCAAAATTATTACTGCTCATAACTACTAATCAACTTTTAATTTCGAGACGATTGTGTTAACGTTAAACTTAAAAGCATTTATGAAACTATTTCCGGCGGAAAATTCTTCACCTATCGAATCGGAATATAATGTTCCACCAATTTTTGCATTTGTTTCAAGGGAAATTTGTTCAAGCAATTTGGGATTAACACTTGTTTCGATGAACACAGCGGGAAGGTCAACTTTTTTAATTAAATCGACCAATCTTGCGACATCAGCAGTTTGAGGTTTTGCTTCGGTGCTTATTCCTTGTAGGGCTTCCACCCTTATTTTATAAGCCTTTCCGAAATATCTAAAGGCATCGTGAGATGTAATCAAAATTCTTTTATCTGATGGAATTTTTGATATTTCATCCTTCGCCCAACTATCTAATGAATCAAGTTTTGCGATGTAATCAGTTAAGTTTTTTTTATAAAATTCGTTATTAAGCGAGTCAACCATTATCAATCCCTTTGCAATATTTTCAGCATAAATTTTTGCATAAGAGATATCAAACCAACAATGAGGGTCTGGATCACCATGTCCTTTATCATCTTTTAACGGAATAATTCCTTCACTCACTGTAACAACCGGTTTATTTTCACCTGAAGCTTTAATCAGCTTATTAATCCAACCTTCCAGACCAAACCCGTTAATAAAGATTAAATCAGCAGAAGCAATTTTCCGTGAGTCGGAAGGGACAGACTTATATGTGTGCGGGTCGGTGCCAATTGCACAAATTGATGATGCTTCAACTTTATCTTTCCCTATGTTTCTTACAATGTCATTTATAATTGTGATTGAAGAGACTACTACAATTTTATCACGATTCGTTTTGGAGTTTGGAGTCTCGCATCCAATCTGAAAAATCGTTGTAACTAGGATAAATATTGTTACAATATTTTTAATAACTATTCTGTTCATCGTTTAAGCTTTTAATTTTTCTACAAAAACATTTTCGGCTAAAGTTTCACTTATATTCCATTCTTTTTGGCTCACTGAAATCAACATCGAATTATCGAAAGAACGTTTTTCTTTTACTTCGATGATCGAGTTAAGTTCAATTCCGATTTGAGCGAGATAAATCAAAAAACTTTTATTAAAATCATTAACCCGGATAACCACACCCGAATCATTTTCAACAAGAGTTGAGAGAGAGACGGTTGTTCGCTGTTTTGGAATCGCTCCATCTTTTGAGGGAATTGGGTCGCCGTGCGGGTCAAATTCTGGAAAGTTCAGCATTTCTTCCATTCGGTTGATAAGCTCGTCAGAACCGGAGTGCTCAAGTTTCTCGGCTTCATCATGAACTTTATCCCAAGGCAAGCCAACAACTTGATGAAGAAACAATTCCCAAATCCGATGTCGCCTAACCATATTTTTCGCATAGTTTTCCCCCGATTCAGTAAGTTTTATTGATTTATATGGTTTATAATCAATCAACGCCTCTTTAGAAAGCTTGCGTAACATATCGGTAACAGCAGCGTTTGAGATTAACAGTTTTTCGGCAATTAGATTTGCTTTAATTTCTTTATTATCATCACTGTTTTTATAGATGACACTTAAATAATCTTCTTTTGAAATGTTTTTCATACTTTTTAAGTTTAGTTTAACACAAACTTAAGCAGACTTAAATATAAAGTCAAGCAAGCTTTTAATATTGGCATAGCGTTAAATTCCAAATCAACAATTTCAATTTGACTGCTAATAAACTATATCTATTATGCATATATGGTTTAGAAAATAAGACTTGGCGTTTGCAAAAACAAAAACTTAAAATGCAACCATGCCGAAAAACATTAAAAAGCTGCCAAAATTCGACAATCTTATTTTCTATTCAAGTTTTTTCACTTTAGCAGTATCATTTTTTTGATGGAGGCGTATTCTCCCGCAATCAGCCTATAAATGTATGTGCCTGACGATAATTTTGTCCCGTCAATTTGGAGTTCATAAGTCCCGGGTTGTTTGATTTCGTTTACCGGTATTGATATTAACTCTCCCAATGTGTTGAATATTTCTATCTTCACATTTCCTTCATTCTTTACCGTATAATGTATGGTGGTGACTGGGTTAAATGGATTTGGATAGTTCTGATGAAGGATATAATCAGCAGGCTGACTGTTTTCATAGGACAAAGAAGTTAATCCTAGCTTCTTTCTTAATAGTGCGGAAAAGAGTTCGGGAGTGACAATCTCAATATCATTACCTACGGTTGGGTCAGCTTTTAAATAACCAACCAAAGTATTTAATCGAGATAAAGAAATATCGGAAGTTGATGGAGATGGGCGTGTGGAAAACTCTTCTTGTCTGAATCTCTGGTAACCGGCTAAAATGAATCCCGGTTTTTGTTTTTGCTTAACGTTGTTTAGAATAGTATTGGCAAAGGCTTGAAGGTCCGAAGCATTTCCGTAAAACGAGCCATCATTAACATGATTAAAGAGGAGGGCTCCATATTGTGTATTGTGCATCTGAGTAGGAAGCATCGGGTCAAAAATCATAGTTAATTTGGCATCAATAGCTTTTTGAAAATCGGCATATTTCTGAAATTGAAAACTGTTGTAAATCAATTTTCCCCTATACATTACCGAGTAACCCGGGGCGTAGTGTTTATAACCATAGATATTTTTCACGTTGAACTTATCCATTAGAAAACGTGTAGAGTCAACCGCATTCTGTAAAAAATTATTACTCCATAAATCGGGATAGGCATAACCAAGCGGAGAAGTAACACTTAAAAAACCATCTTTGGGAGTAGCTGAATCGTAATAGTAAGCAGCTACAAAAGGGGCTTCGTTAAAAAGATGAAAATTCCATCCCCAACCGACAGCGTTAATTCCTCTATGCGAAGAGAGCCAAGCACCTGATTGAAATCCCATCACCCAATTAGACGCATCTCCTTCAGAACTAATAAACAATAGATAATGTTTATTTTGAAGCGTTACGGTATCTTCGTCTACATAGGATTTAGGTATGAACTCTCGCGGTTCAATCGGAAATGAAGTGTGCCAGGAAAGGTTACCCATTAAAGTTTCGTGAAAACTTGCACCAAAATGAGCAAACCATTGTGTTAACGGCTCCGGTCGCATCCATCCGTAGATATGAAATATTTTATTTTCATTTTTTAATTGAAGATAATTTAATATTTCTTCTATTAAATCTGCTTTTTCTGTTGAAAGGGAGTTGAAATCCAATGCATCGGTTCCCGCTAAATTTACCTGGAACATTTTATGTCGAACAGCGTAATCAGTAATTTCTCTTATATAGAATTTGTGTGGGTTACAAACCGGAAGCAATTTATTAATTCCCCATTTCACAAGAGCCAGGTATCTTTCTTCACTACTCCCCGTAATTAAATTCCACAGGTGATAAGGGGCGTCAAGTTTTCCTGTAACCCAAATTGAAGGGTCGCTATTAAATGGATCATCAACAAAAATTGAATCTATTAGTTGCAAACCGTAAAGTTGCGCTAATTGCGGTGTAACCGGAAGCCGATTTGTTAATCCCCCGATTAATACAGCATACTCAGCTTGCCATCTAAATGATTGTCCGGTAAAATTTCCGTAAGTTGCGTTTTGGTCATAACTAATTCCACCGTTTATATACGATGAAAATTTAGAAATTAACTGGGGAATAGTTCTGGCGGTATCAAAAACTACATTCCCTTTTTGTGCATAAATTTCAGCCCATTTTTCATCTGTCTGATTATAACTCCAAGTTTCATAGACATTAGAGAGATATAGTTTTGCGGAATCACGATTTACGATTCCGGCTAAAGTCATTGCAATTAATCTATCGTACCATGGCGCTGCTGCCCCGTTGTAGAATACAGCATCGTAAGCATAGATATTAGTTGAAAATAAAATGAGAAAAAATAAACGAAACCCCTTACTCATTCAACTATTTCCCCAGCATCTGAATTTCATTTGATTCATAAATTTTATGTTTATCGACTTGCTTAAATGCTGCATTTATCATCGCTCTAGCTACAACTTCGGCATGAATCGGTTTATACTTTAACGGGATAATAGGGGAGAAAAATCGCGCAATTTTTTTGCCGATTTCCTCTCCACTTCTAAATTCTTTTCTATCGCCAAGCAATAATGAGGGTCTGAATACAGATGTACTCACCAAACCTAAACTTCTGATTGCTTCTTCAATTTCCCCTTTCACTTTTGGGTAAAATATATTGGCTTTTTGATTTGCTCCTTGTGAACTAACCAATAAAAATCTTTCTGCAAGGTGAAGTTTGGCGAGTTTTGCAAATTCATAAACATAAGTATAATCGACTGTGTAGAAGTATTCTTTGCTTTTCGCCTGTTTAATAGTTGTTCCAAGAGCGCAGTAAAAATGATCTCCTTTAGAAATTTCGACATACTCTTCTAACACATCGAACTTTACAATGTGATTTTCAAGTTTGGGATGTGCCGAGAGCGGCTTTCGTGTTAAAGCTACAACTTTATTATATCTTTCATCGGAAAGTAAATCTTTAATTAATTCTGTTCCGATTAATCCGGTAGCACCAATAATTACTGCTTTCATTCTCTCGACTTTTCAAATATTATTTATAACTTATCTTATTCTTAACACCCTTCGAAAAAATCTTTTTCCAACTGAATTTTCAGAAATCAATTAAATGAGACTTTTCCCGAATCAAGATCATAAATCGCCGGAACAATTTTTACTTTTCCTTTTTCATGATGCTCTTTAATTATCGGTTCGCTGTTGAGCAATGTTTTTACAAGAGCATTTACATTTGCATTAATTGCTTCATCAAGAGAGTTTGCTTTTCCGCCGGTTTGTGATGAAATATTGCTTCTAATATCTTTTACGATTTTATGAAGATGCCCATCAACTTCGCCATCAGAATTAGCAGCGGTCACAGCTCCACATTTTGAATGACCAAGAACAACAACAAGAGGAGAGTGAAGATGCTCAACAGCATACTCAATGCTTCCTATTTCGATTGAATCAATTACTTGTCCGGCAGTTCTAATAACAAAAATATCACCAAACCCTTGATCAAATAATATTTCCGGAGGAACTCTTGAATCAGAACAACTTACGATTATAGCAAACGGATGCTGTCCTTTGGCTACACGCATTACATCATCTATAGATTGATGGGGCTTTATTGTCTTCTGATTTACAAATCTTTCATTCCCCAATTTCAATTTATTGATGGCTTCCTCAGCGGTAACATTAGACTTGTCATCACCGGCAAAAATTGCGGTTGACAAAGATATTAATAGCATCAAAAATAATTTTAAGCTTTTCATATTTCCTCTATGGTTTATTAAAATATTGATTTATTACTTCATCCAAATATACATGAAACTTCTTCGGAAGATTTTTATACTTTGATGCAAGCGACTCCTTAACTTTTTCTAATCCACTTCCTTTTTGTTTTTCGATATCAGAATAAATATTTTTTAGGAATAAATCGAGCTTGGACAAAAGTTTTTCTACTATCTCTTGATCATCCGTATCTGCAACATATTTAATTGCATCTTCTTTATTAAAACTATTTTCTACAAAAGCTTTGAAGCATAAGCCCCTAAAATTTTCAGATATAACCGTACGGTTAACTCCCAATTCCTTTGCTGTATCGGTAAAAGCCGAGTGTGAAAAATTCTTCAATCTAAGTGACTCAATAACAATATCTTCATAATTAAGCGAATGATTTTTTACTACCCCATCAGGTAAATCGGTTATTTGGATTAAATCTCTCTCATATCCCATTGCAATTACCGAAGCCCTCTTTACTGCCGATTCAAGCTCACGAACATTCCCCTTCCACTCATAATTTACCATTGCATCTATTGCCGAAGAAGTGATGCCAAGATTTTTATTCTTATTTTTTGATATTATATAATTTACAATTAACGGGATATCATCTTTTCGTTCTCGAAGCGAAGGAAGGTGCACTTTTATTACATTCAATCGATAATATAAGTCTTCGCGAAACTTTTCTTCTTTAACTAATTTTTCCAAGTTTTTGTTGGTTGCAGCAACAACTCTTACATTAACTTTTTTTGTAATTGAAGAACCAACTTTCTCAAATTCACCCGATTGTAAAACTCTCAATAACTTCACTTGAAAATTTTCGGATATTTCACCGATTTCATCCAAGAAAATGGTTCCGTTATTAGCCGCTTCAAATCTCCCGGCTTTGTCTATTGATGCTCCTGTAAACGCTCCTTTCACATGTCCGAAAAGTTCGCTCTCTAATAATGTTTCGGATAATGCCCCACAATTAACTGCAATGAATTTTTCATTTGCACGTTTACTTAATTTGTGAACCGCTTGTGCTGCCAGCTCTTTTCCGGTTCCGCTTTCGCCGGTAATTAAAATTGTTTCATCTGATTGTGCTACTTTGGAAATAAATTCGGTTACGTTTCGCATTACTTTCGACTTGAAAACCATCCCGAAGAAATTTTGAGCATTTGTTGAATCAACTTCCAAAGCTTTTTCATCATTCTCACTAGATTTTAATCTACTAATTTCATCTTTTAACTGATTTATTTTGCTTTCGAGAAGTTCGTCTTTGCTTGCTCTATTCGTTGTGAGTTGGTTTTCAATTTTTTTAAGTTCGGCTTCCTTTTTCTGAAGAAGAATTTTTAATGCTTCAGCTTCCTCAACAACTTCTTGAATAACTTCAAGTTTAGAATTAATCAAAAAATAAACATCAACAACAAGCAGTATTAGCAAAGGCAAAAAGACGAGCAAAGAATAAATCGCAATATTATTTGTAATAAGAATAGTAATAATTGAGATTGTCAGTATTATTGCAATCGAATAAAACGTAACCAAATTAACACGAGAAAACTCTTTGTTGATAGAAAGAATAATTAAGATAATAGGCACAAGGAGGGCAAAAACTATTTGTGAAAAAAGATTCGGTAATGTTAAAAAATTACCTTTTTGAATATTATCAATAGCAAATGCATGGAGAGCAAGTCCCGGAATAAAATCATCAAATGCGGTTTCAATTTTTGCACAATATTGTGGATCGGTAACGCCGATCAAAATTATTTTATCCTCTAAATTGTGAAGATTTCCTTCATTCGCTAAATCAAAAAACTCAATAAGCTCATAATGTCTAAACTCTGACCACTTAAAATTAAAATTCAGCAATATTTCCGAAGCATTTATGGTAGCATCCGCAAGTTGAAGCGAGAAAGCTTTTTCATTCAACTCTTTATAAGATATTACAGAAGGTAGTTTTATAAATCTTTCTTCAAAATAGTTTATATGTCCGGTTTGAAGTTTTTCGGAGTTCTTTTTAACAGCGGGAAATTCTATTGAATCAGCATTAAATCGATGATTAATTTCACTTACTCCAATAGGCATAGAAGCTGCGACAACATTACCGGCTTTGTTTATTTCATTCAAAAGAAGATTATCATAAACCGATTGAACAGATATTTTATCGCTCAGAAATACTTCCAGCCCGATTTTCTTCACTTTTAATTTTGTAAGATGGTTTATCAGTAATGCATAATAACTTCTTTTAAGAGGCCAACCACCGAGTGCTTCGATATCGCTTTGTGTAATGGTTACCAAAACTATATTTGAATCGGGTTCGTTTCCGCCAACAATTGCAGAAGAAGTTCTTACAAAAAAATCGCCAGCAAATTTTCCATTTTGTGGAAGTACAAAAAATAAAAGGAGTCCAACAGCAATGGCAGAAACTCTTAGAAGCGTTTTTTTGTTTAGAAGATTAATCATGTATTTTGATAACCGATTAGAATTTTATTTGGTAATTTAATCAATAGAAAATTAATAAATGACACAAACCACTTAATTAACTTAATTTATGCAAGAGAAAGAGAAGATTTATAGAGATTCAATTTACGGTGTCGATAAGAATTCGCCTAACTTTCAAAAGATAATGGATCTCCACTTGAAAGCCTGTGAACAAGAAAAAGCTTTTTACACAGACCCTGTAACGGGCTATTCAGTTTTTACTGCCTACTATCATTTAAGGCGGGGTGGTTGCTGCGGTTCAGGATGTCGGCATTGTCCCTATCATCAAGAATAATTTTACGAGGAAAAAATTGTTAAAACGAAAAGTCAATAAATTAATTTCAGAAAAAAGTCCATACTTACTCCAACACGCTTATAATCCGGTTGATTGGTTTGCGTGGAATGATGAGGCATTTAAAAAAGCAAAAGAAGAAGATAAACCGATATTTCTTTCGGTGGGATATTCAACTTGTCATTGGTGCCACGTCATGGAACATGAATCTTTTGAAGATGAAGGTGTGGCAAAACTACTTAATAATTCGTTTGTCTCAATAAAAGTTGATAGAGAAGAGCGCCCCGATATCGATTCTGTTTATATGGGAATTTGTCAGGCTCTAATCGGAGCAGGGGGTTGGCCTCTCACAATAATTATGACTCCCGATAAAAAACCTTTTTTCGCCGGAACTTATTTCCCTAAAGATAGCAATTATGGGCGAGTCGGAATGCTCGAGTTACTACCTCGAATTACAGAATTATGGGTGACAAAAAAAGAGGAACTTGAAAATTCTGCAACTCAAATTATTGAATCGGTACGGCAATCAACGGAATCATTTCTTGGTGACGACCTTTCGGAGGAGACTTTCTCGAAAGCTGTTAATCAGTTTAGCGAGAGATTTGACGAAACGTATGGCGGATTTGGCTCTTTCCCAAAGTTCCCATCTCCACATAATCTGATATTCCTGATTAGATATTTTTATAAGACTAAGGAAGAAAAACCGCTACGAATGGCGATAAAGACTCTCTTCGCAATGAGTCGTGGTGGAATTTATGATCATATCGGTTTTGGCTTTCACCGATATTCTACCGATAAAATGTGGCTTGTTCCACACTTCGAAAAAATGCTTTACGATCAGGCGATGCTTTCCCTTGCATTCTCCGAAGCATATCAGTTAACAAAAGATGTTTCATTAAAACAAACAGTTTATGAAATTTTGTCCTACGTTCAAAGAGATATGTCATCTCCGGAGGGTGGTTTTTATTCTGCTGAAGATGCTGATAGCGAAGGTGAGGAAGGGAAATTTTACTTCTGGACAAAAAGCGAAATTGATGAAATTCTTGGCGACCAAAGCGAGTTGTTTTGCGACATTTTTTCAATTAAGGAAGAAGGAAATTTTGTTGACCCATTTAAGGGAAATACTCTTACCGGAGAAAATATCATTCATTTAAAAGTCTCTATTGAAGAGTTTGCTGAACAAAACAATCTTAACTTAGATGATATTATTGAGTTTATCAGATTCTCCCGTGAAAAACTTTTTCTACATCGTAACGAACGAGTTCATCCTCATAAAGATGATAAAATACTCACCGATTGGAATGGCTTAATGATTGCTTCATTTTCAAAAGCCGGAGCAATTTTTAATGAGAATTCATTTATTGAATCAGCCCAAAACGCCGCCGATTTTATTCTTTCTAAAATGAAAAAAGAAGATGGTTATCTTTTTCATCGCTATAGAGACGGCGAAACCGCTTTTGATGGCACTGCAGAAGATTATGCTTTCTTTGTTTGGGGATTGTTGGAGTTATACTTCGCTACTTTTAATCCCAAATTTTTTACTGAAGCTATTCTCATTCAAAAATATTTCGATGAACATTTTCTCGATGAAGATTTCGGAGGATATTTTATAAATTCAGATATTGGCGAAGAGTTAATCGTGAGAAAAAAGGATATTTATGACGGCGCTATTCCTTCAAGTAACTCCATCGTATATTTGAATTTATTAACGCTAAATCGATTAACAGGAAAAAAATCTTACGAGCAAAATGCGATTATGTTAGAACGAAATTTTTCTGCTGAAGTTAGTTCGATGGCATCTGCTTATACTCAGTTTTTATCCTCAGCCGATTTTATGAGAACCAAACCATTTGAGATTGTTATTGTTGAAGGAAAAGATAAATCAGAATTCAATCGGTTTGTTGAAACAGTTAATTCCATCTATCTACCGAATAAAGTTGTTTTAGTTAAGAATTCAGAATCAGAAAAAGTGTTGGATGAAATTGCGCCATTCACAAAAAACATGAAATCAATTGATGATAAAACTACAGCTTATGTTTGTGTTAATTATGCATGCAATCTTCCGGTGAATGATGTTATTGACTTTCATACTGAATTAACCAAGCTTTAGTGGGTTTAAGTTTTGACAAGTACTTCTGATTTTCATTTGCAAGTTTAATTGTTTTTTATATCTTTGCAGTGCATTACAAACTAATAGAAAGGACTAACATATGAAATTAACAATTGTTGCTCTGCTTTTAGCACTAGGATTAGCATTTAATGTTAATGCTCAATCACAAGACAAAAAGGCTGATAATAAAGCTAAAACAGAAGTAAAGAAAGATGATGCAAAAAAATCTAAAAAAGAGAAAACAAAATCATCTTGCAGCGAAAGCAAATCTTGTTCTGATGAAGAAAAAGCAGCTTGCGGAGAGAAGAAATAATTCTTTATTTCTGAAAAGTTTGTCGAGCGGTTCAAAGTTTATTTTGAACCGCTTTTTTTTTAATTAATCGATACTTCTTGCAAAATTTCACCTCTTACTCCAATTACAACAACATTAACCGGAACATCTCTTTCGCTGAAGTTTAGAGCTTGCTGAACCAACTGAACTAATCCACCACAACAAGGGACTTGCATTATCGCTACAGTAATTGATTTAACTTCCGATTTATTTATCATTGTAACAATTTTATCAAGATATATTTCCTTGTTCGTATCAAGTTTGGGACAAGCAATTGCAACACTTTTCCCCTTCATAAAATCAGCATGAAAATTTCCGTAAGAGTAGGCACAACAATCAGCAGCGATTAGTACATCGCTATTTCTATAATACGGGGCTTCCGGTGAAACGAGATGCAACTGTATGGGCCAATGAGTTAGCTGTGATTCTACTTCCGGACTTTCATCTTGATTTTCCTTAGTCTCGAAACTCAACGCTTTTGAACCCGGGCAACCACTATGTTGTTTAGGTGCTAACTCCGATATTTCATCAAAAGGATTTGGAATCCCATTTTCTTTTAGAAACCGAAAAGCTTCATTTGCATATTCGTTTTCACCATGCTCAATTAAGTGTTTTATGTGGGCAACAATAGTTTCTTTTCCCCCCTTAATAATATATTCCATAACTTTTCGTTCATTATAAGGTTCGGCTTCACGTTCAATTACTGTGATTGCATTTGTGGGACAAGTTCCGAGACAAGCTCCCAATCCGTCACAAAATAAATCGCTTATTAGTCGTGCTTTTCCGTTGATTATTTGAAGTGCACCTTCTGCGCAAGAGGGGACACAATCGCCGCATCCATTACATTTATCTTCATCAATTGATATAATTTTTCTTATCATAATTTACTCATTTTAATAATCAGATATTTTAATCCGATTAAATTTATGCAGATTTTCTTTAACCTCCAAACGGATTTGACTATATTGGAAGGGTAAATTAAATTACTCAAAAAATTCTCCATCAAAATTCATAAAGCTATGCTAAACAAGAAAACCATTTTACTGATTTTAATCGTAGTTCTTCAAATTACAATATTTTCACAAGCTAAAGTCACTTTTGAAATCTCAACCGAAAATCTTTCGAAAGACGAAAAAGTTTATTTAGCCGGAAATCATGAACTTCTCGGTGTTTGGAATCCGGGAAAAGTTGTTCTGGAATCAAAAGATAATAAGCTTTGGAAAAAGACTATAAAGTTTCCCAAAAATCTGAATATTGAATTCAAAATAACCAAAGGTAGTTGGGAAACGGAAGGGCAGTTAGTATCTGGGGTTACCCCTGAAAATTTTTCTTTCCGAACTAATAAAGACACTCTCATTTCGATAAAAATTAATGATTGGAAAGATAAAAATCCTCCCATTATCATTGGACAAATAACCGGTAAAGTTGAGTATCACAATAATCTTTCAGCTAAAGGTATTTTACCGCGAGATGTTATTGTGTGGTTGCCTCCGGGATATGAAGAATCATCATCAAAAAGATTTCCTGTTTTATATATGCATGACGGACAAAATATTATCGACCCCGCAATGGCTGCTTTTGGGGTTGACTGGCAAGTTGATGAAACTTGCGATAGTTTAATTAAATTAAACGAAATGAATGAGATAATAGTTGTTGGCATTTATAACTCATCTCAGCGTCGAAGCGATTACAGCCACAACGATACCGGCTATGCTTATATGAGATGGATGGTGAACGATTTGAAACCTCTAATTGATAAAACCTATCGTACTAAACCCGACCGTGAGAATACCGCTGTTGCAGGCTCTTCAATGGGAGGATTAATTTCATTTATGTTGCTATGGGAATATTCCGATGTTTTTTCAAAAGGAGCTTGTTTCTCGCCGGCCTTCAAAATTGACCGATTTGATTTTGTTAAGAATGTTAAAAACTTCAACGGAAAGAAGAAGATAATTAAAATTTATATTGATAATGGCGGACAGGGTTTAGAAGAACGACTGCAACCCGGAATAGATGAAATGGTTCAAGTTTTGGTTTCAAAAGGATATGAAATAGATAAAGAGATATTATACTTTATAGATAAAGAAGCCGAGCACAACGAAGCCGCTTGGGCGAAAAGGATGCATAAACCTTTGCTATGGTTTTTCGGTAAATCGAAGTAAATTCCTTTAAAACAACAAAACCATTACGGTAGTCTGTTTCGAAACTCTTGTACTCCCCTAAGAATTTCCCCTGCGAAACGGCTATCCGTAATGGTTTAAAGTGCTATGCTAAGATTTATTTATATGAACTTAAAATTTTCATATAATTAGCTCGTTCAAACTGAGCAGGGTCAGCAACATTTTTATAGCTCATGCTGCCTCTCATTTGATCGAGAGATTCATACTCGTTTACTTCCATCCAATATTTCATTTTTGTAAGAACTTCAGCGATATGATTAATTCCATACTTCAACAAAGATGATAGCATTTGAGTAGTTTTAGCTCCTGCCATAATCATTTTAAGAACATCTTTTTCTGAATAAATACCGCTTGTTGCAGATAGGTCGGCATTAATTCTTCCGTAAAGAATTGCAATCCAGCGTAATGGAAGTCTCATTGCCATTGGTGTGCTTAAAAGAACATTCGGAACAACTTCTAAATTTTCGAGGTCGATATCAGGTTGATAGAAACGGTTAAACATAACCAAACCGTTTGCACCTGCTTTATCTAATTGGTCTGCAATCCAGGCTGTTGAACTAAAAAATGGTCCTAATTTAACGGCAATAGGAATTTGAACAGCGGCTCTAACGGCTTTCACAATGTCGATATATTCTTTGTCGATATCGGTACCGGTTTTAGCTAAATCGGTTGCAAGTCGATAAATATTAAGCTCTAAAGCATCTGCGCCGGCTTCTTGAATTTGTTTTGCATAGTCAATCCATCCGCCTTGAGATTTTCCGTTGATACTTGCAATAACGGGAATTGAAATTGTTTCTTTTAATTTTTTGATGTATTCGAGATAAGCATCCGGACCCAATTTATATTCGACAGCTTCCGGGAAATATGTGGTTGCTTCAGCATAACTATCTGAATAAACCGTTGTGTGATGATGAAGTTCAAATTCTTCATGCTCAATTTGTTCTTCAAAAAGAGACCAAAGAACTACCGCAGCAGCTCCGGCATCTTCCATGAGTTTTACGTTATCGATTTCCTTTGCGAGAGGACCGGCTGATGGGATAATTGGATTTTTAAGGTCTAATCCCAAATATTTTGTTGAAAGATTCATCATTTCACCTTTGTATAAACTTTAACTTTTTCTGGTTTTTTATAATTTCAAAATTCTATCGGCTTACTTTAGCAATAATTATACCGAACTCAATTGTTTTCTATTTGGATAAATCGACGAAAAAAGCAACCATTAATCCAACTTTTTTTCTCTTTTATAAGAAAATTCTAAAATCCAATAAACTTAATTTGCTCATTGTCCGATAATATCAATTATTTGTCGGTGTTAATCCACTTACTCCAAATTTCGGGTTGATAACCGATGGTTGAATCTTTTCCATTTCGAACTATAGGGGTTTTCAGTAGAAGTGGGTCACTTAGTAACTCTTCTTCAATACGATAAACCATAAACGACAAATTTCTCTTTTGAAACTGCTTTCCCTCTTTATCTATTAGCTCCTCCAACGGAATTGAACGGGTAATGTTATCCAGCTCCCCTTTTGCTAAACCTTTTTCGGTTAAATCTCTGTAATAAAATTGAATTCTTCTTTCTTTAAAGAATCTTTCAGCCTTGCGTGCATCGCTACATTTTTTTGTGCCTATTATTTGAATGTTCATTGCTTAACCTAACTCATTAAATTTTAATATCGCTATTAGCAATCTAAAAAAAAGATATCTATTTTTGTTATAAGACATGTTTCGTTCAATAAAGCGTTTTTCAAAAATGAAGTATTTATTTTTTATTTTATTCTCGGTGAGTCTTTTTTCTCAAAGTACCCGAATTTTTATGGATGGTAAGTTTGATGATTGGGTAATCGTAAATAACGGGTATATCGACAATACACACGATGGAACTGGAATTGATTTTCACTCTTTCTATGTTACTAACGATGAAAATTTTCTTTACATAAAATTCAAACTTACTCCCGAAATTAAACTTCAAGAAATTACTTCTGAAGCCCCAACTTTATATATAGATGGAGACAATAAATCAAATACCGGAATTCAAGTAAATGGAATAGGGGCGGAACTTAAATGGAATTTTGGTACACGCAACGGAAGTTTTGTAAAATCTTCAACTACAACCATTAGATATGATAAAGTACAACTACGCTATCTTCCAACCATTACTTCTGAAGAGTATGAACTTGCTATTGGAAGATTTGTTAAACCCGACAATGTAAACTTCCTTTTCACTTCTGACACAATAAAAATTCAGTTTAAAAACGAAAAGTCTAACGGCGATTTAATGCCTAATGCCGGAACAACTTTTTCGTATGTCTTTGATAATACCCCGCTTCCACCTTACGAAGTTATTAATATAAATAAATCAGATTCGACTTTTTTAAGAGTGATGACATACAATGTAGAGTTCGATGGATTAATGGATGTAAACAAGCAACCTATGTATCAACGAATTTTCAATGCCATAAAACCGGATATAATTACATTTAATGAATTTTTTAATACAACCGCAGAACAAGTAAGAACCGTTATGACTCAACTTTATCCGCTTCCTTGTGCAGCGCCCTGGTATGCAATTAAACTTGATGCCGGAAATGTTACTCTTTCTCGTTATCCGTTTAAGCAGCATTGGGCGGTTTATCCGGGACAAAGAATAACTGCTTCTTTAATTGATTTATCTTTATACTATCCCTCAGATTTACTACTAATTAATTGCCACTTGCGGTGCTGTACTGCAGATGATATCAGACAACGTGAAGCTGATGCGATTATAGCTTTTCTTCGAGATGTAAAAACTGATGGAGGTATAATAACTCTACCACCTAAAACCCCTTTTATGATTGCCGGAGATTTGAATCTTGTCGGATATAGTCAGCAATTAAGAACATTATTAAACGGAGAAATAGTAAATACTTCTACATACGGAACAAGCGGTCCACCGGATTGGGATTCAACCTCGCTTGAAGATTTATATTCTTATCATACCGATAAACCGACAGCTTATACCTGGCGAGACGATTCACAAAGCTATTCTCCGGGAAGACTTGATTTCATGATTTACTCAAGCAGCGTAATGAAAGTTGAAAAATCTTTTGTCCTTCAAACGGAAGTTATGCCATTAGACAGATTGAGTATGTACGAACTCAAACAAACCGATACTAAATCGGCTTCTGACCATTTTCCAAAAATTGCAGATTTCTCATTTATCACAACCACCGGTTTTACTGAAAAGCCGGAAGTTAATGGCTTCGCTTTGCTGCAGAATTATCCAAATCCGTTTAACCCAAAGACATCAATCGGTTATCAGCTTTCAACGTCCGGAAATGTTGTATTAAAATTATTTGATGTACTCGGCAACGAGGTCGCAACATTAGTAAACGAACACAAACCGACAGGTAAGTATGAAGTTCAGTTTGATGGAACAAATTTAACTTCGGGAATATATTTTTACCGAATCCAAAGCGGTAGTTATATTGAAACGAAGAAGATGATTTTGATGAAATAAGGATTAAAATTCTTTTAGAATCTCTCCATTAACTTTTTTTTAAGTTTTACGATAATGAATTATGTTTTGTTCTGATTTTCAGAATACATTTTGAATTTGTTCATCGGTTTTGGGAACGGTAGCTGTAATCATTATTTATCAATTTATTCGGGGCGGTTAATGGATAACGATTTCTACAAAAAACTTCTTTTGCAATCCCCTTTTGGATATGCCTATCACAAAATTTTGTTTGATGAAAACCAAAAACCAATTGATTATATATTTCTTGAAATTAATGACGCTTTTATAAATCTTACCGGCCTTAATCCTTCTAATATCATTAACAAAAAAGTAACCGAGATAATTCCCGGCATTGAAAATAGTGAATTTGATTGGATTAGCTTTTATGCTGATTGTGCTATTAACGGAACCCCAAAAGCGTTTGATCAATTTTCAGAGCATCTCAATAGGTGGTATAAGGTTGAAGTTTATTCCCCCGAAAAATTTTATTTTATTACTCTTTTTACCGATATAACATTAGAGAAAAAGCAAACCGAAGAGCTTGAAAAGTTTTTTGATATTAATCTCGATTTACTTTGCATTGCAGACCTCGATGGAAATTTTGTAAAAGTTAATAAAGCTTGGGAGAATCTTTTAGGTTATTCTATTAATAGTTTAGAGAAAAAAAAGTTCCTCGACTTCATTCACCCCGATGACCTTGACGATACATTAACAGCAATTGATAATTTGAAAAAAGAAAGTACTACTCTCAATTTTACCAACAGATATCTATCCGCTGACGGAAGCTATAGAATAATCGAATGGCGCTCTCGATTGGAGAAAAATCTTATTTATGCTTCTGCTCGCGATTTAACTTCTCAAAAAGAAATTGAAAATGAACTAAAGTTAAACGAAATAAAGCTTAACGCCCTATTTTCTGCAATGACCGAAATGGTTGTTCTACATGATCTTGTTTTCGATGAACAAGGAAATGCTGTTAATTATCGCTTAATTGATTGTAATAATTCTTTCACAAAAATTACAGGAATAACTAGAGAGTCTATTTTGGGAAAACTTGCAACCGAAGTATATGGTTCAGAAAACGCCCCTTATCTTGATGAGTTTTCTAAAGTAGCATTATCAGGTGAACCTTTTGAATTTTACACTTTTTATCCGGCAATGGACAAACACTTTATGATTTCGGTAGTCTCACCTGGAAAAAATCAGTTTGCAACAATAACTACAGACGTAACGAGCATCAAACAAACAGAAGATTTAATTCAAGCAAAAAATCGTGAACTTGAAAATTATCTTTATGTTGCTTCGCATGATTTAAGGTCACCTCTCGTTAATATTCAAGGATTTGGAAATAGGATAGAAAAACAAGTAAAAATGGTTAGAGAAGAGTTTATTAAAAATTTTAATTCTGATGAAAAAAATAAAACTATTATCTCCATCATCGATAATGATATTAAAAAATCGATTTCTTTCATTTTTAATAATGTCTACAAAATGGATGTGCTTGTTAACGGGCTCTTGACAATCTCAAGAACGGGGCGAGTGAAAATGTCAATCCAACAAATTGATATGAACAATTTAGTTAAGCGAATAATCGAATCTTTAAGCTTCCAAATTGATGAATCAAAAGCCAAGTTTGAAGTAAGCGAACTACCTGTTTGCTACGGCGATCAAAATCTTCTAAATCAATTATTTTCAAATCTGATTGGGAATTCATTAAAGTATAAAAAGCCGGACGTTCCCCCAATAATTAAAATATCAGGACAAAAAAGAGAAAAGCGAATTGTTTATTCGATAACCGATAATGGGTTGGGAATCGATAAAATAAATATCGAAAAGATTTGGCAAGTTTTCTATCGCGTTGACCCAACAGCTTCAGAAAAGGGGGAAGGTATAGGTTTAAACATCGCATCTAAAATTGTCGAAAAACACAAAGGTAAAATTTGGGTTGACTCAGAAAAGGGTGTCGGAACTACTTTTTTCATAGAATTACTTGGAAATATTTTCACAGAATAACTATCTTGCGTATAAATTTAAGGGGTATATTATGGATCACTACAAAGAAGTCGTAATTTTACTTGCCGAAGATGATGAAGGTCATGCCGAGCTTATAAAAGAAGGGCTAAAAGATTCCGGAATCACTAATAAAATTAAACATTTTGTTAACGGTGTTGATGTTGTCGATTTTCTTGAAAGTGAATCCCAAAAAGAAAACCAGGATGACGTCCCAAGTTATCTACTCCTCTTAGATATTAACATGCCAAAGATGGACGGAATAGAAGTCCTAAAAAGACTCAAATCTGATGATTCACTTAAAAAAATTCCGGTAATTATGCTCACCACAACCGATGACCCGCGCGAAGTAGAAGAATGTTATAAAATTGGCTGCAGTATTTACATTACCAAACCTGTCGATTTTTTAAAATTCACCGATACGCTTAAACGATTGGGGTTATTCGTACAAATTATAAAAATCTAACTACCGGGGAAGAGATGAAAATCCTTATAGTCGAAGATGACTTTGGAATAACTGATTTAGTTGCTGATTCCCTAAATGAAATCGGTTTAGAAACTTCAATTGCCTTTTCAGGAACAAGCGCAATAGAGCAGATAAAAACTGAAAAGTTTGATTTAATCCTTTTAGATTATTCCCTCCCCGATATGACAGGTAGAGATTTAATTAACCAACTTAAAAGAAATAAAATTACAGTTCCCCCATTTATTGTTTCTACAGGACAAGGCGATGAGCGTATTGCCGTTGAAATGATGAAACTCGGTGCTCACGACTATTTAACAAAAGACGCCGCATTTTTTACCCGTATTTCTGATGTGGTTTCTCGAGCAATTAATGATTTTAAAATCGAAGATAAGTTAATCGCCACCGAAGAAGCTCTCAGGGTTAGCGAAGAAAACTTTAAAATTCTTGCTGAAAATATTCCAGGAGTAATCTACCTGTGTAAAAATGACTCTCAGTGGAGCATGATTTATTTAAGCGATAAAGTTGAACAACTTACCGGTTATCCCAAAGAAGATTTCCTAAACAACAAAATCGGTTTTTCAGAACTCTATCATCCCGAAGATAAAGAGGGAGTATATAAGTCTGTTGAAGAAGCTTTTTTAAAGAATGAATCTTTCACTATCGAATACAGAATTATTGACAGAAATAATGTTTGTAAATGGATTGAAGAAGTTGGCGTTGGGGTTGTTCGAGGTGGTAAAATAGAAATGATAGAAGGTGTTTTAAGCGATATCACCGAAAGACGAAATATTCAAACTACGCTTAGAAATAGTGAAAGAAATTATCGAGGACTTTTTAATTCGATTCAACAAGCTATTTATATTCAAAATCCGGAAGGCGTTTTTCTTGATGTTAATGATGGCGCACTCCGAATGTACGGCTACCTACGCGAAGAGATGATTGGAAAAACTCCGGAATTTGTATCAGCCCCCGACAAAAATAATTTTGAAGAAGTAATCGATAAAATTCGAAAAGCATTTCAAGGGGAACCACAAGAGTTCGAGTTCTGGGGAAAAAGAAAAAACGGAGAAATTTTTCCGAAGCATGTAAATGTATACAAAGCTTCTTATCATGATGAAGATGTTATTATTGCAATTGCCGAAGATATAACGAGTAGAAAAGCAAATGAAGCTGCCTTAATCGAAAGCGAAGAAAGATTTAGAAATCTCTTCAATACTATGCCGAACGGATTTTACCGCTCTACTCCGGAAGGCTATTTTATTGATGCCAATCCGGCTTTTATAAAAATGCTGGGATATGATTCACTTGAAGAATTAAGAACTATTCACATTCCTACCGATATTTATGTTAAAGCCGAAGAGCGTGATGATGTAATAGCTAAAAATCCCGAGTTCATAAGCAATATTGAGTCTTATCGTCTAAAAACTAAAGACGGAAGAATTATCTGGATTGAAGATAATGCCCGTTACATTAGAGATGAAAATGATAATATTATTTATCATGAAGGAATTTGTCGCGACATCACCGAACGAATGGAAAATGAATTCGAGATAAAACGTTATACTACCGAACTCGAAAAACTAAACGAAGAACTCCTTTACTCTAAGTCTTTAATAGAAGAAAATCTGGACGCACGTAATTTACTTGTAGAAGAGCTTGAAAAGCTCAATATGGAAAAAGATAAATTCTTCTCAATTATAGCTCACGATTTACGAAGCCCTTTCCATGCATTCCTAGCACTTACAAGTATGATGGCTGAAAATATTTCTGATTTTTCAATAGATGAACTGGGAAAAATCAGCAAAGAGATGCACTCTAAAGCAAACAATCTTTTTAATCTCTTAAGAAATCTTTTAGAGTGGGCACGTATTCAAAGAGGCTCTATCGTATTTACACCGTCAAAGATTGTTTTAGCTAAAGTTCTTCAAAATATAATCGAAGCCGTTGAAGATAATGCTAAGCTCAAAGAAATAACCATCAATAAAGTTATTTCTGATAACGTTGTAATTTCTGCTGACGAAAAAATGTTAAATTCATTATTCCAAAACCTACTTTCAAATGCAATAAAATTTACTAATCGGGGTGGTGAAGTTTTTGTAAAATTAGCCACACTAGAGAATTCCGTATTAATAGAAATCAGAGATAGTGGAATCGGGATGTCCCCTGAATTACTTAACAAACTATTTAAATTAGAAGAAAAAGTTGGACATGAAGGGACAGCAGGAGAAGAAAGTACCGGTCTCGGTTTGCTGTTATGTAAAGATTTTGCCGATTTCCATCGAGGTAAAATTTGGGTTGAAAGCGAAGTTGAAAAAGGAAGCACTTTTTTTGTCGAACTTCCGCGAAATGTAGATTAGTTTTTAGTTTTATTTATTCCGATTTCAATTTTATTTTTACTTAATTTTATAATTGAATTTCCATCCTTATAACCATAGTTCGGAGTTTCCAAATGAAAATTATTTTAACTGCGATTTTAATTCTTTGCAATTCATTTTCTTTTGCTCAGGAATTGCACGATATAATAAAACCCCTTCGTTTACAAAGCGGTTACGAAAAAGAAGTTGTTATAAGTGATTTATTCTTTTCTGAAGATTATTCCCTAAGCTTCTCAAAGCATCCGCAAATAGAGATTAATCATATTTCAGAAAAAAATATAATCAACATTACTCCCGATAAAAGTTTTGAGGGATTAACACTTATTACGTTCAAGCATAATAATAAATTGTTTGATATTCCTACTTATGTTGAGAAAAAAATTTCACACACATTCCGTTATACTTCTAAAACTAGTGCAGAAAAAGTTTATCTGTTTGGTTCATTTAATCAGTGGAATAGAGAATCTCATCGAATGATAAAAAAAGAGAATCAGTTTGAACTCGATGTTCCTCTGGAACCGGGTCGCTATGAATATAAATTCTTCGTTGATGGAAAAGAATTGCTTGACAACAACAACCCCGAACAACAGCCAAACGGAATGGGAGGTTTTAATTCTATCCTCACTATTAGCGATGAAAAAGAGAACAAACTTTTTCTACACATCATTGAAAGAAAAACTGAAAAAGGTGTGATTACTTTTTCTTTTGAGTTGGAATCAAAAAAGAATATCTCTTTAGACAAAAACAACTTTTTTGCTCTTCTCAATAATTCATCAATCCCAAAAGAGAAAATAAAAATTCACCAAAACAAAATATACGTTACACTTGAATCTTCATTATTAATCGGCAGAACAACTTTACGTGTCGCCTATGTTGATAACGGAATTACATCCAACATGCAAACAATTCAATTATTTGATGGGGTTCCTGCCGGAGCAACAAACTCCCCCAAAACATGGAATGATGCAATTATGTATTCCGTAATGATAGATAGATTTTATGACGGCGATAAATCAAACTCTATTCCGGTTAATCATCCGGAAATAATGAACCCCGCAAATTATAATGGAGGTGACATTCAAGGATTAATAAATAAACTCGACGAAGGTTATTTTGATTCTTTAGGTATAAATTTAATGTGGATTTCACCCGTAAACGAAAACACTAACGAAGCGTTTCAAGAATACCCTGCACCACATCGATACTATTCCGGATACCATGGATATTGGCCCATTCATCATGAAAGAGTTGAAGAAAAGTTTGGTGATATGGAATTGTTAAAAGAGTTTATAAACAAAGCGCACAAAAAAGGAATAAAAGTTCTTTTAGATTTTGTTGCTAATCATGTCCACATTGAACATCCTTTCTGGAAAGAAAATCGGGATTGGTTTGGAGTTTTAGAGCTTCCGGATGGTAAGAAAAATCTTCGTCTCTGGGATGAGCAACGCTTAACAACCTGGTTTGAACCTTATCTTCCTTCGTTTGATTATGTCGGCTCAAGTAAAGCTCTTGAAGTTATGACTGACAACGCAATCTGGTGGCTTAAACAAACAAACGCAGATGGATTTAGACACGATGCGGTTAAACACGTACCTAATGAATTCTGGCGACTTTTAACTGAAAAGATTAAAAGAGAAATTGAAATTCCGGAGAACAAAATTGTTTATCAAATCGGTGAAACATTTGGAAGCTATGAGCTTGTGAGTTCCTATGTAAACAACGGACAATTAAGTTCCCAATTTAATTTTAATCTTTATGATGTTGCCGTTCCTGCATTTTCAACCCAAGAAACTTCATTTAAGGCACTTGATAATCAGATGCAACGGACTTTTAATGTTTACGGTGAAAACCACTTGATGGGTAATGTAGTTGACAGTCACGATAAAGTCAGATTTATGGCTTACGCCGATGGTGATGTAATTGGCGATCCTTCTGAATTAGCTTGGAGTAATCCCCCAAAAGTTGACCATAAATCAAGTTATTATAAAATGAAACTTCACCTCGCTTATATTCTGTCTATTCCCGGAATTCCAATTGTTTATTATGGAGATGAAATCGGAATGACAGGTGCAAGTGACCCTGATAATCGTCGCATGATGCGTTTCGGTGAAGATATTTCTAATTGGGAGAGTGAAACTCTCTACGATGTAAGAAAAATGGTCAACTCCAGAAACGAAATTTCTTCACTTCGTAATGGAGATTTTAAAACTCTTCAAGCTGATGATAATTTTTATATTTATCTCCGTTCCGATTTAAATGATAGAGTTTTAGTTGTACTAAACAAATCAGAAAAAGAAGAAACCTTTTCTGTAGAAATTCCGGTTGCCTATAATAAATCTTTAGCAGAAGATGTTTTTACAAACAAAAAGATTCTCATTGAAAACGGAAGATTGTCGTCCATAGTTAAACCATTCGGATATTATTACTTCGTCCTAAAATAATTTTTTTATGGGTTGTTCCTCAAAGCAGAAATTATAGAGAAACAACCCTCTTTTCCTCTTCTAAAATTAATCCAAAATAAAACCAAGACTTGTGGATTTTTAATCGTATTTTACCACGTTAATAAAAAATTTTTTACAAAATGGAAAATGAATGAATAAAATTAAGTTCGCTGATATTGCTCTTTCTAAAGAATTACATAAAGCAATTGTTGATTTAGGTTATGAAGAAGCAACCCCAATACAATCTCAATCTATACCGGTGCTTCTGAATGGAGATGATGCTATAGGTCAAGCGCAAACCGGAACCGGTAAAACTGCCGCCTTCGGAATTCCCGCTATCGAAATGTTAAATACGAGTTTACGAGATACTCAAGTGATTATTTTATGTCCGACAAGAGAATTAGCAATTCAAGTGTCCGAAGAAATGAACAAACTTGCTAAATATAAAAAAGATGTTTCGTTCCTTCCGGTATACGGCGGACAACCAATTGAGCGTCAATTGAAAGCCCTTAAAAAAGGGGTTCAAATTATTATCGGAACACCGGGACGCGTTCTTGATCATATTGAGAGAGGAACTATTCATCTTGAAAGTGTTAGACTCGTAGTTCTTGATGAAGCTGATGAAATGCTTGATATGGGATTTAGAGATGATATAGAGTTAATTCTAAAAACTACTCCTAAAAAAAGACAAACCGTGATGTTTTCGGCAACGATGCCAAAAGCCATTCTTGAACTCACAAAAAAATACCAACGAAATCCGAAGCAAATTAAAGTTGTTCACGAGGTTCTAACCGTACCAAACACAGAACAAATTTATTTCGAAGTAAAAGAAAGAAACAAACTTGAAGCGTTATCAAGAATTATAGATTTATACAATCTTAAGCTTTCTCTGATTTTTTGTAATACCAAACGTGGCGCAGATGAATTAGTGGAACAATTACAAGCCCGCGGTTATTCTGTTGATGGTCTACACGGTGATATGAAGCAGTCTACACGTGAAAAAGTTCTCAATAAATTCAGAAAAGGAAATATCGAAATTCTTGTGGCTACCGATGTTGCCGCCCGTGGTTTAGATATCGATAATGTAGAAGCTGTCTTTAATTACGATATGCCTCAAGATGAAGAGTACTATGTTCATAGAATCGGTAGAACCGGCAGAGCAGGTAAATCAGGAAAAGCATTTACATTTGTTTCCGGAAGAGAAATTTTCAAACTGCGAGATATTCAAAAATATATCAAAACAAAAGTTAAATTGATGCCTGTTCCTTCTTATGATGATGTTGAAGAGATGAGAACCAATATTTTTATTGAAGAGATAAAATCTATTATTGACGCAGGTAACCTAAAAAAATATCACAAGATATTGGGTCAGTTTATTAATGATGATTATTCAACTACCGATGTATCTGCTGCTCTATTAAAGTTTAATCTCGAATCAACTTCTAAACAAGAAGACCTGAATGTAAAAGATGTTAAAAATAAACAATCCGGTGGCGAAGTAAGATTATTTTTTAATGTGGGTAGAAAAGATAAAGTAAGACCGGGAGATATTCTAGGTGCAATCGCAGGCGAAACCGGAATTCCAGGAAAAGTAATCGGTAATATTGATTTATACGATAAATTCTGCTTTGTAAATATCCCCTCAGAATATGTTGATGAAGTTCTCGATACGATGAACGGAAATCAAATCAAAAACAAAAAAGTTCACATCGAAATAGCCAATAAAAAAGATTAATTCGAAAAGACTGTTGAGTTGAAAGATTCAACAGTCTTCTTTTTTAATCTTCAAATTCTACTGTTTGAGTGTTATGTTCAACCGTAAAGCGGAATTGTGCTTTTGGATTTTTTGACATCGCTGCGTTAAGTGTATATTCCGATTCAGCTAAAAAAACAAGATTTCCATGTTTATCATTCACAATATTTTGAGCTCTGATTCTTTTTAATTCATCAATATCTTCAGGATTTTCGTAATAAACCCAACACGCTTTAATAAAGTTGAGAGGTCTGAAGTTACAAGCAGCACCATATTCATTTGTTAATCTATATTGAATAACATCAAACTGAAGCTCTCCAACTGTTCCAATAATTTTTCTTAAGCCGTTATGTTGAGTAAATAATTGTGCAAGACCTTCGTCTGTTAATTGTCTTATTCCTTTTTCAAGTTGCTTAGATTTCATTGGATCGGTGCTAACTAACTCACGGAATATTTCGGGAGAAAAACTTGGGATTCCCTTAAACATAAAAGATTCTTTTTCGGTTAGAGTGTCACCAATTTTGAAATTTCCGGTATCATATAAACCGATTACATCCCCCGGAAAAGCTTCTTCAATAACATTTTTATCTTGAGCCATAAAACTTGCCGGATTTGCAAATTTAATTTCTCTATCAAGTCTTACGTGAGTGTAAAATTTATTTCTTTCAAATTTTCCTGAACATACTCTTAAAAAGGCAATTCTGTCACGATGTTTTGGGTCTAAGTTCGCATGAATTTTAAACACAAATCCACTGAACTTCTCATAATTTGGTGAAATTAATCCTGCTGTCGTCTCTCGTTCTCTTGGGATAGGAGCAATTCTGATAAAGGTTTCCAGAAGTTCTTTCACCCCAAAGTTATTTAATGCGCTTCCAAAGAAAACAGGAGCAAGTTCTCCTGATTGATATTTTTCTTTTGTAAAGTGATCGTAAACTCCTTCAACAAGTTCAACATCTTCTTGAAGTTTTAATGCTGTTTCGCCAAACATGGAGACTAATTCTTTATCATAAATATCTTTGAAGAAAAGAACATCATCTTCTATTCTTTGCTTATTTGCTTGAAATAATGAGAGAGAATTTTCGTAAAGGTTATAAACTCCTTTAAACGTTAAACCGATTCCAAGTGGCCAACTTAAAGGGCGAACTTTTATATTTAACTTTTCTTCTATCTCATCAAGAAGCTCAATGGGAACTCTGCCTTCCCGGTCTAATTTATTTATAAAAATTATAACCGGAGTGTTTCTTAAACGACAAACTTGCATTAGTTTTTCCGTTTGCTCTTCAACACCCTTAACACAATCGATAACAAGAATAACACTATCAACAGCGGTTAAAGTCCTATATGTATCTTCAGCAAAGTCTTTGTGACCGGGTGTATCTAACAGATTTATTCTTACACCACTGTACTCAAAAGTCATTACAGATGTTGCAACCGAAATTCCTCTTTGCCTTTCGATTTCCATAAAATCAGAAGTTGCACTTTTTTTAATTTTATTTGATTTTACCGCCCCTGCAACTTGAATAGCTCCACCAAACAGAAGAAATTTTTCCGTTAAGGTTGTTTTACCTGCATCAGGGTGACTAATAATAGCAAATGTTCTACGCTTTTGTATTTCGTTAATTTTACTCATATACCGATTAATATTTTGTGTGTTTGTTAGTGCTTAATAAAGATGAGAGTCAATTCGAAGAAAACTCAAATAAAAGCATGCAAATATAATAAATTTAATTCGATTGATAATCGAAGCGGGAAAATCATTAATAAAAATTTACTCTTCAAATAAAGATTTAAGCTCGTTAAGATTTTTAGTCTTTCCCAATGCAAGCATGAATTTAATGCGTGCCTTTTGCCCGTTAAGATAATCAGCAAAAATAACCCCTAACTGATGCAACCATTTACCGGCACCGGGATAACCATAAATATCAAGCGTTTCACCGGCAGGGCAACGAGAGACAAGCACTACATGAACTCCTTTTTCAACAGCATATTTAATTCCTTCGAAAGCTTTTGGCGGAACATTTCCAACGCCCATTGCTTCTACAACAATTCCTTTTGCCCCGCTATCAGCTGAGAACTTAAAAAACTTATCATCCATTCCAGCATAACATTTAATCAAATCTACTTCTACTTCAATATCGTCTGTTTCTAAAATTTCTAGTTTTCGCGGCAGTCGATTAAAGATAACTCGATTATTTTGTACAAATCCTAATGCGCCAAAGTCGAGGCTGTGAAAAGTTTCTATATCATCTGTATGAGTTTTAGTAACTTCACTTGCGGCATTTATTTCACCATTAAGACATACAAGCACTCCCATTTTTTGAGAGTTTGGATTAAGACAAATATAGATAGAATCTTTTAGGTTTTGAGGTCCATCCCAATCGGGTTCCGAGCTATTTTTCATTGAGCCGGTTAGAATAATTGGTATGTCGGTTTTTATTGTTAAATCTAAAAGATATGCAGTCTCTTCCAATGTATCTGTGCCGTGTGTAATTACTATTCCATCTACATTATTACTATTAATAAAGGATTTAATTTTATTTGCCAATTCAAGCATTAATTGTGGAGTAATGTGTGGACCCGGATATTTACCGAAATCAAAAACCGTGAGATTGGCAAGTTCTTTTACTTCCGGCATCAACTCTAAAAGATCATTTCCTGAAAAATGAGGAACGGCACCTCCTGTTGTTTCATCGATTTTCATCGAGAAAGTGCCACCGGTAAATATTACTAATATATTTTTCATATAGATAAAGTCCGCTAAAATAATCCTTTAACTAATCCGCCGTCAATATGTAGAGAGTTTCCGGTTGTATATGCCGCTTGGTTGGATGCAAAATATAAAACCGCCCCTGCAATTTCTTCAGTAGTTGCCATTCTTCCGGCTGGAATTTCTTTTGTCATATCTCTTATAACTTCTTCTATGGTTTTACCGGCAACCGATGCTCTATTTTTTGCAAGTTCAGTTATTCTTTCCGTGAGTGTGAATCCAGGCGCAACGTTATTAACCGTAATGTTGAATCTTGCAAGCTGTGTGCTTAATGTTTTACTCATCCCTGTTACGGCAGCTCTAAATGAGTTAGATAGAATCAAATTATCAATCGGTTGATGAACAGAAATTGAAGTAATATTAATAATTCTGCCCCATTTATTTTCTTTCATTGACGGAAGAACGGCTTCAATAAATCGCTTAGCACTTAGAAGAACTTGGTTATAAGCACCATTCCATTTTTCTTCAGATAATTCTTCAAAAAATCCTGCTGAAGGACCACCGCAATTATTTACTAAAATATCTATCGAACCAAATTGTTCTTTTGTTATTCTAACTGTTTCTAAAATTTGTTCGTGTGAATCAACATTACATTGAAGCGGAAGTACTTTTCCTTTTGAATATTGCATTAATTCTGAAGCAGTTTTTTCAATATCCGACAGACTACGCGAACATATAACAACATTTGCTCCCTCTTGAACAAAAGCGGCAGCAATTGCTTTACCTATTCCTTTACTTGATGCACTTACAAGCACGGTTTTATTTAATAAACCTAAATCCATATTAATCCCCGAAAAATTTAAAACTTAATTATTACGTTTGTTATTCCGGTTCTTATCATCATTACTGCAATTGCGGCTAAAAACAGTGAAGCAATTTTTGCGAAGGCTCTTGTTCCTCCTTCTCCCATAACTTTTATTACTGAACCGGAAAAAGTTAACACCAATAAAACAATCAAAAAGTTACTTGTCATTGAAATTAAAGTAGCTACAAATCCAAAGGAGTCAATTAAAATCATAATTGTTGCAAGCGCTGCAGGACCTATAATTAAAGGAATTCCTAGAGGGACTATCCCGATCTTCGAACCCGGCTTTCTTCTGACTTCTGAAGAAAACATTATGTCGTTTATGGCGAGTATTAATAATATTATTCCACCGGCTATCCTGAAGTCGTCAATCGTTATTCCGAGAAAACTTAAGATGAGTTTACCACCAACCAAAAACAAAACAGCTATAACAAATGCGGCGGCTACTGCTTCTATAATTAATCTTCGTTTCTCTTTTTCTGAAAGGTCACTTGTGAATCCTAAAAATATCGGGACAGTACCAATAATATCGATTGCTACAAAAAGAGGTATAAAGGATAAAAAGAAAGATTCTAATGTCATACTAATTCAAAATTCTAAATATTATAAATACAAAGTTACTCACTCTGCATCACTAAAAAAATACGGTTATTTTGTTCACAACCTTTCAAAGGAATAGCCTCTCTTTTTTAGTTCAGTTAACAACTCATCCAATTTATCGTAAAACTTGTCGGTTCTTCTTTTATCTACTCCAAAATGCGTTAAGAGAAGAAATCCTTTTAGCCCATGCTCACTATTTTCTTCATACTTCAAAATATTATTGAATAGTTTTTCTGAAGAATAATATTTGCTACCCATTTCCGGAATTGTCCAATCTTGATTAGAATTTGTACCGCCGGTGAGGTTTATCAATGATAAACCTAGGTTTTTTGTCCATTCACTAATTTCCGAATTATACCATTCGTAGGGGGGTAAATAATATGGTGAGGTGTTTTTGTTTAGACCGAAAGGCTTCATTGCTACATAATTTTCAGCAACATCCTTTTTAAATTCTTCCTTTGTGATTAAAGTAGAATCTCTCTTTTCCCATGAAGCATATAAAATATGTTTATCTGAATGAGCCCCTAAATAATGTCCATCCGAAATAAGAGAGTTAATTACCGATTTGAAATTTTTATTCCGATAAAAATGGCCTGTAAAAAAGAAAGATGCTCTCGCGTTGTGCTTATTTAGTGTATTTTTAATTGTCTCATAACCGTCGATATTCTCGTGAGATGTGAACAATAAATAAACTTTCTTCTCCTTTTTTGATAAGCGAGTTATGCCACCAAAAGATATTTCTAATTCATCAACACCTTTCTTTTCATTCGCTAAAGAAGAAAGATAATAGGTTAAACTTGCTGTTCCGTCCATAGTTGGTTCGTTAGTTGAGTAATCACCCCAATCATCATGATAAACTACTATATCAGATTGAAACTCATTAAAAGCATCTTCTTTTGATAAATGAATTCCTATCAACGAATTAAAAATGGACGCATAAATAGGACCATCAACAAGTCCGCCATTTATCGGATAACCATAAACATGTGTAAATGCTGAATGTGGGTCTTTTGGTGACACGCCAAACTCAGGTAAACCAACAATCATACTTGTGCCCCATGGATTAGCACCAAAAAGCCAATCTCTCATAGCAGCTTCTTCATCATCATATGAGTTGTCATTAGTTAATTCTTTATATAGTTTCACTTGAGTTAAAAAAGCAGCAACCAAATTATTTGAACACCAAATAAAGGGAATGCCGTTTAAGAAAGGATTATTCTTCCCTCTTTTAACAACATTATCAATTCCTAATTTCATGTATGAAATAAATTTTTCTTTTTCTGATTGTAATTTTTCTGCTATTAAATGATGTCCAAGATTAACAAACGGATACCATTGATAATGGCGGGCGGTATCGGCTCCCATCCAAGGAGTAAATTTTTCTATTTCGCCAAACTTAATGGCTTCCTCAGCGTATAAATTATTGTTTGTGATGTTATATAGAGAAATTGCGGCAAGCTGCATATCATCTACAAAATTATCTTCTTCATAAAAATAAGGGGCTCGACATGGTGCGGTTTGACTTACCCCGGGAAATTCTTTTCCGACTTCGTATGCATTTTTAGCTCTCTCTATTAATCTATTTTTTAACTCCGGGTAAAATGGTTCTAATATTTCTGAAGCCAATGCAAATGTTGAAGCAAATTTTCCAGCCGTAGATGCTTTTCCATCCGCTCTGTTTTTATATTTCATTACGCCTTGTGGTTCTCCGGTAATAAAATATACCGGTCTTTCCAAGCCTTTACCGTAATAGACAGAATCTTCTGTTGGTAATCTGAAACTTTGATGATCTCTGTCATCTGCGATTTGATTAAACATGAGTTCGTCTGACGGATTCATTTTTAGTAACCAATCAATACCCCATTTAACTTCATCGACTATATCAGGAATGCCGTTTTTCCCAATCTGTCCATCTGCATCATAATTATCAGAAAAAGCTTTTGGGTTTTTTGTGTAAGCGAACATCATCTGATAAACCGCATTTGCAGATGTAGTAACATATTGCAAATAATCAGAAGCATCATGCCATCCACCTTTAACATCAATATATATTGAATCGAGTGTTGGGTGATAAATTATAAATCCGTCGTGTGTGTGACAAGAGTCTTTTAAGAACGGGTTATAGCCGCATCTTTGTTGACGCATATAATTTAGAAGAAAGTCAGCTTTGCCGTTGTAGATATTATCATCTATAACAAAGTTTGGAGATTTTGCATTTTCGGTTTTAATATAATATGCACCCGGTTTGTTAAAGGATGAAAAATTAAGTCTGAATGTAGATTTAAATGAACCATAACTCCCGTATTCTTTTACACTAGAACCTTCAAAAATTACTTCATCGGTTAAGGCATCGCAAAGTTGAAAGTTTTTTGGGCGTACATCAATTTTACTCAATAATACTGCGGTCTTTATTGATTTAGTTGTGTATCCAAGTTGGTTTATCCTTATCCAACTTTCTGCATAAAAGTTAGAAGTAAGAATGTAAAAAAATAGAAGTGTAATTGTTAATTTCATATTAGCTCACCTAAATAATTTAGTTATTTAAAAATACGAAGATTAAAACGATAACTTATAATGAGTGACTTTGAATTATTTTATATTTATCTTGTAAAAAATAAATCGGTGCTATATGGAAACCTCACATCATAAAAACATCTACTACTGCTGTATTACTCTAAATGGAATTAATATATATATCTATACATCAAGCGAAGAGCTGTTATATATATCTCTGAAGACACCTAAAGAAAATTCTGATAAGTTCCGTTTAACAAAAGTAAAAGAAGATGACCCATATATGTTAGATGTTCCAAAACAGTTAAAAGAATATTTTGAAGGAAAGAGAAAAAAGTTTTCTGTTAAAATGGATTTAAGCGGTACTCCTTTTCAGTTAAAAGTTTGGAAAGAATTAACAAAAATTCCATATGGAAAAACAATAAGCTATAAAGATTTAGCAAAAAAAACCGGTGATGTAAAAGCGGTAAGAGCAGTTGGTACTGCAAACGGACACAATCCTATTCCAATTATAATTCCTTGCCATAGAGTTATTAATTCAAACGGTGAACTTGGGGGTTACTCAGGTGGTTTAGATATAAAAGTGATTCTACTTACACTCGAAGGTGTGCTTGAACCTTCTTTATTATAAACTATTCACCTAAATATTTAGTTAGGGTTTTTAAGAGTTCTTTTCCTCTTAATTGTTCCTCTGCAGCTAATATTTTACCTGAAGCATCTACAAGAATTGGTTTTGGAATTACAACTATTTCAAAATCTTTTATTATATCGGTTTTAAACGCATCCTCTTTATATCCATTATCCCAATTATTTTGTAAACTATTCTCCAAATACTTAATAGCATTTTCTCTTTTTTTATCAAAAGAAATAGATAAAATCTTTAATCCCTTATTCTGAAATTTTTCATAAGATTCTATCAAGTATTTTCTTTCTGCTAAACAAGGTTTACACCATTCAGCCCAGAAATCGATTAAGAATACTGTTCCTCTGAAATTATCGTTTGTAAAAAATTTAGTTGAATCGTAAAGTGATTCAAATTTAAAGCTTGGTAATTCTTTCCCGTATTTAATTTCTCTTTCCGGATTAAATTGCTTTTGAAGCATTTCAGCAAGGGGTGATGTACTGAACTCGTTAATAATTTTATCATAAAAAAGTTTTTCTAACGGTTCGTTATTTTCTGAACGGTAATACAAAAATTCATTAACTAATATAGCTACACGGGTATTTTCATCTGTATTGGATTGGATTATTTTTTCAGCAAGCTCTAAGCGTTCTTCTTGATTAAAATAACTCAGAGCTTTTGTCAAAACGTATGTTTTTTGCGACCATAAATATGAATCTAACGGAATCTCTTTTATTATGTATCTAAAAAGGGAAGTATCTATTCCCTCAACATTGTACTGAAGAAGATTGGTATAAAGAAGAATTAAAAAATCTTTTACTCGTTTATTTTCTGAGGATGATATTAATTGTTCAAGTTCAAGTTTGTAGGGTGCCCAGTTATAAATAAAATCATCAGGAAAATTTCCTTTAGAAACAAAAGTCGAAAAACTTTTTGTATAATCAGCTATCAATCTTTGATCGATTGTGTGTCTTTTGAATATCTCATTTTCATATTTGAGATTATCATCCAAATCAATTTTTTCTTCAGATTTCTTATTTACTAATTTTTTCGGATTAACAGAAATTTTTGCTTTTTTATTTTTAGTTAAAATTATCGATCTGTAATCACTTTCCCCATCGAACTCAAAACCAATTGATTCAATTCCGTTGACACTCCGCCCTTCAACCAATCCCAAAATCTGATAACGAAGAGAATCTCCGCTATAATCAATATCAACCGAGTATGTACCATTTTTTTCCATCAACATATCGATCGGTTCAGAAAATGAAAACTTATTAAAATCACCGATAACCGCTAAATCTGAAAAATCATTATCGTACTCATTATGTTTTAATTTAATAGTAATATTGATGGTTTTATAGCTGTCGTTTAAAATTGGCAACTCAATCGGAGCGTGATCAACACCGCTGAAAACTAAATAAAAAAATCCTTTTCGTGAGAGTGTTAAGTTAAAATTTCCTTTACTGTCAGTTTGAGTTGTGTGAAATGCTTTTGTATAGGTAATTGTTCTTACAGAAACATTTGCTGATTTCATTGGTTTGTTGTCATAGCCTAATAACTTTCCGGTAATAATGGTTCCCTCAGCAAAAGTTAATTGTGCGATGCAAAGAATAAGTAAAAATAATTTCATAAATCTCGTTGTTATATGTGTGGAAGGTTATTCACATTTTCCACAGCGGTTATAAATATATAATTAAGTATATATTTAAAAATATTTAATAATAGTAATAAGTATGTTGATATGTGGATAAATAATATAAATATGTAAATTCAGTTTATAATCAAATATTTATCGTTACGTGTTTTCGTTAATAACTTATTTATAAAAACGTCTTATTCAACAACTGTGGATAAGATAATTTTATTAACAGGTATTAAGTTAGTTATCAACACGATTTCAACAATATTAAGAACAAGAAATTTCTATTTTGCTTTTTATAGTATTAATAGAATCTTTAATGATGTTATCTGTTAATACAGATTTTTCGATTGTGTTACATGCATGAATTACAGTTGAGTGATCTCTGCCGCCAAAATGTAACCCAATAGTTTTTAGAGAAGACTTTGTCATCTCTTTTGAAAGATACATTGCAATTTGTCGAGCTAAAACTATTTCTTGTTTTCGTGTTTTATCTCTAAGTTTATTTTCGTCAACCTTATAATAATCACAGACGCATTTAGTAATCAAGTCAATTCCTATGTTGACTTTTTTTGATGTAGAAATTTCACCGACTATGGACTTTGCAAGACTTAGAGTAATCTCTTTGGAGCTTAAAGAAATATTAGCTAAAAGTTTAATTAAACAACCTTCAAGTTCTCTGATATTTGATGTTATGTTAGTCGCAATATATTCTAATATATCAGAAGAGACAGTCATTCCAAAGTCGTTAGCTTTTTTGTAAAGAATAGCCATTCGGGTTTCGAGATCCGGCGGTTGCATATCAGCATTTAATCCCCAATGAAAACGAGAAATTAAGCGGTCATCCATTCCCTTAAGGTCTTTCGGCGGTTTATCGCTTGAAAGAATGATTTGTTTTCCTGATTGATGAAACGCATTAAATATGTGGAAAAACAAATCTTGAGTTTTTTCTTTACCGATTAAGAATTGAATATCATCAACAATAAGAACATCCATGCTTCGATAGAAGTTATTAAATTCATTCCCTTTGTTTGATTGAAGTGAATCTATAAAGTTAACCGTAAACCTATCGGCAGAAATATATTTAACTCGATGTTTTGGAAATTTATTTTTTATTGTGTTTCCGATGGCTTGAATTAAGTGTGTTTTACCAAGACCAACACCACCATAAATAAAAAACGGATTAAAAGAAGTTCCACCGGGATTGTCGGCTATAGCCCCAGCAGCAGCTCTAGCTAATTGATTTCCTTCTCCCTTAATAAAATTATCAAAGGTATATTTTGAATTTAAGTCAGATTCAAAATCGGGCTGCTCGGGTTTTGCAGTTTCTTTGTTTATAATATTAATTGTTGGGATGTGAATTTTAGGTTCTTCAATTTCTTTTTCTTCAACAATTATATAATCAATTTTTCCGTTTTCACCTAAAGCGCTTTTAATTGCTCTATTTAACAAACTGCTAAAGTGTTCATCTATCCACTCCCAAAAGAAATTAGACGGTAGTTGAATGGTAAGTATATCATCTTTTATGTCGACCGGTTTAATAGGGGCAAACCAAGTATTAAAGGTCATATTAGGAACATTATCTTTAATTACTTTAAGGCAGTCACTCCAAATAGTTTGAGTTTTAGGGTTTGTTGAATTTATCGATACATCAAGGGCAATCATAAGTTATCCACAGTACAAAACAAAGAAATTATTCAAAAAATAGAGATTTTAATAATAAGTTAAAAATCAATTAATAATTAACCAACAAGTTATCCACATTACGTTTTATTTATTAACTTATTTTATATTAATAAGTTACCGTTGTTGATTTGATGTTTTCCCCAAGACAATCTGTATAAAATATTAACTTTTTGTTGTGGGGAGTTGTGAAACAATTTCACGATAAAAAGTTATCAACATTTTATAAACACTTTTGTTGTGTCTTGAAGTAGCCAAAAAATAGAAAGGATTAACATCCTTAGCAAATTAAATTTAACAAAAATTTAATATGAGAGGAAAAATTTTCCCCGATACAATTATCGTGCTAATTGTATCGGGTTGAAATTATAATATTGCTTTAAGAGATTCGTATTGAGATTTAATTGTTTTAGATAAATCTTCTTCGGAATGACTTAATGAAACAAAGAAAGCCTCAAATTGAGCGGGAGCTAAATAAATTCCTCGATTCAACATCTCGTGGAAAAATTTTCCGTAAAGCTTAGTGTCGGATGAAACTGCAGAATTGTAATCAATAACTTCATTTTCGGTAAAGAACAATGTTCCCATCGACCCAACTCGATTAAAGGCAAATTTTTTGTTAAGTGATTTTAAGTTTTCATTAAAACCGTCTTCCAAAAATTTTGATTTAGCCTCCAACTCTGAATAAACAGATGGATTTTCTTTTATATAATTTAACATTGCATAACCGGCAGACATGGCAAGTGGATTTCCGCTTAAAGTTCCTGCTTGATAAACCGGACCAAGCGGAGAAACAAATTCCATTATTTCTTTCTTTCCTCCGAAAGCGCCAACCGGCAAACCACCACCAATAATTTTACCGAAAGTTGATAAATCGGGAGTAATACCGAGAATTTCTTGAGCGCCTCCTTTTGCAACTCTAAATCCGGTCATTACTTCATCAAAGATAAGGAGAATATTTTCGGCAGAACAAAGTTCACGTAACTCTCTTATAAATTCATATGATGCTCTTACGGTTCCCATATTTCCTGCGATAGGCTCTATGATTACAGCAGCTATTTCGTTTTTGTTTTCGTTTATTAAAGATTTAATTGAATCAATATTATTAAAATCAGCAACAAGAGTATCGGCTGCATTTCCGGTAGTCACACCTGGACTTGTCGGAACACCGAAAGTTAACGCACCTGAACCTGCTTTAATTAAAAAATAATCGGCGTGTCCATGATAACAACCTTCAAATTTTATAAATTTATTTTTACCGGTATAACCTCGTGCAACTCTTACTGCGCTCATAGTGGCTTCAGTTCCCGAGTTAACCATTCTTACCATTTCCATAGAGGGGACAAGTTCGGTAATTAATTTTGCCATTTTAACTTCAGCTTCGGTTGGAGCGCCGAAACTTGTTCCATTTTCGATTGCGGTAAAAAGAGCTTCTTTAATAAAAGGGGGATTATGTCCAAATAAATGAGGTCCCCAACTTCCGATATAATCTATATATACGTTTCCATCAACATCTATTAATTTTGAGCCATTTCCGCTTTTCATAAATACGGGAGTTCCGCCAACCGACTTAAAAGCTCTTACCGGCGAATTAACGCCCCCCGGAATATATTTTTTTGCTTCATTAAACAGTGTTTCGCTATAGTTTAGATTCATCATATCTCCGTTAAATTTTTCTATAAAACTAAACTCAAATATAATTCAATTTTGAAAAATAGTACCGCTCATAATGAAATGGGTTGATTTGTACTTTTTCTCTTTTCTGTTTCTGAAGAAGGTTTTATTTTGAATTAGTAATTAATAATCACTTATAACATTAGGGGCAACCGAATGAATAAACATATATTTAAAGTTCTCTTATTAATCTTATCGCCGATTCTTATCTTATCGGCAGAAGGAAACGGAAAAATGGATAATCCCTTTTTTAAGAAATATTCAACTCCGCATCAAACTCCGCCATTCAATGAAATAAAATTTGAGCATTATCAACCGGCATTTGAAGAAGGTATTAAACAACACAAAGTTGAAGTTGATAAAATTATTAACAATACGGAAGCACCTACATTTGATAATACAATAACCGCACTCGAGATTAGCGGTGAATTATTAAATAAAGTATCAAGCGTGTTTTTTAATCTTACATCATCGAACACAAACGATGCAATGCAAAAGCTTTCTTCTGAAATGGCTCCAAAGCTTGCTAAACACGGCGATGAGATAAGTTTAGATCTTCGCTTATTCGAAAGAATAAAGAAAATTTATAATCAAAAGGATAAATTGAATCTTACGGTTGAACAGAAGACTCTTCTCGAAAAATACTATAAAGATTTTGTAAGATCGGGAGCAGAACTGAATGACGAGCAAAAAGCTAAGTTAATGAAAATTAACGAAGAGCTTTCGGTTCTTACTATTAAAGTCGGACAAAATATTCTTAAAGAGACAAACAACTTTGAACTTGTAATCGAAAACGAAAAAGACTTAGCCGGGCTTCCAGAAAGCCTTATTAAATCAGCTGCAGAAACAGCTAAACGAAAAGGTAAAGAGGGGAAATGGGTTTTCACTCTTCATGCACCATCAATATTTCCGTTTTTGACCTATGCAGAAAATCGGGAATTAAGAAAACAGATTCTTACTGCTTATGCAAATCGTGGAAATAACAATAATGAATTCGATAACAAAAAGGCTTTATCGAAAATTGCTTCACTAAGAAACCAAAAAGCTAATTTACTCGGTTACAAAACCCATGCAGATTATGTACTTGAAAACAGCATGGCAAAAAGCCCCGATAAAGTTTTCGAATTTCTTGATAAACTCTGGACACCCGCATTAAGAATGGCGAAAGAAGAAACCGCTGAACTTCAGCAAATGATTAATAAAGAAGGAAACAACTTTAAATTAGAAGCATGGGACTGGAGATATTACGCCGAAAAACTAAAAAAAGAAAAATATAGTTTTGATGATGAAATGCTCAGACCTTATTTCAAATTAGAAAATGTAATTCAAGGAGTTTTTGATGTTTCTTCAAAACTATTTGGATTAAAATTTGAAAAGAGAAACGATATTCAAACATATCACCCTGAAGTTACTGTTTTTGAAGTTAAAGAAGCAGACGGAAAACATATCGGTATTTTATATACAGACTATTTTCCTCGCGAAAGTAAACGTGGCGGTGCTTGGATGAACGCTTTCCGCAAACAACAAAAAGCAAAAGGTGAAAATGTAACTCCGATTATTTGTAATGTCGGAAATTTTTCAAAACCAACAGAAGGGCAACCCGCTCTAATTAGTTTTGAAGAAGTAAATACTTTATTCCACGAATTTGGACATGCTTTACACGGACTTCTTTCAAACAGCGTTTATCCTTCCGTTTCGGGAACATCTGTCCCGAGAGATTTTGTAGAGCTCCCTTCACAAATAATGGAAAATTGGGCATCAGATCCGGAAGTATTAAAAATGTACGCTAAACATTATCAAACCGGTGAAGTTATGCCTGACGAACTAATTGAAAAAATTCAAGCAAGTTCAAAATACGGACAAGGTTTTGCATCAACCGAATATTTGGCTGCATCATATCTTGATATGTATTGGCATTCATTAACAACAGATGAAGAACAAGATGCTCTCTCTTTTGAAGATAATGTTGCAAAAAAAATCGGATTAATCCCGGAAATATTATTTAGATATAGAAGCACATATTTTAATCATATTTTCAGTGGCGGATATTCAGCCGGTTATTACAGTTATATTTGGGCTGAAGTATTAGATGCCGATGCTTTTGCTGCATTTAAGGAAAAAGATATTTTCGATAAAGCAACCGCTAAATCATACAGAGATAATATTCTTGCTAAAGGTGGAAGTGAAGACCCAATGGTTCTTTACAAGAGATTCAGAGGCGCAGAGCCAAGTGTAGAACCACTACTTAAAAAACGTGGGTTAGAATAGAATAGTTTTTATGCTGATTATTAAGCCCGGTATCACGCCGGGCTTTTTATTTTCTGTTTTAAATACTTACTAAACTTTTGTAAGTTTGATGATGTTTCATCTTATCATATTATATCAGGGTTCTTTATGAAAAAATCATCTCTACTTTTTCTGTTAACTACCTTTCTTGTATCATATCTAAATTTTGGACTTTTAGCACAAGAGTCTGAATATCGACGAGGCGAATTAATTATTCAACTTAAACCAAATGTTGCTAAAGAAAGCATTGAGAGTTCATTTAATCAGATAAATCTGAAATTCAGCGAGGAAATTTCTGATTATATGAATGTTCATCTTTACACATTTGATCCATCAAAAGAGAGTGAGTTAGTAGTTTTAGAATCAGTTAAAGCCCACAATCTTGTTAAAGAAGCACAGTTCAATCACATCATGACTTTAAGAAGAGGAGTAGAAGAAAAAAACACAAATACTCCATTTAATAATAAATCAACTATTCCAAACGACCCACGCTTTAATGAACAATGGTCGTTAAATAACACCGGGCAATCAGGCGGAGTAGTAGATGCAGATATCGATGCTGTTGAAGCCTGGGATTTTACAACGGGGGGAGTTACGGCTCTCGGAGATACGATTGTTGTTGCAGTGGTTGACGGAGGTTATTTGTTGACTCATCCCGATTTAAATTTTTGGGTTAATCGTTTGGAAATTCCCAATAATGGAATCGACGATGACAACAACGGCTATGTAGATGATTATTACGGTTGGAATGCTTATAATAGTAACGGGACAATTACTTCTGACGGACACGGAACTCACGTCGCCGGAATTGTTGGGGCAAGAGGAAATAATGCTCTTGGTGTTTCGGGAGTAAATTGGAATGTTAAAGTTATGGCTATTCAAGGCTCTTCTTCTTCTGAAGCAACCGTGTTAAGAGCTTATGGTTATGCACTAAAAAATAGATTATTATACAATCAAACTAACGGAGCTAAAGGAGCTTTTGTTGTTGCAACCAATGCATCTTTTGGTGTTGATTATGGTAATCCTGCAAACTTTCCGTTGTGGTGTGCTTTTTATGATTCAATGGGAGTTCAAGGAATTATAAGTTTTGGTGCAACTGCTAATCTCGGAATTAATGTTGATGTTCAAGGTGATATTCCAACAGCTTGTCCGAGTAATTTTTTAGTATCCGTAACAAACACAACAAGTTCTGATACACGAAACAGCGGTGCTGCTTACGGTTTAACAACTATCGATTTAGGTGCTCCCGGCACAAGTGTTTTGAATACTTATTTAAGTAACGGCTATTCAAGTTTAACCGGAACATCAATGGCTACCCCCACAGCAGCGGGTGCTTTTGCATTGATGCTTGCGGGTGCTAATGCCGGATTAATGACGGCATACAAAAATAATCCCGCCAGTGGTGCTTTAACTTTTAGACAATTTTTATTAGATGCTGTTGATCCAATTCCTGCACTGGCGAATATGACTGTTACAGGGGGAAGAGTCAATGTTTTCAATGCTCTACTTGCAGTAGCTAATCCACCCGATACGGTTGCTCCAACTCAAATTGCAAATCTTGCCGTAAACTCTGTAACATCAAACAGTATCCGTTTAACATGGACTGCCCCAAATGATACATCTATTAACGGCGTGGTTGCTTACGATTTAAGAAGATCTACAACTCCTATCAATAATCTAAATGATTTTACAAACGCTACACAAATTCAATATAATAATGCTCCTGCTCCATACGGAACACCTGAATCTTTCGATGTAGTATCTCTTCCATTTTCAACAACATATTATTTTGCTATTCGTTCACTGGATAGATGGGGAAATACCTCTGTAATTTCTAATGTTGTAATGGGTACAACATGGGGAGCTCCCGGATTATCGATACAACCCGACAGCCTTTTTATTATGATGGAGCCCGGACAACAATTACTCGATTCAGTTATTATTTCAAATGTAGCAGTTCACAATTCAACATTGGATTATTCTGTTCAGATGTTGAACAATACTTTTCCTGAAAATGTAGTTAATGTTTCAGTTATTCATAAAAATAAAAGTTTGGATGATAAATCGGCAGAACTTAAAGAGAGACCAATAGTTTATTACGGAAGTTCTATCGAAGGCGCCGGCGGTCCTGATGCCTTTGGTTATAAATGGATTGACAGTGATGACCCGAATGGTCCTGCATATGTTTGGAATGATATTTCTGCAACCGGAACAGCCGTAAGTAGTTGGACTCCAACCGGAACATTCAGCGGTACAGATGAAGGTTATGCCGGGCCTTTTAATCTCGGATTTAACTTCAAGTTCTATGGACAAACAAAAACACAAGTTTATCTTTCTTCAAACGGATATTTGATGTTTTCAACTTTAAGTGCTAATACTTACACAAACGCATCTATACCAGCAGCGGCAATACCAAATGAAATAATTTCTCCTTTCTGGGATGACCTTGATGCAAAAGCTCCGGGCACTGTTCATTATAAACAAGAAGGAAATTCTTTTATCATTCAGTGGACAAACTATCAACTCTATTCCGGAACAGCTAGTTATACCTTTCAAGCTGTTCTCCACTCAAGTGGAAAAATTCTTTTCTATTACAAAACCATGACCGGAACAGTTAATTCTGCAACTGTAGGTATTGAAAATGCAAACGGAACAATCGGTCTTCAAACTGCATATAATGCAACGTATATTAAAAATAACTTAGCGTTAAAGTATGCCGCAGAACCTGATTGGCTTGCATTAAATCAATATTCTGGAAGATTATATTCTGGGAATAATGCGGCATTAAAATTTACATTTAATTCCGAAGAGCTTCCTTTGGGGATGTATAGTATGGATGTAGTTGTTTCAACCAACGACCCCGCTCATCAAACAGTTGTTTTTCCGGTGAGAATGATGGTAACCTACGGAGTACCGGTTGAGCTTTCTTCATTTATCGCCAAACCAAATTATGATGAAGTATTACTGAATTGGTCAACCTCAACAGAAAGCAACAATAAAGGATTTCAAATAGAGAGACGTTTAGCAGAAAAATCTGAATGGAATTTAGTCTCTTTTGTTGACGGAAAAGGAACCACTACGGAAAAGCAGACTTATACATATAAGGACAAAAAACTTAATCCGGGAGTGTATGTATATCGATTAAAACAAGTTGATTATGATGGAACATTATCAATCTCACAAGAGATAGAAGTGGAAATTGCAAAACCAACGGAATATAGTTTAAGTCAAAACTACCCAAATCCTTTTAACCCGGTAACCACCATTCATTACGCGGTAAAAAATGAAGGAAATGTGAAGATAGAAATTTTTAATACATTGGGAGAGTTAATATCAATGCCGGTAAACGAAACAAAACAACCCGGCACTTATGAGCTCCAAATAGATGGAACAAAATTATCATCGGGTACTTACTTGTATAAGCTTAGCGCGGGAGAATATGTCTCTATTAAAAAGATGATACTGATGAAGTAAAAAACTTAGACCTAAAAAGAAGGCTGTCAAATTTTGGCAGCCTTTTTTATTTCTAACATCGAGGTTAATGTTAAGTGTTTAAAAGAATTTTATAAGCTATTAAAAAGACTTTTAAAGAATAATCCATCGGATTTTAATTAAATTCAAACGCCAAGAACAGCCAAGATTCAATAATCTGTTTTCCTTTTACTACCTCTTCATCTTTGCTAGAAATTGCGTTCTGTTTTCCTTTGGGACTTCGTTTGAGTTTCCTTCGTGAACTTAGCGTTAGAGTTTTTTTCTTAAAAACAAAAGCACTCAAATACGAGTGAAAAAGATTTTTAGATAATGATGAATTTGCAGCTAAGAAATAATGCTATGTTGCTACTATTTTTATTACCCCAAATTTCTGAATTGTTATTCCTTTTGGGCTTCCGTATTTTTGTGAGTTATGAATTTACAAGAAGATACAATAGTCGCATTAGCCACTCCAGCCGGCGTAGGTGCAATTGCGGTAATACGTGTAAGCGGTAATAAATCAATCGAATCGGTAAGCAAAATTTTTATCGGAAAAGATTTATCAACTGTTGCAAGCCACACAATTCACTATGGAAAAATAATCACATCAGAAAAAGAAATTATAGATGATGTATTAATTTCAATATTCAAAGAACCAAATTCATATACCGGAGAAGAGAGCGTTGAAATAAGCACTCACGGCAATCCGTTAATCTCACAAAAAATTATTAACGAATTAGTAAAACTGGATGTTAGAATAGCAGAGCCCGGAGAGTTTACAAAACGTGCATTCTTAAACGGCAAACTTGATTTAGCACAAGCAGAAGCGGTTGCAGAAGTAATTTCAGCAAGGTCTGATGCATCTCTTAAGGGAGCGCGAAATCAACTCGACGGAATGTTATCTCAAAAAGTAAATGAACTTCGAACACGATTAATAAACTCATCTTCGCTTGTGGAGCTTGAGTTAGATTTTGCTGAAGAAGATTTAGAGTTTGTTCAAAAAGAACAATTGATTAAAATGATAAAAGAAATTGTCGGCGAAATTGATGAGTTATTATCAACTTATACTTTTGGAAGAGTAATTCGTGATGGGGTTAATGTTGCGTTAGTTGGTGTTCCGAACGTAGGTAAATCGTCCTTGTTAAATTATTTTTTAAAAGAAGCGAGAGCGATTGTAAGTTCTATTCCGGGAACGACAAGAGATATAATCCGTGAAGAAATGTTCATCGATGGAATTTTATTCCGAATTTTTGATACAGCCGGAATACGCTTATCTGAAGATGTCATCGAAATAGAGGGAGTTTCAAGAAGCCGTGAAGCTGTCAAAAATGCAGACTTAGTTTTATTTTTGAATGATGTAAATCACAAAATCTCACCGGAACTCTACGATGAACTCGCACAACTTACTAAACAAGAGCAAATATTAATAGTTGTTAATAAAATAGATTTAAAGGAATCTGAAATTAAAACCGCTGACGCATTTATTTCTGCTAAAACAGGCGAAGGAATGGATCAACTATTTTCAAAGCTGAAAGAAAAAGCTTTGGGCCGTGCTCATTATACAGAAAAAACAGCAATTGTTACAAATATTCGTCATTTTAATAATCTTCAAAATGCAAAACTACATTTACTTAATGCTGTAGAGTCGGCACAAAATAATTTCAGCGGAGAGTTTATCTCGGTTGATTTAAGGAATGCAGAGGCGGCTCTTGGTGAGATTATTGGCGAAGTTACTTCAGACGATATCCTAAATAACATTTTTATGAATTTTTGTATCGGGAAATAAAAGTTTCACGTGAAACAGTTTGAAACGTTCGGCGAAAAAATATTTTTACGAGATTTTCATTTTGAAGATGCAACTTCAATATTTAATATTATGCAAGACTTTGAGGTTGTAAAGTATCTTGCGGAAATTCCTTATCCTTACTTAATGGAACATGCTAAATCATTTATCGAGTTTTCTATAAACGAAAGAGAGAAATTGAGTTCCTTGCATTTCGCTATTGCAAAAAAAGTCTCAAATAAATTAGTCGGAGCAATCGGAATAAAGGATGTTTCTGTTGAATATAAATCTGCAGAGATTGGTTATTGGGTGGGTGCTGAGTTCTGGGGAAATGGTTACGCCTCCGAGGCAATTTTGCTGATGAAAGATATTTGCTTCAGCCAATTAGGAATCAGAAATCTCAAAGCTGTGGTTTTTGAATCGAATATTTCATCAATTAAAGTTTTAGAGAAAAATGGATTTATTTACAGGGGAATAAGTGATAAAAAATATTGTAATTCGTTTCTGAAGGAGAATATGTTGGATTACTCCATCGAAATAGTTCCACGTGAAAAAGAGGTTTATGAAAGAATTTGATGTAATTGTTATCGGAGGAGGACACGCCGGAGTCGAGGCGGCTTGTGCTTCTTCTAAAATAGGATGTAGTGTTGCGCTTGTTTCGATGGATAAATTTGCAATGGGACGACTCTCTTGTAATCCGGCAATCGGTGGGACTGCTAAAGGGCACTTAGTAAGAGAAATTGATGCTCTTGGTGGAGTGATGGGAGAGATAGCCGATAAAAGTGGAATTCAATTTCGAATGTTGAACCGTTCAAAAGGTCCGGCTGTTTGGTCACCAAGAAGTCAGAATGATAGAACAATCTATTCTCAAGTTGCTCTTGAGGTTGTTGAAAGACATAAAAATGTTTGGATTATTGCTGAGTCGGTTGTTTCAATTGAGACTGAAGATGGAAAAGTAATCGGTGTAAAAAACAGCCACGGCGAATTGATAAAAGGGAAAGCGGTCGTTTTGTGTTCCGGGACATTCTTGAATGGATTGATGCACACCGGTTTAACCTCTACTTCCGGAGGCAGATTTGGTGAGCAACCCGCGGTAGGAATTACTGAATCTTTGGTTCAAAAAGGATTTGAATCAGGAAGATTGAAAACCGGAACACCGCCTCGTCTACATAAAAATTCGATTAATTGGGATGTTCTTCAAGAACAACCAGGGGATGAAAATCCTCAACCTTTTTCTCATCAGACCGATAAATCAAAATTTCCTTTTCAACAACAAATAAGCTGTTCAATTACATACACCGATCAAAATGTTCACAAAATTTTAGAAACCGGTTTTGCTAACTCACCTTTGTTCACAGGATTAATCAAGGGGGTTGGTCCAAGATATTGTCCATCTATAGAAGATAAAATTGTTCGCTTTGCAGAAAAGCTTCAGCATCAATTGTTTTTAGAGCCTGAAGGACTTGATTCAGATTTAATTTATGTAAATGGTTTTTCAACATCTCTTCCGGCCGATGTTCAATTGAAAGCAATTCATAACATTAAAGGATTAGAAAATGCTGAAATGATTCGCCCCGGCTATGCGGTAGAGTATGATTTCTTTCCTCCCAATCAAGTTGACTTAACACTTGAAACTAAATTAATCGAAGGGCTCTATTTTGCCGGACAAATTAACGGAACTAGTGGTTATGAGGAAGCCGCTGCTCAGGGGTTAATAGCCGGAATCAATGCAGCACTTAAAATTCAAAATAGACCGGAGTTTGTTCTTAAAAGGAGTGAAGCCTACATTGCTGTTTTAATTGATGACTTGGTAAATAAATCTACCGATGAGCCTTACAGAATGTTTACTTCTCGTGCCGAACATCGATTACTTCTCCGACAGGATAATGCAGATCGACGATTAACAAAGTATGGCTATGATTTAGGACTAATCGACAAAGAGTGGTTTTTTGAAGTAGAAGAAAAAGAGAAGAAAATATTTGCCGGAATAAATTATTGTAATTCAACAAAAATTGCTCCGATAAAAATTAACGGAATATTATTAGAAAAGGGGAGCACAGGAATTGAGTCCTCAGAAACAATTTCTAAACTTGTTAAACGTCCCGAAATTAATCTGAGTGAGATAATTTCTTTAATGGAGACTTCTCCTGAAACAACTCCTTTCTTCTGTGAGGATGAAATTAAAGAGCAAATCGAAATTGAATTGAAATATGAAGGTTACATAAAACGACAACACGAAGCTGTAGATCGATTAGAAAAATATGAAGAGACGAAAATTCCTTTAAGTTTAAATTATTCAAACTTAAAAGCTTTGTCGGCTGAAGGGAGAGAAAAACTTCAACATGTTAAGCCTCGTTCAATCGGGCAGGCATCAAGAATATCAGGAGTAACTCCTTCAGATATTTCTATATTATTGGTATATTTGAAGAAGTAATTTTTAATTTTTTTTGAATGGGAGTAAAATTGCCTGACACAAAAGAAAAATATTTGCGAGAAGTAACAAACTTCTATTGGGAAAATGGATACAACCCTGAAATTACCCAAATGGAACGTTTAGCTCACTTTGCAGATCTCGTTGTTAAGAAAAATGAAGACCTCAATCTTATTTCGCGAAAAGACACTGAATTTATAATTGAAAACCACGTTTTTGTTTCTGCATTTATTACTAAATATATTCCTGAACGATGCACAAAATTTTTAGACATCGGAACCGGTGGCGGATTTCCGGGAATTCCGATAGCTGTTATGCGCCCTGATTTGAACGGAGTTTTGGTTGATTCAATCGGGAAAAAAATTGAAGCGGTTAAAGATTTTGTAGATAAACTTATGTTGAATAATGCTCACATAGAAAATATGCGTGTTGAAGCTCCTGAGTTTATTGATAAATATAAAAACTCATTCGATTTATTTGTAACACGCGGTACAGAGCCACTTATCGTTCTTTTAAGATATATTCTTCCGCTGATGAAAGATAAGGCTTATTTAATGGCAATTAAAGGCGGCGACTTATCTGAAGAATTTCAAAAGGTCGAATTGAAATATAAATCAAATATTAAAAAGTCAACCGTTTACGAGCTTCATTATAAACCATCAAATATACGAAATGTAAAAGGGAAAAAACTTGTTCTCTTGGAGCTCATTAAATGATAAAAACTTCTTCGCCTAACAAAGAACTTTTTTCTGAAATTGCAGGGCTAACAACAGAACAGAGAAATCCAAATTCTATGGATATTGATGCCCGCTCAACTACAGAAATTCTAACTATAATTAATAATGAAGATAAAAAAGTCCCCTTAGCTGTTGAAGCAGAAATTCCATACATCGCACAAGCTGTTGAAATAGTTGTTCATGCATTGAAAAATGGTGGGCGCTTATTATACTTCGGTGCTGGAACAAGTGGGAGATTGGGAGTTGTTGATGCTTCTGAATGTCCCCCAACTTTTGGTACTCCTTTCGGAATGATTGATGGTTTTATTGCCGGCGGTAAAGAGGCAATGTTTAGAGCACAAGAGGGGGCTGAAGACCATGAAGAAAATGGGGCTAAGGATGTTCTTGCAGCAAATGTAACCGATAAAGATGTCGTCTGCGGCATAGCTGCGAGTCGGAGAACTCCATATGTTGTCGGTGCAGTGAAAAAAGCTAAAGAACTCGGAGCTAAAACTCTTTATGTTACTTGTAATCCGAGAGAAAATTTCAACATAAAAGAAGTTGATATCGCAATGTGTCCCTACGTTGGACCGGAAGTAATAATGGGCTCAACAAGAATGAAAAGCGGAACCGCTCAAAAACTTGTTTTAAATATGCTGACAACAACATCAATGATTCGCCTCGGTAAAGTTTATGAAAATATGATGATAGATCTTCAAATGACGAATAAAAAGTTAGTTGAAAGGTCAAAGAGAATTGTCATGACAATTACCGGTTTATCGTACGAAGAAGCAACGGATTATTTATTAAAAGCTGACGGGCATGTAAAAACCGCACTCGTAATGATTAAAGCAAACGTTGATTCAGATGCAGCTAAAAAACGACTTGAACTTGCTGATGGATTTGTCAGACAAGCGATTAATAGTTTTTAATAAAAGCTCAAACTCTTCTGGTAATATGTTTAAGCCGATAAAAATTTTTAGTTTATTTTTTTTGATGAACTTGTTTTTATCGGCACAAGTTACCGAAAATATCAAAACGGATATTAAACACTTCGGAAATTCCGGAAAAAATCTCTGGAACTCCTTCACAAAATTCGAAGCAAACACAAATATTAAGATTGCTGCATCATTATTGCTGATTGGCTCGGCATATATTGTTGATGATGAGGTTAAAAACTTTTCTCAAAATAATAGATCAAAATTTGCCGATAATTTATTCAAGATAGATGATTACTACGGAGACCCATTAACACTGATTGCAATTGGTACATGCTATAGTATCGGCTTAATTGGTGGAAATGATAATTTGCGGACAAGCGCATTAACAGCGGCTGAGGCGGCATTTTATTCCGGAGTGGTTACATCACTCATAAAGTCATCTATGGGAAGAAGCAGACCCTATGTTAACAAGGGAAAATCAGAATTTAACCCGATAAAATTCAATGCAGCAGAAACAGCATTTCCATCGGGACACACAACCATTACATTTGCTATTTCTACTGCGTTGGCAGAACAGACAAACTCTTCGACATTAAAAATAGTTTTATATTCAGCGGCAACTTTAGTCGGTGCAGCAAGAATTTATAATAATGCACATTGGTTTTCTGATGTTGTTGGCGGGGGTTTAATTGGTTATTTTATAGGAAAGCATGTCGGAGAAAATCAATCAAACAAAAATGTTCACATATTCCCAACAACAAATAATGTAATCAATATTTTGATTCCTCTTAATTAATGAGCACACAGTCAACTTCACACATTAATTTTTTTCTCCAGTTTAAACTTTTCGAGAACCTTCATAAAAGTTTAAATACATTTTCAGATAAGATTATTAAAACCTCAAGGCTTTACGGCAGCTCAAAATCTTTAATGATTTTAGACTTAATTGAGCACCACAACGAAATAATTTTATTTGTATCTAATCAGAAAGCGGTAAACGAGTTTGAGGTTGAATTAAAGCTTCTTGGATTAGATGAATATCTTGTTGTTATTGATGAACTTACTCCACAAATGTTGCAAGAGAGATTAACAGATTTAAGCAACAAGAAAAAATTTATCCTAATTACTACTTACAATATTCTTGAAGTAAAGCTTCCAAAGAAAGAAATACTTGCCGAAAACACAACAACAATAAGTTCGGGCTCGGGGACGAGCTATAATGATTTAGTTGAGTATTTGAACTTACTTCTTTATCAAAAAGAAAAGTTTGTTGAATCTCAAGGTGATTATTCTCAGCGAGGGTCGATAATCGATTTTTGGTCTTACAGTGAAAAAATGCCGATTAGAGTTGAGTATGACGGCGATTTTATCGAGTCGATAAGATACTTTGACCCGGAGAGTCAAAGATCAATTGAAACAGTTGAATTGGCAACAATAGCCGCACCGATTCATCAAAAAGTCGAAAATGAAAATGAGAGTTTAGAAACGACAAAAATATTCGAATACTTCGAGAACCCTTTATTTATAGGGGTGAAAAGCGAAATAGGTTCGGTGAAATGGAAAGAAGAAAATCCATTTATCGAAAAACCGATTCAAGAAAAAACAGAAGTTAATGATGGCTTATACGAGGATGATTTTCCGGATGTTGTTCTAGAAGAAATAGTTGAAGAGCTTTCGTCAGAAAAAAACTCACTCGATTATTTCGATGATATTATTCAACAATCAAACGGAAAATGGATTCTTGAGGAGAATTTTATTGGTGATGTTTCGATTATAAAATTCAATATAAAAGAGCCCCCCGCAATTCAATCAAATTATGAACGGTTATTCAGTGTTATTACTCAATATACAAGTGGTGCTAATAAAGTTATCATTACAACCGATAATGAATTTCAGGCAAAAAGATTATCCGACCTTTTAGCTGATTTCAAAAAAGAATTGAGTGAGTTATTAGATAGCGGAAAAGTAAAAGTTGTAGTTCTTCCGTTTAAAGAAGGATTTTATCTTTCCGAAGCAAAAATATTAACCCTTACCGACTACCAGATATTTAATAAACCATTCCGTACAAAACTACCGACAAAGAAAAAGAAGAAATCACGCAATCAAGAGATTGCTTCGATTAATATTGGTGATTATGTAGTTCATGAAGATTTTGGGATTGCAAAATATGCCGGACTTGAAACAATTAAAATCGGTGAAACAAATCAAGAGTCGATGAAGCTCCTTTATAATGAAGGAGGTGTTGTTTATGTAAACTTAAATTATCTTCATCTTGTAAAAAAATACTCTGCAAAAGAAGGAGTTAAGCCAAACGTTGCAACTCTCGGCTCAAGCGAGTGGATTAATACCAAAAAGAAAACTAAGAAAAGAATAAAGGAAGCAGCTCGGGAATTAATTCTTCTTTATGCAAAAAGAAAATCTGCTGAGGGTTATCCTTTTTCACCCGATACAGTTTGGCAAAAAGAACTTGAAGCCTCGTTTATGTATGAAGATACTCCCGATCAATCAAAAGTAACAGATGAAGTTAAGTTTGATATGGAAGCAGTAAATCCGATGGATCGACTTGTTTGTGGTGATGTCGGTTTCGGAAAAACCGAAATAGCCGTTAGAGCTTCTTTTAAAGCGGTTCAAGATGGGAAGCAGGTTGCTGTGCTTGTTCCAACAACAATTTTAGCAGAACAACACTTTAATACTTTTAAAGATAGACTTTCTCAATTCCCGGTTAAGATAGCGCCTCTTTCAAGATTTCAAACCAAAGGGGAGCAAAAAGAAATTGTAAATAATTTAGTTGATGGAAAGGTTGATATTGTAATCGGAACTCATCGAATTATTTCGAGTGATGTAAAGTTTAAAGAGCTTGGTTTACTTATTATTGATGAGGAACATCGCTTTGGAGTAATGGCTAAAGAAAAACTTCGTTCATTAAAATTGAATGTCGATACACTTACACTTTCAGCAACGCCAATTCCGAGAACTTTGAATCTTTCACTTTTGGGGGCAAGAGATTTATCTATTATAGCAACTCCGCCACCAAACAGACAACCGATTTACACAAAAGTTGAAATATTTGATATTCTAAAAATCAGAGATTGGATTACTCAGGAGTTGAACCGAAGCGGACAAGTTTATGTAATTCACGACCGAATAAATTCAATAGATAAATTTACCGGATACATTCAGAAATATCTCCCTCATATTAAAATTGCGATTGCCCACGGTCAAATGAAACCGTCTCAACTCGAAGATGTTTTTCATGGTTTTATGAATCGGAAGTATGATGTACTTATTTCGACAAAGATTATTGAATCGGGAATAGATATTCCTAATGTTAACACCATAATTATAAATCGTGCTGATAGATTTGGTTTAGCTGAACTACATCAACTTAGAGGAAGAGTTGGTCGTTCGGATAAGCAAGCTTATGCTTATTTTATTGTTCCATCGATGAATGCACTTCAGAAAAATACAGTTCGTAGATTACAAGCGATTGAGGAATTTACAGAGCTTGGTGCCGGTTTTAATTTAGCAATGCGAGATTTGGAAATCAGAGGTGCCGGGAATTTACTTGGAACAGCTCAGAGCGGTTTTATTAATGAAGTCGGTTTTGATTTATACTTAAAGCTGATTAACGAAGCTGTTGAAGAACTGAAATACGAAGAGTTTAAAGATGTATTTAATAAGCTACCAAAACAAGAGGAGAGAACAGATCCTCAAATTGATACCTTCTTTGAAATAGGAATTCCAAAAACTTATATCCCCGAGCAGATGGATAGATTAAGTTTTTATACAACCCTCTATTCAATTGCAAATCTTAGTGAACTTCAAGATATAAAAGAAGAAATGGAAGACCGATTTGGTTCGTTACCAAATACAGTCCAAAGATTACTTTTATCGGCAACTTTAAGATTATATGCGTCACGGGCGTTATTCGATAGAATTATTATTCAAAGGAAAACTATGATTTTAGTCCTTCCTCAAGGGGCAAAAGAAGATTATTATAAATTCAAATTTATGGAGATGATGAGGTATATTGGTGATAATTATAAAGAGAATGTTAAACTCAATCAACAAAAAGAATCTCTAAAGCTCGTAATGGAAAATAGATTTGATACACCGGAAAGAATGCTATCTTTTTTAATTAAATTTTCGAGAGAGATTGCAGAATTGTTCGGTGTAAAATTGGATTTGGCAGAATCAGAACATAAATAAGCAATCATTTATAAAATTAATTTGTTCTAATCAGTTTTTGAGGATAAATTTCAGATACAAATTTGGGGTCAAACTTTCGGAGTTACTTCATGAAAACAAAATATTTTTTAATTGTCATTTCATTATTATTCATTAACAATTTAATGGGTGCATCCTTGTTAACGAGCAATAAATTAAATCATCTTACTGCAAAACAACAAGTCTATCAAAAGAAATTACAAGATCTTGATAAATATTACTCAACAAAAAAACTTGGTGCTTTTGTTGAGAACGGTAAAACAGTATTTAGGATTTTTGCTCCTCAAGCATTGGCTGTTGTCCTCTGCACATTTGTTGAGCCGGAACAATCAAAACCCGAAAAATTTCCTCTCGAAAAAGATAAAGATGGTGTTTGGGAAGTATCTCTTGATGATGAATTATATGGACTGTATTATGGTTTTCAAATATATAACGTCGGAGATAACACCAACAAAGAGCGGACTATTGTGCTCGACCCGTACGCAAAAGCAGTTACATCTTACAATACATATATGTCACCGAGACGAGGAATTGTTATCAAAGAAAATGATTACGATTGGGAAGGTGATGAATGGGTTCAGCAAGATTGGCGAGATTTAATAATTTATGAAATGCACGTTCGTGATATGACTCGCCATGAATCATCCGGAGTTGAGAAGCCGGGAACTTATCTCGGCTTAACTGAAAAAAACAAAAAAGGGGGATTGAGTTATATAAAAAATCTTGGGGTAAATGCTGTAGAGCTACTTCCCGCACAAGAGTTTGCAAATGTTGAAATTCCATTTAAAGATTCAGCTTATGGTAGATTTAACACTTGGAATTATTACGAGAGAAATCATTGGGGATATATGACTGCTGCGTTCTTCTCTCCCGAAGCTTACTATAGTGAGGAGGCTCCTGATTTACAATGGAATACTTGGCAAGGAAAATCAGGTAAACAAGTCAAAGATTTTAAGGATATGGTAAAAGCTTTTCACAAAGAGGGAATAGCCGTAATAATGGATGTTGTTTACAATCACCTTTCAGAGTATGAAATAGGAAACTTGAAAGAGATTGATAAGGAATATTATTTCAGACTTGATGCAAACGGAAATTACATCGCCGAAAGTTATTGCGGTAATGATTTAAAAACCGAAAGACCGATGTTAAGAAAATTGATTATCGAAAGTATTCTCTACTGGATGAAAGAATATCATGTTGATGGTTTTCGGTTTGACCTCGGAAAGCTTATTGATTGGGAAACTTTAGAAGATATAATTTATGAAGCACAAAAAATAAATCCACATGTAGTTTTTGTAGCTGAACCTTGGGGTGGTGGTTATGACCCAATGGGTTTTTCTTTGCGCGGCTGGGGAAGCTGGAATGACCAAATCAGAAACGGTATCAAAGGTGAAAATCCCAATAATGGACACGGATGGATTTTCGGTAAATGGTACGGAAACAATAATCCTCAGAGAATTAAAAGCTATGTAAACGGAACATTGATAGTTGATACTTTAGGTTTATTTCAGAAGAAAGAACATTCGGTAAATTATCTTGAATCGCATGATGGCTATACTTTGGGAGATTTTATTCGAATCGGCTTAAAAGATGTTTCTGAGAACGAAGTAATTAAAGATGTTGATAAATTTGTAAAACTTACGCCAACACAACTAAAACTGAATAAGCTTGGTGCATTGTTCTTGTTTACTTCTCAAGGGATAACAATGATTCATTCAGGACAAGAGTTTGCTCGCACTAAAGTTATTCCTCTTAATATTGATGTTAATGATCCTCACAAAGGAATGATTGACCACAATACCTATGATAAAGATAACGAAGTAAATTATATCAATTATAATCATGCTGAAACAAATAAGGAATTACTTGAATATTATAAAGGATTAATAGAGCTTCGAAAAAAATATGATGCTTTCAGACGAGCAGAACATAATGAAGTTACCTTTTTCTCTATAAGCGATAATCAATTTGCTATTGGTTTTCACGTCAATCATAACAAAGAAGAGTTCATAGTTTTAATGAATGCAAACTTAAATATAGAAGAAGAGTTTACTTTACCCAAAGGGAAATGGAATGTTTTAGTTAATCAATCAAAAGCCGGAACAGAAACCATCGAAACAAAATCTGGGAAAATCGTAGTTCCACCTTCATCGGGAGTAGTATTAAAGAAAAAGTAGATAGGTAAAATCCGCAGATTTAAAAACTCAATAATTGAGAGTTAAGCGGTTTGGTCGGCTAATGCTTTTGCTATGATTGCTAAAATATCTTTTTTGAAGAATGGTTTAGACAAATAGTGTGTACATCCTTTTTGTAAAAATTCTCTTTTGTCAGATTCCATGGCATAGGCTGTAATAGCAACTATCGGAGCGTTTTTGTATTTATCTTGTTGTTTTAAATTTTGAGCTACGTCAAGACCATTTAGTCCGCGTCCTAAGTTTATATCCATCAAAAACAAATCATAATTGTTTTTTTCGGCTAATTCCAAAGCAATTTGACCGTTTTCCGCATGATCAACCTCATATTCAGCACTCAAAAAAACTTTTATAACGCCTGAATTAAGCTTGTCATCTTCAACTAATAAAATTCTCTTTTTGCTCATAAATAATTTAAAAACTACCTGTTATTCCGATACTGAAGACGTAATTGTTTTTATAGCAATACGCAATATATTTTATTGCGTCTGTTATTCCTAATTAATTTTATAGATCATCAACTGACCAAACAGCAAGTGATTTATCTGTGTAAGTTCCCTCACCCTCGGTACAATTTTCGTTTAAAAGAAAGATTGGTTTTGGAAGATTGAACGGTGCAATCTCTAAATTAATTACGCGCCAATCGCCGGTTATAATGTCTAAGTTTTCGGTGCATTCAGGGAAAGTTGTAGAAATAAAATACTTTGCAGAACTTCTTCTGATATTGATAATTGATTTAATTATATCATCATTTGAGAGATGAACAAGGCAATCGCGACATAAAATTGCATCGCAATTTGGAAGTTTGTCCGTTATTAAATTTAGCTCATAAAAATCACGTGATGGGGTTCGGTATAAATTAATATTTCGTTGAATAATCTCCGGAACAATGTCTCCGCCAATATATTTTTTTATAGGCAGTTCTAACTTACTTAGCCAATTAAAATCACCACATGGTAAATCGAGAAGAATATCAATATTCAATTTTGCAAAAAGTTTAGGAAGTTCCGTTGCTAAAGTTTTGGTTTGATTATCGTTCGAGCCGTTACCCGATGCAGAGTTAGCGTCGCCCCAATGGTTACTCCGATAAATTTTTTCAAATGTTTCTTTAACGCTATAATTGATTGAGTTAAGTTTCTCTTTTTGAAAGAAATTTGTATCAAATGGTAATGGATGTCTATATTTTTTGCTCATCATTTTAATTGAAACTATGTAACTCTAATATCTGTTAATATTCTAAAATAGGAATAATTCAAATCAAAAGTCTAATACTATTAATTCTAATTACTGCCGTCTCTTTTGGAGAAACTGCAAATGGGACAATCAAAGGAAAAATTTCCGACGCTGAGACAAACTTCCCTTTGTCTTTCGTTAATATTTATGTATCCGGAACAACGCTCGGAACCACGACGGATGCTGATGGGAACTACATTTTAAAACTCCCCTATGGTGAATATGAAGTTAATTTTTCAATCATCGGCTATAAAAGCCAAAAGAAAAAACTACTCTTAACAAATAAAGAATTATTAGTTAATGTTTATCTCTCCCCTGTTTCTTATGAACTTCCCGAAGTTGTTGTTACAGGAGAAGACCCCGGAACATTAATAATGCGCCGAATGATTGAGAAAAAAATTAATCAAACAAAGAATTTGTTTTCTTATTCTTATAACCTGTATACAAAGTTTTATGTAAGTACAGACACAGTTACAGCGGGAAGGTCTTCTCAAGACGGCGATACAACAATATTTTCGATATTTGAGTCTTACTCAATAGGTTATTATAAACAGCCCAATAAATATTTTAATAAAATTATTCAACGACGCCAGAGCGCAAATGTACCGCCCCAGGCAAATTTTGTTACCTTCGGAACAAACATTAATGCCTTTGATGATTACGTTACGGTTATTAGCGAAGAGATTGCAACTCCGTTTCACCCCGATGCAATTAATTTTTATGACTTCAAACTTGAGAACTGGTTCTCCCCCGATAATAATACTAACATTGCAGTAATAAAGATTACACCAAAATCAACATTCAGAAAGTTGTTTAATGGTTATGTTTTTATTGATGGAGTAAAATTAATTCCACTTGAAGTCTCATTAACCCCATCAATAGCGGTTAAACTCCCATTTAATGCAACCTTAACTTATCGTCAATATTTTACCGAAAGTGATGGATTTATTGTCCCGACTAATCTTCAAATTAAATCTAATATCCCGATTGATATTTACTGGATATTCGATGCAAGATTAGATATTCAAATAAATACAGTTGCTTATGATTATAAATTTAATCTTCAGTTAGATGATAATCTTTTTGAACAACGCCGTGTGGAAGCTGATAAATCAGCCGATACATTCGATGAAAAGTTTTGGGATGAAAATTCGGTTCTTCCTTTAAGCGAAAAAGAGGTTAAAGCTTACGATGATATAAAGGCCGCAAGAGAAAATCCGGACTCAATTTTCCAAGCTTCTTTTGTCGATAGATATATCGGTGTAGTAACTCGCGAAATTGCAAAATTAGATCGTTCCCCCTTCACCGGTTTTGATGATTTTTTTAGGTTCAATAGAGTTGAAGGAGCCTTTCTCGGTGGAGGATATATTTATGCAGACAATGATAAATTTAAATCATATGTAAAGGTCGGTTATTCTTTTGCAGATAAAAAACCGAAAGGAGAATTGTTTAACGAATATTTTTTAGATGAATATAAAAAGTATTCTGTGAGTCTTAATCTTTTCAGCCGATTAAACAGAAGAGATGACCCAAATTTTTTTGGTGCCCGTTCTATAACAATGTTGTCATTACTGTTTAAGAATGATTATGGCGATTATTACTATTCATCAGGATATAATTTAGAGTTTAAAGCCGGCTTTGGTCAGCTTAGATTTATACATCGTGAGATTTTCGAGCGACCCTATACTATCAAGTTAGCTTTTAGGGATGAAACGAACTTATCTGCAGATGTTAATACAGAGTTTTCTTTTTTGGGAAGAAGACAGCTAATTAGAGATAATCACAAAATATTTAACGGAAGATTAAGGTCATTATATACCGAATGGAATTATGATTATTCCCCATTAAGGAGAATGTCTGATTTCGGTTTTCAATTAAGCTATGAGTATTCTTCCAATAAAATTCTTAAAAGTGATTTTGAGTTTAAGCAAGTTAAATCGATAATTAATTTCAGAACCACAACATTACCGTTATGGACTTTAGATATGAGATTGGCTGCGGGTAAGTCATTCGGAAAACTTCCACCACAGAGATATTTTAGTGTTGAGTCATCAGCATCTTCATTTGCACAAAAGGGAGCATTTCGAGGTGTAAAGTTAAAAGAGTTCTACGGTGAAGATTACGCAACTTTTTTTGTCGAGCATAATTTTGGTGAAGTTATTCCGGGTCTAATTCGAATTCCAAACGTAGCATCGTTCGGTGTAGAGCTAATAATAAACGGAAATATAGGCTTTACAAAGTTTAATAATCCCGCTGAAGTAAAGGTGCTCAATCCCCTATTAACTTCAACCGAAGAAACTAAAGAGAAATATTATTATGAAGCCGGAGTTGCTCTAAATCGTTTATTGTTGTTTTTTAGATTTGACTTATCGGCAAGAATATCACAGTTATCGACACCCCAGTACCGATTTACATTTTCGATAGCAACGAATTAATTGCTTGATTATAAAATCTTAGGCAGTAATTTTGAGATGTAAAATCAATTTACATTTAACACAAAGGTCATCTCATGAAAAATATCATATTCATAATCACACTTTGGATGACATTACAATTCTCCTCAAACATTTTCTCACAAACAGATTCTTCAACAACTCTATTAAGAATTACTTTGCAAGACGGTTCAGAGTTTGTCGGAAATATTGTTGAAGAAACCGACTCGGAAATCTTTTTCAAAACTCAAGCCGGTTTACAGTTAACGATTAAAAGAGAATTGATTACCGAACAAAAAGAAATTAAAGGAACTTGGAGCGAAACCGGTTTTTTAAGAGAAGACCCGAATCAAACACGTTTATTCTTCTCTCCTACAGGAAAAACACTTTTGAAAGGGAAAGGATATTTCTCAGATTATATGTTGTTCTTTCCCTTCTTGGCGTATGGAGTAAATGATGTTTTTACATTATCGGGAGGGATGAGTTTATTTCCCGGAGCTACATCTCAAATTTTTTATTTTGCACCCAAAATTAGACTTCTGCATCAAGATGAATTTCATCTCAGTTCAGGAGTTTTATATATTCAAGCAATGGAGACAAGCCTTGGAATTGGTTACGGAGTTTTTACTTACGGAAGTGAAAAATTTGCGGTGACCGGAGGATTGGGCTGGGGATTTTCTCAAGGAGAAGTAACATCATCACCTTTAGCATTAATCGGATTTGAAGCTCGAGTCGGAAAATATGTTAAAATTATTTCGGAAAACTGGATACCTCCAAACTCCGATGTTATTGCTTTAATGTTCGGAATAAGATTTTTTGGTGAGAACTTAGCGGCAGATTTAGCTATGGTAAGAGTAACAACTTCGGAATGGACAGGATTCCCGTTCCTACCATGGGTAGGCTTTGCATATAATTTTTAGTTTTTTGAGAAACCGGGAAGTGAAATGTAAAAAGTGCTCCCTTTGTTGGGTTCGGATTCAACATAAATAGAGCCATTATTTTTTTCAACAAATTCTTTGCATAGTCCAAGTCCTAATCCCGTCCCTTTTTCGCCGCCGGTTCCGACTGTTGAATTTATCGAATTTATATTAAAGAGTTCTTTCTTTGTTTTTTCATCCATTCCAATGCCGTTGTCTTTAATTATAAGTAATATATTTTGGTCATTGAATTTTGATAACAACTCAATCTTCCCTTCAGGATTTGTATACTTCACAGCATTATTAACAAGATTTCTAATTACAATTTCTAGCATTTTTTCATCGGCGTAGACAATCTGATTTTCATCTATCGAATTACTTAAAACTATATTTTTTTCTTTTATCTGATTTTGATAAAGATTGGTTACTTTTTCAAGAAGTTCTTTTATTTTTATTTCGATAGGATTAAAATCAATCTTCCCTGTTCTTGAAGCTGATAAATTTAATAAGTTTTCAAGCAACTCATAAGTTTTAACAGAAGTTTCTTGAATGTTCCCAATAAACTCCAACCTTTCGGAATCAGCCATCTCGTTGTAATCTTCTTTAAGTATTAAAGAATAATTTATAAGAGCAGAGAAAGGATTTTTTAAGTCATGCGCAATTATTGAAAACAATTTTTCTTTTGAATGATTTAACTCAGTCAGTTCATTATTCATTTTTTCAAGCTCTTGAGACTGCCCTTCGATTAGCTCATTCTTCTGCTGAAGAGTTAAATTAATTTTCTTTCGTCTATTGTTCATCACAAAAAAGAAAACGGCTGCAGATATTGCTCCAACAAGAACTATTACAATAGCCAAAAGAATAATTCGTTGTTTTTGGTTTTCGTACTTTTGAGAATCAATTTCACGCTGATATTTTTCAAATTCAAACTTTGTCTTGAGGTCACTAATTTTTCTTTGAGAATCTTCATTATCAATTTGTGTCTTATAATAAAGATGCTCTTTGAGCGAAGCTAAAGCACCGGAAATGTTGTTATTCAACTCATAAATTTCACTTAAATCTTTATAAGCATCTCGCAGAAATAGTTTTGTGTTCATTTCTAAACTAATTTCGATACACTTTTCAAAATAGTCTTTAGCGGAGTTCAAGTTATTCTGAAGTTTATAGATTTTGCCTAAATAGTTGTATGCTTCGGCTACACGAAGATTGTTCTTTTCAGAAAGAGCGATGTTTAAAATCTGATTAAAATAATTTTTTGCTTCTTCAAGCTGATTTTGTCTTATATAATTCTCCCCTAATCCTTTTAAGCAGATAATTATTCCGCCACTGGAATTTACTGCGCGGTAAGCTCTTAAGGATTTTTGGTAATAGTAAATGGAAGAGTCTCTATTAGATTCTAGAAATGCTCCTGCAATAGAGTTGTAAACATATGCGATATTTGACGTATCGTTTGCTGCAGTCGCATAATCAAGACTCTCGCGAAAATACTCCATAGCTCTGTTATTCTGGGAAGTCTCTTGATATACAATACCGATGTTTGTGAGTATTATAGAAATGTTGTTGTAGTTATTTATTTCTCTATTATAATTTAAAGAAATTAAATAATATTCAAGAGCTTTATCATACATTGCCCATTGGTAATAAACAGTTCCAATGTTGTTTGTGGTAGAAGCAAGATGTTCTTTGTTATTAAGTTTTTTTCTAAGCTCAAGGGCTTTTTCAAAATAAACAATAGCGCTATCAAATTTGGAGACATTCCAAAACATAAAGCCGATATTGTGCAGAGCAGCTCCAACGCCGGTTGAATCACTGATGTTTTTTCTAACTTCAACAGATTTTTTGAAAGAGATTATTGCCGAGTCAACATTTTTTAATCGATTGTAGGTTTTTGCAAGAAGATCATAATCTTCACCCAAATCTTTTGAGGGTCCGTTTACGCGGTTGACTTTAATAGCTAATAGTGAGTGTTTAAGAGCCTCTTCATAATTGCCATCGCGGTATAAAATCTTTGATAAAAACGAGTAATATTTTGCGATTCCGCGTGAGTAGTTTATTTCTTCGGAACGATTTTTTAAGTAATCAATTTTAATTTTAATTCCGGGAGAATCAATTCCTTCATCCTCTATTTCAGCAATTACCTTTTCAATCCCTAGTTCGTCATTACGTTCTGTGTTTTCACAGCCGAAGACGAAACTAAGTATAAGCAATAAAAGAAATGAAAAATAATACCCCGATTTTAGCTGTTTCATGGAAACAAAATCTTTTATTTTTAGCATTAGGCTAAAATATACAAAAAAGAATAAATAATAAGTTAATTTTCTAATTATTTAACCACTCAATAAATTGAGCATTATTCTTTACATCAACGGTTGCCCTAACCTCATCCGGTTCAACCGGGCTTAACTCAATCGATATCTCGGAATTTAAACCCGGTAAAATTTTACTTATTGCATGAAATGCAACAATCATATTTTTATTAATTCTAAAAAAATCAATCGGATTAAGGAGCGAACTTAATTCATCTATTTTGAAGTTAAGCGGATAAACCTTGTTCTGCTTAGTTACACAGTAAACCGTTGACTTAACCTGGTAGAAGTAGGCAATATCGAAAATTTCAACTTTTCTGATTTTTGTACCGGTTCTAATCATAAATCTTTTTTTGTAACCCGCCCGCCGCTTAAAAAAATCAACTAACTCACCTCTCATTTTATCTAATGAACTTATATCAAGATTTCCTTTTAGATAAAGAATGGTTTTAACTGAATCCGAAGAGAATGGTTTTGTCAAATAACAAACAGATGTTGATTTGATACTCTTCGCCGAATGTGAATTGTTTTCGGCAATCAAAACAAATAATGAAGTTGAAGGGACTAATTGGAAAAGCTTTAATATATTCTCATCTGCAATATTTACATCAATAAATATAATATCGGGATGGTTAATGGATAAGTATTTATAGGCTTTTTCAGCTGAGGTTAAAGTTGAAGCAAAATTAATATCGGGATTTAATTTTTCAGCAACCTTTTTGAGTTTTGAAGCTACCAGGATTTCTTTATCTATTATAAGTGCTTTCACTTTGCCGCGAATCTACATGTTTAGAAAATATTAGTTCTAAAATAAACCTTAAGATGTTCAGAATAAACAATCTGTGAGACAAAATCTAACAAGATTTAATACTCCTCATCCTTAAAAATTTCCATTTATCATAAATTCTACCGAACGGTAGGTATATTTGTGAATGTTTTAATAGTTTTGTAACGGTAATAAAATATTTTTGGAAAATTGGATGAAAATAGAAAACCTAAAAAATAACGACAACAAGGAAAAGCTATTCATAGCGGCAACCGAACTCTTTGCGAGCGAAGGATATCATAAAGTTTCGGTACGTGAAATTTGTGAGGCGGCGGGAGTAAGTAAGCCCGTATTGTACTATTACTTCAAAGATAAAGAAAACCTTCTCGAAGAATTAATTAACGAAACATATTTACGGTTTGATAAACTTAAAGAAGAGCATATTTCAAAAGAAGAAACTCTCGAAGGAGTATTGAGAGGGGTTGTAAAAATTTATATCAGTTTTATAAAGGATTCTCCCCATTTATCAAAATTTTCCGCAATACTTCAGTCAGTCAATGTACCGGAAAAAATACTGAGTAGGAAAATTGAAAGATATAGGAAGGATAAAAAAGAGTTTGTTGATTTGATAAAACTAAATCAGAAAAAAGGAATCTTATCAAATTCGATTGATGCAGAAACTCTTTTCTCATCTTTCTTGGGACCTATATTGGTCTATGTTATTGAAGCTATAGTTATGGGTGAATCATTAACAACCATTACAAAAAAAATGAATTCTTTTGTTGATTTTTGGATTAATACTTATCTGAATAAGGAGGTTAAATAATGATAAAAATAAAAATTCGGGTTCTTATAATTTTTTTATTTGCAATTGGGAATATCGTTGCTCAATCCGGAGAAAAACGGATAGTACACCTTTCAATGAATGAGGTTATCGGAAAATCTTTATCAGACAATCTTTCTCTTAAATCAAAGATGCTTGAATATGATGGTCAGAAGTATGAAGAATGGAAATCATACTCTCTATTTATACCAACTTTTAATTATCAGGCTGTGGCAACAAATAATCTTGAACTCCCCGTTTTTGTTTTCATGGGGCAACAGTTTATAGTTGGAACAAAATTCGCTTTTCAACATTCGCTTGACTTATCCGTTCCTTTATTTACGGGGGGTACTCGTTGGTTCAATATGAAAATTCAACGGAGTTTACGTAAATCATTAAGTGAGGAATTAAAGGGAAAGGAAGAAGAGGTTATTCTTCAATCATTACAAGCTTATTATGCAATAATGCTTTCAGATGCAATCTATAAAACTTCTCTTGAAGCTGTTGAAGTAGCTAAAGCGAATTTAGAACAAGTTGAGAAGTTCTATAATGCAGGAACATCTACAGAACTGGATTATCAAAGAGCAAAAGCACAGTATTCATCAACTCTTCCTTCGCTTGAAAAAGCGAGGGGGGAAAAAGCCCTTTCTCTCCAGAGATTAAAATTTTTATTGAACATTGACCTCAATGATTCGCTTGTTATAACTGATGTTTTACAAGGGTTAGATTTTTTAAGAGATTATAAATCATTAAGATTAGAAGATCTGAAAACTATTTCTAAAGAAAAAAGATCAGATTTAAAAGCTCTTGCTCACAAACTCTATGCAACAGAGCAGGGAGAGAAAATAGCTGCCGGGAGTTTTCTCCCAACTGTGGCTCTCTCTGCCAATGTTGCACATCAAGCTCAATTAAGTAATTCAAGTGTAATGTGGAATGATTATATAAGATCAAAATCAGTTAATCTTGTTTTGTCCTGGCCTTTATTTGAAGGAGGAAGAAGGTTTGTCAATTATCAGCAAGCAAAGGTGCAAACGGAACAAATAAAAACCATAATTGAGCAAGCTGATAAAGGAAGAGAACTCAGTGTAGAAGAAAGTTTTCTTTCGTTCAATGAAGCGATGGCGAATTTAGAAAGCCTTAAAGAACTCACGCTTCAAGCGAATGAAAGTTTAAGGCTATCAAATTTATTATACAGCGAAGGAATGAGTACGCAACTTGATGTGCTTAATGCTCAGTTATTCAAAACATCAAGCGATATGCAATATTATCAAGGCTTATTTGCTTATAATGTAAGTCAATTGAATTTGCTTTATTCAATTGGAATGTTAAATGAACTTTGGAATAAAAATTAGAGGCAAGAATGAAAAAATATTTTGTGTTATTAACCGTGTTAATTTTATTTACATTAATTGGATGCAGTAAAGAAGAAGAGAAAAAAGAAGAAAAATCAGTTCCCGTTAAAGTCTTTACGGTTAGAAATGATAGAATTGAAAATGCAATTAAAGTAACCGGAAGTATCTCCGCAGGCGAAGATGTTTATGTGCCGGCAAAAGTCACTGAACGGATTGAAAAGATTTATGTAAAACCCGGCGACCGAGTATATAAAGGGCAACCTATTGCAGTTCAATATAATGCAATATTTAAGCAAGGAGTTGAAGCAGCAGAAACAGCCGTTAAATCTGTTGAAACGCAAGCAAAATTGGTGAATCAAGATTATCAACGGATGAAAAAACTTTTTGATCAAAAGGCAATAAGCCAGCAACAATATGATCAAATCAAAACACAATATGATGCAACACAATTTTCAGTTGAACAGGCTAAAGTTCAACTTCTTCAAGCAAAGGAACAATTCGACAATAGTTTTGTAAAAGCTCCTTTTGCTGGAGTTGCAGCTTCAATCATGGTTGAAAATAATCAAATGATTATTGCCGGAACACCGGTTGTGCAAGTGATTAATCCATCTTCAATGAAAGCAAAAATTAAAATACCGTCTGAAGATATTAAAGGAATATTTAAAGGTCAGAATGTGAAAATTTCTTTTCCGTCTATTCCGGATAAAAATTACTTAGGAACGATTTCACAAATAGATCAAGCGGTTGACCCGATAACCAAAAATCTTCAGGTTGAGGTTTTATTAAAGAATCCGGATAATTTTATTAAGTCGGGAATGTTCGGAGAATTTTTTATCGAGACGAAAATAAAAGAAAACTCAATAGTAATTCCGGAAAATGCAGTTCAAAGTAGAACGGAAGTTGCAATAGACAGAGAAACCGGATTACAAAAATCGATTAAAAAGCACTTTATTTTTGTTGTTAAAAACGGAATTGCTCATTTAACGGAAATTAAAATTGGTATCTCCAATAACGGACGTATTGAGGTAAGTTCAGGATTAAATGATGGTGATGTGGTTGTTGTAGTTGGGCAAAACATCGTAAAGTCCGGCGATAAAGTTAAAATTATTGAGTAAGGATTTATGATATGATATTAACTAAATTTTCGTTAAGACGACAAATCACAATGCTGATGTTCTATGCAGTAGTAATCGGCTTCAGCTTGTTTTCATTTTCTCAATTGAAGATTGATTTTTTCCCTGATATTCAGTTTCCGATTGCCGGTGTTATTACTAATTATTCAGGCGTTGGTCCGGAGGACATTGAGAATCTTGTGACGCGACCAATTGCAGAAGCGGCATCATCGGTTAAGAATATCGAAAAAGTCAGCTCACAATCTTTTAAGGGTGGTTCTATTGTTATGCTTGAGTTCAGGTATGGAATAAATATGAATCAAGCCGAAACCGATATTAGAAAAAATATCGATATGATAAGAGATTTTTTGCCTCAAGATGCAACCGAACCAATTGTCTTTGTTTTTGATCCATCAATGAGTCCTATTTACTTTCTGAATTTAAGCTCAGAGTATCTAGGTTCGGCAGAGTTAAGAAGATTAGCTGAAGAAACCATCGAACCTTTGCTTGAAAGAGTAGAGGGAGTTGCTTCGGTTCAAACGCAAGGTGGGCTTCAGAGACAAATAAATATTAATTTGAATCCGGTTAAGTTAGCTTCTTATGGTTTAGCACCAAATGATGTAGCGCAAGCAGTCCAATTCGGTAGCGGTCTATTACCCGGAGGAACACTTGAAACTCAAAGTAAAAGTTACAACTTGCGCGTATTTAGTGAGTTCCGTTCACTTGACCAAATAAGAAATACTATCGTTACTATGCGTGGTACTGAGGCTGTATTGGTTAAAGATGTTGCAGAAGTTGAAGATGGTTTTAAAGAAAATGCCTCCGAAGTAAGAGCTGATTATGGCGAAGGCGTGCTTGTTTGGGTTATGAAGCAATCAGATGCAAACACTGTTCTTACATCACGCAGAATTGATGAGGCTATCCCCGACATATTAAACAGATTGCCTCAAGGAACTAAGCTTACAAAACTTTGGGATCAATCTGATTTTATTATGCTCTCGATTAACAACTTGAGTAGCACTGCAATTTATGCCTTCATTCTTGCGTTTATCGTTATATATATCTTCCTCAGAAATTTGAGGGGGAGTATAATAATGGGGATATCGATACCTCTATCGGTGATTGTAACTTTTGCGGTTTTGTATGCTTCAAAACTCACTCTAAATATAATCTCAATGGCGGGACTGGCTCTGGCTATTGGTATGTTGGTTGATAATTCCATTGTAGTTCTTGAAAATATTTATCGCCATCGAGAGTTAGGAAAGAATAGAATGGATGCTGCAGATTACGGCGCCACGGAAGTGGGGATGGCAATAACTGCATCAACGTTAACTACAATAGCGGTTTTTGTTCCGGTATTATTCGTTCCAAATATAACCGGGCAATTATTTAAGGATTTGGTATTAACCATTACTTTCAGTCTTGTTGTCTCGTTAATAGTTGCTTTAACGGTTGTTCCTATGATGTCTTCAAATATATTGAAAGTCGAAAAAACAAACCCCAATAATTTCTTTGGGAAGCTTAAGCAAAAGATTTCAGACATATTATCTGTTATAACATCGAACTATGAAAAAGTGTTAAACTGGTCAATCGGACATAAAAAAACACTACTTGGAATAGTAACTTTATTATTGGTGATTTCTCTTGGCTTAACCCCGTTCATGGCTGGAGAGTTTTTACCCAAAAGTGACCAAGGCTTTTTGAACTTTTTAATTGAGTCACCTTCGGGGACACCTATTGAAGGAACTCGCTTATATGCGTATCAAGTTGAAGATATTATTAAACAAGTTGTTCCTCAAGATGCGATGGAATCAGTTGCAATTTTTTATGGCGAAAGAGAAGGAATTGGTGCATTTGGCACTACTTCAAGTACTGTGGAAACTATTATTAAACTGAAACCAAAAGAACAAAGAACATTAACTCAAAAACAAATTCAAGATTCACTTAGAAAAAAACTAGATGATATTCCCGGGGTTACTTACTTTTTCCAAGAAGGAGCAACATTCTCTACTGAAAAAGATATCGAAGTTAAAATAGTAGGCTTTGATGTTGATGGAGCAAAAGCAATTGCAAATCAGCTAAAGGATAAGTTTCAAAAAGTTGATGGCTTTGTTGATGTTTCACTGAATATTAAGGAGACTACTCCCGAGTTACAAATTCATTTAGATAAAGAAGTAATGAATGATTTGAAACTTTCGGCATTTGGTGTTGCCGGAAATATCTCTACCGCAATGCAGGGAAAAGTTGTATCGCAGTTTCGAGAAAAAGGTGATGAGTATAATGTAAGAATTCAGTATGATAAAAAATTCAGAAATCAAAAAGAGATGTTAGAGAATATGCAGATTGCCTTGCTTAATGGTGATTTTGTATCTCTAAAACAAATTGCAAAAATATCTGAAGAAGAATCAGCTCCAACAATATTTAGAGAGAATCAGAGCCGCTATGTATCCGTTGGAGTTGCGCTTTCGGGGAAAGATCTTTCGTCTGCAATTGAAGAAGTAAACAAAATTATTTCTGAAACTCCAATTCCATCAGAATACCAAGTAATCATCGGAGGGACAGCTGAAGACCAACAGGAAGCATTCTTTTATTTGATGTTAGCGTTTATAGCCGCTATTTTATTGGTTTATATGATTATGGCTGCACAATTTGAATCTCTTGTAGACCCATTAATAATTATGTTTACCGTTCCCCTTTCAGTGATTGGTGTTTTTATCTTTCTGTTTATTACGGGAACTAGTATAAGTGTGATGGCGCTGGTTGGTCTTGTAATGCTTGTAGGTATTGCCGTTAATAATGGAATCGTTTTGGTTGATTATATTAATCAACTCAAAAAACAAGGCTTAGAATTAATCGATGCAGTTAAACAAGGATGCGCTGCAAGACTTCGTCCCGTTCTGATGACAGCGTTAACAACAATTTTAGGTATGGTTCCACTTGCTCTCGAATTTGGTTCCGGTTCAGAAACTTGGACACCGTTAGCTCGTGCTGTTATCGGAGGTTTAACAACAACCACAGTATTAACACTTCTCGTTATTCCGGTAATGTATATAATTTTTGAAAGAATGGAAGAGAGAATAAAATCTTTTTGGAAGAAAAAATTCAGCAATTAAGAATAATATTGTAATTGTTGAATTAAGTCCATCTTTCTTTATGAGGATGGACTTTTTTATTAAGTTGAAATTAGAAACTATTATCTTGTATTGAATGTTATAACTAAAAAATGAGGAACTATGGAAAAAATAAATAAGACGGATGAAGAATGGAGAGAAATTCTTTCTGAAGAAGAGTTTCTTGTTACCAGAAAAAAAGGAACAGAGCGAGCTTTCACAGGCAAGTATTATAAGAATGAAGAAAACGGACTCTATAATTGCATTTGTTGTGGACACGAGTTATTCTCATCTGAGCACAAGTATGATTCGGGTAGCGGTTGGCCCAGTTTTTATCTTCCATTGAATCAAGAAAGTATAGAAACAGAAACTGATTTTAGTCATTTCATGAAACGAACCGAAGTTCATTGCTCCAAATGTAATGCACACTTAGGGCATGTTTTTGATGACGGACCTGAACCGACTCGTTTACGTTACTGCATAAATTCAGTTTCGTTAAAGTTTCAGAAAAAATAGAAAATATTAATCTTCGTCCCTTAACTTTTCTAACACAGAGAAGTCTTCGAGTGTTGAAGTATCACCAATTACATTTCCACTCGTTGCAATTTCACGGAGCAATCTCCGCATGATTTTTCCGCTTCGTGTTTTTGGTAGAGAATCTGTAAATCTAATTTCATCAGGTTTGGCAATATGTCCGATTTCTTGAGCAACGTGATTTCTCAATTCTTCCTTTAATAAGAGAGTTGGAATTTTGCCTGATTCAAGTGAAACAAAAGCAACGATAGCACTTCCTTTTATTTCATCCGGACGAGCAACAACTGCTGATTCTGCAACATCTTTATGACTTACTAAAGCACTCTCGATTTCTGCCGTTCCCAACCGATGACCCGAAACATTAATAACATCATCAACTCTTCCCATTACCCAGAAATATCCATCTTTATCTTTTCGAGCACCATCCCCCGTAAAATAAAATCCTTTATAATCGCTAAAGTATTGTTTTTTGAAACGCAGCTTATCTCCATGAATAGTGCGCAACATGGAGGGCCATGTATCTTTGATAATTAAAAATCCACCGGAGCCCTCAGGGACTGGTTTTCCCTTTTTATCAACAACTTCAGGCATAACGCCGGGAAGCGGAAATGTGCAAGAGCCAGGTTTAGTTGCCGTAATTCCCGGTAATGGTGATATCATAATTGCACCTGTCTCGGTTTGCCACCAAGTATCTACTATCGGGCATTTTCCTTTCCCGATTATTTTGTAATACCACATCCAGGCTTCGGGATTAATCGGCTCACCGACTGTTCCAAGTAATCTTAAGCTTGATAAATCATGTTTTAGCACCCATTGTTCACCCCATCTAATAAAGGCACGTATGGCTGTGGGTGCAGTATAAAAGATGTTTACTCTATATTTATCTATTATTCGCCAAAATCTATCAGGGTCCGGATAATTCGGAGCTCCTTCATACATGAGAGTTGTTGCGCCATTCGCAAGCGGTCCATATACAACATAAGAGTGTCCTGTAATCCATCCGATATCAGCAGTGCACCAATAAATATCTTCATCTTTTAAGTCGAAGACTATTTTTGAAGTGAAGTAAGTGCTAACCATATATCCACCGGTAGTGTGAAGAATTCCTTTTGGCTTTCCGGTAGTACCACTTGTATATAAGATGAACAAAGGATGTTCTGAGTCGAGTTGTTCGGCTTCGCATTTATCATTAACTGATTGCATTATTTCATGCCACCAGTGGTCTCTTCCGGCAGTGATGGCAGTGTGAGAATCTGCAATTCTTCTATAAACTATAACATTATCAACTTGTGGGCAACTTTCTAATGCTTTGTCAACAGCTGGTTTAAGAGGAACAAGGGAACCCCTTCTTACTGCAAAATCTGAAGTTATAACAAGTTTTGCGTCTGCATCGTTGATTCGGTCTTTGAGGGCTTCGGCACTAAAGCCGCCAAATACAACTGTGTGAACAGCACCAATTCTTGCACAAGCCAATAAAGCAATTGCCAGCTCGGGGACCATCCCCATATAAACTGCAATTCGGTCACCTTTTTGAATTCCAAGTTTTTTAAGAACATTAGCAAATTTGCATACTTCTCTATGAAGGACTTGATAAGTTAGAATTCTTGTTTCTCCGGGTTCACCTTCCCAAATGATAGCGGCTTTATTTCTTCGCCATGTAGTTAAATGCCTATCAACACAGTTATAACTGATGTTAGTTTTTCCGCCAATAAACCATTTTGCATTTGGTGGGTTCCATTGCTTAACTTTTTTCCAATACTTAAACCAATGAAGATTTTCAGCAACTTCTCCCCAGAATTTTTCCGGATTAAGAATAGATTCTTTATACATCTTCTTATACTCTTCAACAGATTTAATTGTAGCAGTCTTTGTAAAATCTTTTGAAGGCTTAAATAAACGATGCTCTTCTAATACGGAAGTAATGTTTTCTTGCTGGTTAGATTTGTTCTTCATTTAGTTCCTCAATTTAGTTACACACACATTGATTGATGGACTGAAAGATAGAAATTAATTATCCGAATTTCCAAATGAGGTTAAAAAAATTTTATTGATTTGTTTAGGATTACAAGAAGAGTTGATAATTCATCTTTTGATAAATTTAAGACCTCACCAATTTTCATATTATCTAACTTAATATTTTCGATGCGAGTACGGATTAATCTCAAAGTCGGAAAACCAATAGCTGCGGTCATTTTTCTAACTTGTCTATTTCTACCCTCAGTTAAGATAAGTTTTATCCATGTGTCGGGGATATTTTTTCTGAATCTGATTGGCGGAGTACGGTCATGAAATTTGATTTCATCACCTAGAAATGAAACCTCTGCAGGTTTAGTTTTTATTTTATCAATTATAACTCCTTCTCGCAACCTTGATAAATCAGCTTCAGTAGGAATTCCTTCTACTTGAACAGAGTATTCTCTTCTGTGTCCATATTTGGGATTGAGTAATAAGTCAGTTAATTTTTTGTCATTAGTAAGAAGAAGAAGTCCTTCGCTATCGCGGTCCAAACGACCGACCGGATACACCTCTTCAGGAAACCTGTAAAGATTAGATAAAGTCTCTCTTCCTTCTGAATCGGTAAATTGACTTAATACCCCATAGGGTTTATAAATTTTAAAATAATAGAGTTTATTGTTCCGTTTCATTAAAAAGTCGGATAAAAAGTAATTTAAGTTAGGATTTTTATAAATATTAAATTCGAAAAAAATCCATAGAAATCATATCAATTAACACGTCTAATTTCATATCTTTACAGAATTGTTTTAGAATATTAGTTGAAAGAGTAAATATGTCTTTTCGAGATCAGAAAAAATATATGGAAGAACTTAAACGCTATGATTACAAAATTAAGGGAAAAGATAGCGACGATTTTAAGCTTTTGCTGAAGAGACACAAAGATGAAGAAGAATTTGATACAATTTCACTTTCTAAAGCAAAAGGATTGTATGAAAAGTATTGTATTTCGAATGTAAAGAAAAATTACGACCACTTCTTTAAGAAGCTTGATAACAGCGGTCGAGATGAGCCGTCCAACCCGTAATTTTTAAGTTGATAAATAATTTTGTTGTAAGTAATTTTTTTGTTTCTGTTTTATTAATGAGGATAAAATGAATTATAAACTTCTTGAACGCATTATCGGTGTCGCAGTGTTTTTAATATCGGCAACGGTTTTGTTTTTAACTGTTCAACCATCGGTATCGTTTTGGGATTGCGGTGAGTTTATTGCCGCCGGATATTATTTACAAGTGCCCCATCCACCCGGAACCCCGTTTTTTCTTCTCTTAGGTAGAATATTCTCTATGATTCCTTTTGCTGAAAATATTGCATTCAGAGTAAATACAATTTCGGTATTAGGAAGTGCATTTTCGGTTTGGTTTTTATATTTGATAGCTGTAATGCTTATTCAAAACTATCGCGGAAAAGAACCTAAAAACTTAGTTGACGGACTAGGAACCTATATTGCTGCAGCAATAGGGGCCTTATCATTTTCTTTTAGTGATACCTTTTGGTTTAATGGTGTTGAAGCAGAAGTTTATGCCACAAGTACTTTTCTTTTAGCAGCCATTACTTATTTGATGATGAGATGGAACGACAAAGCTGATAATAGGGATAATGAGAAATATATTTTATTGATTGCTTATCTAATAGGTCTTTCAACAGCAGTTCACTTGATGAGCGTACTTGCAATTATATCTGTTGTTATGATAATAATGTTCAAAAAATATGTTGATGATGACGAAGCATTTAAAAAATCAGCATATATTTTGCTTGGACACATTGCTTTAGTAATAGTGTTGGCGATTGCTCTTTGGGGGGCTCAAACAGGTACAAATCCTCCCTCACCCGAAGAATACCAATCATTCGATTCTAAATTTAAATTAATTGTTGCCGGAATAAGTGTTCTAATAATAGGTGCATTCTGGAAGAAATTATTCAGTAGAAACTCGATTTATTTACAGCTAATCATTGGCGGGATAGCGTTATTTGTAACTTATCCCGGGATAGTTAAGGTTCTCCCGGGAATTATGTCAAGTGTTGCCGGAAATAATTTAGCAAGCGAAATTTTGTTTCTAGTTGTTCTGCTTGGTGCATTTGCTTATGGAGTTTATTATTCGGTTAAAAATAATAAACCCACATTACACTTAGTTTCGCTCTCCTTAGTCTTCATTTTCTTGGGATTTGCAACTTATGCGATGGTGATTATCCGTGCTAATCAACAACCTCCGATGAACGAAAACGAGCCAAATGATTTTACTGAATTGGTTTCCTATTTAAATCGTGAACAATATGGTGACTTCCCTACGTTCAAAAGAAGATTTGCAACAGAACCGCATCAGATGGGTGTTTATACAAACTACTCAAGCGATTTAGATTTTTGGTGGCGTTATCAAATGAACCATATGATGACAAGATATCTTCTTTGGAACTATGCCGGTAGAGAAAGTTGGAACCAAGACGCCGGTGTCAATATGTGGCCATTTAATGCGGTGGGAAATGCGATTGGGAAAGCATTTAATATTCGTTTTGATGGAGAAGCAAAAGACTCACTCTTCGGAATTCCACTTTTGTTGGGCTTGCTTGGTATTTATTTCCACTTCAAAAAAGATTGGAAAATGGCTTCGACATTTATGATTCTCTTTGTTTTTATGGGATACTTGACTGCATTTTATCAAAATCAGCAACAGCCTCAGCCGAGAGAACGAGACTATTTTTATGTCGGCGCATTCTTTGTTTATTCGATTTGGATTGCAATCGGTATTCGCGGAATTATCGATTTAATTCAAGAAAAACTTACAGCTGAATCAGCACAGAAAGGTGCAATATTCGGACTGCTTCTTTTGGGAATTATTTTTGTCCCGGGTAGAATGCTTCAGGCAAACTACTTTACACACGACCGCTCAAATAATTGGGTACCTTGGGATTATTCTTACAATCTTTTACAAAGCTGTGCGCCAAATGCAATTCTATTTACCAATGGTGATAATGATACATTCCCACTTTGGTACTTACAAGATGTTGAAGGCGTAAGGCGTGATGTTAGAATAGCAAATCTTAGTTTAATAAATACACCTTGGTATATCAAGCAGTTGAAAAATACCGAACCATACGGAGCCGCAAAAATAAAAATGCGTTTAAGTGATGCTCAAGTTGATGATATAAGACCTATTCAATGGAATCCGCAAGATGTTACTATTCCGGCTCCAAATACAAGTCTGTTATCTGCTGCAGATTTCCAACAATACAATATAATTGATTCAAGCGTTCTGAAAACCGGAAGTATCACATTCAGAATGAATAATACAATCGGTTATGGTGAAATTAAAGCTATCCGAGTTCAAGACTTGATGGTGAAAGAAATTATTGAAGCCAATAATTGGGAGAGACCAATTTATTTTGCCGTTACTTGTTCTGAAGATAGTAAAATAGGACTTGGTGATTATCTTAAAATGGAAGGAATGGCGCACCGCTTAGTTCCGGAAAAGAAAAAACCGGGAATGGAATTTATTAACGAAGAAATTATGCGTGCGCAATTGTTTGAGGTTAATCCAACATACAGTAAAGATTATAAACCCGGATTTAAATTCAGAGGGTTAGATGATAAAAATATTTTCTTTGATGATAATCATGAAAGATTAACTCAAAATTATCGAAACTCTTATATTAGATTGGCTTTATATTACATCAACAACGGAAATCAAACCGCAAAATGTATTGAGGTTCTTGATGAAATGGAAAAGAGAATTCCTCGTTCAGTGATTCCAATTGACCATAGAATCTTGTTTGATATTGCCGGATTATATTTAGCCGCAGAGTCTAAAGATAAGTATGCGGAACTTGCACGCGAAGTTGAAAAGAAGGCATTGAATCTTATAGAAACTAATCCGAACGATGTTTCATCGGGATATAATCCATATCGTTTATTAATCGATATTTATGAAAATCTTGGTGAGTACGATAAGGCGGTAAATATTTTAACAAGATTACAAAATTATTATCCAAATGATCCTTCTATTCAGAATATGATTGGTCATTTTAAATCACAAATGACGAGCAAGGATACATCGGCTAAGAAGTAATTTATTTATTAAAAGCTTTAAGCTGTCTTGGTTTGTACTTGCAGAGTCAAATTAAGACAGCTTTTTTAATTATTATGAAAAAAAAGATTTTAGTTTATGCGCTTTCCGGAATTGGTGATGCGCTTATGTTTACCCCTGCATTAGTTTTAATGCGGAAACATTTACCCGATGCACAAATCGACGCATTAGTAATGTTCTCGGGAGTTAAAGATATTTATGAAAGAACCGGAAAATTTGACAATGTATTTCATTTCGAGTTCTTAAAACAAGGTGCTGTTAAATCCCTTTTGTTTCTTTCTAAGCTTTTTAGAAAATATACTCACGTCATAAATGTTTATCCTTCAAACAGAAAAGAGTATAATATTATTGGCTTTCTGTCACTCGCGAAACATCGAGGTGGCGTAAAATATTTACGTAAAGATTTTAACAATTTTGGATTTCTAAATACAGTCCGAATTCAAGAAAAAGATTCTTTCCATAATGTTGAAGAAAACATGCTTCTCGTTAGGAAGATGTTTGATATCAAGGATTATAAAGAGTATGATTTACTTTTCCCTTTGGGTGAAGAAGATGAACAATATGCCGATAATTTTTTAATTCGAAAAAACATCTCCCATTCAGATTTATTAATTGGATTTCATGCAGGCTGCGCAACTATGAAAAATCACATTATGCGACGATGGGAACCGGAAAAGTTCGCTGAGCTTGCAAAGCGTTTAATTGTTGAATTAAACGCTAAAATAATTTTATTCGGTGGTCCGGATGAGATCGAGTTAAATCAGCTTATCAGTTCGAAAGCAAACCACAATAATCTTTTCATAGTTGATTCAAAAAATCTTGCACAGAGCGCAGCGTTAATCAAGAAATGTGAATTAATGATTACAAATGATTCGGCATTAATGCATGTTTCTGCTGCAATGAAGCGAAAGGTTGTGGCGATAATCGGACCAACAAACAGAAGTTATATCTATCCTTGGAAAACACCTTATAAGATTGTGAGTCTTAATTTGGATTGTTCTCCATGCTTTTTCTATTCACCCAAACCTTTAAGTTGTAGCAGAAGTGACGCTCAATTCAAATGTATAAAGGAATTAGATGTTAATCTTGTTTTTAACGAAGCAAAAATTTTCTTATCTGAATAAAAAATGAGCTAATTATGAAAATGAAATTTATATTTTTATTCTTGCTTATTCTTTCCGCTAACTTTTCCTTTTCGCAAAGCAATTTCAATGGATTTATCAGCTATGTAAATAGCCTCTCTGATTCAGTTCAAAAAAGTAGTGTAATAGATAGCTTTATAAATCATCATAAAAATATCAGAATTCCTTTGGTCGAAGATTCTTGGGCGATTTTTCTTTACAAAGGAAACATTAATACAGTTTCTGTTGCTGGTGATTTTACGGGATGGGCAGCAAATCAATCTTTTGTAAAAGTTCCCAATACTAATTTCTTCTATTTTAAGAAAACTTTTGAAAACAACGCTCGTCTCGATTATAAATTAGTTTTAAATGGAAGCACATGGATTCTTGACCCATACAATCCCAACAGAGTTTCGGGAGGTTATGGGCCAAATTCTGAATTAGCAATGCCCGAATACATTCAGCCGTGGGAAATAAATTACAATCCGAATATTCAACATGGAAATTTAATTACAACATCTATCTCAAGCCTTTACACAAGTAAAACTTATCAAGTTTATGTATTGCTTCCCGCATCATATAATCTGAACTTGAACAAGCGATACGCAACAGTCTATTTTCAAGATGGATCTGAATACATAACTCTTGGCAGCGGTGTTAATGTGATTGATAATTTAATTGCCGCAAATAAAATCGAAGAAGTGATCGGAGTTTTTGTAAAGCCGACTAACCGCAACGATGAATATGCCGGAAATTTACGAACACAATATCAGCGGTTTTTTGTGAATGAATTAGTTCCGAGAATCGATTCACTTTATCGAACGATTGATAGCTCATCACAACGGTTAGTATTGGGAGATTCATTCGGTGGGAATATTTCGGCATTAATAACTTTTAATTATCCTGAAGTGTTTGGTTTATGCGGGCTTCACAGCGCAGCGTTTTGGCCCAACGATTACGAAGCATATAGTTTGATAATGAATAGCCCTAAAAAAAATATTCGCTACGCTTCAGTCTGGGGAACTTATGAATCAATTTATCAAAATCTGAGACCTTTTCGTGATACACTATTAAGCAGAGGTTATGATTATCATTGGAGCGAATTACCGGAGGGGCACAGTTGGGGCTTATGGCGCGCTAATATCGATTTTCTATTAGAATATTTTTTCCCTTCGAGCGGAACTAGTGTTGAACAATCAAGTTTTGTAAATGAAAAATCATTCGAGGTATTTCAAAATTATCCCAATCCTTTTAATCCATCAACTCGAATTAGATTTTCAATTCCAAATAACATCAATGAAAATCAGCTTGTAACAATAACACTCTATGATATTTTAGGAAGAGAGTTGTCTACTCTTCTAAATGAAGAAAAGGCTCCCGGATATTATGAATATCTTTTTAATGCTGAATCACTCTCACTTACATCAGGAGTCTATTTGTACAAACTTCAAGCAGGTGAGTTTATTTCAATCAAAAAAATGATTTTAACAAAGTAAGAACGGTGGGGAGATTATGTCTTTCTATATAGATTTGGTTACGGCTTATCCGATTTTAACTGCAATGATTCAATTTGCAGTTCTTGGAACTTTGGGGGATTCAATTTCTAAGTGGATTGTTAATAAAAAAATATACATTCCCTTCGACATTAAAACTTTTGTTTTAAAAATGCTTGAGTGGGCGCTGCTTGCTGTTTTTATTAAATATGCTTTTGTCGGTTTCGGATATTTTGTTTCAGGACTTGTAGAAAAGAACTTGCTTCCGGAACTAAATCATTTCTGGAATGCCTTTGCAATATCAACAACTATGAATCTGCAATTTGGACCCTTTCTTGTGCTTATACATCGGCTGCTTGACAATTTAATCGCCAAAGAAAATAATTGGAAGAATATCGATAAAGGGTTTTATTCACTTTTGTGGTTTTGGCTTCCGGCTCACACAGTTACCTTTATGCTTCCCAAACCCTTTCAAATAGGGTTAGCCGCATTGTGGTCTGTGGCTCTTGGGTTAATTTTGGGACTTTATAGCACACGAAAAACAGATTAAAAAAAAATTCAAATGCCCCTTGACAGATATTCAAGAAAATATTATTTTAACATTAAAAGATTTAAGTTTTAAGCAAAATAATGAAAACAACAAAAAAATACGGGGAACAGATTGATTTAGCTTTATCGACGTGGGTAAAGTTGGTAAGGGCTCATTCGGTATTTGCAAAAAAATCATTAGACGATATCAGAAGATATGGTCTGACTGAACCTCAATTCGGTGCACTTGAATGTTTGGGGCATTTAGGTCCGATGACTATCGGAAACCTCTGCTCAAAACAATTGGTAAGTGGCGGCAACATGACGCTTGTTGTGGATAATCTTGAAAAAGAAGGACTAGTTGAGAGGGTTCACAGCAAAGAAGATCGCAGAACTATTATAGTACAACTTACATCCAAGGGCGAGCAGCGATTTAATGAGATTTTTTTACAGCATGCTGAAAGAATTAAGGATTTAACTTCCGTTTTAACAAACGATGAGCAAGTACAACTAAGCGGTTTATTAAAAAAACTTGGATTTGCGTTAAAAGACAAATAAAATTTTTTACCAATATATTTTAAGTTTAAAATAATTAAGATAAAAACTATAAAGATTGAAACTTATTTGAAAATTTAAATGTTTAATAAGTGATCCCCCAGCGCCTTCTTGGTCATTTGATTAGTGCTATGTTGGTTTAAGAGTATGATGAAAATATATGATTAGGTGATTTAGGCTTTGAAGGCGTTTATTTTAATAAGGAAAGTAATATGATTACAGCTAAGCGAAACAGCAAACGTGGTTATACAAAATTTGAATGGTTAGAAAGCTACCATAGCTTTTCTTTCGGCTCATATTATGATGCAGATAATATTAATTTTGGACCACTCCGTGTAATAAATGATGATATTGTTGCGCCCGGGGGTGGATTTCCAATGCATCCGCATCAGAATATGGAAATTGTAACTTATGTTCTTAGTGGTGCCCTTGAGCACAAGGATAGCACCGGGACTCACGAAGTTATCAGAGCAGGTGAATTGCAAAAGATGACCGCCGGAAAAGGTGTTTATCATTCTGAATTTAACAGTTCACAAAATAATTCGGTTCATTTATTACAGATTTGGATTCTTCCCAACAAAGCCGGACTTGAGCCATCTTATGACCAGCGTTCTTGGAGTACGGAGGAAAGGAAAAACAAACTATTAAAAGTTGCTTCTCCGAACATGAACGAGGATACAATTTTTATAAATCAGGATGCATCAATTTTTATTTCAACACTCGAAGATGGAAACGAATTACCATTTCAGAATATTGACGGAAGAGGGACTTATATTCACATTATAGAAGGTGAAGTTAAAATTGATAATGAAGTCTATTCATCGGGCGATGCAATAGAAATCACCGGTGATGAACTCTTCAAGTTAAAAGCCGAAAAAAAATCAGAATTAATAGTTTTTGAATTAGCAATGAATTTCAATTAATAATCAATAATAGGAGGTAAGTATGAAACAGTTCTTTTTGTTAGTTTTTTCTTTTGTTTTTGCAACAGCAGTTTTTGCTCAAACATGGAATTTGGATCGATCACACAGCGGTGTTAAATTTTCAGTAAGTCACATGGTAATTACTGATGTGGATGGCAGCTTCAAAGAGTTTGAAGTGAACGCTACACCTAATTCAAAGGGTGAACTCGAAAAAGTTGAAGCAACAATCAAAGTTGAATCAATCGATACTGAAAATAAAGATAGAGATAATCATTTAAGATCAGCAGATTTCTTTGATGCAGCGAATTATCCCGAAATAAAATTCGTTAGTACTAAAATCGAAAAGAAAGGGAAAAACGGAGTAAAGATTTATGGTGATTTAACCATGCGCGGTGTAACTAAAAAAGTTGTTCTCGATGGAAAATTTAACGGACAAGTAAAAGACCCTTGGGGAAATACTAAAGTCGGATATACTGCAACAACAACCGTAAACAGATTTGACTATGGTTTACAATGGAACAAAGCTATTGAAACCGGTGCTTTAGTAGTAGGAAAAGATGTAAAGATTACTCTCAACGCTCAGTTTGTAGTTAAATCATAATTGAAGTTTGATTAAACAAAAAAACCCACTTGAACAAAGTGGGTTTTTTATTTTTTTATTCAAAAAACTATTTGAATTGGATATCAGGATTAACCAGTCTTATCAAGCGTCTCCCAATTTCATAATTATCATTTATCCCAGTGAATAGCTCAGCAGAAGGACCCTCACTGAATACCGGAACCATTTCAGCGGTGTGACTTTTGTGAGTCCAGCCTAACTCAAAATTTCCGTCTAAACTTCCTTTTTTTATGGACATCCCGCCGGTTTCGTGATCTGCTGTAACAAGAACGAGAGTGTTTTTATCTTCTTTTGCAAAATCTAAACAAGCGCGAATAGAAGTAGCAAAATCATTCATTTCAGAAATTGCATATTCGGCATTGTTCTCGTGTCCTGCCCAATCGATTTGGGAGCCTTCAACTAAAAGTATAAAACCATTTTCGTATTGCTTGAGATTTTTAAGGGCAATTTTTGTTAAATCTCCGAGAGAGTAATTTCGTTTTGAAGCATTAGGAATGGCATCTATTTCCAGTACGGCTGCAATTTTTGATTTTGTCTCCGCATTTTGTAGTGACTGATAATTGTCATAATAAGTATATCCGAACTTATCTAATTTCTTAATCAGATTAATGCTATCTTCTCTTATTCCGTTTATTTCAATCGGAAGGAAGAACTTCTGGCCACCCCCAATAAAAACCTCAACATCACTCTTTATTAATTGGTCTGCGATATCAAATTCTTCTTTTCTGGATTTAACATTTGCATAAAGTGCAGCAGGAGTAGCATTTGTTAATCCACTCGTAACAACAATTCCTGTAGCATAATTTTTTTCTTTTGAATACTCTAAGATTGATTTAAGAGGAACTCCGGTAGAGTCTGTTCCGACATGACCGTTGTTTGTACGATAACCTGCAAGTAAAGCAGTAGCTCCTGCAGCAGAATCAGTAATTAATTTGTCTGCACTGCAAGTAATAGAAAATCCGGAATAGCTAAAATCCTTGAAAGGAGAATTTGGGTTTCTTAAAACCTCAGTACTTACGTAATTTACCCCCATTCCATCGCCAATCATTATTATTATGTTTTTGGGACGAACAGGATTTTGGGCAAAATTTGCGACAGTTAAAGTAAAGAATATAAGAGCGATTGCTAATTTGTTAATCATTGAGTTCCTATTTTTTTTAAGTATGACAAGATAAAAAAAACTCTTCTCATAAAAGAAGAGTTTTTTGTTAAGAAAATGTAAAGATTAAATTAAATGGATACAGGAATCGGTACTTGCTGAGTCCAACCAAATCTATCAGGAATTCTTCCATATTGGAAATTTAGCATTTCGTCGAATAGTTTGATTGCTAATTCTTCAGGTTCACCGTCATTGAATTTTAATAATTCATTGTTGTACTTAATTTCGCCAACAGAAGAAATAACAGCGGCAGTTCCGGTACCGAAAACTCCCATAACATTTCCGTTATGATACTGTTGAATTAATTCATCGATACTGATTAATCTTTCGTTTACGGTTAAGCCCCAATCACGCAACAAGTGAATAACTGAAGCACGGGTTACTCCATGTAAAATTCCGCCTGTAAGTTTTGGTGTAACAACTTCATCTTTAAGGTGAATAAAGATATTCATTGTTCCGACTTCTTCAATATATTTTTGCTCAACACCATCAAGCCAAAGAACTTGAGTATAACCTTCTTTGCGTGCTATTTCAGCAGCTAAAAGGCTTGCAGCATAATTTCCGGGTGTTTTACATTCACCCATTCCTTTGCGAACAGTTCTGACATACTCATCTTGAACAAGAATTTTAACAGGTTTAAATCCTTCGGGATAATAAGCACCTACCGGAGTAAGTAGGATTATAAACTTGTAAGTTCTTGAAGGTCTAACCCCAAGTTGCGTATCAAGTGCAAAGAGAAATGGTCTTATATAAAGAGCTTCTCCTTTACGAGTAGGAATCCAATGGCGTTCGATAGAGACTAATTCTTTAAGAGCATGGATAGCAAAATCAATATCAACCTCCGGCATGCATAATCTTTTTGCAGAATTGTTTAGTCGAATGAAATGACGCTCGGGTCTGAATAACAATACTTGATTGTTATCGGTTTTGAAAGCTTTCATTCCTTCAAATGCAGCTTGACCATAGTGAATAAACATTGCTGCAGGATGAACAGATAATTGCGAGAGAGGTTTAATTACAGAATTGTGCCACCCTTGTTCGGGTGAGTAGTCCATTTCAAAAACGTGGTCAGTAAAGATTTGACCAAAGCCTAACTCAGGTGGAAGATTAACATTATTTTCACGGTTGAGGAGTTCATAGCGAATATTTTTCACGATACTTCCCCTTTCCTAAAAGTTAAACATATTGTAAGCATATTTACGGAAAAAATTTGACAATTTAAAATAAAAACGCCCGGTGGAGGGCCAACCGGGCATGGGGAACATTCCATCAGGTGGGGTAAACCTGATGAAAGTGGGATTCAAAAATATTTGTATCTTTTGTAAATATCAAGTGTTTATTCAAATGTATGTGTATAATTTGCAAATTATTTTTTAAGAGGCATAGAGTTGGCTCAATCAAGCATCCGGCGATTCTCTTTTGCCGATTTTACTTTTTTATTCTTGTAAATAGATTTAAGTTTGTAATGTATCTTTTTAGAAATAAGGTATTATTTTGTGTTCTTAACGAACATTACAAGAACAAGTATTTATAAAGAGGCATTTTCTCTAACTGCGATTCCCCTTCCGCTATTTCATCCCTATGTTTTTTCTAACTTTGTAGTCAACAGATTTTTTCAATACTTTTTTCATTTTGGTTATTCATAGCCTGGCTAAACCAAAAGTATTGTAAACAAAATAAATTAAACAACTAATTTTAATTTGAGGTTATTATGTCAGATTATCTAAATAAAATATTATCAGAAGTAAAAGCTAAAAATCCGGCTGAACCGGAATTTCATCAAGCAGTTCAAGAAGTAGCCGAATCACTCGAAGTTGTACTCGAAAGACATCCGGAATATCGTTCAGCAAAAATTTTAGAAAGAATGGTTGAACCTGAAAGAGTTATTATGTTCAGAGTTCCCTGGATGGACGACCAAGGGGAAATTCATGTGAATAGAGGTTTCAGAATTGAGATGAATAGTGCAATCGGTCCTTATAAAGGAGGACTACGTTTCCACCCGTCAGTAAACTTAGGTATTCTGAAATTCTTAGCTTTTGAACAAGTATTCAAAAACAGCTTAACAACCCTTCCTATGGGGGGAGGTAAAGGTGGTTCCGATTTCGACCCTAAAGGAAAAAGCGATAACGAGGTTATGAGATTCTGCCAAAGCTTTATGTCAGAACTTTATCGTCATATCGGTGCAGATACTGATGTTCCTGCAGGAGATATCGGTGTTGGTGCAAGAGAAATCGGATTTTTATTCGGACAATACAAAAAACTTAAAAACGAATTCACAGGTGTTTTAACCGGTAAAGGATTAAACTGGGGAGGTTCGTTAATTCGTCCTGAAGCTACCGGTTTTGGTGCAGTTTATTTTGCTCAAGAAATGTTAAAAACCAGAGGTCAGGATGTTGAAGGTAAAACTTTTGCGGTTTCCGGATTTGGTAACGTTGCTTGGGGGGCAGTTATTAAAATTAATCAACTTGGCGGTAAAGTTGTAACCCTTTCGGGACCTGACGGATTTATTTATGACCCTGATGGTGTTAAAGGAGAAAAAGTTGATTATATGTTGAAACTCCGTTCAAGTGCAAAAGATGCAGTTAAAGATTACGCCGATGAATTCAAAGTTGAATTCTTCCCCGGCAAACGTCCTTGGGGAGTTAAGGTTGATGTTGCAATGCCTTGCGCAACACAAAATGAACTTGACGAAAAAGATGCTAAAACTCTTGTTGATAATGGTTGTGTGTGTGTTTGCGAAGGTGCAAATATGCCTACAACTCTTGAAGGTTACAGAGTTTTTGAAAACGCAAAAATTCTTTATTCACCCGGAAAAGCTTCTAATGCAGGTGGCGTAGCTACTTCAGGATTGGAAATGTCACAAAACAGTATGCGTTTACCTTGGGCAGCTGATGAAGTTGATAATCGTTTACATGAAATTATGAAACGTATCCACGAAACATGCGTAGTTACCGCTGAACGTTTTGGAAGTCCCGGTAATTATGTAGTTGGTGCAAACGTTGCCGGTTTCTTAAAGGTTGCAGATGCAATGTTAGATCAAGGACTTGTATAAGTAACCGATTAGTTTTAATAACTCTTTCTCTTCATTAAGTTGAGGGGAAAGAGTTTTTTTTTATATATTTGATTCAGTTAAGTTGCTCAAGAAAGATATTCAGTAATCAAAAAATAATCACACCGGAATTTTATGGGTAAAAATAAGCACTTCAAAATTGAAGATAACTTCGGTAGCAGAATTAAAAAATTTCAGAAGCTGATGAAGTTCAAAATTCGCGATATACTCCTTGTTTCAAGTTTATATGATTATTATTTGTTTGAAGAAGACGGAAGACTTTATGATTTAATCAGACTTGAGTATCAAAGCTTAAACTTAAGCCATGCACCCGAAATAACACACGTTTCAACAGGTGAAGAAGCACTTGAATTAGCATCAAATAATAATTATGATTTAATTATTTCTACTCTTCATATTGAAGATATGCATGTTATCCGTTTTGCACAGATGGCAAGACAAACAGGCATCGATACACCCATCATTCTTTTAGCTTATGATAACCGTGAACGTAAAGAACTTGTTTCAAATTACGATACATCAATATTTGAAAGAATATTCATCTGGCAAGGAGATTACAAACTTCTAATCGGAATAATTAAATATCTTGAAGATAGATTAAACATCGAAAATGATACCCGCATAGCTGAAGTCCAAACTATAATTCTGGTTGAAGATAATGTTAAATTTTATTCGGCATATCTTCCACTTATCTATGCAGAGATTTTCAAACATTCACAACGATTGATAGCTGAAGGTGTAAACCTTACTCATAAGTTTTTAAGAATGCGTGCCCGTCCTAAAATTATTCTCTGTACAAATTATGAAGAGGCGTGGAGTTTTTACGACAAATATGAAAGCACAATTTTAGGTGTTATTACTGATATCAACTTCAAAAAAGATGGAGTTAAAGATCCCGAAGCCGGCTTAAAGCTTGCAATGAGTATTCTTGAACGGCAAAGGGATATTCCAATTGTTATCCAATCAAGCAGTACGGAACTTGCCGAGAAAGCTCGTGCATTAGGAACTACTTTTTTGCAAAAGGGTTCACCAAGACTTCTGCATGAACTCTCCGAATTTATGATTAACAACTTTGGCTTTGGTGATTTTGTCTTCAGAACTCCTGACTTGAGGGTTGTCGGAAGGGCTTCAAATCTGATTGAACTGGAAGAACAGTTAAGAATTGTTCCGGCAGAAAGCATTGAATATCACGCAGAGCGAAATCACTTTTCTAATTGGCTTAAAGCACGAACTGAATTTTGGCTTGCTCATCGGCTTAGACCGAGAAAAGTTTCTGACTTTGAAACGCTTGAAGGTTTACGGCAAGAGTTAATTAATACTATAAATCTTTATCTCGATTTACGGCAACGAGGAATTATTACAGATTTCTCTAAAGATACGTTTGATGCTGAAAATAGTTTTGCTCGTATTGGTGGCGGTTCACTTGGGGGTAAAGCGCGGGGTTTAGGCTTTGTAAATATGCTGGTAAATAACTTTGGACTTTCCGATAGATTTTCCGGTGTTAAATTATTTGTCCCCTCATCTGTTGTAATTGGAACGGAGGTCTTCGATCAATTTCTCGAAGAAAATCAATTACACAACACTGCGTATAACTCAAGTGATGATGTTGAATTAACAAGAAGATTCGTCTCAGCCGAAAAATTTCCATGGGAGATACGAGATCGTTTACTGGAGTTTTTGGAAATTGTTACTGTACCGCTTGCAGTAAGGTCTTCTTCTCTCTTGGAAGATTCACAGTATCAACCTTTTGCGGGGGTTTATGAAACTTACATGATTCCGAATAACAATCCCGATATTCATATTCGATTGGATGAACTGCTTCAGAGTATAAAATGCGTTTATGCCTCAACCTTCTTTCAAAAAGCAAAAGATTATATGAAGGCAACAACATATCGCCTTGAAGAAGAAAAAATGGCTATTGTAATTCAAACGATGGTAGGGGCGGCACATCAAGATAGATTTTATCCCGATTTTGCAGGGGTTGCAAAATCATATAACTTTTATCCAATCGGCCCGCAAAAAGCAACTGATGGAATAGCAATGGTCGCATTGGGCTTAGGAAAAACCGTTGTTGACGGTGGAAGCTCGGTTCGGTTCTGTCCTAAATATCCACGCCATTTAATGCAATTCTTTTCAACACAGGAAACAATCCGAACCGCACAACAAAAATTTTATGCACTCGATTTGAACGGCAGATTAGACCATAATGTAAATCAAACTCACGATATGCTTGTTCATAGTTATGATTTATCAAAAGCCGAAGAAGACCAAACATTGTTTTATTCAGGCTCAACTTATTCGGCACAAAATGATGCCGTGTATGATGGAATTTCTCGCCCGGGTAAACGAATAGTTACTTTTGCTCCTATTCTAAAACATAAAGTGTTTCCTCTTGCAGAAACTTTAGATATGCTTCTGGAAATTGGTTCATGGGGAATGGGTGTTGATGTTGAACTTGAATTTGCGGTTAATATGAATGTCCCTAAAGGAGAGCCAAAGCAATTTGGACTGCTTCAGATGAGACCGTTAGTTTTGAGTCTTGAAGTTGAGGAGCTTGATGTTGATAAGGTTGAAAAATCAGAATTGGTTTGTCAAAGTTGTCAGGTTCTCGGTAATGGTGCATACCGCGGCATTCATGATATTATTGCAGTTGATTACAATTTATTTGATAGAAGTAAAAGTAGAGAAACAGCCGCCGAAGTTGCCGCATTAAATGCTAAGCTTTTACAGCAGCGGAGACCTTATATTCTGTTTGGTGTCGGACGCTGGGGAAGCCATGACCCTTGGTTGGGAATTCCGGTTACGTGGGACCAAATATCCGGAGCAAGTGTGATTGTTGAGGCGGGCTTCAAAGATTTTGATGTTACACCTTCGCAGGGCTCTCATTTCTTTCAAAATTTAACATCATTCAGAATAGGATATTTTACCATAAGTTCTCTTGGTAAGAGCGGTTTTATTGATTGGGATTGGCTACTTAAAGAAACTCCGGTTGAATCTTTAACTTACACAAAACATTTCTATTTTGAAGAAGAAATTACGGTTCGTGTTAACGGACAACAAAACAAAGGGGTTATATTCAAACCCGGCTTGGGTTTATAAGAAAGGATTTTTATGCTAGAAATAAACGGATTAAAAGTTTATGATAACGGAAATCAGAATGGAAAAACTCTTCTTTTTGTTCATGGATTTCCGTTAACTTCAAATATGTGGAAATACCAAACGGAGTATTTCATCAAAGACCATCGTTGCATAACTTATGATATTAGAGGGCTTGGTAATTCTTCTGCGGGTGACGGTCAGTTTACAATGGAATATTTTGTGGATGACTTAATATATATCGTAAATACTTTGGAGTTAGATAAACCTATTTTATGCGGGCTTTCGATGGGGGGATATATTTCATTAAGAGCTGTTGAAAAATATCCTCAACTTTTTGGCGGGTTGATTTTGATGGATACAAGAAGTGAAGCCGACTCAAATGAAGGAAAGCTTAAGCGCGCTGCCGGTATAAAAAGAATTAACGAAGAAGGAGCTATGCCATTTATCTCCGACTTTGTCCCCAACTGTTTTTATAAAAGTTCAATCGAGAGATTGGGTGATAAATATATTTCATTCCTTGAAGAAGCAAAAAGTAATAGCGCAATCGGGGTTAAAGGAAGTTTACTCGCAATGTTGAGCAGAACCGATACCACCGAATTCCTCTCCCAAATTGAAATCCCCACATTATTGATATGCGGTGAATTTGATGCTCTTACTTCTCCCCCTGTTATGAAATCGATGGCAGATAAAATTCCGAATTCAACTTTTGAAGTAATTCCGGATTGCGGACATCTCTCCCCTTATGAAAGCGGTGACAAAGTTAATGAAGTTATGGATAGGTTTTTATTGAAGTTGTAGAATCATTCATGGCTGACGAGGACTATTCCGCGACTGCGGATGTAACAAAACCAAAACTCAGCCGGTCTTCGATTCGCATATTTTGAAAACAATTTCTGAATATGGCGGAGTTGAGATTATCTAACCAAACTCCGGTCGAAGAGTGGTTCCCGATTTCCACTATATGTTTTTAATGATGTGATGCAGCCAACATTGACTTCTCAAAAAAAATTGTTATACTAACAGCGAAATAATAACATTGTTGCAAACTCTGCATACGAAGAAAGTTAAGTATAGATTGCTTAATATTTGGCAGTTGTTTTTTAAGTGGAAACCTTGTTCTGCACTGTCGATTAGCGGTAGCAACGTTATTCTCTTTGAATAAGCTTCAACTTTTTCAATAAAAAAATTAAAATCATCTTTCAATTAAATTATATTTATGTACACAATTTCTTGAATTATATTGAGATAATATTTTATGCCCACACTAAACTGGATTGGTAAAGAAGCTGTTGAAAAACACCATTTAGAAATACCATACAGATTATTAGAATATGACGATGTACTCTCCGTCGGTGATAAAGAAGACGGTAACTTACTTATACAAGGAGATAACCTTCACGCATTAAAAGCATTATTACCTTATTATGCAGGGAAAGTAAAATGTATTTATATAGACCCCCCTTATAATACCGGCAATGAAAAATGGAGCTACAATGACAATGTCAATTCACCTGAAATGAAAAAATGGATTAATGAATTTGTTGGTAAAGAAGGCGAAGATCTTACACGGCACGATAAATGGCTATGTATGATGTACCCAAGATTGCAACTACTTAAAAAACTACTAAGACCTGATGGAATAATTTTTTCAAGTATAGACGATAATGAAGTTCATTCTCTAAGATTTTTGCTTGACGAGATTTTTGGTCGAAATAATTTTGTTTCTCAATTAGGTTGGCAGAAAGTTTATAGCCCTAAAAATCAGTCAAAATACTTTTCAAATGATTACGAATTTGTGTTGTGCTATGCAAAAAACATCAATAAATGTAAAGTTAATCTTTTACCTAGAACAGAGGAAATGAACAAGAGATATAAGAATCCAGACAATGACCCGCGTGGAGTTTGGAAACCCGGTGATCTTGTAGCAAATGAAGAAAGAACAAATGGACATTTTATAGTAAAAAGCCCTAAAACTGGTAAAGAGTTTGACGCTCCTGATGGAAAGCATTGGTCTTATTCTGAAACGAATATGCAGAAATTTTTAGAGGATAATCGCATATGGTTTGGTAAAACTGGTAATAGTTTTCCAAGTATCAAGCAGTTTTTGAGCGAAGTAAAACAAGGAAGAAAAGCATCCTCTCTACTTTCATATAAAGATTATGGTCATACAGACGGAGCAAAAAAAGATATTAAAAAAGTATTCTCAGAAACCGAAAGAATACCTTTTGAAACGCCTAAACCTATCAAATTAATTAAGAATCTCATTATTTTAGGAAGTAACGAAAATGATATTATTCTTGATTCGTTTACTGGAACTGGTACTACAGGACACGCAGTAATGGAACTGAATAATGAAATTATAGGAAACAGGAAATTTATTCTTGTTGAACTTGAAGAAGACATTGCAATAAATGTAACTGCTGAAAGATTAAAAAGAGTTATAAACGGTTATGAAATAAAAAAACAAAACGGAACAATTGAAAATGTAGAAGGGCTTGGCGGCGGTTTCCGTTACTGCAAACTTGGTGAAACATTATTTGATCAATTCGGAAATGTAAGAGAAGGCGTTACATTCAAACAGCTAGCTTATCATATTTTCTTTTCAGAAACCGGAGTTCCATTAAAAGAAAACACCAAACTCGATACACCTTTAATTGGTAAATACAAAGGCGTCGCTTATTACTTATTATTCAACGGAATACTTGGCGATAAAACTGTAAACGGCGGTAACGTACTAACAAGTAAAGTTTTAGATAGTTTACCCAAATACAAAGGCGATAAAATTATATTCGGAATGGCAAGCCGTTTAAGTACCGCAAGACTCAATAAAGAAAATATTGTATTCAAACAAATACCGGTAGAAATTAAAACAAGTTAGTTGGGGGAGGAACAGATGAAAAAAGAAATTATAACACAACTTCGCAAAAATTTTGAAGAATCTGCATACGAAGAAAATGGAGTGGAATATTGACTGTTAAGAGAATTACAAGAATTATTGGGATATTCAGATTGGAGAAATTTTGTAGGCGTAATTAACAAAGCAAAAGAATACAAAAAAGAAATAATAAAAAATGAAAACGTTAACCGCAGAAGACCTTCAACATTTGTTAAAATCTTTAGTCTCTCATAAACGTGAGAATGAATGGGTAGAGTTCAAAAAAAATTTCCATTCTCCCGAAGAAATTGGTGAGACCATTTCTGCTTTATCCAATGGTGCTTGCTTACATAATCAACCTCGTGGTTATTTAGTTTTTGGTGTTGAAAATGAAACCTATGGTATTATTGGTTCAACATTCAAACCAAAATCTGAAAAAATTAAAAATGAAGAGTTGGAAAGTTGGATTTGTCAGCGTCTTAATCCGAGAATTGATTTGAGAATATATGAGTTTGAATATGAAGGTAAATATCTCGCTTTATTCGAGATTCCTGCTGTAACAAACCAGCCTCTTACTTTTTTCAATGTCGCTTATATCCGTGTAGGCAGCATTAATAGAAAGTTACGGGATTTCCCGGATAAAGAACGTAAGATTTGGGGAAAGAACAAAGACAGTAATTACGAAAAAGAAATTGCATTAGAAAAAGTATCCGCTTCAGATGTTGTTTCTTTACTGGATACCCAGCATTATTTTGACCTGATACAGAGACCATATCCATCAACCCGTGAAGCAGTTATTGAAAAATTCATTTCTGAAAGATTAATCTTGAGATCCGATAGAAATTATTCAATAACAAATCTTGGTGGGTTATTATTTGCAAAAAACCTAAAAGAATTTCCTTCTTTATTCCGGAAAACAATTCGGGTTATTGTTTATAAAGGGAAAAACAAACTTGATACAATTAAGGATATTCAAGGAACGAAAGGTTATGCCGTAGGTTTTGAAGGGCTCGTAGATTATATAAATGATCAGCTTCCCCAAAATGAAGAAATAAGCAAAACTTTAAGAAAACAGGTCCGAATGTATCCGGAAGAAGCCGTTCGTGAGCTTGTGGCAAATGCCCTTATTCATCAAGACCTATATGAAAAGGGCTCACCTGTAATTGAAATTTTTTCCGATAGAATTGAATTCACAAATCCCGGTCTTCCAATTATTACACCTATTCGTTTTATAGATGAATATCAATCAAGAAATGAATTATTGGCTGATCTGATGAGAAGGTTACGCATGTGTGAGGAAAAAGGGAGTGGAATTGATAAGGTAATCTTCGGTTCTGAATTATTTCAGCTTCCCGGACCGGAATTTTTGGTTCAGGAAAAACATACAAAAGCAATTATGTTTGCACACCAGCGTCTTAGTCAGATGGATAAAAGAGATAAAGTCCGAGCCTGCTATCAACACGCCTGTTTAAAATATGTTTCTAATGAAAAAATGACAAATCAAACTTTGAGAGATAGATTTATGATTGATGAAAAAAATTCAGCCATGGCTTCTCGTATAATACGTGATACAATAGCGGACGGTTTTATTAAAGAGGATGACCCAAGCAGCGCATCAAGAAGGTTTGCCCGTTATATTCCATTTTGGGCTTAAAAATTTGAAGTTTTTATTTGACTGTTATTTGACTACTCCCCTTTTTTAATGTAAAAACGCATCAAATTCGATGCTTTTTATTTGACGGCAATTTGATTCATATTAATAAACCATTTTGCTGCTGTCGGGAAAATAGTTCAATAAGAAAATAATTCTTTAAGATTAGTAAAAAAACAAAAGGACTTTGATAAATCGATGTTAAAAAAATATCAACAAACTTCACTTGAAAAACTAACTTCATTTCTACAAAAGTGCGCAATTGAAAAAGATGTAGATAGAGCATATTCTGATTGTACACTTGAAAACTTCGGACAGCGGGGGGTTTATAATGATGCCGGTTTTACAAATATACCATATGTTTGTTTACGGTTGCCAACCGGGGGCGGAAAAACTATTTTAGCAGCTCATTCAGTCGGTATTGCAAGCAAGGAATATTTAGCTCGCGATTTTTCTTTGGTCATCTGGCTTGTGCCAAGCAATCAAATTTTAGAACAAACTTATGACGCATTATCCGATACACATCATCCATATAGGAAGGCATTAAATCAATATTTTAATGACAATGTTGAAATACTCAAAGTAGATGAAGCAAGAAGCATTCAAAAAGGAACACTTTTATCAAATACAATAGTTATCATTTCAACTTTTGCCTCATGGCGTGTTGATAAAACCGAGGGGCGAAAAGTTTATGAACAAAACGGAAGTTTATCTTCTCACTTCGAGCATTTAAAAAATAAACAAATTGATAACCTTGAAAAACTGAATGGTTCCAATATTCCAATTCACTCACTTGCAAACGTGGTTTATCTAAATAACCCCGTATTCATTATTGACGAGGCACATAACGCAAGAACAGAATTAACGTTTGAAGTTATTAAAAGACTTAATCCGGCTTGTATTATTGAATATACTGCAACACCAAAAACAAAAGGAAACGATAGAAGCAACGTACTTTATAGCGTATCTGCTGCGGAATTAAAAGCCGAAGATATGATAAAGATGCCGATTGAATTACTTACAACTGATGAATGGCAAAACGCAATATCAAATGCTGTTAAACAACAGCAATCCCTTGAACTAATCGCAAAAGAGGAAGAAAAATTAACCGGGGAATACATTCGTCCGATTGTGTTGCTACAAGCCCAACACGATAGCCAAACCGAAAGCACAATAAATGTTGATGAAGTTAAGAAATTTCTTATTAATACAATGCAGTTGTCCGAAGATCAAATTGCCGTTGCAACCGGAACAGAAAGAGGAATCGAAGGCAAAGATTTATCAGCAACGGATGAACCAATAAGGTTTATTATAACTAAACAAGCACTTAAAGAAGGCTGGGATTGTCCCTTTGCTTATGTTTTTTGTTCAGTAGCAAAAGTAAGTTCAAGTAAAGACGTAGAACAACTTTTGGGTCGTGTTCTTAGAATGCCAAATGTTAAACGAAAAGAAATGAACGAGCTTAACAAAGCATATGCTTTTGTTTCAGCGGATAGTTTTTATAATGCTGCAAAAAATCTTCAAGATTCACTCATCTCCGCTGGCTTTACATCAGCCGAAGCAGTTGACTTAATTGAGATTGCCCCGGCGCAATTCACGCTCGGTAAGTTTTTCGGTAATATTCAACTTGAAGTAAAAGAACTACCGGATTTATCAGGGTTGGATGAAACCATAAAAAATAAAATTGAAATTGACCATGAAACGAAGTCGATTGTAATAAAGGAAGACATTACAGAAGATGAAAAAGATGCCCTAAAAAATAGACTTACAGCTGAAAGCGATAAAGAAAAAATTGAGCAAGCATATCAAGAAATAAAATTATTCATTAACAAAACAACATCCCCTCATAAAAGAGGTAAAGTATTTTCGGTTCCTCAACTATTAATAGATTTTGATGGTGAGTTTAGAGTTTTTGATGAAGAGGTTTTACTTCCTGCAGATTGGAATTTGGCTACTTGCGATAAGACTTTGACTGAAGAAGAATTTCCGACAAAAGTAGACGGTGGTACTAAGGGGTTAATTGATATTGATGGCAAAGGGAAAACTTATACTTATAATGCTTCAACGATTCAAGAAGAATTATCTTCCTTAATTATTTCAAGTGTGATGGATAAAAATGGATTGATTCAATGGCTTGTAAAAGAATGCCGACATCAATCGATTCCTTATGCACAGATTATTGTCTTCATTTCCTCTTTAGTTGACGAACTAATTGATAAGCGCTCATTGCATGTTGAACATCTCGTATTTATGCGGTTCAAATTAAAAGACTCCGTTAAAAGGAAAATTCTAAAGTTATATCAGGATGCAAAGAGAAAAGGGTATGAAGAACTACTTTTCACTCAACCAGGTATTGTAAAAGAAGAAATCAGCCAATTTAAATTAGGTGAAGATTTTGTTTTCCCTTCCCTTTACCCTGCAAACCCTTATTACAACGGTTCTTTCAAATTTTCTAAACATTTTCACGATCATATCGCAGATATGAATAATGAGGAAGCAGAGTGCGCTTTTAATATCGACTCTAATCCCAATGTAGAATTCTGGATTAGAAACCTTGACCGTCAAGAGACCTATGCTTTTTGGTTGCAAACATCAACTGATAAATTCTATCCCGATTTCATCGCAAAACTTAATGATGGAACAATTGTAATTATTGAATACAAAGGAAGCGATAGATACAATAACGATGATTCAAAAGAGAAAAGACAACTGGGTGATTTTTACGCCGGAGTTAGTGAAAACAAATGTCGTTTCATTATGCTTAACGGAAAAGATTGGAATACTCTTAAAAATTTTTTGAATATTGAGAGAGAAGTAAAGTACAGCTAAATAAGAAAGAGAGTATAAACTGTCCCCCAAGCCAAAAGCGTAATGGTATTCTCCCGGCTGACAAGAACCACCCCTCAACACTCATTAATTACTATTTTACGCCAAAAAAAAGCAAAAAGACTTCAAAATGCTTAATTGCTAGCCCGCTAAATAAGATATAATGCTCATTATATAAGCTATCGAGCTCGTTATATAGGATATAACGTCCATTATATAAGCTATTAAGCCCGTTATATAAGATATAATCCTCATTATATAGGATATAACGCCCATTATATAGACTATCGAGTCCGTTATATAAGATATAGAGCTCTTTATATATTATATAATAACAGAGCATTAATGATTTTTATCTCACTAAACGGCAAAATTTGCAGAAATATATGCATGAAAGACTATTGGTTTTCTTACTTATTAGTAGAAATTAATTGTCTATTTTGAGTTAAATATATTGAAAAATAAATCAATAATAAAAGTTTGATTGATTTTATAGCTATAAATAATTAATTTTACACTACCGATAAAGTAAATCAAAAAAATATGATTTATACTAATGGGTATAATAAATTTATATTATCAATCAATAGATGAGGTTACTAATGGCTGATAGAACAACTCGTGCGTTATCACCCAAAATTGTTCAGGATGACATGAACGGCTTTGCCGCATTAAAAGGCATCCCCGATTATTCCCCCAATAATTCTGCATTTGAGGTCAACAAGCTTGAAGAGAGTTACAACGCTATGCTTGCAAAGCAGGTTGACTTCGCCCAAAAGGAAGCAAGCTATAAGAGTGCAAGAGATGAAAAAGTTCTTGCAGAGTGGGACTTCCATAATAAAATTCTCGGTGCAAAAGAGCAGGTTATTGCTCAATACGGAAAAAGCTCAAATGAGGTTCAGGCAATCGGTTTGAAGAAAAAAACTGAATACAAAAAACCTTCCGGCAGAAAGTCTTCTTCCTAAAATTAATTACAACGCTGTCGGGGAGAAATCTCTGACAGCTGTTTTTTTTGGGGGGGGAAATAGAGAAGATAGTATTTGACACTCTATAAATATTAACTAAGTTTGGATAGGTAACGCGAACATTTTTCTGTTACCGACTAATTAACTTAAATTTGATTAGGATATACGGAAAGTATGTCTTCTGAAGTTAGGATCCATAATAAATAGAAAAAATGAAGAAATATCTATGAGAAGTGAAGAGTACAAATATGTAACGACAAGATTTTTCGAGAATGATATTTATACATTCTCAATGAAAATTTCTGACTTGCTCGACATTACATATGTAGCAGCAAGGGGTAAAAGTACAGAACAAGGCGCAGTTCAAAGAGTCCTTAACAAACAAAGAATTTCTTTAATTAGAAAATTCATCCTTGAAGGAAATTTATTTGTTAATACTTTTATTTTAAATTGGACTGACACAGACAACTCACCTAAAATTAAAAAAGATTCACTAAATATTCCCCTACAAGGAAGGCGTGCTCAAATTCTTGATGGACAACATAGAATTGAAGGTTTGAGAGAAGCGGTTACTTTTGATCAAGGGATTAAAGAAAAAGAAGTCCTTGTTTCGTTAGCTATAGGCTTAACGACGAAAGAAGCTGCCAAAATTTTCCTCAATATAAATAGTGAGCAAAAACCGGTTCCTAAGAGTTTAATCTATGATTTATTTGGCGAAGCTATCGAGGACAAGGAGCACGCAATAAATAGAGCTACTGATCTTATAGAATTCTTAAATACTCATATCTCTTCACCTTTTTACCAGAGAATAAAATATCCAGGTAGTCCAAAAGGAACAGGATTGATTGACCTTGCAATAATTGTAAATGCCATTAAGCCCCATTTGGGTGTTGATGGTGTATTTCATAGACTGCAATTGCATGAAATTGAAGTCCAACAAAGGATAATTATTAATTACTACAATGCAATTAAAAAGGCTTATCAAAAAGCAAATAATTTATGGGATAAAAGTACTGAAAACCCTTTTATTAAAGGAGCTGGTTTTAATGGATCTTTTGAATTCTTAGTTGAAACCCTGATACCCAAATGCCAAGCAGACAAGAACTTTTCTCAGGAGTATTTTGAAGAAATAATGAAATTAGAACCCGATTTTCTAATTACCACTTCAAACTTTAGAAATCTTGATGGTAAAACAGCTAGGAAATCTGTAAAGAGTTTTTTTAATGAATGTTTTACCAAAGATATTCCGAAAAGTGATGAGTATAAGTTTTAAAAGAAATGAAATTCAAATTTATATAGAAAATGCCCAAAATTGTTTTGATGTTGAGAAATGGAGTTCATACAGACAAGTTTTCGCCAATTGGAAAATCCAAGAAAAAGACATTATTCCATTAGAAAATTGTCGTGATAGTGATATTACATCATACTTCTTTAAAGCATTAGAATCTTTTTTACTCGCTATTAAGGATTTGCATTCCAGCAAGCAAAGTTGGTCAATAGTAAAGTTATACTATTCTCTTTTTTATCTTATTCGTTGTGACATCTTGCTGTCTAATTATCTTCTTGTGCGTAATGGAGCCCTTTTCATTATTAAGTTAAAAGAAGATGAGGTTTTTACTCCCTTCAAAAAAAAAACACAGAGCGATCATAAATTATCAATAGCGATTCTTAAATTTTTAAAGGAAAAAGGAGAATTAGCTGACCCTATACTCGACAATACAATTGACCAGCTTGATCCTTATACTTGGTATATGAAGCATCGAGAGAGGATAAACTATACCCAAAAGTGTTTTGTTGAACCCGAAACGGACCTGTGCTTTTCACACCTTGAGCAGTATTTTCAAAATAAAAAAGTAATTGAACTTTTTAAATTTTACAACACAAAGGATTATTCAATTTGCTTTGACACCGACCACTCAATTCTTTCAATACCATTTAAAAAATTAATGCAAATTATTGAAAAAGGAAGAGACAAAATTGACATTGATAAGGCCAACTTAAAAAAAATAGTTTTTCATCTCAAGGAATTAAAAACTTGTGGCCTAAGTAAATCTGAACTCTTAAAACTAATAGTAACCTAATGAATTAAATAAGCATTTCCAATTAAAGCTACATTGTTAGTTGAAAGGTGAAGCCTTTCTAAGACCGCAACATTTACCAACCGGTTATACTTTTTTACATAAAATAACTCCCTGTATTTTCTTATATTTTCAAAAAGAAAGGAATTATTTATGATATTATTTACCATACTTTGGGTTATTCACATTATTTCAGCGGCAATTTGGTTTGGGGCTTTTCCGGCAGATTTAATTTTGAGAAAATCCATTTCCGAGAATAAGGGGAAATCGGGTGAACGTAAATTAATTTCATCATGGTTAATAGTATTGAACATAAGTGGAATAATCGGGATGGTAGGTATTTTAGTAACCGGTGTATATATGTCAATCTTGAGAGCAGATTATGGTTTCTTTCAGTTTGCATCGGGTCAAAACCATTGGCTTTATACAAAACAATTTTTAATGATAGTTCTAATTGTTGTTATCGGTGCTTTGTTAATTCCACGGGCAAAAAAAATTAGATTAGCAATTCAAGATAATCTTGAAAGCCAATCCTCGCTTGATGAATCAACTTATTTAAACATTAAAAAGTTAGGAACATTAGCAACAACTGTGAATATCATTATTTTGTTAAATATACTATTTGCTGCTTCACGCAATCTCTTTAGATAATAAATAAAAGCGATAGAAAAAATCAATTAAGATATTTTGATGAAAAAAATTGTTCTGCTCGGCTCAACCGGTTCAATAGGAGTTAACACCCTTAAAGTTGTTAAAACTTTCCCGGATAAGTTTTCTGTCGAAGCCCTTTCAGTAAATACAAACATTCAACTTCTTAAAGAACAGATAAAAGTATTTGCTCCAAAGGTAGTTGCTGTTACCGATCGAGCTAAAGCAAAAGAACTTCGGGAGGAAATCGGAAATTCAATTAAAGTTTTAGAAGGGGAAGAAGGTCTAAAAGAGATTGCGGCTTCTTCTGAATATGATATCTTTGTCGGTGCGATGGTTGGCTTTGCGGGACTCGCTCCCACTATTGAAGCTATTAAGCGAGGAAAAAGAATTGCATTAGCAAATAAGGAAACTCTTGTTGTTGCCGGTGAATTAGTTACATCACTTATTCAAGAAAATAATGCCGAGTTAATTCCTGTCGATTCTGAACATAGCGCAATTTATCAATCTCTTGTCGGCGAAAAAATTAATGAAGTAGAAAAAATTATTTTAACTGCATCGGGTGGACCTTTTCTTCATCGAACTAAAAGCGAGCTTGATTCTGTTACTATTGAAGATGCTCTAAACCATCCCAATTGGAAAATGGGGAGTAAAATAACTATTGACTCTGCGACTATGATGAATAAAGGGCTGGAGGTCATCGAAGCATTTTGGCTGTTTAATCTTCCTAAAAATAAAATTGAAGTTGTAATTCATCCTCAGTCGATAATTCACTCAATGGTAGAATTTGTTGATGGTTCGATTAAAGCACAATTAAGTACGCCTGATATGAAATTGCCTATTCAATATGCGTTAACTTATCCCGATAGATTGCCGGCTTCACATGTTGAAACAAAATTCCATGCAATAAAAAATCTAACTTTTTTTGAGCCGGATTTTGATAAATTTGAATGTTTGAAGTTAGCTTACAATGTAATGGAGATTGGCGGAACAGCACCCTGTATTCTTAACGCTTCAAATGAAGTAGCTGTTGAAAAATTTTTAACGGGGAAAATCGGATTTACGAAAATCCCTTATATTATTAATAAGTCTTTAGAAAAAATAGAAAATCATAAACACCCCGACATTGCTCAAATCTTTGAGTGTGATAAAGAGACACGATTATTTGCCGGGCAATTGAGTTAATAAGGAGAATCAATCTTTTATGCAAGAAGTTATTTATTTTGTTATTACTATAGCTATTTTGGTTTTTGTACATGAGTTTGGACATTTTGCCGCAGCTAAATTGAGTGGTATGCGCGTTGATGCCTTTGCTATCGGATTTGGATTTAGATTATTCGGTTATAATAAACTAAAAGGTTTTTCTTTTGGGGAATTAGCTAAGGATTTTGACGGTGAAGGGAACACTGATTATAGACTTTGTCTTTTCCCTTTCGGCGGTTATGTGAAAATTGCCGGAATGGTTGATGAAAGTATGGATACTGAATTCGCAAATAAAGAACCACAACCTTATGAATTCAGATCAAAATCAACTATAAAAAAAGTATTTGTAATTACTGCCGGCGTTATGATGAACCTGATTCTCTCTCTGTTGATTTTCTGGGGCTCTAATTTCTTTTATGGAAAAAATCTTACAAAATCAACAGTGCTTGGTGTTGTTGAAACTGAAAGTTTAGCAGATTCGCTTGGCTTTAAAACGGGCGATAAGATAGTTTCTGTGAACGGAGCAAATGTTGTTTATTGGGAAGATGTTAGAAATCAAATGTTCATTGAAAATATGGGAAAAGATTTGAACGTAAAGGTTCAAAGAGAAAATGAAACATTAGATTTATTTGTTCCCAAATCAAGAGTTCCATCGGATGAATCACAAGCTTTATTTTTGCTGATTGAAGATTTGAAACCTGTTATCGGTGATGTGATGAAAGATAATCGTGCAGATAAAGCAGGTATAAAAGCAAACGATATAATATTGCGCATCGACTCAATAAATATTTATACAATTCCTCAAACAATAAAAATTATTTCGGAATCGAAAGAAAAAGAAATTTCCTTAGCCGTACTTCGTGAAAAAGATACAGTTAATGTAAGTGTTGTCCCCGGTAAAGACGGCAAAATTGGAATCGCACTCGCAGGTTACACATATATGGGTGAAACAGAACGAGTTACCCACGGATTTTTTGAATCATTTATTCTTGGCGGAAAAGATATCGTTCGTATGACCGACTTAACATTAACCATGATGAAGAGAGTTATTAGTGGTGATGTTGAATTTGGTAAAGCATTTGGCGGTCCGATTAAGATAGCTCAATTCGCTGCTAAATCGGCAGATTCGGGATTCGCAAGTTTTATGATGTTTCTTGGATTACTAAGTTTAAGTTTAGCAATTCTTAATATAATGCCGTTCCCTGTTTTAGATGGCGGACATCTTGTTATTATTTTGATTGAAGGAATTATGAAAAGAGAAATTCCAATCAAAGTTAAAATAGTAATTCAGAATACAGGCTTAGCCCTATTGCTACTACTGATGGCATTTATAATTTATAACGATTTCTTGGGGCTTTGATTTAGTAATTCTCAAATCAAATTAAAGTGAGAATAATATGTGTAAGCAAGTTAGAATATTCATAGTCCTTATTTATATATTATTCTCACCTCAAATTTTTTCTCAAACCGAAAAGAGTAACTTTTCGTTTTATCTAAGTGCCGATTTTTTATCTTCTTATGTTTGGAGAGGGGCGGTTTTGCAAGGTCGTCCTGTTATTCAACCATTCGGTTCATTCAATTATAAGAATATTGAATTAAGTGTACTTGGATCTCAAAATTTAGTCACTTCGGGTTCATCATTTGTAACATATTTAGCTTATCACATTAAAACACCAATCGGAACTTTTTCCCCGATGTTTGTAGATTTTTATCCATCACTCTTATCTTCAACTGATCCGGAAAATCATTTCTTCAATTATAAAACAAATGGATTTGGTGCTCACGTACTTGAAACAAATATTACTTACGAGGGGACAAAGAAATTTCCTTTAAGAATTTTTGCGTCTGTCGATGTTTATAACGACCCCGAAAAAGCTGCTTATTTAGAAGTGGGTTATAGATTCCCAATCAGCGAGTATAATTGTATCCTTTACGTAGGAACATTATTAAGTGAAAAATCAGCATGGTATGCCTCTGATCCATCCAAACCGATTAGGCGGGGTGTTAATAATATCGGATTTACGGCAACTAAAGATTTAATTCTTTCGGAAAGTTTTAAAATCCCATTTCGAGGAACATTCACCGTTAATCCTGCAGAAAAAAGAGCTATTTTTGTCTTCGGATTCAGAGTGGAATAGTAAAAATATTTTATAGAATTAAGTAAGTAATTCGATACTTTTTAATCTTCAAAATCAAATCTTATTAGAGGAATAATATGTACACAACACTTCAAGATTTTTTAGATGATTGGAAACGTGAAAGTTCAAGCACTTTAAAAATCTTTCAATCATTATCCGATGAATCATTAAATCAAAAAGTATATGAAAACGGAAGGTCACTCGGAAAGTTGGCTTGCCACATTGTTGAGACAATCAGTGAAATGCTGACTCATGCAGGCTTAACAATAGAAATAGCCGGAGAAGTAAATCGAGAATCAGCACAATCATTAGCCGAGCAATATAAACGTGCCTCAGAAATTGTTGAACCAACTTTATTAAACAATTGGAGCGATGCTCAACTCGATGATGTTATTAAAATGTATGGGCAAGATTGGAAAAAAAGAGATGTATTAATTTCTTTAGTTAGACATGAGATACATCATCGTGCGCAGATGACAGTTCTGATGAGACAAGCCGGATTAAAAGTACCCGGTATTTATGGTCCCAGCAAAGAAGAGTGGGAAGCTTACGGAATGACACCGCAAGATTAACTTAGATTTGCTTCGGCTTCTTCTTGTGAGGTTGCAATTGTTAGAGCTTTATCAAAACCGGTTATAGTAAATATTTCTTTAACTTGATTATGAAGCGAGTAGAGAATTAATTTTCCGCCACTTGCTTTAAGTTTATTCGATGAAATAAATATTCCACGCAATCCGGCACTGTTAATAAATTCAACTCCGGAAAAATCTAACAGAACATTTTTTGTTGAATTAGAAATTAATGTATTTACTTCAGTTTCCAGTAGTCCTGAAGCAGGTAAATCAAGATGCCCTTTTAGTTTTAAGATTGCGTAGTTTTCTTTAATATCGTGAAGGATTTCCATAATAGTACCTTAAATTAACTTGTTAAAAAATAGACTTAACTAGTTTCATTACATTTTGGTTTTCGATATAGCTGTACTCAAACGAATCAACATATTTCTGAGCAAGAAAAATTCCAAGTCCACCCGGAGTTCTTAATTCAACCGGAGTATTCATATCGGGAATGTTAAATTCACAAGGGTTAAATGGTTTACCGTCATCAGTAATTTCGGTGCGGATAATTTTATCTTCAATAATTAATTCAAGAAATATAAAGTGTTTTTCGTCATCGTCATAACCATACAAAATAATATTCATCAGCAGTTCGTCGATTGCCAAAAGAAGTCCAAACATACAATCTTTGGATATTTTATTCTTCCGACAAAAATTTAGAAGTTTCTCACGACACATAGAGATTGCCGGAACTTTATTTTCAATTCGAATACTAAATACTGATTGCACTTTTTGCTTAAATGAGTTACATAATTTGTTGAGGAAAAGTAGAAAAAAAAATCAACAGATAGTATAACTATAAAGAAGTATTTTAAGGTTCGAATAAATTATTTTTAAAATCAAAATAAGATTGCGATGGAAACCGATAGAAAGCCAATTTTTCACTTGAGGAAAGAGAATTATCTTTTAACTAACGATAATTCAAAACTTCAAGAAGACGTTGTACTTAATTATTTAAAGCGATCATATTGGGCGGCAAAAACACCCCCCGAAGTAATTATAAAATCTATAAAAAACTCACTTTGTTTTTCTTTGTTTGAAGGAGATAAACAAATTGGTTTTGCCCGCGTTATTACTGATTATGCTCGTTTTGCATACTTGGCAGATGTTTTTATTCTTGAAGAATGGCGAGGGAAAGGTTTGTCAAAATGGATGTTAAACGAAATCCTAAATCTTCCGGATTTTAAGAATATAAAATGGATGCTTGCTACAAGCGATGCTCATAAATTATATGCTCAATTCGGTTTCGAAATGCTTATGGATTGTGAAAAATATATGATTAGAAAACCGGCGGATAATTAATATGAATAAAACTGTTCGATGGAAAACAGCACAATTTTTTGAATTCCTTTGGTGGAAAAGATATCTGAAGAATAAAAGTCCGGAACTCTATCTTCAAAACAAATTAAAGTATTGGAAAGAGGTATATGAAAAACTTGCAGATAAGTTAACCATCAATGAAAGGACAAAAATATTAGATGCAGGTTGTGGACCTTCAGGAATGTATATGCTTTTTCCGCATAATGAAGTTTTTGCCGTTGACCCGTTATTATCTGAATATGAAAAATTAAATATATTTTCTTATTCGATGTATCCAAATGTTAAGTTTTTTCAATCAACAATCGAAGAATTTCAATTCACCCGGAAATTTGATGTAATCTTTTGTCTGAATGTTATTAATCATGTTTCCGACATCAAAAAAGCAATAGCGAATTTAACTTCCTGCTTATCAGACAATGGAAAAATCGTCTACTCAATTGATGTTCATAATTATAATTTCTTAAAGTTCATTTTTAGCAGTATTCCCGGTGACATACTTCATCCCCATCAGTATTCTTCGGAAGATTACAAAAGTTTATTCGAAGAAAGTGGCTTGTTTGAAATATATAACGAAACGATCAAAAAAGGTTTGATTTTCAATTATGAGGTTTTTATTCTAACCAAGCCGACCGCCTTAAATTAAATTGCCAACTGAGATGTTTTAACTCTTTATAGGACATATTTTTTCCTTTCATTAATTTATTAGGAATGATTAACTTTCCTTTCTGAATTTTGGGTAGTTGGACTCAAAATCGGTATTGAATTAAAAACTAATTCAATAGTAATTTGACGATTAATTAAGGATAAATAGTAGCTTTGGCAAAAGCAAAAAAAGAAGACGATCAAAAATCTCAAAATTTACTTAAAGAATCCGGCGAAATTCCACGTCATATTGCTATCATTATGGATGGCAACGGTAGATGGGCAAGGAGTAAAGGTTTACCGAGATACGCCGGGCACAAAGTTGGTGTTGATTCGGTGCGAGATATAGTTGAAGCATCGGCACAGATTGGGGTTAAATATCTTACTCTATATACTTTTTCAACTGAAAACTGGAAAAGACCCAAAGAAGAAGTATCTACTCTTATGAGGCTTCTTCTAAAAACCCTTAAAAAAGAATTAAATGAACTAAACAAGAATAATGTTCGTCTAACTACGATAGGTGATACAGCAACTCTTCCGGCAGAAGTTCAAGCCGAGTTCAAAGATGCAATTGATAAGACTAAAAATAATTCAGGTTTAACTCTCGTATTAGCATTAAGCTATAGCGGTCGATGGGAAATAATTGAAGCAGTTAAATCGATTGCTTCAAAAGTAAAAGATAATTCGCTTTCGATAAACGAGATTACATCAGAATTATTTGATGAGCATTTAACAACCGGTGAAATCCCAGACCCCGATTTAATGATTAGAACAGGCAATGAATTTAGAGTAAGTAATTTTCTGCTTTGGCAAATAGCATATACAGAATTATATATCTCAAATGTCTATTGGCCTGAATTCAGACGTAAAAATTTATACGAGGCAATAAAAGATTTTCAGAAAAGAGAAAGAAGATTTGGTAAAGTTAGTGAACAACTTCAAAAGAATGATAAAGGCTCCAAGAATGTCCCAACCCGCTAAACACAAAATAAATTATTGGTTAGTTACATTAGCATTAATAATAATCTCAGTCTCCCTTTCGGCCCAAACAGGAAAGAATTCTTTTCGAATATTGGGGATTTCTGTCGATGGGAACCGTTCAGCTGATGCTCGTACAATAATTGTAAATAGCGGATTAAAGGTCGATGATGAAATTCAAATCCCCGGCGATCAAACAATTAATGCAATAAGGCAATTGTGGTCTCTCAATATATTTTCAGATGTTCAAATTTTAATTGATAAGCAAATTGGTGATGGCGTTTTTCTACTTCTTAAAGTTGAAGAATACAGCAGGGTCGAAAAAGTTGTTTTTCGTGGTAATGATGAGGTTAGCACTTCTGACTTAGAAAAAAAAGTTAACTTAATCCGAGGACAAATATTAAAACCTCAAGAAGTACAAAGAATGAAGGTAACTATTCAAAAGTTGTACGACGAAGAAGGTTTGTTAAATGCTGAAATTTCACCTAAGTATTTCATCTTTTATAAGGCGGATACTTCCAAAAATGATGTTACGGTTACATGGCGCAATAAAAATGACTTTTCAGAAGAATATTCAGACGAATATTCATTATCAGAGAAAGCAAATTCAAATCTGATAGAAAAAATTAAAGATAGAATATTGTTGATTTTTGATATTAAAGAAAACGATCAAGTTAAAGTTAGGGCAATTAAATTTATCGGGAATAAAGCTTTTGATAATGACGATTTATTGGGAGAATTTAAAGAGACTAACGAAGCAGTTTGGTGGAAGTTTTGGAATAGCGCAAAGTTTGAAAAAGATAAATTTGAAGAAGATAAAAAACTTGTAGAACGCTATTATCAAAAAAATGGCTATAGAGATGCCGAAATCATAAAAGATTCAATTGTATATCTGAACAACAAAAAAGATATGCACATCTATCTCTTTATTCACGAAGGTCCACAATACAAGGTACGAAATATCGCATGGGAAGGAAATACAATTTACACTTCTGAATATTTAACCGAGCGATTGGGATTTGAAAAGGGAGATATTTTTGATTATGAAAGATTTAACCAAAACTTACGACAGAACGAAAGACAAAACGACATTTCGTCTCTGTACTTAGATAATGGTTACTTAACATTTAGATTAAATCCTGTTGAATCGAGAGTTGGTGAAGATTCAATCGATATTACAATTCAGATTATTGAAAAAAATCAGTTTCGTGTAGGTAAAGTTGATATTTCCGGTAATGATAAAACAAAAGATAAAGTTATTAGAAGAGAACTATACACTGTGCCGGGCGATTTTTTCAATCGTGCATACATGATAAGAAGTTTACAGCAACTCGCAAATCTTCAATATTTTAACGTTGAAAAACTGTATCAAGAAGGTGTTGATTATCAACTCGAAAATGATAGCACTGTAAGTGTTGCCTTTAAAGTTGAAGAACGCTCAAGTGATTATTTAAATGCCTCGGTTGGTTATAGCGGAAGCTTCGGATTTAGCGGCGCTGTTGGTGTAACACTTACAAACTTCTCCATTTCTGAACCATTCTCGTTGGGCGGGGGACAGATATTGAGTTTCAACTGGCAATTTGGTGTAGGTAATATTTATAGAACTTTTTCACTCGGATTTACAGAACCGTGGCTTTATGATACTCCAACATTAATAGGTTTTGATTTCTTCGATACACGCCAACAATATATTTATGATTTACGACAATCGGGTGGTTCGGTAAAACTTGGAAGAAGATTAAAGTGGCCCGATGATTATTTTTATGTTCAAGGAATGTTCCGATATCAAAATAACAATGTTATAAATGGAGCAAATTTTTATCGTGAAGGAAAAACTCAACAGTTTACTTTAGGGGCAACGATTTCGAGACGAAATGTTGATAATCCAATTTTCCCATCAGCAGGTTCTTCTATTGTTTTAGATGGAGAAATTTCGGGGGGTCCGTTTTTGCCCGGTGATGTAGATTATTACAAAATTTCTTTCAAAGCCGAATGGTATAAAAGATTATTTAATAGCAATAAACTTGCTCTTTATACAGTTGCAGATATAGGCTATCTTGAAGAATTAAAAACCGGTACACCAATTCAACCTTTTGAATATTTTTACATGGGTGGTAACGGATTAATAATTGCAACTACCCCTCTTCGTGGTTATGATGATAGAAGTGTTGGTCCAAGAAACGTTAATCAAGATGTAATAGGAGGAAGAGTCTCCGCACGCTACACTGCAGAATTACGCTTTGCTGTAACTCTCGATCCTATGCCATTGTATGTCCTTGCATTTGCAGAAGCCGGAAATGTATTTGAAGATTTAAATAACGCATCAGCTTTTAACCTACGGAGAGCTGCAGGTTTTGGTGCTAGAATTATGATTAATCCGATCGGTTTAATCGGTTTTGATATTGGTTATGGTTTTGATAGAAAAGCAGTTGACGGTAAAGACCCATCATGGCTTTTCCACTTCCAGTTTGGAAAAGGATTTTAATTAAATAGTTCATTAATAAATTAATAAGGAATAGTAGTGAAAAATTTTTCTTTGCTCATCGTATTTCTACTTTTAGGTGGTTCGTTAGTATTTGCTCAATCAACACAAAAAACAGGCTATGTTGATTCAGAAGTTATTCTTAAACAAGTTCCGGAAGCAATAAAGGCGCAGGGCGAATTAGATGCTTTAATCAACAGATGGAATACTCAAGTTGATAGCATGAGTCAAAATTTACAACAAGCTTATGCTGATTACCAAAAACAAGGCGCAAATATGCCTGAAGCTAAACGCAAAGAGACCGAACAAAAACTGGTTATGCAACAACAAACCATTGAAGAATTCAGAAGATCAAAGTTTGCTCAAGGAACCGGTGAAATTTATTCTAAACAAGAACAATTATTAAAGCCGGTAAAAGAAAAAATCTTTGCAGCTATTGAAGCCGTTGCTAAAGATGAAGGCATGTCTTTTATATTTGATAAAAGCGGAGACATTCTTTTACTTTATGCAGATTCAGCTTATGATATAACCTTTAAAGTTCTAGATAAGCTAAAAAGAGGAAAATAATTTTTTTGACTTTTGGATAAATCACCTTTCCGTTATGTTCGGTAAGGTGATTTTTATTTAATCTATAATTTGAAATAATTTGTTTTGAGGAAATTATGAAATCGTTAAAGTATTTAATTGCTTTTGCTTTAATCGTTTTTACAAGTAGTTCATTCGCTCAGTCGAAAATCGGTTATGTCGATTCAGATACGATTATGGATCAATTAACCGAAGCTCAAGACGCGCGTCAACAATTGGATACCTATATTCAAGAGTGGCAATCTGACCTAAAGAAAATGGAGAATGAGTGGAAATCAAAGTATGATGACTACGAGAAACGTAAACTCATTATGTCCGATCAAAACAGAGCCGAACTCGAAAGTGAATTAATTAAACTCGAACAAAGTATCGGTGAATTCAGAGAGAAAAAATTCGGAACAAACGGTGAATTATTTCAAAAGCAAGATGAGCTTATGAAACCCGTACAAAACAAAGTATTTACAGTTATTAAAGAAGTAGCAGTAAGTGAAGACCTTGATTTTGTTCTCGATAGGAGTGGCGGTGTTTTGCTATTATATGCAAAAGAAAAATATGATATAACAAATCTAGTCATCGAAAAACTAAAACGCGCACAATGAAAATATCAGTAAAAGAAATTGCCGAATTAACCGGTGCCCAAATTTTTGGTGATGAAACTGTTGAAATATCAAACCTTGCTAAGATAGATGAAGCAAAACAAGGGGATATAACCTTCCTCTATCTTTCTAATTACGAAAAATATTTTCCAACCACAAAGGCTAGTGCAATTTTTGTTAAGCCGGACTTTAATAAGGTTCGTGATGATATTGTTTATCTTGAAATCAAAGACCCGAACAAAGCATTTCTTTCGGTAATATTAAAATATTTCACTCCAAAATTAAATCTTGAAGGGATTGATAATACTGCATCAATTCATCCATCGGCAATTATTGGTAATAATTGTGCTGTAGGTAAAAATGTAGTTATCTCTGAAGGATGTGTTGTGGGTGATAGCACTAAAATATTTCATAATACAGTTTTAATGGATAATGTTAAAGTAGGTAACGATACTCTCCTCTATCCCAATGTTACTATCAGAGAAAATTGTGTAGTGGGAAGCCGGGTAATAATTCATTCCGGGACAGTTGTTGGTTCGGATGGGTTTGGATTTTCACCAAACGAAAAAGGGGAGTATCAAAAAATACCTCAAATAGGAAATGTGATTATTGAGGATGATGTTGAGTTGGGTTCAAATGTATCTATTGATAGAGCTGCAATCGGTTCGACGGTTATTAAAAAGGGAGTTAAAATAGATAACCTTGTTCAAATAGCACACAACGTGGTAATTGGTGAGCATACGGTATTATCGGGACAAGCCGGTATTGCAGGAAGCTCAAAAATTGGTAAACATTGTATTATCGCCGGGCAGGTTGGTATTTCGGGTCATATAGAAATTGCAGATAAAACAATTGTTGCGGCACAAAGCGGTATTTCAAAAACAATTACTAAGTCGGGAATGTATTTTGGATATCCCGCAAAAGAACATCGTGAAGCGTTGAGAATCGAAGGTCATATACGGAATCTTGATAATTACGCTAAACAAATAAAAGCTCTTGAAAGTAAAATAAAAGAACTCGAAGATAAAATAGAGAGTAAATAATTTATTTTAATACTCTCGCAAAGTTCATTATGTTGATGGGAACATTTATTTCAGCATTATAATCTACATCTTTATACCAGACCTGCTCTAAATACAAACCCGATGGCGGAGCTGTAAATACAGCCGGTTCATTTGTATAATTGCTTAAGAAGAATAATAAATCTTTGTCGCTTAATTTTCCTCTACCAATTTCGACTAAAACTCCAACCATTCTACGAACCATTTTCCACAAAAAGTGAGAACCTTTAATGTGAATCATAATTAAATCTTCTTTTTCGATAATTGAAACAGAATCAATTACTACAAGCGTTGATTTTTCTTCCATATCTTTATCGGTAAATGAAGCAAAATCATTTTTCCCTTCGAAAAATTTTGCTGCGTCACGCATCAAATTGATGTTTAACTTATCCTTTAACCACCAAATGTATTGCTTGCCAAAAGCGCTTCTTCTTTTCGATATTAAATATATATAACTTCTACCAACAGCATTATAACGGGCATGAAAGTCATGTGTGGCTTTTTGAACTTCAATTATATTAATATCGTGGGGAAGCAAATCGTTGAATTTCATTTTTATTATTTCCGGGGCGAGCATTGTTTTTACATCAAGATGAGCTATCTGACATAATGCATGAACACCAGCATCAGTTCTGCCGCTTCCGTAGAGTTCAACTTTTTCATCTTTGAAAATCTGTTCAGCGGCGCTTAAAATTGTTCCTTGAATCGTTTTACTGTTTTGCTGCATTTGCCAACCGCTGTAACGAGTTCCATCGTACTCAATAAATAGTTTGAAACGATTTGAGCTTTGTGATTTCGAATGTTTAAACGGTTTCTTCTCTGATTCATCCCAACGCTTAACAGCTTTTTTAGCTGTCTTGTTTCCGGGGTGTGAGGAGTTAAACTTATTTTTTGAGTGAAATGACTTCTTCTGCATAATCGTCCTCTGTTTCGTAAATACGGACTTTAACTTTTGATACGTTTTTCGGTAATCCAGCAGTTTGAATTTTATCTAAAAAATATAGACACATATTTTCAGCTGTTGAATGATAGTCAATTATAACTTTTTTTGAATTCAACATTTTAAGAGCTTCTATCAATTGGGTGTCATCCCTCCATACCAAATACGCATGATCAAGTTCTTCTACAATAGGATTAATAATAGCTTTTAAATCATAATAATCGACAACCATTCCATCTTTATCGAGGTCACCTTCAACTTCAACTAACATCTTATACGAATGACCATGTAGATTAACGCATTTCCCTTGATGAAATGGGAGTCGATGACCCATTTCCCAACGGAATTCTTTAGCAATTTTCATTAAACACCTTTTTTTGTTGGTTCCCAAATAATTTTGTGCATTTGTAACTGAAATCGTACCGGCAAGTTGTCTTCTAAAATCCAATTTACTAAATCAATCGGTTTTAGCTGACCAAAAACAACCGAGAATAAAATGTGACATTTTTCTGAAAGATTATATTCTTCAATTATTTTCTTACACCAATCGTAATCTTCGCGAGTACCAATTACAAACTTTACTTCATCGATGGTTTTTAGATGATTTATATTTTCATAACGATTCTTTTGCATCATCTTGCTGGAGGGACATTTTAAGTCCATAATTACCGAAACTCGTTCATCAATTTTTTCAATTGGAAGACTTCCCCCGGTTTCAATCATTACCTCGTAACCCATATCGCAAAGCTTTTCCATTAATGGGAGACACTCCGCTTGTACCAGGGGTTCACCCCCGGTTATTTCAACTAATTTGCAATTATATTTTTGAATTTGCTCAATTATGGTGTCAATTGAAAAATCAGTTCCTTCATAAAAAGCATATTCTGTATCGCAATAAGAGCATCTAAGATTACAATAAGTCAATCTAACAAAAATACAAGGTAGCCCGGCTTTTGAGCTTTCCCCTTGTACCGAATAATATATTTCATTTACCTTTAGCATCTGCACAAAATTGTATTTTAAACTAAATTTTAAGCGTAAATATACGATAATTATGTATGAGGTTTAATTGATTATTTCCCAAGGGATAATGTCAATCATCCTTTAAGTTAGATTTTTTTATTTAACAAAAATAATTATTATTACAGATGAATATTGCTTTAGGTTCAGTAAAAAGTTTAAGAAGCAAATCATTTATTTTTTTTTCGAATTGATTAATGAAAAGAATTTTAATTGTAAGCGAACACCAGAGTTTTGTTGAGGGTCTGAAGAGAGAATTGGCAAAACAATATGGAGAGGTTGAACTCCTTTTTATCGGTAACCCCGATGAAATCGCTTTGAGTGTTAAAAGGCTTACTCCGGATTTAATTCTGATAAATTTTAAACTTACCGGATATGATTTTCTAACTTCAATCGCTCTTATAAGAAAAGAAAATCCAGCACTCCCAATTTTATTTTATAATGATGAAGAAGATGAACAGCAATTTTTCAAAACAGATGAAAGAGGATTTCTTTTCTCCGGATTAAAAAAGTTAACAACGCTGATTCAAAGTTCTGCTGATAAATCACCAAAAGAAGAACCTGATTTCGTAGTTCAATCGATGCGGAAAGATTCTGTTCTTTTCAGAAGACTTTTTTCGACACTTAATTCCTTTCCGGATTTAATTCTGCTTCAAGGTAAAGACGGAACTTTTATCGATTTCTTTTCACGCCAAACTAATTTGCTTCCGATAAATCCCGAAAAAATATTGACAAAAAAACCGACTGAAATTTTTCCGGAAAAATTGGCATCAAAATTTGAATCGATGAGGAATTTAGCTTACATCGAAAAACGTGTTCAGCAAACAGAGTTGGCTTTTGCTATCGATAATAAAAACCGAATTGTGGAATTTCGTTTTGTTTTTCTTGATGAATCTAAAACCGCTGTTGTTTTGAGAGATGTGACCGAAAGAAAATTTTCTGAAGCTCAACTTAATCAAAAAAGTATTATTGCCGATGGACTTAATGCGCCGATAATCGCTTTCGATTTGAACTTGAGGTTTATTTATCTAAATAAAGTCGCTGAAAAAATCGCAGGAGTTAAGTCATCAATTGCAAAAGGGAAAAAGTTAACAGATGTTTTTAAGTTTTTTGCAACTAATCTTTCAGATGACGCCATAATTTTGGAATTAAAGCAAAAAGATATTTTTGATGTGGAATTAATTCCAATTTCTGAAAAAGGAATCACTGAACCATTAAATTTTTCTTTCTCCATTATTAAAAACTCGAAACAGGATAATGTTGCAATTGTTGCATCGCATAGATTTGTTAAAAAAGAAGTTTCTTTTGTTCACTTTGATGAGAGAACTCTACCAATTTTTGCCAACCTTAGCGATGGAATAATAATTCTACAAGATGAGTTAATTCAATATTCCAATAGTGCATTTTCAAGAATGACAGGATATGTTGAAAATCTTATTAAGGGAAAGTCGTTTCTCGATTTCTTGCATGAAGAAGATCAACATTTCATAAGAAATTATTTTAATCAAAATGATGAACTTGAAAATTTTGTCCCCGGCCTTTTCGAAATTCGCTTCGACCATCGCAACCAGATAAATGTAATTTATGCTGAGGTTCATTTTGATGTTCTTTCGTATAAAGGAATTCCTTCTATTATAGCAGTGGTTAAAGAACTTCAAACAGGAAATTGGTCTTTTAATGAAGCTGCTTCGGAAGAAGATAATAATCAAAATGAAACTCAAAGAAGAACTGCTTTAGAAGCCTATATGAATCATGACATCAGAACTTCTCTGAATGGTATTTTAGGTTTTGCTGATATTTTGCGTGAGGAATTAAAGGACCAGAAAGATAAATCAAATTACATTTATGCCGATAAAATCTATTCGGGTGGAAAACGATTAATTACACTTTTAGACCAAGAGTCTGATTTTCAGAAAATTGAAGCCAATACAGATTTATTACAGATTAAGGAAATTTTATTAGTTCCTTTGCTTGATGAAGTTGTTAGCCTTTTGCAATCAACTGCAAACAAAAAAAATGTGAAGATAATTTCATCAAGCATTATCAAAAGTCCGGTTTTTGCTGATGAAAACCGATTGTTTGAAGCTTTGAATAACATTATTGGGAATGCAATTGAACGTTCTGAGAAGAATTCTATCTCAGTTCAAGCGATGCACATCAAAGGGAAACCTAAAGTTCAAATAGTAATTAAAGATTCAGGACAAGTTTTATCTGAAGAAAAACTTAATGCTATAACTCAAGGTGATACTGAAAAAAGTTTTTCACTAGATGATGCTCCGGAACCGACTTTATTCCGAATGGCAATTTCAAAGCGGTTGATTAGTTTTATGAATGGTGATTTTGAAATATCATCATCTTCAGCAGAAGGAACAAAAGTTGTTATTACGCTCCCTGCCGTTGAAGTGAGCAAATCTGAAATTACTGTACAAGATACTATCTTCTTTGCGAGCTCATCCGAATTAATGTTTTTGAGTCAACGACAACCTAAGATTTTAATTGTTGAAGATGATGAAAGCAGTCGAAAGATGCTTGAAATTACTTTGCATAAAGTATCCAGACTAACTTTAGCTGATAATGGGGAGGATGCTTTAAGAAAGATTGAGGAGAAAGAAGAAAATAACGATTCATTTCATCTAATTTTAATGGATATAGGTCTGCCCGGTGGATGGGATGGCGTTAAACTTCGAGCAGAAATTATCAGAAGATGGAATCACTACAGAAATATCCCCTTTATTGCGCAGACAGCTTTTGCCTTAAAATCTGATAGAGATAAAATTACCGAGGCAGGATTCACAGATTATCTATCTAAGCCAATCGATAGAAAGTTCTTAATCAAGACCATCTACAATCAGTTGAAAAACATTTAATAATTTTCAATCATTCTCAAATCATGAAATTCTATTTGTTTTGTATTTACATTTTTATTCTCATTGCGAATCCATTAATTGGACAAAAGTATAAATTTATTGTCTGGGGAGATTCGCAGTTCCAAAATCCGGAAACTTTTGAACGCATTGTTCATGAGACTGAACTACTAAAACCCGATTTTGTTCTTCATGTGGGAGATATGATACATGGCTATACTTATAATGTAAATGCAGCTCGCAAACAATGGGTGAAATTTAGGAAGCAAATTGAACCGTTAACAGTTCCCTTTTATCCAACACCCGGCAATCATGATATTACAACAAAAGAAATTCAACCGGCTTATCTTGAAACGTGGGGAGAAGACAAGTTATATTATTCTTTTGATTATTTGAGTAATCACTTTATAGTATTAAATGCATTTCATAATCAAAATTTTGATTCAGTATCGATGGAGCAATTTAGTTGGTTAAAAAAAGATTTAGAAAAAAATAAAAGCTCACATAATATTTTTGTCACAATTCACTCCCCCCTACATTTAAACAGAGGCTTTGATTGGAGCTACGTTCATAATTTACTAAAGCAGTATCCCGTTCGTGCTGTGTTTACAGGGCATTACCACTATTATGATTATCGTAAAATAGACGAGATTGAATATTTTTGTTTAAACTCATCAGGAAATATGAAATTATATAACTCTTATATCGGTTATTTTCACCACTTTCTGCAAGTCTCTGTAGATGGTAATAATATTGATTATGCTGTTCTGGGTGACGGAAAAATATTTTCAAAAGATTTTGTATCAGTTACCGAAAGAGAAAGAGCTCAAAAGTTTTTTAATGAAAATTCTACTATTATTCTTTCAAGTGCATCACCAAGGAAGACAGAACTAAGTTGCATTTTAGAAAATCATTCTAATGAAGTAATAAATTATTCAGCATCATGGGAAACAGAGGATTATTCATGGCGTTTTGAACCTTGGGGTTACAATATAATTCTTCCCCCTAATGAGAAGAAGGAATTAAGATTCAAGTATGAGTTACCCAAAGAAATCGACAAGAGCAATTTACCAAAGTTAAAAATTGAATCACCCTATACAACATCAACCGGTATTTTAACATCTGCGAAGCATTATGCGAAGATGTTTATTCCTCCCACTCGTACAGTGAAAAACGTCAACGCTAAAATCACTTTCGACGGTAATGTCGAGGAGAAAATTTGGGAAGAGAGTTTAATCATAGATAATCTTTTTGTTAATAAAAAAATGAAGCATGAAATTGATAAAACAAGAGTCTCAATGTTTTACGACGACGAAAATATTTATGTCGGAGTTTTTGGGAGTGAGCCGAAGCCGGAGAATCTATCGGCTTTTGCATACGGCGATATCCCGTTAGTTTTTGGAGACGATGACTTTGAACTTTACTTTGATACAAATCGAGATATGAAGACCTTTTTCAGATTGATGGTAAATCCTAAGGGGACTGTACTCTCCAGCTCACCAAAGGGACGCTTTACTTTCAATTTTGATGTAAAGACTTTTATCGGAAAAGATTTCTGGAGTGCGGAATTCATAATTCCATTTAAGGAGTTGGAAACTTCAAAACCGAATATCGGAGATGCATGGGGATTTAATGTAAGGAGACATCGACAACAAGCAGAGGATATTCAAAGCGATTGGTCAAAAATGGCTAATCATCCACCGTATGAGCCTGAATATTTTGGAATAATTATTTTTGAATAAGTTATATGTTTAGAGCTTTTTTACTAAATATAGCATTGATATTATTAACAATTATAAATCTTAATTGTGCTGAGAATGATAAAACTAACTATGGGAAAAAGATGAGCGACGAAAAAAAATATTTAACTAAAGCGACTTTTGGATCAGGCTGTTTTTGGTGTACGGAAGCAATATTTGAAAATGTAAAAGGCGTTTCGGATGTTGTTTCAGGATATTCGGGCGGAAAAGTTTTTAATCCTACTTATGAGCAAGTTTGCAGTGGAACCACCGGTCACGCTGAAGTTGTACAATTAACATATGATTCAGCAGTTGTATCATATGACGAATTATTAGAAATATTTTGGAAGACTCACGACCCGACTACACTAAACAGACAAGGTGCAGATATTGGAACTCAATACCGCTCGGTAATTTTTTATCATAACGATGAACAGAAAGAAAAAGCAAAATATTACAGAGATAAATTGAATAAAGAGGGAATTTGGAATAATCCGATTGTAACCGAAATATCACCAATTGAAAATTTCTTTGAAGCCGAAAAGTATCATCAAAATTATTATGAAAATAATCCTAATCAAGGATACTGTTCATTTGTGATAACTCCAAAATTGGAAAAGTTTAAGAAAATATTTAAAGATAAGTTAAAATAAAAAAGCGGCTATAAGGATATAGCCGCTGAGCCTAATGTCAATACTCATCCATTCCCGATTCAGTGCGGGGATTTCGTTCACGCATTCTTTGAGTTGCATCTAATCGATATGTTAACCCTAAAAAGACATTCTGGGAATCTCTTTTTCTATATGAGTTAATAACAAATCCGTTCCCCGTAGTTTCTAAATCGAATTTCTGTGTGTTGAAAATATCACTTACTCTAAGTAATAGTGATATTTTCCCTTCCATAAATTCTTTACGCAGAGCTAAATCTGCTGTAAACATTTCCTTTGTTTTACTCTGAGACATAACCATAGGTGAATTATAATTTAACATCATTTGCACCATGATGTTTTCCCACACAGTCATTGTTGAGTTTAATTTAGCCATCCAACTGAAGTTATCATTTGTAAAATCGGGACCTATCACTTCAGAATTAAAATAAGAAACATTAGCATTTAATCTCCACCAGGGAAGCAAAGCATGATTTCCGGTTAATTCCAATCCGTAAGAAGTTCCTTTAGATAAATTTAGGAACGTAGTTCTGGTTATTCCTGATGGCTCTAGAACGCTGTAATTACCAATCATTCCTGTTGTGTACTTATAAAATAAATTTGAAGTGAATGATGAAGCTCCCCAATATTTTGAATATCCAAGTTCATAAGAATTAACATATTCGGGGTCTAGATATGGATTTCCCTGAGTGATATTAAGTGAATCGGTGTAATCAATTACCGGATTAATGGAGCGGGGATGAGGGCGATTAACTCTTCTGCTATAACTGAGTAATACTTCATGTTGATTTTCAAACTCTTTAACCAAGTGAAGTGAAGGATAATAGGTCAGATAATCTTTTTTGTAACTAAAGTTGTTTACTTCTTGAAGACCATCAACAAAAACTTGTTCAGCGCGCAGACCGGTTTGATATTTTATTCCGAATACTTTTCCGGCAAATGTCCCATAAACCGCATGAACTTGTTCATTATTCCTGAAATAATTTCTAGAGGTAGCATCAGTTACCCATAAATCGGAAGCCGCATTAAATACATCGTAATCATTTTGCATATATAAATTTCGCAAGCTACTTTTAAAGCCGGTTTCAAGGGTTCCGAATCCCTCAAAAGGGTGCTTATAGTTTGATTGAATGATGTACATTTTATTATCATTTTTTGAGCGAGTGCGTTGGGTTAATTTATCAGTAACTAAACCGGTACTTAATTCATTCTGAATAATTTCCTGACCGAATTTCATGTCAATATCGTTATACATAAAATCGGCAGTAAATTCCTGACCTTTATTATCATATGTTTTTTTGTAACTAAGGGTATAATTTCTGAAATCAACAGCGCGTTCTCCATCAGTGATTCGATTAAATTCTCTAATCACTATGTTTGAAGAATTATATGTAGAATTATCAGCGATTACATTATTCTCCATTCCAAAACGTCGATACTGAAAAGAAAAAGTAAAAGTATTTAAATCGTTAATCATATAGTCGAAGCCGGAGTTTACATTATGTGTTAACATTAGATTTTTTTCATTCTGACTTTGATACAGTGATGATGAAATGCCACTTAAATTTGTGAAACGGTTGGTGGTTCCATTTCCAAGCATATTGCCGACTCTACCATCATAACTTGCAAAAAAGTTTAACGGATATTGTCGCAAATTTAAATTGATTGAGCTATTGTATTTGTCCCTTGTGCCGGCATTAATTGAAAAAACACCATTTAGCCCAATATTGGTTCTTTTTTTCAAGACGATATTAATAATACCGGCGGTTCCTTCCGGGTCATATTTTGCAGATGGGTTTGTTACTAACTCAATTGATTCAATAGAGCTTGCCGGAATTTGGTTAAGAATATCACCGCTGCCTAAACTTGCGAGGCCATTTGGTTTTCCATCAATCAGGATTGTTACATTTTTATTACCTCGTAGACTTACCGCACCATCCACATCAATAGAAACGGAAGGAATATTTTGCATTACATCAACAGCTGTTCCTCCTGCTGAAGTTATATTCTTTTCGACATTTATAACTTTTTTATCAAGATTATTAACCATCATCTCTTTTTCAGATGATACCACAACCTCTCCCAAATTAACTGCTGTTGGCTGAAGATTTATTTTACCTAAATTAATTTCTCTATTCTTAGGATTTATAATTATTGAGTCTATGACTTTGGTCTTGTAACCAATATAAGTCACTTTTGCATACATTCTTCCGAATGGAAGTTTTTCGAAAGAAAATTCACCCGAGGGATTAGTAATCGTTCCATTTACTAGGGAAGAGTCTTTTGAGTTATATAAAACAACATTTCCATATTCAATTGGTTTGGATGTTATTGCATCAAAAACCTCCCCACTAATTTTTCCAATCGGAACAAAATTTACACTTTGTTCAACTCTTCCGGATTGAGCGAGTGAAATATTATATAAACTAACAACGAGCAGTAAGAGACTAATTTTCAAAAATCTTGATTTCATTTATTTCCTGTAATATGTATAAGTAATAACATTTATTTGACAAAATAATTCCAAAATTAGTTTAAGAAGACTAAAAAGATGTAGCGCTTCTTAAACAGAAATTTAGATGCAAAACATCAAGAATGGTTCTAAATATTTTTGAAATTATTTAGCGAATTGAATTATTTTTACTAATAAAACCAAAATAATAATGCAATCAAAAATAATCGAACAAGAAATAATTCGGCTTACTTCACAACAAGAAAAAATGATTATTAGCGGTTGGGGTGAAGAATCGATTTTAAACAGCGAAGTTTATAAAATTGTTTATCAATCAGATGAATATAGGGTTCGAGGTTATTTTGCAATTCCTCAAAATATAGAAGCTAAAATTCCGGCTATTATTTGGAATAGGGGAGGCGCTTTGAATCGCGGTTATATTGATGAATTCAGTGCTCGAGGCATGTTTGGTTTGATGGCAAGTTGGGGATATGCAGTTTTCGCCTCTATGTATCGTGGCAGTTTTGAAAACGAAGGGAAAGAAGAGTTTGGTGGTGCAGATGTTAATGATGTCTTAAATCTTATTCCTTTAGCTGAATCTTTTGATTTTATAGATACAGTTAAATGGGGAATCGAAGGTTGGAGTCGTGGAGGGTTAATGACTTATTTAACCCTATTAAAAGATAATCGATTTAAGTGTGCGGTATTAAACGGAGCAATTTCAGATTTGCGAGAAAGTCTGAATGGACAGAACCGAATTAAAGAATTATTTCAACACATATTCAAAAGAGAAGTCACTGAAGAAGAGTTGGATGATAGATCACCAATATTATTCACAAAAAAACTTCCACAAGAAACAAAATACTTGCTTTTACACGGCGGAGCAGACGAAACGATTTCACCAATTCAAACCTTAAATATTGCGGAAAAATTTTCTGAAGAGAATAAAAATTATAAATTAATTATATATGAAAATGGCGATCACTTTCTTAAGTCTTATAGAAAAGAAGTTGATGATGAAAGAAGAAAGTGGTACGATAAATATCTTAAAGAAAAGGATTAATTATGTTGACAAAAACCTCTAGTCCGGATGGAAATATTTTTGAGAGTCTTAACCTCAATTTCGAAAAAGAGATTTTCGAAGATATCAAAGATGCTAAAAATGTTAAAATTGGTAGAATCATTTCTTCGGGGCAAGCAACACCTCTCGGCGAATGGTATGATCAAATTCAAGACGAGTGGGCAATCTTAGTAAAAGGTGAAGCAGACTTACTTTTTGAAGGGGAAGAGGCGCCTCTGAAACTTAAAGCCGGCGATTATGTATTTATCCCTGCCCACAAAAAACATAGAGTTGAACGGACAAAAGAAGGTGAAGCTTCAATTTGGATTGCTGTTCATATATACTAAAAATATATTGATTAACTAACGGAACCAAACAACTTCAAATTTCGCCAGAGGTGCCATTTTTGCTTTATTGAACTGCAAATATTTTCCATCAAAAAAGTAATTGTCAGTCATTTCGAGAATTTGGTGAAATTGTTTTTCTGTTTCCATTTCGGGACAAGCCATCAAGGTTGTCGCCACTTTTGAGAAGGAAATTCCATTTATATTTTTAAGTTCATAAGAGCCATTAAAAGTATTGCATCCGCTAAAACCGTGTATTCTATTTCCTTCAGAATTAAAAATAATATGAATTTCTTTTTTCTGATGTTCTGAAGCTATAACCGGCTTCCCCATTAATTCAATAAGTTTATAATACTTATTAGAAATTTCTAAATCACTTCCGGAGAGTTCTTTTCGGAGAGCGTAATTTTCAGATAACTCACCTGTAATTCTGTTTCCGTCCATATCAAGTTGATAGATTAGATTCTCACCGACAAAAAATGAATTGGGAGCATTCTGAATACCACTTAATGTTATTTTATTTGAGGACTCATTCCAAATGAAATTCCCTTCGATTACAAGAGGGTTGTTCTCTTTTCCAAGGTAGGATGTTTTTAAAACATAAGATAAATCTTTATTCAGAATAAGAATTGTTTCTATCCCTTCGCAATCAGCGCAAGGAACTACTCCTTTATAAACACCGCTCCAATCAAGAGAGTTCTGGGCATTATGACTATTAATGTTTTCTTTTGAAGTTGATGAAGAAGTCATGTTGCTTGTTCCGCAGCCATTCAAAATTAGAAAAACAGAGAGTAACATCGCGGAATAAAATAAAGTTTTCATATTTCTCGAAATTTTTTTGAACCAAAATAGTGATTTTATTCAAAACTTACTTAATAACTACAAGCTTTCTCACTTGAATAAAATCATTACATTTTAATTCATAAAAATAAATGCCTCCCGCAAGATTTGACGCATTTAAATCAACTTCATACTGCCCGGAATTTTGACTTTGATTAACTATCGTTATTATTTCTTCTCCGAGTGAGTTGTAAATTTTCAGTGTAACAAATCCATCTTGTGGAATGGAATATCTAATTCTCGTTGAAGGATTAAAGGGATTCGGATAGTTCTGAAATAATGCATAGTTTTTGGGGTTGTCGATATTATCAAAATGAACTATTGGGCTATATGCATATTGTCCATCATTATCAACTTGTTTTAATCGGTAATAATATTTACCTGAAGAGATACTACTGTCTATGAAATAATAACTTTGTGGAGAGTTTGAATAACCACTTCCGAGAATAAATCCGACCTTTTCCCAAAATGAATTTGTCTTATTTGAAGTTCTTTCAACATAAAAACCATAATTATTTACTTCGTTTGATGTTGACCAACTTAGCAAAGCAGAGTTTCCTTTTGGAGAAATTGAAAAGTTGGTTAGCTCGACCGGAAGAGGAACATTTCCGCTCGGCATAGTTAATCGTGTGGAAGACATTGTCCAGTTTGCAGGATTACTTACTAATAATAATAGGTCCTCTGGATTATACGAGTATCCACCATTATACAATCCGTTATTGTTTTTGGGAAGTGCAACAGCAGTTTCACCGTTTATCAATCCGGTGGGTAATGCTGACGAATTTGAAGAAAAAGCATTTGCTTGCCATGAATTTCCGGAGTCATTAATTGCATAAATGAAAGTTATTGTGGAATTTAGTTCTGTGTATGCAAGAATTTGATCTCCCGCCGTGGCAAGTAAAAATGAACCCGAACTATCTGTATTCCCAATATTAAAAGCATTGTCAGAAAACTTAACAATTGTTCCTTTTGAGATTCCTTCAGGTGAAACAGTCCATGACTTTATACCCTCGCTTGTTCTGAAACTTCCTGAATTGAACCAACCATTATCGGTAAATTTTATTTGAGTCCCACCAGCTATATTCACTAATGGTATGAAGGCAAACTCATCTGGATTTGTCATATTAAATCCAACAATAACAATATCACCGGCGGTTAAACTTTCTGTTCCCTTTGCATCAAGAGTTGATGCTGATAGCTCTGGTGGAGAATCGTCTGTTTTATAGTTGATGCTTCCGCCTGCATTATTATAAGAAAATATTTTGAAAGTATAATTGGTATTCGGTGTTAAAGAATTAAAAACATAACTGTTACTCGCAGAATATTCGATATTTACATGAGCATTTCCATCAGATAAGTCTGTGTCATCATTATAAGTAATTGCATCTGTTGGGGAAGTAATAGTTCCTGCACTTGCAACTAATAAATAACCGCTGGGTACTTGTGAACCCGCAATAGCATCCGACCAACTTATTGTAATGGAAGAATGACTAATGTTAGATGAGGAAAAATTAGTTGGATAATTTGTTGGTTCTGTGGCTAGAGTCGGCGTTCCCGTAGTACAAACCGCAGAAGGAATTGAACCATCTATCTTATAATTTATTTGTGTTCCACTTCCATTAAACGAGAAAATCTTGAAGTTATAAGCTGTATTTGGATTAAGGTCGGAGAACGTGTACTCTCCGGCACTCGGATGAGTAATATTAACTCTTCCAATATTATCAGAAAGATTTAAGTCATCAGAATAAGTTACTCCATCTGTAGGTGCGGAAATTTCCGAATTGCTAATAAATAAAACATAACCGGATGGAGCTTGCGAGCCTTCAACAGCATTACTCCACGTTAATCTAATTGATAAAGTAGAAATAAGTTCTGCTTGAAAATTTGTAACATGATTTGTCGGTTCATCTGCAATTGAGCCTCCACCCGCGTTATAAGTCATAGTGTTAAAATCGATATAATTAACATACTCAGGATGATCAATAAATGGATTTCGATTGTTCTGAATTGAATAGATATAATCATTTCTGCCAATTTCCCATGCATCCGGTGGGTCGTTTTGATGCCATTGAATTAAGGTATTCAAATTTTGTGGTGCTTCATTAAGAAACGGTAATCGGACAGAATTTAACCAATTGAAATTCCAACTGTTTCCATTTACGCCATCATATCGTAAAGCCATATAAAGTATCGCTCGTGCAGCATCTCCTTTGTGAGCATCTCTGGGTTCATAAACATTGTTGTTATTTGCATCTTTACCATACTTTCCCTCAAGAAAGGAAGAAGTTACTGTTGCAACAATTCCAAGAGGATGATTGCTTCTGACTCCATTTGCCCCATTCTGGTGCGTGGGAAATAAATGATGCTGGTCGGAATACTCATTCCCTGAAGTGCTACTGTAAGTTGGCATCCAGCTGTGGCACCAAGTATGTTCACGGCTCATTGATGTGGTTGGAGTCCATGCAAAAGGAGGAGTATAGACTTGTATAAAACCTGAATAAACACATGTTACAGCTCGTTTTCCACCGGAAGTGTCTCGAGAAGCATAATTAGTAACATTTGTTTCATCAAATTGATCGTAAGATACTTTTGTATAATTACGCCTAATTCTTTCTTTCAAATCGGTTACAAAAGTTGGGTTTGCAACATTAATGCTATCATAATAGCCAACCTGAGCAAATATATTTAAGTTATGAAGAGTTATTAATGTTAAAACTAATAACAAGCGGTAAAAATTGCGTCTCATTTGTATCTAAATTCTGAAGGTTTTACCCTCGGGTTAAACGGAGTGTCCCCAAACTCCCAAAAAATTTAAAGTTCAACGCGCAAGATACAAAATATTTATGACATAGTATGTGAGGAGAAAATTTATCTGAATATGTGTGAGGTTGTAATTTGAAGAAAGAATATTTTAAGGTAAATCTTTTTTAATCTGAAGATATTTATCTATCCAATTGTACCATGGATTAGTATAAGGAAAAGCGGCAATTCTACCACCAAAACCAATTACTCGGTGAGTAAACATAGGAATGGGTGATACCTTTATCTCTTTTAAAGTTTTGTTATCGATTGAAAACCCGTGCTTGTCTGCTAACTCATAAGTCTTCTTCAGAAATACATTTTCTAATTTTTTCTGATAATAAAATTGTTTTATTTCTTCTATGTTTATGGGGGCTCTTCTCGAAGTAGAATCATCTTCCTCAAACTTATTTATTAACTGAAATAAAGCATAACCATCTTTCACTTTAAGTGGACCGTATATTTGATTTTCTTCTAAAGTTAAAGAAATGGCACCAATTTCCCCGAGCGATTCAGGTGTTACAAATCCTGTAAATCCGTTATTGTTTCTTATCAGAGAATTCTCGGAATTTTCTGAAGCAATTAAATGAAAAGGTTTTCCGTCTTGTATTTGAGTCAATGAATTATCTATTACGTCTAAGTTATTTGTTTCCAATAGTGCAATATTAATTAAAACACGATGACCGGATTTTTTACTAATTTCAGCATCATATTCTTCCTCTGAAATTTGAACAGAATCGACATATCTGTTCCGAAGAAGTTGTGAGGTATAATTTGTCTTCCACATATCCATATTGGATAAAACATCAGGTGAGTTATTTAATCCTTTTTTAATTCCTTCTCTAACTAATAGCTCGGTCTGAATAAACTTGCGTACATTTTGATCGAGACGATAAAAAATAGCCTCATCCGATGTTTCTCTTATGCAAAGTCCATCAAATGCGAGAGTATAAATGAATTCTCGGAAAGAGATTGGTTTCTCATTTAGTTTTACGAACGAAAGGTCAAGCCGATTTTTCCCGAATTTCTCGATGTAAGATGAGATGTCAGATTCATCAAGACAAATATCGCCACTATGTTTAATGTTATTAGTAGCTTTTTTATTCCGAAGAGAAATTTTTACTTCATCGAACAGAAGATTAAACAATTCTCGATCGGTATGAATAGTAACGCCTTTGAAAAACTCTCTTAAAAATTTAGTGCCGATTTCTTTTGCTTTTCTCTCTTTCAATATCTCTTCAACTTTAGTTTTATCATCAGCGGTTGAGCGGATTTTATCAATCATTTTAAAAATGAACCAGCCATTTTCGGTTTGCAATGGAGTGGTAAAATTACCCGGCTTCAAATTGTACAAAGTGTCTTCAACAAACTGTTCGACTAATTGCCCGAATTTTATTTCGATTGGAATAGATTGATTTTCAGCTTCTGTACGAAGTGCTAGTATTGAGTCAAAGCTTTCCCCCTTTTTTAGTTGAGAAAAAATCGAAAATATTTCAACTGAATCCCTTGAGTTAATAATATTAACTTTTAAGGTAATGCTTTTGCGTGCGTTTGCTCTTATTAGTTCTTCGTTTTTAAGTTTGATTTTATCAAGTACTACTGATTTATATAAAGCATCTTTAATAAGATATTTTTCGATTGGTTTTAGAGCGTACTTGATAACCTCGAGTGTATCAAAACCAAGTTCTTCAGCTTCTTTAGCCCAAAGCTTTTCAGCAAGAAGTGAAGCGAGAAATTCTTTTTTAAGAGAATCAATATCAAATGATGTATCGCCAAGTCGAGGGGTTAATTCAAAGCGTTGTCTAAATTCTTTTTCCGAAATTATTTGATTAGCAAACGAAGCTACTTTTTTGTTCGAACTTTGTGGAAAGTTAACACCAACCAATATTAGCGATAATACTATGAAATAAAATGGTTTGATACTCATTCTCTTTAATTTTTATTTAGTTAAAATAAGTTTTTTTGTCGAAACAAATTCTCCGGAACGTAATTCATAAAAATAGATTCCGCTTGATAAATTTTGTGCGTCAAAATCTATTTCATGTAAACCTGTATTCAAAACATCATTAAACAAAGTAGTTATTTCGTTTCCCAATACATCATAAATTTTCAAAGTTGTATTTGATTTAGTTTCGGAAGATGGAATAGAAAATCTAATTTTTGTTTTGGGATTAAACGGATTCGGATAGTTTTGGTATAATTGAAATTCCACCGGACTTACTTCATCTGTCTTGATATCAGTGGTTAATAAATCAAATGCGAGGTAATTGAAGTTAAATCCACCAAAGAAAAATGTTGTTGTTATTGAGCGTGTGGCAGAAGAAATATAAACTGAATCAAGTGTAATGGTCTGCCAAGATTGCCATCCTCCGGTAACGGGAACATCAATAACCCCAAGAGTATTGTTATCTGCTTTAAGCATTATTTTTCCACCGGCTTGATTTGATGCAATGCGAAAATGAACAGAGTAGATACCTGAAGTTGTTACATTAACAGTAAATTTTAAAAACTCACCGGTTTCAGTCCAGCCTACATTATAGCCCATCCCTTGTAAATCACTACACTTCTCAATATCAACACCGTCATTTCTATACGCCCATCCATTGTTATAAGTTCCACCCCCTGTATTCTGATGAACAATATCTTTATAAGCAAAATTATTTTTTCCGTAGTCGTAATGAACTGCGTACATAAACCCGGGAATGGTATGATTTTTAAATGGAACAGTAAATTCATTAAACGGTTGACGAGTCATTGCATCGATTACTCCGTAATTAATTATACAGCTATCCATTTCTAAGTTACTAGCCATTTTTGTTAAAGCATCAACAGCATAAGCGGCTGTCGGCTTGGACGCTTGACCGCTCCAGTATTTTAGCAAATACTCATACTCGGGATTTTTCTTAGCCGAAAATGCTCCGGATATTGAATCAAATTTTTTATGAGGCCACCAAGCCCAGCCAATATTTTGATTTTTTAATAATTCAATAAAATCGGTGAACCAAGAATTAGAATTCTCGCCAGATTCTCCCATCCACAGAGGGACGTTATAGGTGTTTCTTATATTGAGTAAATAGTTAATGGAATTGGTATTTACATCGCTCCAATATTTATGAAAACTATACGCCATATTATTATCCCAAGGTGGAGTTAGACCGCTAAAATCAGTAGCATACCAATTCCCTTCGATAAATAAAATATGATTTGTATCCACTTGTCTGATTGCATTTGTAATTGCAATATATAACTCTCTTAAAGGAACATTATTAGCGCCTAAATCCCACTTTGGTTCATTCAGCAAATCGTATCCTGCAATCCATGTTTTATTTGAATAACGTTCGGCAATTCTTCGCCAAAGTTCGATAGTTCTTTGCTTGTTTGTTTCACTTTGCCAAAGTGAAGGTTCAGCCGGGTTGTAGTCGCTGATTCCTTCATCGCTTTGACCACCGGGGGCTGCATGCAAATCAAGAATGATGTACATCTGATTTTCTTCACACCAATCGAGCAGTGAATCTATAATTGCGAACCCTTCTTCAATCCAAACTCCCGGCTGGTCTTTCGGTGTAAATAGATTATAATGCATCGGAAGGCGAACGCTGTTAAATCCCCATTCTTTCATTTTCTGAATATCTTTTCTCTGAACATAATTTTTTCGATAGAGTTGAAAAAATTGATTTGTACTTTCAACACCGATTAACTCTTCAATTTTTTTTCTGAACTGCCAAGCAGGATTAGCGAACGAAGATGTTCCTATCATGTAACCTTCCGGTACAAGCCATCCACCTAGTCCGTAGCCGGTTAGATAAACCTCAGCTCCGTTAGCATCGACAATCTTTTTCCCGGATGTTCTTAAGAATCCGTCAGCAAATAAAGTTGTTGAAAATAATATTGTAAATATTGTAATTGATAGTATTGACTTGTTAAATCTGTACATTCATTCCCCTGAAATCATTTTATTAGTAAAAGTTTTTTCGTTTCTGAATATGCTCCATATTTCAATTGGTAGAAATAAATACCGGTTGAAAGATTATTTCCGTTAAATTCAACTTCGTGAAATCCGGGAGGCATAGAAGCATTTATTAATTGAAGAACTTCATTGCCAAGTACATCATATATTTTCAAGCTTACATTTGCTGATGATTGATTTACATCTGACGGAATCGAAAACCGAATTGTGGTTGACGGATTAAACGGATTAGGAAAGTTTTGTTCAAGTATGAAATCAAATTTTATTGGCTCATTAGTTAAATCTTCAATATCTGTTATAGGAGATGATTTAGCAATTGCAAAAATATAAACCGAATCATTGATAGCTGAGTTAACCCAAAAAGTTTTGTTTGGAGCATCAAAATTGTATGAAGATAGTTGCATCCAATTTCCATTAATGTTTTGATAAACTCTCAGATTGGATGTTGTGGTAAACTTGCTGAAATAGTAATCACTTCTTAGATAAGTTAAGCCAAATCTTAAATTAGAACAATTGTTATTGCCGTATCTTCGTATTGTGAAATGCGCAAGAACATTCGGGTCATAATTGTAGTATGGTGTAGGCATCAAATCAACTATCGCACTATCTACGCAACTGTGATTTACAAATCGAACAACAGGATGATTAAGCCCATCAACAGCAATTAAAGTGTCAATAGAAGATTTAACTACTTTTGCTTCATGCAGATTCGTATTTAATACTTTCTGCAATACATTCCCGACAAATTCTCTCCTTAGAAGAACAAAACTTTTTAAGCGTAAATCTTGATTCATAAAAACAGTATTGCTTACAGATTTTCGGGTATCAAGTAATGCATCTTCGTAAATCGATTGGAAATTAGTATCAATATTGTTGTACATTAAATCTTGTGCAAATACAGTGTTTAAGTTATTCAATAATTTTTGTTTGTATATTTGAACAAATTCCGGGACCATTAACAATCGGGTAAGAAGCATGTTATATTTATCATCTACCTTCGGATTGTTAATTGTTCCCCCATCGATTGCGTCGTCTGTTTTTAAATTGTAATAAAAGAAATTGTCATACCACCAATGTCTTCCAAAAGAAAGATCATAATCCCAAGGCAACCACAACCATCTTTTTTGAGGAAGCGGATTATATAAATAGTAATTCTTTGCCGGGAAATCCATATTGCTTACGAGCATATTGATTGAATACCAATCAAAGAATTTTTCTATATCGATAAGGTTAATTGCAGAATCACGCCATGCAGAATTTTGCATATTCTTGTGGATGAAATTTATAAGACTTATAAGGTCGGAATAATCATTTGGGTCCCCCATATTTTTCTCGTTTAGATAGGCTTGTCCCAATTTCAATTCACAATTCCCTTTGTACAAACTTCCATTTAGATGATAGCCGTGTCTTTGTAAAAGCGGTTCGTCAACTGCTTCTGTATTAGCCATAACACCATAGAAACCCTCATTCAAACTTAAATGAACCATTTGACATTTACTTGAGGGGAGATTAATAGAGTTAAATAAATCATAGCTAAGTTTACTTCTGATTAGTGATTCATCTACATATTCAGCGTTAAAATTAACCTTATAATGTCCATTCACTAAATAGCTTGAAGGAAGAGTAACTCGAAATGATTTCTTAGGCCAATAACGAGCTGTTTCTCCGCGATAGCGAATATTGCCATCAACGGAAATGGAATCGCCAATAATCAAAGTAGTTGGAACAATAATATCCGCAGCAACATTGGAGTTCATCGAATCGATATTCATTTGAGAAACCATTACACGATATTGCGGTAGGTGTGCCGAAACTTCTTTGGTAACCCCATAAACATAATTACTGAACAGACCCGGAATAGTGTCTAGAATTGCTTTTACTCGGAATAAATAAACTTCTCCTCCCGTCTGAAGATTAGAGAATAATAAAGTGGTGTCTGCGGTATTTAATGATGTATGAATAATATTGGTATCAGGCCAATCTCTTCGCTCAACATGGTAAGCATTGATGCCGACCATCTTACTCCAAGATATTTTTATACTTGATGTAGTTCTTTCAGTTACCTTTAAATTTTGAGGTGGAGGAAGAAAATATACCTCTTGATATACACTATTTATAGCGCCCGGAGTTCCATGGTTGGAAACACTCGCTCTCCATGAAAAATAAGATGAGTTTTCTAAATTTGGATTAATTAGTTCTAAAGATTTTCCGTTACCATCGGCAGCTGAGGGCCACGGTGCGTTATCTAAATAGAGGACGGAATCTTGTATAACTCCAAATTGATTAAATAATCTTACCTGATCTGTGGAGTTTCCAAAATTCCAGGATATTCCCCCGACAACATTTGTCAAATTATAGAACGCACTAACCGAATCGACATTTTTTCCTATCACTAAAAAACCGTTCGCTGAAATTATTGTACTTGCCGGCATAATGAATGGGGAATGTGAGTTATCATCATCAAGTAAACGCCATCCTGAGACATCGATTGGTGAAGTTGAATTGTTATATAATTCTATCCACTCAAAAAAATCGTCATTTCCAATTACATCAGGAGGATTATACATTATTTCATTTATCACGACTTGTGAAAAAGAACTTACCGAAGTAATTAACAATATTAAAAATAGGAGTAAAGCACGAATTGATTTCATTTCATTCAATAAATTATAAATAACATATTAAGCAAATTTTAAGCCGAAAAGATATGATGAAGTAGTAAGATTATAATGAAATTTTGCATAGTTAACTCAAACCTAAAGCAATTTTTATTAAAAAAATAAATTTGAGCTTATAAAAATAATAATGGCTTATTTGAAAACTCACCGGATTTCTATTGCGTATTCAATGCAAAATTATTTCAAACCAATTTCTTTAGCCATACGGTGATAATTTGGAGGTGCTAACCCAAGTTTTTTTGCGGCATCGGAATCAGATGTAGAATTATCTCTTATAAACCTGAAGTATTTTTCTCTTACAAGTTTTTCGACATCTCTAAGTGTTGGAATTTCCTCATCAAGCTTAAACCGAATTCCTTGAAACTCATCTTTATCTTCCTCATAAATATCGAAGGCGCCAATTGCCAATTTTGCAATGTGGGGAGTAATTCGGTCCTCATCGAAAAAGAAAAATCTTTGAGTTACATTTTTTAGCTCACGTACATTTCCGGGCCAATCATAATTAATAAAGATTTGCATCGCATCATCATCAATTTGAGGCTTATCTTTTAGCATATCGAGACGCTGTGAATTCATAAAATATTCCATTAAAATTGGAATATCGGAACGGCGGAATTTAAGTTCAGGAACGTGAATCGGAACAACATTTAATCGGTAGTATAAATCTTCCCTAAAACGTTTTGCTTTTACTTCTTCTTCGATGTTTCTGTTTGTTGCCGCAATTATTCTTACATCGACTTTAATTTTTTCGGTTCGACCAATCTTTTCAATTTCTCCTTCTTGAATTACCCGCAACAATTTTACTTGCGCATTTAAAGGAAGTTCAGTTACTTCATCTAAAAAAATTGTTCCTTTATTTGCAATCTCAAAAAGTCCCAGTTTCTTTTTATCTGCACCTGTAAATGCCCCTTTTTCATAACCGAACAATTCGCTTTCTACTAAATCGTGAGGAAGACCACCGCAGTTAATCGGGACAAAGTTTTCAAATTTACGATTGCTGTTATAATGAAGATTATATGCTACAAGTTCCTTGCCTGTTCCCGAAGCTCCTCGAATCAACATATTGACATTTGAAGCCGAATATTTTAGAAGGGCTTCTTTAAGTTTAATCATTGAGGAATGCTCACCGATAATCTTTTTTTGCAAGAGTATATCGTTTACTGTTTTCATGAATTTTTGATTAGAACGAGCACGCTCACGTTCGAGAATACATTTTTCAAAAGCATTGAAAATACTGATTATAAAATCGGTTGGTTGATAAATATAATCTTCAATATCTCCAGGATATTTTGTGCAGTACCAATAAGCTCCGGCTTTAATTAAACGATTTGCGAAATTAAAATCGGTTATGTTAATTGTCATTTTTGTTATAACAATTATCTGAATGGAGGAATCAATCTCTTTTATCTTTTGAATAAGAGCCTCTCCCATTAAACCGCCGGCAATTTGAAAATCCATTATCACTACGTTAAAATCTTCTTTAGAAGAGCTAAGAATATGAACAGCTTCTTTGCCGTCCGATACGATATTCTTAATTACAATTTTTTCTTCAAAAGGTTTAATTGAGTTTTTTACTCTCCTTACATCAAAGGGTTCATCTTCAATAAGAAGGACATTTATTTTTTCATTTGTAAACATATTTGTTCTAATTATTAATTATTAAAATAAACTTGCAGCCGCGCTCAGGAAGATTTTCTGCATCAATTTCCCAGCCGCATCTTTTAGAAATTTCATGAGCAATATAACAGCCATATCCGACATTTTGAATTGGACTCTCTTTTGAGGAGATGTTTTCGAGAAATATTTTTTTCAAACCGTTTTCATCTTTATCAAGAAGATTTGGAAGAATTCCTTTTCCGTTATCGGCAATAGTTATAGTTGATTTCCTAGTTTCTTCCGTATACTGAGTTGTTATCTCAATATGAAGTTTTTCATCCCCGCCGTGTTCAATGCTGTTTTGTATTAATGGTTCTATTATTTCCCAAACAACAAATTCATTTACATGTACAATCGGTAATGAATCGGAAAGATTTAACTTAAACTCAAAAGAAACAGATTTGTTCGAAGTTCTTAAAAAGATATTATCAACTATAAATCTTATGACTTCATTAATATTTGTTCTGAAAATCGGATTGCGTATTGTTTGAAGTGGGGGGTCATACCATTTCATATCGTAAATAACTCGCGACACAAAATTTGAATACTTAGTAACACGATATTTTACATCATCAATATTATCGATTGATAAATTTCGTAAATCATCTTTAATAAAGCCCATTACCTTTTCAGCTTTGTGATGAGTATGATAAATACGTTTCGTAAATACAAGTTCTTTCTCATAATTGAATTGTTTTTTTACATTCTCTTCATGTTCTTCAAGTAAGCGTTGCTGCGCTTCATCTCTCTCCTTAACTGAATAAGAAGAGATAAAGTACATTGCCAATAGTCCGAGTAAAATCAGTGAAATGTAAATGATTGATGTCTCATCGTAACTCGATATTAACTGATTAGTAATGAAAGTAAAATCGGGAGTATTTCGCATATATACCGCCCCCATATATTCGCCGCGTAAAACAAAGGGACAAAAGTATGAAATGTTTGTCGATCTGTTAAATACCCATAAATCTGTTCTCTATCAACAATTTCACTTTTGATATTATTGTAGAGTCTAATTGCTTCTGAATGAGATACTTTTGTTAAGGGGGGGATATAATTTGTGTTGAATAAATATGAATAAAGAACTTTTCCATCATCTATTGCAAAAACGGAATCACCTTTATGAACAATTATACAGAGGTCTTCAATGTTGTGTTGAAGTATATGCTGATTAAGTATTATATCGAAAGATTGGACAATCCTTCTTGTCTCATCATTATCTAAATCTCTTTTGGGATTGATTGTCTCAAGCAACAACTCTAACGAAGTTGTTGTTAAGTTTGCTAATCGTTCGGCTGAATCTTTTTGGTACCACTCCTGTGTGTTTGAAAGGAAGGTTCTAATCGAAGATTTATTTACAAAAGAGAGCACCAATTGAAATGCAAACAATACAACAAAAAGAACAGTTAAATGTTTGAATTCAAAATGATACTCTTTAATATTCTCAAAAGAGAATTTATTCTTAGTCATAATTACTTTAATAAAATTTCTTGAGAATTAATATTTTCATTAGCATTGTGTAATGCTTCTTCGACCGTCAACTTTTTCTTAAGAGCAAGATTTATGTAAAAAGAGAGGACATCGGAAACATTGGTATAGTTCTTTAAAAAAGGTCGATGAATTCCATTCTCAAGAAGTTTTTTATAAAACAGAAGTTCCGGTTGTTTTTGAGTGTAAAGGGTGTCTTCGTAAATCGATTTATTGATGGGTAAATAGGTTCCCTCTTCATACATCAGTTTTTGTACTTCATCCGTTAGAAGAAAATTGACGAACATAAATGATTCTTGTACGCGAGAAGAATATTTTGAAACCATGAGGTTCCAGCCGCCAAATACTGAGTTAGCCTTAGATTCAGGGAAATGAGGTAGAGGAATTGGCTCAACTATGTTTTTAAGTTTTGGATTATCTTTAATATCTCTATTCATTCCAGGCCATCCACGTAAAAAGATAGCATCATTTTCGACAAAAAAGTTGTAGCTCTGGGTTTCTTTAAATCTGATTACATCTTCCGGCGAAATCTTGTAAGTGTAAATTAAATCAATTAAAAATTCAACAGCTTTTTTAACTTCGGTAGAGTTAAGGTTTATCTCTTGGTCAGAAAAAAGGGAGCCATTTAAACCCGATAAAATTTCCTTAAAGATGCAGATTAATCCTTCGTAATCATCTCCCTGAAAAACAAATTTTGGATTATTTTCAAATATCGGGTTTTTACATAATTTAATGAATTCATCCCAAGTGATTGACTTTGTTAATGAGTTTTTGATTTCCTTCGCATTGGGAAGTTTCTCAATCAAGTCTTTTCTATAATACATAAGGGCAACATCGATATAAAATGGAATAGCAACCAATGTATCGTTATAAGTGCAAGATTTTTCGGCGTAAATCAAAAAATCTTTTTTTGTGGTTTGCCTCAAGTATGAATCAACCGGTATAGCCCATTTTGCAAATCGAGGTACCCAAATTTGGTCAACGGCAAAAACATCTATTCTATCGCTTTTGGTTCTAAGAAATCGAGCAAGTAATTCTTTTCTTTCGTTGGTGCTGAATTTATCAAATGGCAGGTTAATTGCTTCAACCTGAATGTGCCCTTCGTATTTCTTGTTAAAAAGGGCTATAACTTTTTTATGGGCTTCAGAGATGTTGTCGACATAATATATTTTAGTCACCTTAACAATTTCTCCGGATTCCCATCCAAAAGGAGAAAATATGTAAGTAACCAATACAAAAACAGTGATTAGGAGCGTTCCGATAATTATGTATGAGAGTTTTTCAGTTTTCAATCTTTTATGGTACTATTATTCAATAAGTAAAATAGTTAACTAAACAATTATGATGCCGTAAATAAAGGCTAAACTAAGACCCGGAGAATAAGGTTAAGGCATAAAAACGACGTAAAAAAATAAGATGTTCAGCTTGGTTATCAATTTAATAATATTTTTTTTATTAGAATAATAAATGAATTTGAAATCTAATTGGAAGAAGCGATAAAAGTGATGTTTATACGTAAAATAGAGGCGGCATAATTATTGTTTTGATGACAAAGTTATTAAAACGTAATCTTAACTTTTGAAGAAATAAACCAGGAGCATTATAAATGGCTGCATCCGCCCCCGCAAATTCAACCGGAAGAGTTTCCGGAAATGGTTCACAAAATTATACTTTCCCATTAACAATTCTAACTTCGTTATTTTTTATTTGGGGTTTTCTCACATGTCTAAATGATATTCTCATCCCTCACTTAAAAGCTGTATTCGATTTGAATTATACTCAAGCGATGTTAATTCAATTCAGTTTTTTTACGGCATACTTTGTTGTATCGCTTCCATCCGGAAAAATTGTTGAAAAAATCGGATATCAAAAAGGGATTGTAGTCGGATTAGTAACCGCTGGAATAGGAACACTGATTTTTTATCCCGCAGCTGGGATGAGGTCATATCCAATATTTCTTTTTGCGCTATTTGTTTTGGCTGCAGGCATCACACTCTTACAAGTTGCGGCTAATCCATATGTCGCAATCCTCGGTAAATCGGAAACAGCTTCATCACGATTAAATTTAACGCAAGCATTTAATTCTTTGGGAACAACAATCGCTCCATATTTTGGCTCTCTCTTAATTTTATCGGTTGCAGTAAAATCGACAGAAGAATTAAGCGCAATGTCTCAGGCAGATGTTGAATTATATAAAATGGCAGAAGCCGCCGCAGTTCAAGCTCCTTATCTCGGATTGGCTGCAGTCCTCTTCATTATTGCAGCTATCTTTGCGGTTATTAAACTTCCAAAAATCGAAGCAGCTTCAGTTGCATCATCTGAAGGAAATGGTTTAAGTTATGATGATAAGCATCAAAGTGCTTGGGGTTATAAACATTTAGTAATGGGAGCTGTTGGTATTTTTGTTTATGTGGGAGCCGAAGTATCTATCGGAAGTTTTTTGGTCAATTATTTGGGACATGTTGATGTTGCAGGTTTAGCCGAAGCCGAAGCAGGGAAATATGTCTCTTATTATTGGGGTGGTGCAATGATAGGCAGATTTATTGGTTCGGCTGTACAAAGAAAAGTTAATCCCGGAACAGTATTAGGATTTAATGCGATAATGGCTGCTGTTCTTGTTTTATTAACAATGTTCTCATACGGAAGTCTTGCAATGTGGTCTGTATTATCTGTTGGTTTATTTAACTCCATAATGTTCCCAACGATTTTCACTTTAGCTATTGATGGATTAGGAAAACATACGGGACAGGGTTCCGGTATTTTGTGTATGGCAATTGTGGGTGGGGCAATAGTTCCGGTATTACAAGGTGCAATTGCTGATCAAATTGGTATTCATCATGCCTTTATTCTTCCGGTAATCTGTTATTTGTATATTGCTTATTATGGGTTCAAAGGACATCTACCATCTTATGCAAAATAATTTTTTTTAGGGGATTGAGAATATGAGTGAAGTTGTTATTGGTATTGATATCGGTGGAACGAATACTGTTTATGGATTTGTTAATAAAAATGGGGAATGTCTATTTGATGGCGCCATTTCCACAAATGCCAAAGATTCGGCAGAAAATCTTTTTGAAAGATTATTTTCAAAAATCAGAACCGACATGTCGAGCAATAATGCTTTTACTAATTTGATTGGAATAGGCATAGGTGCTCCTAATGCAAATTATTATAGGGGGACAGTAGAACAACCTCCTAATCTAAATTGGGGGACCGTTAATGTCATCGAAATTGTTAAAAAATATTTTGATGTTCCTGTTGCAATAACAAACGATGCTAATGCAGCAGCAATCGGAGAAATGCAATTTGGTGCAGCAAAAGAATACAAAGATTTTATTGTTATTACTCTCGGAACAGGTTTGGGTAGTGGAATAGTCTCTAATGGCAAATTAATTTATGGACATGATGGATTCGCCGGGGAAATAGGGCATGTATGCGTAATTCCAAATGGGAGAGAGTGTGGCTGCGGAAGAAAAGGTTGTCTTGAAACTTATGCTTCTGCAAGTGGAATAAAGAGAACAGTTTTTGAACTGTTGGCAAATTCAAACTTACCCAGTTTATTGAGGGATACATCATTCAATGATTTGTCCTCCAAATTAATTTTTGAAGCAGCCTCTAACGATGATGAAATTGCAAAAAAAGCCTTTGAATACACTGGCGCAATACTCGGTAAAGCCCTTGCTGATGCAGTTCATTATACGAGTCCTAAAGCAATAATTCTTTTCGGGGGATTAGCCGCTGCAGGAGAATTTATATTTGCTCCAACTAAAAAAAGTTTTGAAGAAAGTCTATTGAATATTTTCAAAAATAAGATTGAAATTCTTCCTTCCGCACTCACCGAAGGAAATGCTGCTGTATTGGGTGCAGCCGCTTTAATATTGAATGAACTTGATATTGTTCCTCAGACCACTAAAGAAGTTGCTCAATGGGATTTAATGTAGTTTAGTTCCAAAGCCCATTTAATCCAACCACTCCTCACATAATATTTTTAGAAAGATGTATAAAATTATATTTTTATACATCTTAATCTAATTGTTTATTTAAACTTCTATAAATCTTGGTGAATAATGAGCAAAAAATATTGGTTGGTGAAAAGTGAACCAGAAGTCTTTTCTATTATAAACCTTCAAAATCAAAAAGATCAAACAACATACTGGGATGGTGTAAGAAACTATCAAGCTCGTAATTATCTTAGGGATGAGATGAAGATGGGAGATAGTGTTTTGTTTTATCACAGCAACGCCGAACCCCTTGCGATTGTTGGTGTTTGTGATGTAGTTAAAGAAGGATACCCCGATTTTACGGCATTTGACCCAAAGAATAATCATTTTGACCCCAAAAGCAAAAAAGAAAATCCCGCATGGTATATGGTGGATTTAAAACTTAATGAAATATTTAAAAATCCGGTTACTCTTGAACAAATTAAATCAAACAAAAAACTTCAGGACATGAAATTAATTCAACGAGGAAATCGTCTTTCGGTTATGCCGATAACTAAAGATGAGTTTAATGAAATTATCAGAATGTCAAAATAAATCTGAGAGATTAATTTATGCAAAAATCAAATTTATTATTTGTTGTTATCTTTTTACTGCTGAATATTGTAACGCACTCGCAAAGTAAATTTATTGGGAAATGGCTTGGTGAATTAGATGTTCACGGGACAAAGTTGCGAGTGGTATTTAATATTAGTGAGTCGGCAGAACAAGTATTAAAGGCAACTCTCGATAGCCCCGATCAATCGGCATTTGATATTCCTGTTTCAGAAATTTCTGCGAATGGAAATACGCTTCTTGTTAAAGTAAAAATGATTGGTGCCTCATACGAAGGAAATTTGGTTAACGATTCAACAATAGTTGGTGAATTTAATCAAGGCGGAATGTCATTTGATATTACATTCAAGAAAACTGATGTTGTAAAAGAAAAAGTAAAATATCAAGAACCAACAAAACCTTACCCATATAATGAAGAAGAAGTTAAGATAGAAAACAAAGAGGCTAAAATTACACTTGCGGGAACTTTGACTTTCCCTAAAACAATCAAGAAGCATCCGGCAGTAATTCTTGTTTCCGGCTCCGGGCCACAAGACAGAAACGAAGCTCTTCTTGGGCACAAACCATTTTTAGTACTTGCAGATTACTTAACACGATTAGGTTTTGTCGTTTTAAGATATGATGATAGAGGTGTTGCTCAATCAACGGGAGATTTTAGCAAGGCAACTAGTTTAGATTTTGTAACAGATGCTTTATCGGCAATAAAATATTTACAGACAAGAGAAGAGGTTGATATTGATAAAATTGGAATTATAGGTCACAGTGAAGGGGGACTGATTGCTCCTATTGCGGCATCTACGTCTGAAGAAGTGAAGTTTATTGTTTTGCTTGCAGGAACGGGAGTTACAGGAGAAGAAATTATTTATGAACAAACGAAAGCTATTAATAAATCCTCAGGTTTGTCTGAAGAGTTTATTCATGAATATGACCGATTTATACGAGAAATGTTACCAATAGTTATCAACGCAGGTGATGAAGAATCAGCACGTGTTCAGCTTAGAGAATATCTGAATAAACAATTGCAACAACTTAGTGATACTTTTAAGAGAGAAGCTCAATTAGATTCTTCATCAATCGAAATGACTATTCAGAGAAGTGTTAATCCTTGGTTTAGATTATTTCTAACTCTCGACCCCCAAGACTATCTAAAAAAAGTAAAAGTGCCTGTACTTGCAATTAACGGTTCTAAAGATATTCAAGTGATCCCATCTCAGAATCTACCCAAAATTGAAGAGGCATTAAAGGAATCGGGAAATAATGATTTTATAGTTATGGAATTAGAAGGACTTAATCATCTGTTTCAAAAATGTACAGCGTGTACTTTTGCTGAATACTCAACGCTTGAAGAAACAATTTCCCCTGATGCGTTAAAGGTCGTCGGGGATTGGTTAAAAGAGCGATTTCTGAAGTAATAAAAATTTCATGAATCTTTTACTATAAAAGATTAATTAGTGATACTGAATGAATTATTAGAGTTTAGCTCGCTTTAATCTGAGTGAATTACTTACAACACTCACAGAACTGAACGCCATTGCTGCAGCCGCAAACATTGGGTTCAGTAGTCCCAATGCTGCTATCGGAATACCTATTACATTATAAATAAATGCCCAGAAAAGATTTTGTTTGATTGTTTGTACGGTTTTCTTGGACAATTTTATTGCTTTAAGAAGAATATTCAAATCTCCTGAAATAATTGTAATATCAGAAGTTTCAACTGCAATATCTGTTCCTGTCCCCATTGCTATTCCGACATCTGCTAATGCAAGAGCTGGTGCATCATTTATCCCATCACCGACCATCGCAACTGTTTTGCCACTTTGTTGAAGCTCTTTTATTTTTAATCCTTTTTCGGTTGGTAATACTTGTGCAATCGTCTTATCAATTCCGGCAATTGAAGCAATATGATTCACGGTTTTTTCATTATCTCCGCTAAGCAAAATAACATCAAGTCCTTTATTCTTTAACTCTGAGATTACATATTTAGCTTCAGCTTTTATTGAATCGGCGATAGCAAAAATAGCTTCAACAATGCCATCTATTGCAAGATAAACCGGAGTCTCTCCTCTTGAAGTAATTTGATTTACTTTAGAATCAAACTCATTAGCCCTTATACCAAAATCATCTAAGAGCTTTGTATCTCCGATTAAAATATTTTTATCATCAATTGATGCCCCGGCTCCTTTGCCTATATATGCAATAAATGAAGTTACATCGTAAGTAGGAATTCCTTTATCGAGACAGTATTTCACAATTGCTTTTGCCAAAGGGTGTTCTGATTTCCGTTCTACAGATGCTGCAAACGAAATTATTTCTTTTTCTCTATTAACATCTTTATAAAAAACTGATTGAACAATCGGTTCCCCAATGGTTAAAGTTCCGGTTTTATCAAAAACAATTGTATCAATTGAAGCTGATTTTTCTAAACTATCGGCATTCTTAATTAAAATTCCTTGAGATGCACCCAATCCTGTTCCGACCATTATCGCTGTAGGAGTTGCTAATCCCAAAGCGCAGGGACAAGCAATTATTAAGACAGCAATGAATTTTATCATCGCATCTGAGAATGGGGCTTCACCTAAGAAAAACCATAAAGCAAAAGTTATAATGGCAATTGAGATTACAACCGGAACAAATACCGATGAAATTTTATCGGCAATTTTTTGAATTTCGGCTTTTGAATTTTGGGCATCCTCAACAAGTTTAATTACTTGTTGAAGCAGAGTATCTTTTCCGATTCCTGTTGCGGTGAAATTAAAACTTCCATTATTGTTGATAGTTCCCCCAACAACCCGATCACCTTCTTTCTTATCGATTGGCAAACTTTCTCCGGTTATCATGCTTTCGTTAACACTGCTCGCTCCCGAAATAATGATTCCGTCGACTGGAATTTTTTCACCGGGTTTAACAACAATTTCATCACCTAAAATCAAACTTGAAATAGATACTTCACTTATAGTATTATTTCGCTTTACCGTTGCTGTTTTCGGTTGCAAACCAATCAAACTTTTAATAGCATCGTTTGTACTGCTTTTTGCTTTTGCCTCAAACATTTTTCCCATTAAAATTAATGTGATAATTGTTGTAGCAGTATCAAAGTAGACATGTTGTGAAGCACTGTGAATAGATAACCAATGAGGAAATAGAACAGCAATCAAACTATAGATATAAGCAGAACCGGTACCAACAGCAACTAGAGTGTTCATATCGACATTAAAAGATTTCAGTAATTTAACTGTTGTTGTAAAAAACCTCTTTCCAGAAGTGAACATTACAACAGTTGAGCCGAGAAGCAATAGTTTGTTTATGTCATCGAGAGGTAAAGGGAAAAGCTCTGCAACAGTTTCAAACATTGTGAGCATGCTGATAAACATTATCGGTAGAGCAAACCACAAACTGAAGAAAAATTCTTTGCGTAGTTCCAAATAATATTTTTGCTGAGGCGACATCTCGTCTTCAAGCGTAGATTCGCTTGTTTCTTTTGGGAGATGAAGGACATAGCCGGCATCGTCAATTTTATTGACTAAAGTGTTGAGATTAGTCTGTGAAGGTGAAAATGTAAATGTAACTTTTTCAGTAGCAAGATTTACTGAAACATCACTTACCCCTTCAACTTTTTTCATAGTTTTTTCAACGCGAGCAACACAACTGGCGCAAGTCATTCCTTCAATAGGAAGGGTTAAAGTTATTGGAGTTACTGTTTTCAAACTATTTCTGGATTACCTTAAAACCGGCTTCATCTATTGCTGAATATATAATTTCATCAGTTACTAATGATTCGTCATAGGTTACGTCAGCTTTGCCAATTTCAACATTATTGACAGTCAAGTTGTCTATCTTAGATAACTCCTTTTTTACAGCCATAACACAGTGACCACAGTTCATTCCTTCGATGAGAATTTCTTTTGATTGCATATTATTCCTTTAGATTATGTCCATTCAAACCGTAAAATATTTTAAGTGGAACTTTTCATAAATCGACGGTTTGAGATATTGTTTAATTATAGTTACAATTTAGGTGTAAATTTTTGTTCTTTAATTTTGCTTTTGACGTTTTAATTCGCTTATTCTGACTATCACAAATGCAATTAATGCAAACACAAAAAAGAGAAGCAGCATCCACGCTATACTTTGTAGAGTCTCAATGATTGTGCGGAATATTTCGAGTATCCATCGCTCTTGATTCAATACTAAAATTGGAGAATCTTTTGTTTGCGGAGTAATATATTTTTCAAGTTGCCATATTCTTACACCGCCGGATATTCCAACTACAAAAATTGCAAAGATTATATAATTTGACCATGCAGAAGAAATCTCGTCGTTAATAATCCTTAGCAGAATTGAATTAAGCGATTTCTTAAACACCATCGTGATAATCAATGATGTTATAAAAGCGATTGCAAAAGTTACTGCTAATAATGATAATAGCATGATATCACCTTTTATTTGTTAGGTTCAAAAATAATCTATTATCGGTAACATTTGCAATGTATCATAAATTCAGTTATTTAACTAAAGGAGTTCATTATGAAAATATCAAAACCTTTTATTGCTGTCGGCATTTTTATCTTTGTGGGTATACTTACAGTTAATTCATTTGCTCAAAAAAATGATTTAAAAATTCTTCACGAAAAAACATTTCAAACATCATCTGACAAAACATTAAAAATTGATGCTACTGCCGGAGATATCAAAGTTACCTCGTGGGATAAAAATGAAGTCTATGTAAAAATTATGGGGAATAAGAAAGCTGAAGAAAAAGTAGAGTTTTCGTTCAATTCTGATGATGAGGATATTCTTATTTCAGCAAAAAGAGAAACCGGATTTTGGGGATGGTTCTCGGGCAATATTAGAATAAGATTTGAAATATTTGTCCCATCGAAGTATAATCTACGATTAAAGACTTCAGGTGGAGATATGAGCTTAAGTAATATCGATGGAAAAATAAAACTTATGACTTCCGGTGGTGATTTGAGAATTATTGAATCTGTAGGCCCGATGGAAATATCAACTTCAGGAGGAGATATAGTCTTGAATAATTGTGTGGGAAAATTTCAATTAAAAACTTCGGGTGGAGATATTTCCGCAAAGAATATAAGAGGAAATATTTTAGCTTCTACTTCCGGTGGTGATATAAATCTTGTTGCTTCAGATTCACAAATTGAGGCTTCTACATCCGGTGGCGATGTGCGTGTTGATTATAGTGGTGAAAATCTTGGAATTTCTCTTTCTACTTCGGGTGGCGATATTGTTCTAACTGTTCCGGATAATTTTGGTGCAAGAGCAGAATTATCAACTCTTGGGGGAGACATAAAATGTAATCTTCCTACAAATAATGTTATAAAAATTACATCATCAAAATTTGAAGCCGATTTGAATGAAGGTGGGAAAACTATTAAGTGTAAAACTTCAGGCGGGGATATAAAAGTCTCTAAAAAATAGGATTAAAAGGGGCTGTTATTTATGATTAGATAACAGCCCAAAATTCACCAACTTATTCTATCTCCGACTCCAATACCTTTTTTTTCAGAATAGCCTGCATTAACCTCAACCACATATTGTGCCGGTTTTGAAGATCGATACTGTTCTAAGCTGAAGGGAACAGCGTTTTTATGAATGGTTACAATTTCTCGTTCAGAATTAATGAAAATTATATCGAGAGAAATTTTTGTCTCTTTCATCCAAAACGAGAGAGTATCTTGATATGGAAAAACAAAAAGCATCCCTTGGTTTTCTTCAAGTTTTTCTCGATTCATCAGACCACGTTGTCTATCATAGTCAGTATTTGCAAGCTCAACATCAATTTTTGATAGAACACGATAATCAGATGAAATAAAATAAACTTCAGATTGTTTATTGAAATAAATTTTATTCTCCAAATCCTCTTTATCTTTAAAATTACTCACTGCTATAATAACCATTCCAATAAAAAGTACCCAGAGTGGAAGAATTTGCATCCATTTTTTTTGTTTAACATTTGCAGAATATTTTTTTATCATAATCTTTTACATTGTTCTTGCGAACCCTTTAATTTTAACTTCACCGGCTTGTTTAAAAAATAGCGTTAGCTCAACTTCTTCATTTGCATTAATATCTTTATTTAATCCGATAAGCATGATATGGTAACTCCTCGGTTTTAGATTAAAAGTTGAATTAGCCGGAATAACGATGTTCTGAATTTTTCGCATTCCCATTTTACCATCGATTTTATATGACTCATGTATCTCGGTAATTTCAGCAACTTCTGATTTCACATCGTATAACGTATCTGCTTTATTCGTTTGATTCACTATATCAAAAAAGAAGGCGGTATTAGTTCCTTCTGCCGAAACTCTAACCCATTGTTTTTCGATAGTAAGTTTACTTTCTCCTTGAAGAAAGAAAATCACTAATAAAGTTAAAATAGTTTTCATTTAATCCTCTAATGATTTTATGTCGTTAATTATTTCTTTAATATCTACTGAAGTACCAACATATTCCTTTCGCAAACGGTTCCGCTGGTCAACTAAAGCGATTCTATCTGTGTGAGTAAAAAAATATGATTTACTTCCGTCTTTAAGATACGTAGTATCGCTTGATACTGCTACAATTTCCATCTCTTTTGTTAATGAAAGAACAGTATCTCTTTCGCCTGTTAAAAATTTCCAATTTGAATAATCGATGTTTCTCATTTTTCCGAATTTCTTTAATAATGAGGGAGTATCTCTATCGGGATCAAAAGAAATTGCTGCAAATTCAATGTTATTCATACCTTGTTTAGAAGCTTCGGATTGTATCATCTGCATATTGTGAACGGTTATCGGACAAATATCAGGACAGTGAGTAAAGATAAATCCCACAACTAATATTTTCCCTTCATAAAAATTTGGAAATGTAATGCTTGAGCTGTCATGGTCAACTAAACTATAAGTTTTATAGCCGATATAATCTTCACGAGGTAAATTGTTTTTGCATCCATTTATTAAAATTATAATTATAATGAAAATAGAGATAAGAATTTTATTTATCATCTGTAAAGCTCCTCAAAAATACTTTTATAAGTTTAATTAATCCGTTTGCTCGAAGAAAGAAGTCTTTGCTGTAAAGAAGTTGCATTGCTCCTTTAAGTCCATCATAAACTGATTTATTGTAAGGATACCACCACATATTTCGTTTTCTGAGAGGGAGTAAATCATCAATTACAACACGAGGCTGTGTCATAGCTTCGAGTCCCAAATAGCTGTGAGTTCTTCCGGTACCGGATAATTTGAATCCGCCCCAAGGAGTTTCAGCCAAACCATGACTCATAAGATGGTCATTAATCATAACTGCACCGACTTGAAGTTTGGCGGCAATTGATTTTCCAAGCTTTGAATCTCTTGTCCAAACAGATGCCGTTAATCCAAGATAAGAATCGTTGGTTTTTTCAATAGCTTCATCAATGGAAGAAACTTTTTGAATAGCTAAAACAGGACCAAATGTTTCATCCAGCATTGTAATCATATCGTTATTACATTGCTCTATTATAGTTGGTTGATGAAAACTACCTCCATCGGTTAAATTACCTCGTGAAGTTTTTACTCCCCCTTTTTTAATTGCATCGTTAACGTGATTTTTAATCGTCTCAAGTTGTTGAGTTGTTGTTATTGCGCCGATGTCATAATCAAAACTGTTTCCGTTGCCGACCCTAAGTTTACCTAGTTTATTTTTTAATATCGAAAGAAACTCATCATAAATTTTCTCTTCAACATAAATACGCTCAATACCTGCGCAAGATTGACCGGCGTTTGAAAATCCTCCCCAAAGAGCACCGTTTGCAGCTTGAGATAAATCGGCATCATTACAAACAATCATTGCATCATTTCCACCGAGTTCTAATGAAAGTGGAAATAATTTTTCAGAAGCCTTTTTAGCAAGTATTTTCCCAACAGCAACCGAGCCGGTGAAAAAAAGTTTATCGATGCCGGAATCTATAAAAGCGTCACCGGCTAAACTCCCGGGTATATTTACAAAGGTGAAAACCCCGTTTGGAAATTGTGATTCTTGAATTGCACGATTAATAATTTTCCCGACTTCTAAAGTTTGTGATGCAGTTTTTAAAATAACAGCATTTCCGGAAATTAATGCCATTGCGATTTCATGCATCGGAATTGCAAATGGATAATTCCAAGGACTTATAATTCCAATTATACCGTAAGGAACTCTATCAACATAAGAGCGTTTATTAATCGTAAGAATAGAACCTGCTTTGAGATGTTTTCGTTTTAAGATTTGGGAAGCATTTTTTGCATAGTAATTTATAGCCATTGCAGAGGAAAGAACTTCGGTTGTCATTGCATCAACTCTTGTTTTTCCGTTATCCTTTGAAATTATTTCTGAAATTTCATCGGCATTATCAACAATGAAATCACGAAGTTTTAACAGATAGTCTTTTCGTTTTTCGAAACCGATTTCAGCCCATTCTTTTTGAGCGATTCGTGCTTTTGTCACTGCTTCTTGAAGAGTTTTAATATCGTCTTCTTTGGTTTTTCCGATTATCTCGCCTGTTGCGGGGTTGTAAGAGATTGTCTCTCTAATCGATGAAGGTGTGGGTTTTTCTATATTGCTCATGTTAATTCAAATTGTTTCAAAATAGCATTAGCAAAATAGATAAAAGTTTTAATAGTATCAGCGCAAATGTACTATTGTAGCTCTTTAAGGATGCTTAACCTGTTCTGATAACATTGAAATTGCTTTAGTTAACCGATTGAGACGTGTTTCTTCTTTCTTTGCTGATTCAATCCATCGGACATATTCTTTTTGATGAGTATAAGAAAGCTTATTAAAAAAATCTTCTTCGGTTTTATGTTTCTTAAGTAATTGTTTAAAGTCTTTGGGAAGTTCTATAGTTCGTTTTTCTTTTTTAACATCTTCTTTTTTCAGATTAACTGCCAGCTTTATGTATTCAATAAATTGTTTGTCGTTTATTTCCTTGAGCGTTGAAATTTTAATTGACCTCATGCTTTGAGCATCACAATCAGCGAAAAGATTATATTTATCCTCTATTAAAGCGCCATTAAAAAATGTAAACGAAACATGATTTTTAAAAGCACCGAGTGCGCAAACCATTTCTTTCTTTGAATAAACCGGAAAACTCCACTTAAACTCTTCGGTGAAATCTTTGTCAGCCTTAAATATTAATTCACGAAACTTTAAACAAGCATCAAGTTGAAAACCGGTAAGTTTTGAGAAAAATACTTTTACTTTTTCATTTTGAATTGATGGAATAGGCATAATCACCTCCGAGATTCTTTTAATTTGTAAGTTCCTCAAGATTTTCAATTGGATAATCCGAAGCATCTTTTATATAGCCATCCTTCACTAAATCAAGATACGAGCGATAAATAACAATAGAAACTTCTGTCGATAAATAATAGCCCGTCGCTTCAACTTTAACACCATTTATTTCTTTGGAAACTTTCACTATGGAAATTAATTTACTTTTGTCTATAAGTTTATGATCAAATTTTGCACGTTTATCTTTAAGATTTTTCAGCCCGTACTGAATACCTTTTTTAGCGTTGAGATGAGCAGTTGTAATTTCATCTTCCATCGAAGAAGCTTGACCTAAAACAGGAGTCAATAATAACAAAAAGAGCAATAAAAACTTCATTATATAGCCTCATATATTTAATGAATATTCACAGTTCAATTTTCAAATTGTATTTGAAATAGTCAAGTGATGAAGCGCACAAACGAATCAAAGTTATTTTAAGAGATTTAAATAAAAATCAATATTTTGGTAAACATAAGTTTTAGATAATTAGTGAAGTATAAATGAAGAAGTTTCCAAAGATTTCTAACGCTATTCTGCTAATTTTCATGGCAGTATTATTATATGGATGCGTTAATGTTCCACCACTTTATTACTCTTCTGATGGAAAGATATTAGCAACTGAAGTTAAAACGAAGTTAGCTATCGCAAAAAAAACAAAATCATTTTTTAATATTAGTGAAGATTCAATAGAACGATTTGGTCTGTTTTATAAAGACTCAAAGCCCTATGTTTACGGCATTTTACGTTACTCTGCATTATTTTTAGAAGAATCCGATTTAACCAGAATCAACGTTGAAATAAATTTGAAGACTCCCAATCTTTTATATGTCGCTATGCCTGTGGAAAACCTTCCAAAGTTAGAAGAGGTTCCGGGAATAGATTATTTTGATATTGATAAAAAGGGAAAAATTAGAGAACAACAAGCTGAAGAATTAAAACGTCAAACTATTACCGAACCCGAAGAAAATATAAGTGAGCCGGATACAACAGTACCCGACTCAACCGAATCTTCTACTTCATCAATATAAATTTACCGGATATGTTTGTATATTTCCCGGAGTTTAAATCTCTGAACGAAAGTTTATAAAAATAAACTCCACTGGTTAAGTTGTTTGCATCAAAATTGAATGAGTAACTTCCTCCCACTTTAATTTCTTTTGCCGATGAATATATCTTTTCACCAAGAATTGAAAAAACTTCAACTATAGTCTCTCCTTCAGACGGAATAGAATAGTGAAATTTAGTTTGTCCATTAAATGGATTTGGATAATTCGTAATTGATAATGAACCCGGGATTAAATTTTCATATTCATTTTCTTTAACTGAAACAGGGGCAAATAAATTCTTAAAGAAAGTGAAGTTTCCATTATACTCACCAATAATTAAATCGGGACGGGTATCGCCATCTAAATCGGCAAAACCGGGGGCGGCATTTTGGCTAACTTTTATGTTAGCAAAGACCTGAGTATTAAGTTGCCATTCAGGTGTTTGTGGAGTCCCTACGTTCTCGTAATAAGTCAGTGTTCCGAAAGTTCTACCGATTACCAAATCATAATCGCCATCATTATCAACATCGGAGAAAGTAGGTCGTGAATTGGATGGGAATGTTATTCCTTGAATTAAGCTGTTATCTTCAACGAATACATTATTCCCTGTATTTCTGAAGAACTTAGTCTCGGAAGCAGTTTCGGCACCAATTAATAAATCAATCTCCCCATCACCGTTTATGTCAGCAAATGCAGGGTAACTAAAGTATCCAACATCAATAGAGCCAAAAATAGTTGAGTTCGCAGTAAAACTTCCATTATTATTAACGAAATAAGAAATTGTTCCGGCTAAAGCACCGGTAGCAATATCAAAATCATTATCCTTATCTAAGTCAACAAACATAGGGGCGCTGTAAGATGAAACTCCAAGCGAGCTAAAAGATGTCGTTGTCTTTTTGAATTTTGGATTACCCTTCGTCCCTTCATTTTTAAAGTAGATAAACTTCCCTGTCCAAAGACCGCTAAGTAAATCGACTGTCGCATTTTTGTCAAAATCCGCAAGAGATACCGAAGCACCACCACCATCAAGTTTAATTACTTGGAAATAGTTAGGGTTATATTGAAAAGTTGGGTTTGTGGTAGTTCCTTTATTTTCATAAACATATAATATTCCGCCATCAGTACCATAAACAAGGTCGAAGTCGTTATCGTTATCAATATCGGCGAATGTTGGATTCTTCCAATATGTTGTAGCCTCCACTCCCGAGAAGAGTGAAGTATTGCGAGTCCAAACCGGACTTTGAGGTGTTCCGGTATTTACATAATAATAAAATGTTTGCAAATCTCTTCCGAGTAGCAAATCATAATCGCCATCGTTATCAAGATCGATGAATGTTGGGTATGAATTTAGTCCTATATCAGGAATTCCGGTTACAAGTGTATTGTCAAGTACAAAGTTAGGTGAAGTAGAATCTCCTAAATTTCTAAAACCAAGAGTAATCCCGGCAGTGGGTCCACCTAATAGTGATTCTCCTATTCCAACGATTAAATCTAAATCACCATCATTATCTAAATCAGCAAAAGCAGGTTTTGCATCGGTTCCGATTTGTGGATTAACATCTGCAAAAACAAAATCATTTTTTACCCATACAGGGGCAGCTGCGGTAGCTTTATTTTGATAATACAGAATTCCACCATAACCGCTAATAGCAATATCTATGAGGTCATCACCATCCAAATTAACAAAGACAGGATATGTACCGTTTGCAATATGAGAGCCATCATATATTGTTGATAGAATTGTTGTATCTTTATTAAAAGTAAATTCACCGGTTCCTTTGTTCATAAAGAACTCTGCATTATTTGAAAGATTTCCAAGCAGAAGATCAAGATGCCCATCTCCATTAAAATCAGCAAATACCGGAGCGGAAAACGATTTTACCTGAACTCCTGATGGATTAAATATTGAATCAATCTTTTCCCAGTATTGGGCATGAGTATTGAACGATAAAAAGAGTATGAATAGAATTGTGAAGTTTTTCATTTAGCGACCTGAATAAATATCAAAAAATCTTTATTAAATATAATCATTGCAATATTAATAGTTAATTAGAATTGATTTGGAATAGGATTAATATTCTCAAATAAAGTGAGTAAATTATAGTAACGAAAAATTTATTTTGTGTTTTTAATTACCCTTAGTTGTGAGATTGGATTTCAAGTTGAAAAAAATATTTTTACTGATAATAGTACTAGTTACAATTGGTTTTGCTCAAGCATATAATGAGAGTTGGAAACTGTTTGACGACTCACAGGTTGCAGTTGTAAAAATTTATGCTGACCCCGCAGCCGTAACATGGATGTTTAATAATCCCCATAGCGATTCATTACATCTTGCCTCCATGCGTTTTACAAATGCATTTATTGATGACTCTATTTCAAATATAGCTATTAGAATTAGGGGTGCTACATCACGCGATGCAAGAAAAAAATCGTTAAAAGTTTCATTCAACACATTTGTCGCGGGAAGAGAATTTTATGGAGTTGATAAACTAAATCTTAACGGTGAACACAACGACCCATCAATAATAAGAAGCAAACTTAGTTTTGATTTATTTAAAGATGCTCAAATGACGGCAAGCAGAGCCTCTCACACTGCTGTTTATATCAACGGAAAATATTATGGATTATACATTTCGGTAGAGCATATTGATGATGAATTTCTGAATAAAAATTTTGTGAACAGTACCGGTAACCTGTGGAAGTGCTTATATCCGGCTGATTTGAAATACCTTGGCGATAACCCCGATTTGTATAAGTTATCGTCTAACGGAAGACCAGTCTACGAATTATCAACCAATGAACTAATTAATGACTATTCAGCATTAGCAAGATTTATTAAAATTATTAATCAAACTAATATCAACATACTCCCTGATTCATTGGAAAAAGTTCTGGATGTAGCTTCTGTGCTTAAATATTATGCGATGAATGTATTATTAGGAAGCTGGGATGATTACAGATTTCTAAAAAATAATTACTATTTGTATCATCAACCGGATAAAGATTTAATTTATCTTATTCCGTATGACTATGATAATTCATTCGGTGTAGATTGGTTTGATATTGATTGGTCAAGAATTAATCCCTACACCTATGCAAACATAGATAATTCTGTTCGCCCTTTATCTACAAGGCTGTTGCAAGTTCCTGAATACAGAAACTTACTTACAAGATATTTAACTTTTTACAGAGAAAAAGTATTTCTCGGACACTTGTGGGAAAGTCGAATTGATTCTCTTAAAAATCGCATTACAAATTATGTCATCGCTGATTCTTTTCGTACTCTTGATTATGGATTTACAATGACTGATTTCCACAATTCTTATTCGCATATAAGCTACAACAAAATGCATGTAAAGCGGGGCATTAAGGAATTTATAAATATCAAAAACGCAACTTTGTCAGCAATGTTGAATTATGTGACTTCAAAACCGATGGCTTACAGCTTGGAGCATTTCCCTAAATCAATTAGTCAGACAGATTCGATAACCCTTCATTTATCAGCCTTTTCGAATGTTGGAATTGCATCAATTCAAATCAAGTTTTCAAACGGTGTTACGGGTTTAACGGAAACTTATCCGATGAGCTATTCTCCAATTACAAATTCAAGAAAAGTTGAAGATGCTGATAGGTGGGTGGGAGTGATTCCTCCCCTTGGTAATAATGGCTTTGGTAGTTATCAGGTTGTGGTTACTGATAATAATGGAGGAGTATTAACTTATCCGAGACATAAGAAGATTGATATTAAGGCGATTACATATTCACAAATTCCCATTGTTATTAATGAGTTTTTGGCAAAGAATGATGGAGTTTATCCTGACCCTCATGGGGATCATGATGATTGGATTGAGTTCTACAACACAACTTCAGATACTGTTGACATGGGTTTGATGTACCTAACTGATAAAAAAGATAATCTGAATAAATGGAGATTTCCTCAGAATGTGAAAATAGCACCCAAAGGATACATTTTGGTCTGGTGCGATGAACAACCTACTCAAATTGGATTACACTCAAATTTCAAATTGAGTGCCGATGGTGAATTTATTGCTTTATCTACTAAAGATGGTTTTACAATTTTAGATTCAATTACATTTGGTCCACAGCAAGGAAATATTTCTTATTCCAGAAGTCCCAGCGGTAGTAATAACTGGATGTTTACTACACCAACTCCTTTGGCTGATAACTGGGTTTCTTCAGTTAAAAATGAATCGATGATTCCGGATAGATTCTCAATTACATCTTATCCAAATCCGTTTAATCCTTCTACAAAGATTGAATATAATATCCCTGAGATACTCGATGGGGTTAAATATGCATCCATTTTGATTTATGATATTTTAGGGAATAGAGTTTATGAAGTGATTAACGACAAACCGCTTTCGGGAAGTAATACTTTTATATTTGATACCAAGAATTTAAATTTATCTAGTGGTGTGTATCTTGCAGTGGTGAAGTATGGAAAATATTTTACATCACATAAATTAATGTTAATGAAATAATTCGCACAGAAGAGAAGGTAATTAGTTTGGAAAATTTGGATAGTAATAAACCAATCGGAGTATTTGATTCAGGTATTGGTGGGCTCACCGTTGTACGACAATTGATATCTGTTCTTCCAAATGAAGATATAATTTACTTCGGCGATACTGCAAGAGTACCATATGGGTCAAAATCAAATGCAACGGTTATAGAGTATTCTATTCAAAACGCTAAATTTCTTCTCGAACATAAAGTTAAAGCAATTGTTGTTGCGTGTAATACAGCATCATCTGTGGCTCTCCCTGCTCTTGAAGAACGATTTAACGTACCAATAATAGGCGTGATAATTCCGGGAGCAAATCACGCCGTAAAATCAACACAAAATAAAAAAATCGGCATCATCGGGACTCGTGCAACTATAACTAACAAAGCATATTCTACTCAGATAAAAACTCTTGGTGATGATGTTGAAGTTTTCGAAACAGCATGCCCCCTCTTTGTTCCACTTGCTGAAGAAGGATGGATTAATCACGACGCAACAATTTTAGTGGCAAAGGAATATCTTGGTGAATTAAAATCACAAAACATCGACACTCTTGTTCTTGGTTGCACACATTATCCAATATTGAGTGAAGTAATTAAAAAAGTTATTGGGGAGAATGTTGAATTGATTGACTCCGGTGTTGCTACCGCAGATGAAGTTAAAATGGAATTGGAAAAATTAGGATTGATTAATAAATCAAATGCAAAAGGTTCATACAAATTTTATGTAAGTGATGTTCCCGCGAAATTCAAAGAAGTTGCCGAATTATTTATGGGGAGAGAAGTAATTAATGTTGAAAAAGTAGAATTAGAGCATCTTCAAAGTTTTTAAGAAAGTTAAATCTTTTTTACTGAAATAATAGTCGGTGTAATGGGTTTACTTTTCTTATTTAACAAAGCATATATTATAAAGTAAATGACTGTTAAAAACGTTCCGCACACGAAAGAAATTAATTCTCGATTATTGTTATTCTCTATGCCATAATAACCTAACAGAAGACCAATTATAAATAGTATTAACGGGATTAAATAGAGTTTAAATGTTGCCAATAAAACGTTTGCACCATTAATTGAAAACCTGACAATATCACCCTTTTCAACACCGAATGGATCTTTAACAACAATTAGATTGTCAGAATTATCAATCGGCTTGCAAATAATTTTTGCAGAACATTCTTTGCACTCTTCTTTATTAGAAATAATAATCTCTGCAGAGTTATCGAAAGTTCGCTTTACAATACCTTCTTCTATAAACTCTTCTTTCATTCTAATTAGTTTTCTGAGAAATTAGTTTTGCGAATAACTTTTGTACTGCATTTATCAAATGGAATTTTTGACTCATCCAGTTTTTCGTAATCGATTACTGCAAGATAATTATCCATGACAACACCACCATCAGATTTTCTCGCGCAAATCCCGCATCCCATGCATGAAACAGTACAAACGTTTTTAGAAGTTTTAGGGTCATCATGGTTTTTGCAGAAGACAAAAACATCTCTATCAATAGGATGCATTTCAATAATACTGCGTGGACACACTTTAACACACATTCCGCAACCGGTACATAATTCTTCGATAACTTCAGGTAAACCTTTTTCGTTCATCATCATTGCATCGAAAGGACAGGCTGTAACACAATCGGCACCGCCAAGACAGCCATACAAACAGAGTTTATCGCCACCTGAAATTTGAGCCATCGCCGAGCAGGAAAGGGGTCCGTAGTAAGTTGTCATTTTCTTTACAGCTTCTTCATTGCCACCGCAGCATAAAATTCGTGGAGTCATCTTCACTGTATTTGAAGCATCTATTCCCATTAATGAAGCCACATCAATTGAGGTATCACTTCCACCAACAGGGCATCCGGTGACAGGTGCATTTCCGGTAACAACATTCACGGCAAAATCGTAACAACCTGCGTATCCGCATCCGCCGCAATTTGCTCCTGGTAGAACTTCATTCACTTGAGCGATTAAAGGATTTTCTTCTACACGAAGTTTTTTATCTGCAACTGCAAGAGCTCCCGCAAAAATGAAACCGAGTCCTCCCATGGTTGCAACTGCTAATATTATTCCATATTCCATTTGATATTATCTCCAAACATATTTGTTAAATCCCGATGATTTTATAATTTCATCGGATTCAGTAATAATCATTCCTTCGATTGATTCAATCGATTCAATAAGAGCTAATCCCTTATCTTTTCCTAAAACAAAAACACCTGTAGCATAGGCATCGGCAACAAAATTATCCTTAGCTACTATTGTTACACTTTGAATATCCCTAGCCGGATATCCGGTTTTCGGATTTAAGATATGATGATATCTTTTCCCAGTTAATTCAAAATATTGTTCATAATCTCCCGAAGTTGCAACCGAATAATCTTCAATCAAAAGTGATTTAATTAACTCAGTTGGTCTTCGTGGATGCTGAATGCCAACTTTCCAATTTTTTCCGGAAGTTTTTATTTCACCACCGGCATTAATTAGAAAATCGTTTATTCCTAAATTTACCAAAACAAAAGCGGCTTTATCAACCGCATATCCTTTTGCGATAGCACCAAAGTTGAAACGAATCCTTTTCTTTTTAATAACATAATTACTATCGGATAATTCTACATTTATCCAACCCGAATTATCTACTGCCTCCGAAAGAATTTTGCTATCTGGAATTTGTGGTTGGGTTGAGCTGAAATTCCATACGTCAACAATGTTACCTGTAGCCGCATCAAATGCACCGTTAGTTGATTTTGTTATTTCATCGCATGTTTTAAGAATGAAATAAATTTCTGAATCAACAGTTGCTTTTTCTAAATCAGAGTTAAGTTCACTTACTCCACTTTCTTTTTTATAAGTTGAAAAGAGATTATCAATTCTTTCAAACTCGGCAAATGCTTTGTTTATAGCATTATGTGCAACATCTTGAGGCATGTTTCGAATGAGAATTTCTACAACAGTGCCCATAATTATACGTTCACGTTTTACAGAATAATCTTTCAACCCAAAATCCATGCTACCTAAAAAATATCCGGTAGTAAGAAAAAGAACAAAAACTAAAGAACCCAATATCCGGTTTTTCACGAACGTTCGATTCTTAAAATTACTTTATTCGGAGCGCATGCAATAAAATCACCTGAGGCAAATGCACTGTTTCCTTTTTTACATAATTGATGTCTGCAAGTTGAAGAATGTACATGTGCATTACCATTTCCAATATTGAATACTACATCCCCGATATTTCCCGAAACCTTATATGAGGTAGCTTTTCGATTTAACTCAATTTTTTCCACGATACCTTTAGAATTCTCAATAACGGCAACTTTATTATTCGAATTAAAAATATCGAGGATAGAATTTTCCGTTGACTCAACATTAAGTTGATAAACAGCATCTTTCCCGAGAACTGAATTTCTTGTTGCCTGAATATAAGCGGAAAAATCTATATCAGGTGAGAATATTTTCGCATCATCGGTTTTGATAAGAATATCTGAAGGTAAAGATGTTGTAAGTTTTGTCAACCGAATATTCAAGTGTCTATTTGAAGTAGAGTTAATTCTATTTCCTAATTGGTTTCTTAAAATCGATGAAAAATTATCTTCGCCTCTTACTGTAACAGAAAAAGTCTCGTTATATAAAAATTCATCAACAAATGATTTTACGGTATTAACAATTTGTTCTTGATTATTGGGGAGAAATCCACAAAGCATAATACTCTTTTTATTTGCATGAGAAGATACAATCTTCCCGATACCAAAACCGCTTCCGAGAGAAACAGCGGCTATACCTGATAACTTTAAAAATGATCTGCGTGATAACATTAAAGACTCCTTATTTAAAAATTATGAAATCATTCCGGCAAAGCCCATAAATGCAAGGGCAAGTAAGCCGGCAACAATAAGTGTTATAGGTGCTCCTCTAAACGGTTTAGGAACATCTGCCAATTCAAGTTCTTCTCTTATTCCCGCCATAAGAATTAGGGCTAAGGTAAAGCCGGCACCAGCACCAAGACTGAAGAAAATTCCTTCAATAAAAGTGTAATCTTTCATTGCAATTAACAGCGCAAGACCAAGTATTGCGCAGTTTGTTGTTATTAATGGAAGAAAGATTCCAAGTGCTCTGTAAATTGGTTGACTAACCTTTTTAATAAACATTTCGACAAATTGAACTAACGATGCAATTACAAGAATGAATGAAGGTATTTGTAAAAACTCAAGTCCATTCGGAATTAAAATTAAATGCCAAATTAACCAACTTACAACTGCTGTTATGACCATAACAAATGTTGTTGCCATCCCCATCGATAGCGCAGACGAAAACTTGTTTGATACACCTATGAAAGGGCATATACCAAGAAACATCGAAAGGACGAAGTTGTTAATTATGGCTGCTGAGATAAATAATAAAAAGAATTCCATTTATGCCTCCGTCTCGATTGTTGGGAGTTGTTTTGAAGAACGGAATTTTTCAATAATACTTTCTCGTTCTTTATTCTTTTTGTGATCGACATAAAAGTTAGCTAAACCCATCAATAAACCTAAGGTCAAAAAGGCACCTGCAGGAAGAATCATTATTAACCACGGTTCAAATGTCAAAGGCATAATATGAAATCCAAGAATCGTACCGCTTCCTAATATTTCTCTTATACTTCCGATGATGAATAGAACTATCAAAAATCCTGTACCGTTTCCAAGTGAATCAAATAAGGCTCGAACAGGAGTGTTCTTTGAGGCGAATGCTTCGGCTCTTCCAAGTATCAAGCAGTTTACAACTATAAGCGGAATAAATGGTCCTAAAGATTTACTTAATTCGGGAAACTGAGCTTTCATTACCAAATCGGCAATAGTTACAAACGTTGCAATTATAACTATGTAAGAAGCAATCCGAACTTGTGGAGGAATAAGTTTTCTGATTATCGAAATAATCAAACTTGAAAGAACAAGAACGAAAGTGGTAGCAAGTGCCATTGCAATACCGTTAATAGCACTAACCGTAACGGCTAAAGTCGGACACATACCTAAAACTTGCTTAAATACGGGATTAATTTCCCATAATCCTTTTGTGTATTCTTTAAGAAGGGTTACTTGTTTTTTCATTATTTTTCTTCTCCCTTCAATTCAGCTTTTTTAAGACCTTCAATTCCATTGTTGATGATTGCGACAATCGCTTTTGAGGAAATTGTCGCTCCTGTGATTGCTTGGATTTCATTATCCTTTGAAGGAGGCGAACCTTTAACCCATTCGATTGGCGATGATGAATTCAAGTTTTTAAATTGATCTTTAAAAGGCTCCTCGAGAATTTTTGTTCCTAAACCGGGAGTCTCGATTTGATCTAATACTTCCATAGCGATAATATTATTTAAGTCGGTAGATAAACCTACCATTAATCTGATTTTTCCCTGAAAACCATTCCCTTCATACGGAAGTGAATATCCGACAAAAGTTTTATTTTCATCAAAAACTTTATATGCTTCAAAAGGGAGATTATCTATTCTTTCGTAAGATTTAGCTTCCGGTTGCACAAGGAAAATCGCTCTTTCAGTTTCGGCTTTTTGATTTGCTGCAATTAGTGGTGTTGCCCAATTATTTACAAACGATAATGATCCACCGGCAACAATACCGATAAAACCAAGTGTTATCAACATTTTTGTAGTATTATTCATTTTACCGCCCCGAAAGTTTTTGGTTGTGTGAAGCGATTAATTAATGGAACAAAACCGTTCATGAAAAGAATTGAGAACATTACTCCCTCAGGAAGACCCCCATAAACTCTAATTAAAACTACAAGGAGAGAAATTCCAATTCCGAAAATCCACATGCCTTTGGCAGTTATAGGAGATGTAACCCAATCGGTTGCCATAAAGAACATCCCAAATAAAAATCCACCGGAGAAGATGTGAAAAACGGGGTCAGGGTTTTTTGTTGGGTCAATCAACCATAAGATCCCACCAAAAAGAACAATTCCTATTAACATCGAGAGGGGGATTCTCCAATTTACAACACCCATAGCAATCAAAAATACTCCTCCAATAATTACAGCAAGAGCAGATGTTTCTCCAATTGAACCCCCTATATTTCCCAAAAATAAAGGGGAGAATGAAGTATAAATTTTATCAAACTTCATTGCGGCTAACGGTGTGGCAGTTGTAGTTGCATCAACTGCGAAATTCGGGATTGTCCATGTCGTCATTGCAACCGGAAAAGAGGCTTGTAAAAAAGCTCTTCCGGCTAATGCGGGATTAAAAATATTGTAGCCCAATCCACCGAAAACTTCTTTTCCTAAACTGATTGCAATAACAGCACCAATCACTGTTCCGAATAAAGAAAAATTTGGGGGAAGAATAAGAGCTAATAATAAACCGGTTATAACTCCACTTCCATCGTTTATAGTAAGTTTTCTGTTTCTGATATATTTGATTAAAGATTCAGTTCCTATTGCCGTTGCGATACTGACACTAATTATCACTAGCTGATACCATTCGAATATCAGAACAGCGGTAATTACTGCCGGAATTAAACTTATAACTACAAGCCACATTGCATATTGAGTCGACCAGCGCGAGTGAATATGCGGCGAACTTGTGAGTTCTAATTTGTATGATGGATTTTCTGTAACTGTTTCCATTTATTACTTTATTGATTCAAAAAATTTTGCAATTCTGATCTCGCTTCTTTTATAAGCGGATTATTTTACTTTCTCTAAGAGAACAATCTTAAATTGTTTGCTTTTATTTTTCCTCTGTTTTACTTCATCAATGTCATCTTGTTATTTTGAATAAAGTCATTCACCCTCAAAGAGTATATGTAAACTCCACTTGGAAGATTTCTAGCATCGAATGGTACTTCATAAATTCCAGCAGGTTGTACTTCATTTGATAGTGTTACTATTTCTTGACCTAATAAATTATACACATTCAATTGAACTAGGCCTTGCTCTTTTATTTGATAACTAATAATAGTTACTGGATTAAAAGGATTCGGATAGTTCTGACTTAAGCCATATTCAGTTACAATATTTGTATTTTCAATTGAAGATAAATTCTGATTTTTATTTTCGATTTGAGTTTTACCCTTTGCTAACAAAATATTTTCTAATCGTTCGTATCTACCGCTTGATACAAATATAAATGTTCTTTCAAGACTCTCATCCACTGGTGGTGCAATATAAATATTAGCATGGGCGGGGACACTCATATCTTGTAGCAAATGACACATTCTACCAACTATTTCCCGCACGGTATTATTTTTTACATCATCATTTAACCGTAAAGATATTGTTCCATTTGTTGGTTTTATAAAATAATCCTTACCGTTTTCAACATTCATGCTGTTTGTGAGCAAAACTAATTGAAGTGATAAGTAAAATAAAGACAAATAGCTTTTTCGTTTTAATTACTCCTTATTTTAAAAAATTATAGTTAAATCCTATTTTCAGTGATGGACCATAAAGAATATCTGCCTCTAATTTCTTTATCTATTTCAGCATTACTTGTTAAGCTATTGCTAGCATCCATTACAACCTTTGTTGTCCAAAATGCATTATTATCTGAATAATAGTACTGCCAAACATTGCCCTCATGCAATGGATTATATTCCCGTTTTTGGCTGTAGTACCCTTCTTTAAAATCTTCAGAAACATTATTTATATATTGAATTTGAATTTGTGCAAAACTAAGGCTGCTTAAAATACAAATTGAAATTATGGTTACTTTATTCATAAATATAAACTACGCCATTATTTAGCAACTAGTGCCTTCTTTTTCCCGAGTCTTATCCACTGAACAAGCGGAATATTTGCCGGGCAAGTGTATGCACATGTACCGCATTCCATGCAAACGCGAATATCGAGAGCCTCAGCCTCTTCAATTTTACCGAGCTGGCTGTAACGCGCTAATTTTGTAGGGATTAGATTAACGGGACATGCTTCAACACACTTTCCGCATCTGAGACACGGAGTCTCCGGTTTTTCCGCAACCTCTTCTTTTGTAAGTACAAGTATTCCCGAAGTAGCTTTCATAACCGGGGCAGAAAAATCGTATTGAGAAACTCCCATCATCGGACCACCGACTACTACTTTTATTGCGTCATCTGTAACTCCACCGCAATAGTTTAGAATTTCATCAATTGGGGTACCGACACGGGCAATCAAATTTTTACTCTCTTTAATTCCATTTCCCGTTATTGTAAGAGCGGCAGTAATTGAAGGCTCCCCTTTAACTACAGCTGCATAAATTGAAACGGCTGTTCCGATATTTTGAACAATTATTCCGGAATCTAACGGCAATTTACCCGGAGGAACTTCTCTGTTTGTTAATGCTTTTATAAGCATCTTCTCGGCACCTTGCGGATATTTAGTTTCAACTGCTTCAACTGAAATATTGTTAAAAGTTTTAGCCGCTTTTTTCATTGATTCGATAGCGAGTGGTTTGTTATCTTCAATTCCGACAATTCCTTTATCAACTCCGGTTGCTTTCATAATAAGTTGAAGTCCCGCCAACACCGCTTCAGGCTGCTCGAGCATGTAGCGGTAATCTCTTGTAAGATAAGGCTCGCATTCGCATCCGTTTAAAATTATGTAATCAATCTTTTTATCTTTTGGAGGAGATAGTTTAACAGATGCAGGAAATGCTGCGCCACCTTGTCCCACAATTCCGGTTAGCCGAACACGTTCAATAATTTCTTCAGAAGTAATAGTTTCGTGGTTTAGTATAGGAAGAAAATCAAATTCTTCATTTTCTGAAGGTTCAATTATTATCGATTCTTTTGGAAATCCCGAAGAGTTGACACTCGTTGTTACTGCCGTGACTTTTCCGGTGACCGGACTGTGAATTGGAGAGGAGACAACTCCTTGAGCTTCAGCAATAACTGTCCCTGTTTTAACGTCACTCCCTTTTTTAACCAAAGAAACTGCCGGCTTACCGAGGTGCTGGGAAAGAGGAACGATAATTCTAGTTGGGAGAGGCATTATTTCAAAAGGTTTATCCTTTGATGGGTTTTTATATTCGGGCGGATGTACACCGCCTCTAAAAGTTTTTTCCTTTGATAAAGAAAACATCATTATATCCAATATTCATTATTAGCCTCTTCTGTTGCCATAAACTATGCCAACTAAAATGAGTAAAATGTTTTATTTTAATAGAATTTTTAGAGAAAACATTTATGCCTTTTCAATTTTGAAAAATTCTTTTTCCATAGTATGGAAAGAAAAAATTGCGTTTTATCAATCATAGTTATTAAACAAATAATTAGCCGCTTATTAATTTATTCTGAGAGAATTTATGATTAATTGCGCAATTGAAAATCACTGCTCATCTATTTTCGTGCTCGGGCACAATACTCTATAAGAATAGCGGTATAATCGTTTCTACTTTTAATTACCTTTCAATTTTATAATAAATCAACTATATATTGCCAAATTATTAAATTTGCCAATGAGAAAAAATGGGACAATATAATAGCAATAATAAGTGGGTTTATAATTGTGCGAAAGAGGACCTTGATTATAGAGCGGAGTGGGGAATTAATGGCTCCTTAACAGTCCATGTAACTAATTTAAAGGCTATTAGATACACCATGTGGGGTTGGAATTCGAGAGATGGTTGGGTGCAATCTGGTCCGATTGAACAAACTTTGGAGCAAACTACATCTCAACCATATATATTTAACAATGTCTCTTTAGCACAGGCCATTGGGGGAGCAAATACCGCACATTTGTATTGGAATAGACGATACAAAATAGAAACTTATTAGAAATAATATGTTTTGGCGGACAGATGTATACTATACAAGATTACGATACATTGGTTGCGGGGTGCTTCATCAATGGTGATTCAAATTATCTAGATTTGTTTGATTGTATACCCGGAGGAGACGAATGCGAATCTTAATAATTTCACTATTATTAACTTCTTATTGCTTTCCCCAAGATTACTGGAAACTTTTTAACAAAGAAAATTCTCCACTTCCCTCTGATGCTGTTTCTTCGGTTGTTCAAGATAAAAATGGTATTTATTGGATTTCTACAATCCCGGAAATAATTAATGGGGAACCTGTAGGAGGGGGTATTGCAAAATATAACGGGACAGAATGGCAAATATTTACTCAAAATAATTCACCCTTACCGACAAATAGGATTAGTTGGATTACCGTCGATTCCCTGAACCGTAAATGGATTGGAACTTATGAAGAAGGCTTGATTTGTTACGATGAAGGTCAGTGGAAGATTTTTAATTCTACAAATTCCGGCTTACACTCCAATGATATCTATCATTTAGCAATTTCTAATGATACAGTGGTTTGGATAGCTACTTACAATAATGGCATTGCAAAATTTGATGGAGAAACTTGGCAAATATTTCGGCAAACCGATTTCAATTTAGGTTCTGAAATAATAAACTTTGTTTATCCTATTAACGATACCATATGGGCGGGTGTTGATTTTGGAGGATTGATTTATTATTCAAATGGAATATGGAAACATTTCGGAACGGGTAATTACACACCTAATTTTAATCTTTCGGTAATGAGCTTAGTTAAGGATAATTTCGGTTACTTTTGGAGTAATGCTCATAAAGCGAACGTTGGGGGACTGCTGGTAAAATTTAGTGATGAAAATATTATTTTCTACGATTCAACTGAAACAGGATATAACTCAAAGTATTCTTACAACTCAATAGCGGTTGATGATTCAAATTATAAATGGATTGGCACTCGAGATGGACTACTCTCATATAATAATTCTCTCTGGTTGAAGTACAATTCACCGTATAGTTTTAACGGATTTTCTTTCATCTATATAGATAAAAACAACAACAAAATCACATCTGGTTTTAATAATTCTAACAAAAAAATGGGATTGTTATTCTTCAACGAAAACGATGTAACATTATCAATTTCAACAGAAATAAATTATAATTTTGATTTTGCATTATTACAAAACTACCCGAATCCGTTTAATCCCGTAACAACAATAACTTATCAAATCCCAAAAGAAGGATTAGTAACATTAAAAATCTATGACATCCTCGGTAAAGAAGTAACCACCCTTATAAACGAACAGAAACAAGCGGGAAAATACTCAATCGAGTTTGACGCATCAAAGCTCTCAAGCGGAGTATATTTGTATGAACTTCGTTCAAATGAGTACAAATCAACTAAGAAATTATTGGTGATTAAGTAAGAGAAGCCTTAATTAACAATAAATATTGTCTAACTGAAAAGTTTAAGATTTTTCGAGAAGTTTTACTCCATTAATCTCGGCACACTCTCCTAACTAATTTCAACAATTTTAAATGGATGTACCTGTCATTTATTTTAATTAGTTCATCACTGATTTTCAATCAATTCTAAATTTAAAATATTTTAGGAAAGCCCTCTTCATTACCTCTATGTAATTAAAGCGAAATAGACTAATTTTGTTTATTAAATTATGATTGAGGTGAAAATGCAATATCGTGAACTTGGTAATACTGGTGTTAAAATTTCAGAAATCAGTTTGGGCTGTTGGACTCTTGGCGGACTAAATTGGGTTAACGGAGTTCCCAACGGCTGGGCAAATGTTGATGAACATGAAGCTTCTGAAGCTATTCATTACGCCATCGATAGAGGAGTTAATCATTTTGATAATGCCGATGTATATGGTAACGGCAAAGCTGAAAGACTTCTTGCTAAAATATTGGGAAGTAAAACTAACGAAGTAATTATAGCTACTAAAGTCGGTTGGTTTCCCGGAACTGCGGCACACGCTTACGAAGCAAAACATATAAGGCATCAATGTGAGCAATCGTTAGTTAATCTAAAAAGAGACGATATCGATTTATATTATTTTCATCATGGTCATTTTGGTGATAATGGCGAGTATCTTGACGATGCAGTTGAGGTGATGTATCGCCTAAAAGATGAAGGAAAAATAAGATTTATCGGGCAATCTGCATATTCACACGATGATTTTATGCGATTAGTTCCGAAAGTAAAACCGGATGCTTTGCAAAGTTATTGTAGCGCAAAAGATGACAAATTTGTCGCCGAGGGGACTCCGACAAGAAAGTTACTTGAAGAGTACGGAATGTCGTTTATTGCGTTTGGTCCGCTCGAGCAAGGAATTATGCTCGGAAAGTATAGCGCAAGCAATCCCCCCCATTTCGAAGCGGGAGATCATCGTGCAAATTCTGCCAGGTTTCATAATGAGAACCTTGCATACTTAGAAAACAAAGTCAATCAGTTAAAAAATCATTTTGGTGATTCAGTCGAATCTCTGGCAAGAGTAGCATTGCAATACTTGCTTCATTATAATGTTGTGGGAGCAGTTATTCCGGGGTTTAGAAATTTGAATCAAGTTAAGGTAAATCTTAGTGCAATGGATAAGCCATTAACCCAAGATGAATTTAATTTTGTAAGAAGTTTATTCGCTAATTAAAATAATATTGATGTTTCATTCACCGGCAGAGGATGAAATTTAATTTTTAGGAAATCAAATGAAAACTATAATTGAACCATTTAGAATAAAATCAGTAGAGCCAATCCGTTTTACAACCAAAGAGGAAAGAATAAAAATTCTTGAAAAAGCGGGATACAATCCATTTTTAATTCATGCAGATGATGTTTTAATTGATTTACTGACCGATAGCGGCACCTCAGCCATGAGCTCGCTTCAATGGGCGGGGATTATGCAGGGAGATGAATCTTATGCCGGTTCTAAAAGTTTTTTCAGATTTGAAGATGCTATCAGAAAAATTACCGGAATGAAATTTATTATTCCGACACATCAAGGTAGAGCAGCAGAAAAAATATTGTTTTCGATTACAGGCGGTGAGGGGAAATTTATTCCAAACAATACTCACTTTGATACTACCCGTGCCAATATTGAGTTTAGCGGCGCAGAGGCATTTGATTTCCTAAATGAAATAGGAAAACATCCTGAAATACGAGCCGATTTTAAAGGTGATATGGATATTGAAAAATTGGAAAAGTTTATCATCGAAAAAGGAAAAGAAAATATTCCGATGGTGATGATTACTATCACCAATAATTCGGGAGGCGGTCAACCTGTTTCATTAAAAAATATTCGTGAAGTTAAAGAAGTCTGTAGCAAATATAGACTTCCGTTATTCATTGATGCGTGCCGATTTGCCGAAAACGCTTATTTTATTAAAATGAGAGAAAAGGGATATAGAGAAAAATCTGTTCTTGAAATATCACAAGAAATTTTCTCTTATGCTGATGGTGTTACAATGAGTGCAAAGAAAGATGCGCTTGTAAATATTGGTGGATTCCTCGCAATGAATGATGAAGACCTTGCAATGAAATGCCGTAACTTACTTATTGTTACAGAAGGCTTTCCGACTTACGGAGGTTTAGCAGGTCGAGACCTTGAAGCTGTTGCGCAAGGTTTAGAAGAGGTTGTTGATGAACATTATCTTCAGTATAGAATAAGAAGCGTTGAATACCTTGGTGAGAAACTTGTAAATGCAGGTGTTCCTATAATTGAGCCACCGGGAGGGCATGCGATTTATATCGATGCAAAAAGATTTTTACCCGAAGTTTCATCTGAACAATTTCCCGGACAATCGGTGACTTGCGAACTTTACATTGAAGGGGGAATTCGGGGCTGCGAAATAGGAAGTGTAATGTTTGGTAAGTACGATAGCGATGGAAAATTAATTCCACCTCCGATGGAGTTGGTACGACTAGCAATTCCACGGCGCGTTTATACACAAAGCCATATCGATTATGTTTCGGAAGTCATAATTGAAGTCTATAAAAATCGAAATAAGTTGAAGGGTTATGAAATAACTTATCAAGCACCGATGCTTCGTCATTTTACTGCACAGTTTAAGCCAATGAGCTAAAGGTTTATGAAGTTTAAAAAATTATTAAAGCATAATAATAAAAGACAAATTTGGAGGCTGTTACTTAATAAGAGCAATCATTTGTTAATTGAAGAGCGTGATGCCGAAACAAAAGCTGTCTCTTACTCACTTTATGATTTTGCTTCTAAAAAATATCTTCTCGATAATTACAAGTTCGAAGAAGAGTTTTGGATTGGTGTAGAAGCATTTACCGAAAAGGTAATGTTAATGCACAAGTATGTTAAACCGGATATGCCAACCCATAAGGGGATGAAAGCCTTTTCATTTATCGATAAAAGAGAATTGTGGGAAAATAATTCATTAAACTTTTTATTTGTTAAAAATGAAGATGTTTACTGCTTCAGTCAAAGGTTTGAAGGAAAAGAATTTTTTATTATCGATTTATATTCCGGAGAAATTAAAGAGAATTTAGGAAGCGATTATCATCGCATAAACCGGATAAAGAATGAACTAGACTTATCCGAAAATAATTCGGGATACGTATTCCCTGAAACATTGCATCCCTTGAAAAATGAAGAGATTTTTAATGTGGTACAAGAAACCACAAAAAAAATAAATTTAACCGGTTCGTTCGAATATCTTGGATTTAACGGTTCTGTTTTTGTAAATTTCCACAAGATTAATAAAGACGGGACACTAGATAATATTTTCAGAGTAATTGAGTCGTCAAAGCAAAAGGTAATTTTTGAAGAAACACTGAATAAAAAAGTAAAAAATCTTTTTATTGATTCATTTTTTATTAAAGATAATTTGTTGTTTCTTCTTATGGAAAAATCGGGTGTTGCGGTTTATCGATTGGATTAATAAGTAATAATAGGGGTTCAAATGAGGTTAACACAAAGCGAAAAAGGGATTTTATTATTATCAGCAAGGGAATCAATTTATTCTCTCTTTGATGAACAGCGAAATCCTTCTATTAACTACAAAGTTTTCCCGAACCTTTCTCAAAACTATGGGGCATTTGTAACTCTTCTACAAGATCATCACTTGCGAGGTTGTATCGGTTATATTTATTCAGATCAGCCTTTGTTTGAAACAGTTTGCCATGCTGCTAAATTAGCAGCAACTGAAGACCCAAGATTTCCTCCGATTGAAGAGTATGAACTAAAAAAAATAATGATTGAAATATCAGTTCTTTCTCTCCCTCAGAGTGTTAAAGATTATAATGAAATTCAAGTTGGAGTTCATGGAATTATATTAGAAGAACCAGATGCTCATGGTGTTTTACTTCCGCAAGTTGCCGTTGAACAAAAATGGAATTTAGAAGATTTTCTTTCCGGAATTTGTGTTAAATCCGGCCTTGAAGCAAACACGTGGCGTTACAGATATTTGAATCTAAGTACTTTTACTGCACAAGTTTTTGCAGAAGAAAAGCATAGGAACGTTACAGGTGAAGCAAGTTAGAAAACCGGCAGTCGCCGGATTATTCTATCCTTCCGATAAAACCGAACTTAAAGAGTTAATAGATTCTCTTTATATAAATACTAATGCTGAGAAAAAATCCTTCGTTAAAGGATTGGTTGCTCCCCATGCGGGTTATATCTATTCCGGTTTAACAGCCGCCAATTCATTTCATCAGATAAAAGAAAAAAGCTATAAAAGAGTTTACATAATTTCACCGAGTCACAGAGAGTATTTTCCCGGAGTATCAATTTATAATGGTGATGCTTACGACACTCCATTTAGTGAACTTCAAGTTGATGTAGAAATGCGTAGCGAGCTCACCTCAAGCGGTCGGTTTATTTTTAGCGGAATAGAAGGTCATCGTGCCGAACATGGGATTGAAGTTGAGCTCCCATTTTTAATTGATGCTATCGGTCATGTTAAAATTATTCCGATTGTCATGGGAGACCAGCGTAAAGAAATTGTTGATGAACTTGCAAATCGTCTCTCTTTTTTATTAGATGATGAAAGTCTTGTTATAGCAAGTTCGGATTTATCTCATTTCTATTCGAAGAAAAAAGCATATCAGCTTGATTCAATTGTTGCGGAAAGAATTTCATCGTTTCAATATGATGAACTTCAATCAGACCTTGATGATAGAATATGCGAGGCGTGCGGTGGTGGACCCATAGTTGCTATGATGAAAGCGTGTGGAATCAATGGTTACCAAAAATCAGAAGTTTTACATCGGTCGGATTCGGGAGATGTTTCGGGGGATAATAACGAAGTTGTCGGTTATTTGTCCGCAGTGATTTATCAATGAAAAATCAAATTGCAATTGTCGGAACCGGGAAAATTGCCCATTCTTTTTCTGCTGCTTTAAAAACAGCAGGATATTCGGTTAGTCTTGTTATAGGTAAATCTTTAATTCACGCAAAAAAGTTTGCAAAGAAGTTTAGCGCTGAATTATATTCGGTTGAACTAACAAGTTTGGAAGACTTTAAAGGACTAATTTTTCTTGCTGTACCGGATAGCGCAATTAAGGAAATCGATAAACAGTTAACAAAATTAAATCTTAAATGGAAGCATATATCTGTAGTTCATTTTTCGGGAAGCTTAACAGTTGATGAGCTGAAGAATATTGGAGCAAAAGGGGGGAAAACCGGCTCATTGCATATCATGCAATCTTTTCCTACCACTAAAATTGTAGATATAAAAAACTCTTTTTCCGCAATTGAGACAAGAAATTTATTTCTAAAGCGAAAACTGTTTTCTTTAGCAAAAGAACTTAAATTAATCCCTTTTGAAATTAAGACTGAGCAAAAATCATTATATCACTTAACCGGAATTTTCGTCTCAAATTTTATGGTAGCAAATCTATATCTTGCTAAAAAGTTGTTTGAGAAAACGTCTATTCGCGATGTTGATTTTATTGATTTAATAAGACCAATATTAATTACTACTCAGAAAAATATACTCAGCAACGGAATTGAAAACTCAATTTCAGGACCAATAGAGCGAGGGGATTTTAGAACGATTAAGAGTCATATAAATAAGCTTAAAAAAGAAAAAGCATTTAACGAATTAAATGCTTTTCTGATAATGTCTAAATCCATTTTAGATATGATAAGAGCTTCGGCCGGCGGTTTAACCGAAGGACAATTACTAATCGAAAAAGAATTACTCTTTAGTATAAAAAGGGGCTAACTCTCTCAACCCGGCTTTTGGGGCATCCGAAAGCATTTCAAACTTTAGTTCTTTAATACTCTTATCCCACATAATTCTTTTATGATCTTTCGATGGTACAACCACGCCATTAGTTGAAATTACGCTATCGGTTGGTGGGATTGTTAAAAAATAAAAACCATCTTGATATTGCATTCCTTCAACTTCGGAAATTTTATCATAGCTGAAAACTATTTTCCCGAAGAGTTTATTGTTGTCAACATAAAGTTCACGTGATTTTATTTTCTTTCCTTCTTTTTTCATTTCAGAAATAAATTCATCACTGGAGAGCATATACTCAAACAGTGCGTTTTTATCTTCCTCAAACTCTTTGTTTCCGATTGCATCGGATTTTATATCCTCAAAGTATAGAGTTGCAGTCCCCCCTTTAGCACCGTTGGGTTGAACTGTATAACTCACTTTGTGAAATACTAAACAGCCATTAAGCAATACTGATATAGTTAAAAACGAAATAGCAACTAAAAACTTCTTCATAACTTCCTTTATTTAATTTACGGCAGTTTCTAAAAATTTAAGTGATAAATCATCCACATTTAACTCAGCTTTAATTCCGACAGGCAGAGTCATTTTATTTGTTATATGTCCGAATGACATTCCATACACAGTAGGTATGTTTAATGGAAATAATCTATCCATTAAAACTTCTTTTAACGAAAATGAGTTTGAAATCCCTGATTGAGAAGGTTTACTTTCACATCGTGAGAAAACACCAAGCGCTACACCACTTGCGTTTTTGAACTTTCCGGCTTGAATCATCTGAGTTAACATTCTATCAATTCTGTATGGTTCTTCACCGATCTCTTCTAGGAATATAATTGCCCCATCTGTACTAATATCATACTCAGTGCCTATTAATGAAGCTACTATAGAAAGATTTCCGCCTACAAGTTTCCCGATGGCTTTACCGCTTCGTATTGTATATGGATTATATTCAAGTTTTGATAAATCTTCATCGGCAGCATTATAGAATTGACTTTCAGTAGAAGGATTCAGAAGAGCAGAAGAAAAATTGTTAACACTATACTCGTTAAATGTTGATATTCCAACCGGTCCATGAAATGCAACTAATCCGGCTTTTTGATAGAGAGCATAAATAAGTGATGTTATATCGCTATAACCAATTAACACCTTCGGATTTTTAGAAATCAAACTGTAATCAAGTTTATCAAGCATCCTGACACATCCATAACCACCGCGTGCGCAAACAATTCCGCTAATTGATGAATCGGCAAACATAGCGTTGACATCTTCTGCTCGTTCAGTATCTGTTCCGGCGAGATAACCATGCTTGTTTAGCAGATACTTTCCGGCTTTAACTTTAAAACCAAGATTTTCCAAATTAGTAATAGATTCATTCATTTCCTTTTCACTGATGAATCCGGCAGGTGCAATTAACCCTAAAGTATCTCCCTTGCGTAATCTGTTTCCTTTTATTGTTTTAGGCTGAATGGAAGCATTCCCAATATTGATAGGCATTGCAATTGCCATTCCCGCCATTGCTGTTGCGGAAAGAAAATCTTTACGTTTCATTTTTTGCTTACTATAATTGATTAAATAGATTCATCATAAAGTAAATACTCGAAAGTTTCGCGGCTTCTTATAACTTTATAAGAAGAGCCATCAACTAAAACTTCGGGCGAACGACGACGTGCATTATAATTAGATGCCATAACCATTCCATACGCACCGGCAGACATTACAGCATAATAATCATTTTGTTTACCTTCTTGTAGCTCCCGATTTTTAGCAAGGAAATCTCCACTCTCACAAACAGGACCTACAACATCATAGCTTTTTATTTCTCTTTTCGGATAAATATCAACCGGAACAATATGATGATAACTACCGTAAATGCTTGGTCTGAGTAAGTCAGTCATAGCTCCGTCAACAACTAAAAAATTCTTATAACTATTTCGTTTTGTATAAAGGACTTGAACAATTAATGCGCCGGCATTAGCTGTTAAAAATCTTCCAGGTTCAAAAAGAATATCACAACCACAAGTTGAGAGCCTTGGAATTATCGCATCAGCGAAATCTTTTATGGTAAAAGGCGACTCATCTTTATATTTAACACCGATACCGCCGCCAATATCAAAATGCTCGATGTGAACATCAAAAGAACTGACAATACGATGAACTTCCTTTAGTCTTTCGATAGCCTCAATAAAGGGATCGATAGTAACAATTTGCGAACCGATATGCATATCGATACCGGTAAACTTTACATTGCTTAATTCTTTCTCACGTGCATAAACAGATAGTGCATCATCAACGCTCTTGCCGAATTTATTTTCAGCTAATCCGGTTGAGATGTATGGATGCGTTTGGGCATCGACATCAGGATTTACACGAAGTGCAACTCTTGCAATTTTATGATTTTGTCTTGCAATATCATTTATCAAATAAACTTCTTCTTCAGATTCAGCTTTAATCATAAGAACATCGTGTTCTAAGCCAAGTTTGATTTCACGCGGGGTTTTACCGACTCCGGTAAGTATTATTTTATCCGGTGAAGCACCTGCTTTAAGTGCTCTAATTAATTCCCCTTCCGAATTAACATCTACGCCGCTTCCTAAATCTAAAAATGTTTTAATCACATTTAAGTTGAAGTTCGATTTTGCCGCATAAAATATTGTATGATTAATCGAGTTAAATGCTTGTGTAAACTCAGTGTATCGTTCCGTAAAATATCGTTTACTGTATATATAAGCCGGTGTTCCGACTTCACGGATTATTTCGTGAACGGGAACATCTTCGCAGTAAAGTCGATCGTTTCGATATGTGAAATTAGTACTCTCTAACATTTATATAAACTATCCTAATTGCTCTTAAATTAATTGTTAAATTAAGGATAAATGAATTTTAATGAAACATTCCTATACATGTAATTTTATTTTCTTATTTATTCGATTATCAAGATTTGTTAATTTCTTTTTGAAACAGTAAAATAGGATATCACTTAATTAGTACTGTGCAATTATGGAAGAACTGAATTTTAGACCATATAAATCGAAAGAAGAGTTTCGTAAAAATTATAAACTTCATGACCTTGCCGAAGAGCGTGGCAAAAACTTATTGACCCAATGGGGAGTTACATTTAAAAGTTTTGGAGAGGATAGACGCTATCAGTCTGTTTGGGAAAAGGGTGATGATAAACCCGACTGCATAATTTCTTATAAAGGAAAAGAAGCTTTGCTCGACTGGAAAGGAAAGCGTTCATCACAATGGATTGTAAATAAAAGAGCGGCAGAATCTTATATTAAGTGGAGTAAAAAACTAAACATCCCACTTATTCTTGCATTCTTCATATTTAATGATGACCTTACATTTATTGCCTCACGTTGCATTCGTATAACCGAAAATACTTTTGCAAAGGAAATAATTAAAGCTTGGGATAAAAATGAAGTAGTTCAAATTATAGAAGAACCTATTCAATTCACTAAACCGAATTTGCTTAAACTACTATTTTAATTTTTTCTCAAATGTCCGGAAGATAAGTATTTATAAAATTGTTCTCGTTTATAAATTACATCGCTATGACCTAAATCTGAATGAATAAATATTATCTTGTTTTCAAGCAAGTCGCTGTTGGTTATATCCATCTCTTCAGAAAGAAAGTAATCCACATTTTCCGATTTAAGCATCTCCATCATTTTTTCTGTTTCATCTTTAGTCCCTCCGTTGTCGCAGTAGATATTAATAAAACGGTTGTCGTTATTGGCTTTAATCCACTTTATGTATTTATCTGTTTGCGAATATAGTGCGTCAAAAAGATAAACCTCTTTGATGTTTGAAGTTAATCCACCAAATTCAATCATGTGTGCCATTACACGAAACGCACCACTGTGACCTGCAAGAAGAATTTTTCCTATGTTGCTATAACTGATATGACCGTCATATTTTAATTTTGAAATAATCTCATTTAATTGAAGATTAAAGAAATTTTCTTTTTCAAGATTTCCTCCGTATGAGTCGGGGGCTTCATAAGCAGTCTCCGCAGCGATTAGTATAGCATTAACACCACTTTTTTCAAACTGTGTTATTATATCATAAGTAACAACGGCTTTCTTAATATTGTTCATCCAACCGTGAAAATAATAGACGAAGTTAATTGAATCAGTTTCATGAAAATGTTTCGGAATAAATACTAGTGCGGTTCTATCGTTGTAATGTTTATCTTTTGGATAATGGGTTCCTTTATAGATGTGTCCGGTATCTCTTAAGGCTTCGGGAAAAGCTGAATGTTCAAGTTGATAAAAAAGTACATTGCCGAGAGAAGAATATTTTTCAGATAAATCTTGTGCGCACGAATTAGTTATCAAGATTAAAGTTATAAGTGAAAATAAATTTAATGACTTCATATTCCTCTCTTTTTTATTAAGTGCAAATATAACATCTTTTAGACAACCGCAAGAACAATCAATATTAATGCCACTTTGAGAGGAATATTATTTCCCAAATCCTTGACATTAATCTTCAATATTAACAGGTTTAAAGCGTTAATTAATTTCAATTAGTATTCAATAACATTTCTCGGGGGTTTTATGAAAAGCAAGAATTTACTTATCGTTTATTCTATTGCTCTCGTTTTATTTCTCACACTAACAAGTGCATCTTGCGATGAACTTCTTGAACCACAAAATTCAGCTCCAACAATATCAAATGTAGGTGCAACACCTTCAACACTCGGACAAGGTGAAGTTGCTATTTTGATGTGTGTTGCAACTGATAAAGAAGGCGATAATTTGACAATAACTTGGACAGCAGATGCAGGTACTTTCCCTGATGGCTCAACTGGCACAACTGTTCAATGGAAGGCACCAAACCAGAATGGTAGTTTTACAATCACAGCAACAGTTAGCGATGGAAAAACTACAACCAAAGGAACTGTGGTTGTTACTGTGCAAACTACAAACAATCCACCAACTACACCTTCTAATCCATTCCCTGCAAATAATGCTACAGGAGTTGCAACAAGTGTTACTTTAACTTGGACAAGCACTGATCCTGATGGCGATGCTTTAACTTATGATGTCTATTTTGGAACAAACTCTAATCCTTCGCTCGAAGTCACCAATAGGACCTCAGCTAGTTATAGCCCTCCGGGAATCTCAACCGGTTCAACTTATTATTGGAAAGTTGTAGCAAAAGATGGTAAAGGTGGAACGGCAACAAGCGATATTTGGAGATTTACGGCAACATCCGGTGTAAGTAATGCATCTATTACCGGTATAGTTTCTAATGCAACTAATAATGACCCTATTTCAGGTGTTACAGTTAAATTACAGCAAAGTGGAAGTACAGTAAGCACACAAACTACCGGAACAACCGGTGCATATACATTCTCAGCGTTGGCTGCCGGAACTTACACACTCGAAATATCGAAAACCGGTTTTATTACCGACACAAGAACTGTTTCGTTATCACAGGGACAAGCAATGACACAGAACTTCAGCATGGCTCCGGCTAGCGGAAATGTTCAGTATCGAATTGTATTAACCTGGGGTCAAACGCCAGGCGATCTTGATGCTCATTTGTATAAAGGTATTTATCACATCTATTATGGCAATGAAGGAACCGAAACATCTGCTCCATTTACAATTCTTGATGTTGATGATACAGACGGCTACGGTCCTGAAACAATTACAATCTATAGTCTTGCAGGAGATAGCTGTAAGTTCTATGTTCATAATTATTCAGGTTCACCAGCTATTACTCAATCAAGTGCGAGTGTTAAATTGTATTCCGGTTCAACACTGTTAAGAACTTATAATGTTCCAACAACAGGTACCGGCTACTGGTGGCATGTATTTGATATTTCTCCTGCCGGCCAAGTTACCGACAGAAATTATATTTCGCCGACTTCACCTGAAAACAATAATTCTCCATTAAAGAGAAAAGAATACGTAAGGTAAAGTCAACAAGTTGCCCTTAATAAAAAGCTGTCTCTTTTAGGGACAGCTTTTTTATTTCGAAAAGTTTAGAATTTGTGCCTTTTGTTAGTCAACCTCAGCCTTGGTTAAAGCTAGGTTGCCTACAAAACAGCGAATTTTATTCCTCAATACCTAAAACTCGATTTATCGAAAAAGTGCGAATTTGAGCTGTTTTAGTACCTCGAAGGTGGGGGTACCCACCTTAAAGGGATTCGCTTGACCCTAAAAGGGATTCCGTTGATGCAAAAAGGGTTAAGCGACATGCAAATAGGGATTCGCGAGATGCAAATAGGCTCACTCTAAATGCATTTTGCAATTAATGAATTACAAATTGCATCTAAATAGTTGCTTTTGGGTTATCCGATGACCCTTTAAGGTATTATTGAGATGCAAAAAGCATCAACCGAGCCACTTTAGGGAAATCCGTTTGGTTTAAAACAAAAATGGCTGCCTTCGTGAGACAACCATTTTGCTAAAACCAATAAAAATCTTATTTGATTAAATTCATTTTTTTGGTTTGAACGAATTCACCTGCACTTAGTTTATAAATGTACGTCCCTGATGACATCTTTGAAGCATCAAAACTTACGCTGTGTCTTCCGGATGATTTAATTTCATTTACCGGAATTGCAACTAATTGACCGAGTGAATTATAAATTTCAATCTTTACGAGTCCTTCATTCACAACTGAATAGCTAATTGATGTAACCGGATTAAAGGGATTGGGATAGTTCTGTTCAAGTTCAAAAGCTAAAACCGGATTATAATCAACTTCCACAATTGAAGAGTACTCATGAGAGCCGTCATTATCAAGTTGTTTGAGTCTGTATGAATACTTGCCGGAATTGTCTAATGAGTTATCGGTGTAGCTGTATTCTTTCGGTGAATTGCTATTACCGTTTCCATTTACAAAACCGATTTTAATCCAGTCGTTATTAGAGGCACGCTCAACTTCAAAACCATAATTATTTTGCTCAGTAGCAGTTTGCCATTTAAGGTTAACGGATTTATTGATAACACTCGCGTTGAAGGATGAGAGTTGAACGGGTAACCCTGCATCGGTTTTGAATGTGGCAACATAATTGAGCCCTCCATTACTTAACCAACTATCGCCTTGACCGGTACCCCAACTTTTTGCCCATATATGAAGTTGATATGTTGTATTTGCCAATAAACTTGATTGCAAGTCGATGCTTCCTGACCAAAGTCCTTGGTAATTATTACCCCCCAGTGAGCTATGAGTCCATATAACTTCAACAGGGGCAATAATTTGTGTGCTACCATCTGCGCTCATTATTTTATAGTAGAATGCTCCACCCGTTCTATCTTGAGTATCACTCCAATATTTCATATCTGCACCAGTGATTCTCAAAGAAAGAATATCTTCACCAAAATTATAACCATTTAGTTCAGGATTCTCCCCGCCAGGGTTTCCACCAATCCAGTAATAATTATTAGCACCACCATTTTTACTAATAACAATGTAATCCTGATACCACCCTGTTGCTCCAAATACTGGTGAGCAGAAGAGAGCAATTAAAATGTATAGTGTCTTTTTCAAATGAGCCTCCTGAATAATAATTTGCAAATACTTAATTACACAGCGTGCCAAACATAAATCATCTTTTCAAAAAAAACAATAATCTTTGGTTAATCAAGAGCTTCATAAGGAAGGCATAAAACAGAGTTAACATAACTTCCCCCTCAATTGAATTACTCCAATTTTTACACTAAGTTTGACACTCAAAAAGAAGTCGGCTTCATCTCTTAATCAGTGAGAAAGGGTGCTTTATGAATGGTTCTTACAACTTGCAATTACTCATAGACAAAATGTCGGGCAATATGAAATTTGTCGGGATGTTTTACATTATAATGGGAGGATTTTATTGTCTATCGATTATCGGTGCAATAATTGGAGTTCCGTTTATAATTAGTGGGTTAAGAATTCGTGAATCTGCATCAGCATTCAGAAGCTACTCTTTTAACACCAATGAATATTTCCTTGCCGAAGCTATTGATAAACAAAATTCCTTTTTCAACATTCAAAAAATAATAATGATGGTCTCAATGGCATTTGTCATTCTTTATATAGTATTAATGTTGGTAATTGGAATAACATTTTTCCAAGAGTTGGGACAGATAGAAGATTTTTCAGTTTAATTTCAATAAATATTTACGGAGCTATTATGTTTAATCCCGAATATAAATTTACATGTGTCGATCGATTTTTGCGATATGTAAAATACGATACTCAATCAGATGAAAATGCAACCTCATTTCCAAGTACTGAGAAGCAGAAAATATTATCTGCCGATTTAGCAGAAGAATTGCGAGAGCTTGGTCTTAAGGATGCCGCAATGGATGAGTATGGTTATGTCACAGCAACCATTCCGGCTAATACAGATAAGGATGTTCCCGTTATCGGATTTATTGCTCACGTTGATACTTCCCCTGCCGTATCAGGTGAAAATGTTGTTCCGATGATTCACAAAAATTATCAAGGGGGTGATATTCAGCTTCCAAAAGATGGACAAGTAATTCGCGCTGAAGATAATCCAGATTTATCTGATATGATTGGCTTCGATATAATAACCTCGGACGGTTCAACTTTGCTTGGTGCAGATAACAAAGCCGGTGTTGCCGAAATTATGGATGCCGCAGAGTATTTCATTAAGCATCCTGAAGTAAAACATGGTACGATAAAAATATGTTTTACCCCTGATGAGGAAGTTGGTAGAGGAACTGAAAAATTCGATGTTGAAAAATTCGGAGCAAAGTTCGCTTATACGGTTGATGGTCAAACACGCGGCGAAGTAGAAACCGAAAACTTCTGTGCCGATGCGATGGTGATTACATTTATCGGAAAGAATATTCATCCCGGATTTGCTAAAGGGAAAATGATTAATTCAATAAAAGTAGCTTCAGCCTTTATTGAAGCACTTCCTAAGGATACTCTTTCTCCAGAAACAACAGAAAACCGTGAAGGGTTTGTTCATTGTAATTCTTTCAGCGGCTCGGAAGAAGAGACTACATTAAGGTTTATTATCCGTGATTTTGAACAAGAAAAACTTAAAGAGTATGAATACTTACTTGTTAAACTTGCAGAAGAGACAATAGCTAAATATCCGGGAGCGCGATTAAGTTATAAAGTTATCGAACAATATAGGAACATGAAGTATATTCTCGATAAATATCCCGAAGTAAGAGATTTTGCAATTGAAGCTCTGAACCGCTTAAATATTGCTCCAAAGTTAGCTCCAATTAGAGGTGGAACAGATGGTTCGCGTCTATCTTTCATGGGATTGCCAACACCAAATATTTTTGCGGGTGAGCATTCATTCCACGCTAAAACTGAATGGGTTTCTGTTCAAGATATGGAAATGGCTGTGAAACTTATTGTGGAAATTGCAAAAGTCTGGGAAGAGAAAAGTTAAAATTCTTCGATGACTAACTAACCTATTATTTTGAGGAGATTGCTTTGGCAATCTCCTTATTTGAACTTCCAAGTGCCAGTAGCGATTTTATCAACAAATCTATTGAAACTGATGGATCACCAACTTCTAATTTTGCAACTCTTGACTGACTAGAATTAATAATTTTTGCTAGTTGAAGTTGTGTGAAATTCTTCTCTCGCCGTAATTTTCTTAATTTATTGCTAAGACTTAGTTTCAACTCTATGTAGGCAGTTTCTTCGGGTGATAAATCTAGAAATTCTTCAACCGTTCCAAATCTCCATCCTTTAGATTCTAAATTGTTTTGTTTCCTTTTATTCATAATCATAGTCCTTCAAGCTTTTTTTGCAAATGGCAATCACATGTTTTGGAGTTTGTTCCGTTTTTTTATTGAAAACTTCAAGAATTATTATTGCATCTTCATCAATCCTATAAATGATTCGCCAAGTACTACTTTTATCATTAATTCGCAGTTCATGGCATCTCGGTCCAATGCTTGGCATCGGTCTTGACTATGGCATAGATAACTTTTCTCCATTCTGAAGAAGTCTCAAAAGAAAACCTGTTTCCAATCGAGCCGATTTTGAAAAAGGAGGTGTTTTTACTTCTCCTTGTAACCAAGCTATAGGTTTAATGTTAAATTGCATAGCTAAATATATGTCACATCTGACATATAATCAAATCGAAAATTGTAATGAATCTTATTGGAGATAATTAATAATAATAACCAATTGAAAAATAGAAAGATAAAGGTCCTACAATCATTTTACTGAGGGGGTCTTTCGTCAAATAAAAGCTGCGACCAAGTGAAAAATCTGCAGGTCCTATTGGAGTGTTAAAAGATAAAGTAGTCCCTATTCCGTGACGAAAATCTTTGAATCGAATTTGCTCTTGCTCTGCCCAAATTGAACCTAAATCATATCTTAGAGAAAAATAAGTATCAACAATAATTTGGATTGGCAACATCCATCGATACTCAAGAGAGCTGTTTAATACTTGTCTGCCTCGAAGCTCATCATCTCTCATTCCGAAAAATGAATTTTGTCCGCCAAGTGAAAATTGTTGACTAAGAGGTAGCGTTTTATCGGCAAACCCAAATCTAACTGCCGTCCCAATTGTATGTGCTGCGTTTAAAGTAAAATAGCCTTTGTATTCAATTCCGAAAATTGTGAAGCCGATATCACCACCGAGTACTTTTTGAGCTGTTTCATAATAGCCAACAATTCGTAAACCGTTTGTGGGATATGGATATTTATCTTGAGTGTCGATTGTTGATGATGCCTTCAAACTTACAATTGTATTTTTATTAGGAAGCACCAGTTGTTCTCTTAAGTTATGAACATCATTAATTTCATACTTTCCTTTTAAAATGACATTGCCGAACCGTTTTACCTGCGAACCGAGCGAAAAAGAAAATCCATAAAACTCTTGTCTATACTCACCGATAATGTCACGACTGAAAGTTTTTCCGGTTGATGAATAATTGCTTTTATATATGTTTACTTCATTTGCTTCGTAATATGCGCTTAGCGCATAAGTTATATATGTATCAAAAATTCTGTTTGTTCTGTGCTCAAATGCAAATGATCGGGCTCTATTACCAAGATAAAGCATAGTTCCTAATTCAGTACCTGTTCCTAAAATATTTTCATCTCGATAATCGAGATTAATCTGAGCATTGTTTTCGTTATCAACTTTAAACCCTACTCGTAGTAGAGTAGAAATTTTTTCCGCAACATTAATAATAACAAAAGAAGAATCTTTAGTCTTTTCAACTGAAATAACAACATTATCGAAAAGATTTGTGCTACGTAAATTTCTTAAACCTTGCTGAATACTTTCATAGTAGAAAATATTTCCTGCACTTAGAGGAAACTCTCTTGAAATAATAGTCTTTTCGGTATGATTGTTTCCATTAATCTTTACATCAGAAATTACACCTTCTTTAAAGTGAAGATAAAGATGACCGGTTACTCGATCAAAGTGAAGGGAATCAAGTTCAGCTAAAGCATATCCACGCTGACGAAACATTCTTATAATTTCTTTAACTGCAGAGACTACTTTACCCCCGGAAAAAGTCCTGTTGATTAGTTTGTTGATTAAAACATTTTCTACTTCTTCTGTATTGAATAAATTAATTCCATCAAACGAGTAAGATTTTATAACTGGTTTCTTGGTTCCTTCGAAACGAAGAATAGAATAATCTTCAAACTCATCGATTACCGCATATAGCGACTCATATTCCAAATCTTTATTAATTTTATATAAATCAAAAAGGAGATCGGCGGAAGAGATGGAATCTTTATTTACATACTTCAACAAATATTCTCTACCGATTAATGATTGTTCGGAAATAATAATCTTTTTATAAAAGACTTCATTCTTCTTTAATCTTAGTTTAAATAAGTTATCAATCGCTTCTGAAATTTTTTCGGTAAGAGGAAGGGTTGCGTTGTAGCCCTCGATAATAAGTGAATCAATGTTCGAAAAATCAGAAGCAAGTTTTTTGCTTAATGATGGAGTAATAACAAAATCAGCATCGGAAAGCTGGTCTTGATTTAACAATCTCATAGGAATACTTACAACCTGGTCTGCAACAATCCATGGGAAATCCAATGCGTCTTTTGAATGAAGATCGCTTGTTGTGTTTACGGCAATTATTAAATCCGCACCTTCTTTTCTTGTAATTTCAACCGGAATATTTGCAACTAAACCACCATCAACTAATATTAGTGAATCATACTTCACCGGAGATAAGAAAAACGTTACACTTGAACTAGCTCGTAAAGCTTGTGTTAATAATCCTCTACTTAAAACATAAGGCTCGCCGGTTTCCAGATTAGTACTTACTGCTCTAAAAGGAATACTTAGTTCATCGAAATTTTCTTTTATCGGAAAGGGAGATTGTAATGCAAGAAGATTTAAGTAATTAGAAAATTTTTGTCCATCATTTATAGATGATGGAAGAATAGGTTTAAGCTTATTGAGTCGTAAGGCTAAAATAGCTCGGTCTTCAGAAAGTTTTTGGTCGATAAATAAATCACGCCGATTGGTTCTTCTATCAGAAGCAAGAAGTTCATCCCAGTTAGTATTTACAGCTATGGAGTCAAGATCGGTTAAATCATAACCGGCAGCATATAATCCACCGACAATACTTCCCATACTTGTTCCAACAATTAGATGGATAGGAATTTCGGCTTCTTTAAGAGCTTTTAGAACACCGATTTGCGAAAGACCTCGTGAACCCCCACCGCTAAGTGAGAGTGCAATCTTAGGCATGTCCTGAGGTTCTTGACAAGTTAAGTTATAAGGAATGCTTTTCGTATTATAGTTTAACTGAATTTTAATCGAAGATTTCTGTGCATACCCAAAAAAACTCAACAAAAAAGTTAAAAGAAAAAGTTGCACAAAAACAAAAGGGCGTTCAGTTAATTGTATTATGTCAGATAAAATTAATTTCATAACAAATATTTTTTATTGAACGCCCTTAAAATAAGTACCGTTGTACGGTAAATTAAAGTCTATTAATAGACTACTTTTTCTTTTTTTGTTGTGCAGCCTTAGCGTTTTGCTCAGCAGCTTCCATCATTTTTTGCATAAAACCTTTTTTCTGGTTTGGATTTTTCACCGGCTCAAGCACCATATCTTTGCTGTTTCTATTTATGTAAGATTGTTGAGCAATCGAGAAAAGGTTAAACATAAAATAATATAAATTTAATCCGGAAGGGAAACTCATAAACAAGAAGGTCAACATTACCGGCATAATATAAACTAGCATTTGCTGAGAAGGATCTTTTATAGTTTGTTTCTGCTGAATGAATGTTGTAATGCCCATTAACAAGGCAAGCCCACTAATTTGACTTATACCGAAAAGTGGAATGGCAAATCCTAAATCTAAAATAACATCGGGTTGAGAAAGATCATGAATCCACCATATAAATGGCTGTTGGCGTAACTCAATAGCAGTTTGGAATAATCCCCACAATGCAATAAATATCGGCATTTGTAGAAGCATCGGTAAACAACCACCAGCGGGATTAACACCATAAGTTGAATACAGCTTCATTGTTTCTTTATTGATTTTTGCCGGGTCTTCTTTATACTTTTCCTTTATCTCAGCAATCTTTGGTTGGAGTGCCTGCATCTTCTTCATTGATTGAAAACTTTGCTTGGTAAGAGGATAAAGGACAATCTTTATTATTAATGAAAAAATGATAATAACCAAACCATAGTTTGATATAAACATATGTAAGAAATTGAATAACGGAAGTAAAATATATTCGGCGATGGGTCTAACAATAAACTTTAATCCGAAGAAACTTCCAAAGTCAACAATTTTTTGAAGTTCGCCGGGATAATCTTTTAGAATTTTATAGTCAACTGGTCCGATGAAAAGAGTAAATGATTCTTTATGTAAAGAGGTTTCTTTAAATGGCATCTGAAGTCGAACGGAATAAAATTCACGAATTCCATTCCCGGGAAATTTCTTTGAATGTCCTTTTACAAAAGCTCCTTCAACACTTTGTGGACTTGAAGGAACAACAACTGCCGCAAAATATTTATTTCGAACCGTAACCCAATCAACCTTCCCATTAAAATCTTTTGAGATGGTTTCATCATCATGAGGGGCATCGATAATTACTTGCTCATCACCATAGTGAACGCTGGCGTTAGAGTAATTTGCTTCATCGGCAGAATTGTTTTCTACAAACCTAATTCCATTCTCCCAAACCACATCATAGGAATTATTACTAATTAGCTTATCCATTTTGTTAAACTCAATATCAAATTTTGTATCGTAGCGATTAGCATAAAATGTATATCTTTTAACAATGCTTCCTTCAAGACCGGCTTTTGCTTTATACTCAATCACAATTGAGTCATTTTCTTTTAGCTTTAGGTTATTGCCTAACACAGTAGCATCAAATCTTAAATCAGCGGTGGAGATTGACTTACCGTCAGTTGTAAGAAAATTAATATCAGGGCTTCCTCCTTCTTTATGGTTCATTAGTTGAATGTTCTTCTTGTAGTAAGAGGCATTTTCCGGAAGATCGTTAACATACCAATTATTAAACGACTTAAGGAAGAACTTGTTGATTTTTCCACCTTTGTTGGTCATTTCAATAATTGCAACATCATTTTCAATTGTGATTATTTCTTCTGTAAAAGAAGTCTTTTCAAAAAACTTTCCAAATAGGAGGGAATCTGTCGGTTGTGGTTTTTTTACTTCGACATCCGATTTCTCAGTAGTTACAGGTTTTTCAGTTAAAGTAGTGTCTTGATCTTTTGCCGGTTCATGTGGGGGTTGGGTTGGTGTAGTCATATACAACCAAACCATTAAAATTATTCCGATTAAAACAAAAGCGAGAGTAGTCTGTTTATCCATAGTTCAAAAACTTTCTTAAGTTAGCGGATCATATCCCCCTTTATTAAAGGGGTTACAACGTAAAATACGCCAAATAGATTTAGCTCCTCCTTTTAACACCCCATACTTTTCAAAAGCCTGTTTGGAATACTCTGAGCAAGTGGGGTAAAATCTACATGAGGGGGGAAATAAAGGAGAAATAAACTTTTGGTACAAATTGATTAAAAAAACGAAAATAAAGCGCATTAAATGTTGCTCTGAATTTTTTTAATAACATCAAGCATACCCGGCAACACATCGGCTAAACTCAACTTTGGATTTTTTTTCTGATTTAGGTAGCAGGGTGAAAAAACAACCGCCAAAGAAACTTTTTTTTCTATGCATAAATCAACTAACAAAAACTTATTCAATCTGTAAGATTCTCTTAGCAGTCGTTTAACCCTATTTCTCCAAACGGCATTACCTGATTTTTTAGAAACAGCTTCAGTAACTTTAACCGGTATGTCGTTGGTGTGATTTTCTATCAAGAACACAGCTTTAACTTTTTGATCTTTTGAAGTGACAACTTTATTGCAAGCATAAATAGCATCAAAAAGCTTTTTGCTTTTAGTTCTTTCTTTGCGAGAAAGAGTAAATTTTTTCAAAAATCCTATTCGTCACTAACCGATAATCTATGTCTGCCTTTAGCGCGTCTTCTGGCTAATACTTTTCTGCCGTTTTTTGAAGCCATTCTTTCTCTGAAACCATGTTTGTTTCTTCTTTTCCGATTACTCGGCTGATATGTTCTTTTCATTAATTACTCCATTTATAAAAGAACACAAAGATAAGAGTTCAGAATAAAATAATCAATAAAAAGATGAAGTTGAGACCTTGGGCTAATGTGATGATTGTCACAAGGGGTTGCTTGCGTCTGAGTTTACAAAATTTGCAATTTTTGCCGCTTGTTTTCTTAAATCAAACTTTGGAGAAGTGCGGATGTTGCTTTCTTTTTCTTTTAGTAATTCTCGATTTTTTATTAAGTCGGTGAGTAAACGAATAAACGATTTTTCATCATAGTAAAATGAGAAGTTTTCAAATTCATTAATACCAATGAATATATTATTTAGTAACATCGGTTTAGCTGAATAATAGGCAAGATTAAATGCTCCGGAAATGCTTGTCTCCAAAAACACTCTATATTCTGAGGCGCCGGGTTGAATCAAGGGTAAAATCACATCAGAGTTATTAAGCTCTTCGAAAAAGCTTTTATTAGATAAAAACGAATCGCTAAATTCAAAAAGATGAGATAGTTTTTTCTCATCTATTGATTTTCTAATCATCATCCCATTTTCTGTAGAGGCATCACCTAAAATTTGAAATATTAAATTTTGCGGAAGCGAATTTCGCTCTTTCTCTAATAAGTCAATCAGTCCAAAATAATCTTTTCTGGCAAATTCAATTCCTCCCGGAATGCAGACAACAAACTTTTCTGAAGGTGAATTTCTTATGGAATCGAAAGGAAAATAAACAGGATAAAATGAGGTAAAGGACAACCCTTCAATTTTATTTTTATCAAAGTATTCTAAAATATGGTCACTTAGTGTAAAATACTTTTTTACCCGTGATGAAATAATTCGCTGAGTAATGCTAAAGAGAAGTTTTTCTGCTTGATGGATAATTCCGAAAAATTCTAATTTTTTGAAGTAGAGAGATAAAACAGCATTTCTGGTTTGAAGCCCGTGTGCGGTATTAAAAATAACTTTACTAATCTCATTTTTCTTGATGTACGATTTAAGGCTTCGTAATATTCTGAAGTTTGAATAATTGGCGGGGATTAACTGTACTGAATCTGCTTCAAAAGTATCGGCGGAATTATTTTCATGAATAAAAAGAGATACATAAAATCCATGTCGCTTCAACAAGTGAACCATTGAATAAATAAGCTCACCGTGCGATTTTGTAAACTCTACAATTAGAATATTCTTATCACGTTCAGCGATTCTTAAAATTTGGTCAATCATTTTTGTTCAAGCTTTTTTCGTGTAACAATTTTCTCGCGAGATCTTTTATAAACTTTTCCGTCATCAATTACTTTTGAAGGCTTTTGAGGGACCGGAATCCTTTTCTTCGGTTTATCAATTTTTATTTTTTCGTTTACTTTAGACAAGATACTCTCGAGCTAAAAAATTGCATAAATAAAAGGGGCTAATGCTGATCCTTGTGTTAAAACAATTAAGCCACCCAATAAAATTAAAAATATGAGTATGGGGGCAAGCCACCACTTTTTGCGGACTCTTAAAAATTGCCACAATTCTGATAAAATAGATAGTTTAGACATAAGAAACCTTAAAACTGTCTTTCATAAATTTCTTTAGAAAACTTTTGCTTGGTTCGATAATTCCAATATGATGTTTTACTCTTATCAATTTTTTTATCGATAAAATCTTTACCTGCTAATTTAGCAATAAGTCCGATTGGAGTGATTACTAAATAAAATAAAACTCCCAAAATAATTCGAGTCATTATAAATCCAAGTACAACAGCGATACTCATCCATAAAAAATTGAGAGGTTTGAGGGCTATCGGTGCAACAAAAGATGATATCGCAAGCAATGTTGTAATCGAAAAAAAATAGACTGATGCGGAATCATTATAATAGAATAATAAACCGCCAATTATTAACGAAACAGCTGCCATTGTAAATCCGAATTTTTTAAGGGCTGTTTCTGAGGAATCGATGTTCTTAATTTCTTCAATTATCATTTTTATTATCTCTAATCAAGTACAAATTCTTTTCTCCAGTTAATATCGTTTTTTAATTCCTTCTGATCTTTTTTGTTCAAAAGAAAATTTCCAAGAATCAGATAATCTATATCGGTTCGCATAAAACAGAGATATGCATCGTGCGGAGTACATACGATGGGCTCTCCTCTAACATTGAAAGAAGTATTTACAATTACGCCACATCCGTACTTTTTATCGAAAGTAGAAATTAACTCGTGATACAACGGGTTAGTTTCTTTATGTACAGTTTGAATTCGTGCCGAATAATCGATATGAGTAACAGCAGGAATATCTGACCGTAAAACATTAAGTTTTTGAATTCCGAATAATTTTGATTCTTCTTCTGTCATTTTTTTCTGACGTGTTTTTTTTACATCAGCAACAAGAAGCATGTAAGGAGATTCTTTTTCCAATTCAAAATATTCATTAACTTTTTCATAGATTACCGAAGGAGCAAAAGGTCTGAACCCTTCTCGGAATTTTATTTTAATATTCATATCAGCTTGCATCTTTGCAGAACGAGCATCTCCTATGATTGAACGGGAACCAAGTGCACGTGGTCCAAATTCCATTCTTCCTTGAAACCAGCCCACAATTTTTTCTTCGGAAAGAATGTCTGCAATCTTTTCTGCTATTTCATTTTCTTTTAACTGAATGTATTTTATTTCTTTTTCATTTAAGAAAGATAAAATTTCGTCTTTTGAAAATTCGGGACCAAGATAAGATCCATTTTGAGAATCCGTTTTACCGTTTACTGATCGTGGATTATCTAGATATTTGTACCAAACTGCGAGAGCCGCTCCCAGAGCGCCTCCGGCATCACCGGCTGCGGGTTGAATCCAGATTTCATCAAAAATCTTTTCTCTTAAAAGTTTTCCGTTAGCTACGCAATTAAGCGCTACACCACCTGCAAGAGTGAGATTATTTTGTCCGGTTTCCCTTTGTACAAATTTTCCCATTCTCAAAACAATTTCTTCGGTAACATCTTGAACTGAACGGGCTAAATCCATTTCTTTTTGAGTTAAATTTGTTTCAGGGATGCGAGGCTCACCTCCGAATAATTTGTGGAATTTGGAGTTAGTCATTGTAAGCCCTGCGGCGAAATCGAAATAATCCATATTGAGTTTAAATGAACCATCTTCTTTTAAATCAATTAACTCTGAATAGATTAAATCAACATACTTAGGTTCACCGTAAGGGGCAAGCCCCATCACTTTATATTCACCCGAATTAACTTTGAAACCGGTATAATATGTAAAAGCTGAATAAAGTAATCCAAGCGAATGAGGGAAGTTTATGTCAGCAATTATCTCAAGATGATTTCCACTACCAATACCGAAACTTGTTGTAGCCCATTCACCAACGCCATCCATTGTAATAAAAGCTGCTTCTTTGAACGGAGATGGATAAAATGCAGAGGCAGCATGTGATTCATGATGCTCAGGGAAAAGAATTTTTCCGTTAAAATTTAATTCACGGCTAATCATTTCTTTCATCCAAAGCTTTTCTTTTATCCACAAAGGTATTGCTTTGATAAAGGATTTAATCCCCATAGGGGCGTATGTAAGATAAGTTTCGAGTAATCTTTCAAATTTTAAAAATGGTTTATCGTAGAAAGCAACATAATCGAGGTTAGTGCTTTTTATGGAAGCTTCTTTGAGACAATATTCAATAGCTTTTGTGGGAAAATTATGATCGTGCTTTTTTCGCGTAAAGCGTTCTTCCTGAGCAGCTGCAATAATTTTACCGTCTTTTATTAAAGCCGCCGCACTATCGTGATAAAAAGCTGAGATACCGAGTATGTACATATTTTATTACTTAGTTAAAAAATAAAAGGCTTACTCAAATTTTAACTAAATGAGAAAGCCTTAATAAACAAATGTTGTACTTATTCTGATATAATTGGGGTGCGCCCAATGCTGTAATAAGTAAAATTGAGTTCTTTCATCTTTTCATGCGAAAAAATATTTCTTCCGTCGAAGATGAGAGGTTGTTTAAGTTCCGTTTTTAATACATCAAAATTCGGATTACGGAATTCATTCCATTCAGTTAATACAAGAAGTGCATCGGCAGCAGTTAGAGTATCGTACTCATTTTCCGCATAACGAATTTTATCCTTAAAATAATATTCGGAAGTTTCATGAGCGGCCGGGTCATAAGCAGCAACAGTAGCACCATGCTCAATTAGTTTATTGATAATTATTATTGAAGGGGCTTCTCGCATATCGTCAGTGTTGGGTTTGAATGCTAATCCCCAAACCGCAAAATGTTTTCCTTTAATATCTCCATTGAAGTGATTTAACACTTTATTTACCAGAACTTCTTTTTGTGTGTCATTAACTTGGTCAACAATAGTTAGTATTTTCAACTCTGAATCGTAATCCTTTGCGGTTTTCATTAATGCCACAACGTCTTTAGGGAAACATGAACCTCCATAACCTATACCGGGGAATAAGAATCTTTTCCCGATACGTGAATCGGTTCCCATTCCTTTTCTTACTAAATCGACATTCGCTCCAACTTTTTCGCAAAAATTTGCGAGTTCGTTCATGAATGTGATTCTCATTGCAAGGTAGGAATTTGCAGCATATTTTGTGACTTCTGAGCTTGCGGTATTCATTTCAATAATCGGATTGCCTTGTCTAACAAAAGGTTCATAAAGAGCTTTCATAATTTCAGAAGCTTTTGGACTGTCGGTACCATAAACAATACGGTCCGGTTTCATAAAATCTTCGACTGCAAAACCTTCACGCAAGAATTCGGGATTAGAAACAACATCAAAATTATTAATGCCGTGTTTTTTGATTCTTTCTTCAACGAGTTGAGCCGTTCCAACCGGGACTGTACTTTTGTTAACAATAACTTTATAATCAGAAATATTTTCTTCTTTCATGATTTTCCCGATATCATCAGCTATACCCAGAACATAACGTAGGTCAGCGGCTCCATCACCACCTTGCGGAGTAGGCAGACATAGAAAAACAACCTCAGTATTTTTTACCGCATATTTAAGGTCATCGGTAAATTCAAGTCTTTTTTTTGCAATGTTGCGATAGAAGATGATATCAAGTCCGGGCTCATAAATAGTAACTTCAGCGTTTTGAAGTTTTGCCAATTTGTCGGGATTATTATCAACACAGATTACATGGTTACCCATTTCTGCAAAGCATGTGCCTGAGACAAGACCGACATAACCGGTTCCAATTACACTTATTTTCATTTTTATACCTTAATTTTTCGAATAAAAGACAATCGCAAATATAGAAAAGGAGTTTAAAGCAAACTAACCAAAATTAAATCACAATTGGTTATATGTTAAAAGATTTTCCGGTAGCTTTTTCGCTAAATTCCCATAAGTCATGTTGAAGAGTTTTGTCAACGGCGAGAGGGGCTGAAATTTCTTCTTTACAGTTATCGAAATACTTTCCGTTGGTGTTTACAAGATTCTCTGAATCGGCTAAATAAACGGAAGTTGCCGCCCCTGTTTCTAAAGATGCACCACTTATTCCGAAACCTTTTTTTAACAACTTTGTAGATATAACTCCAGGATGTAAGGAGTTGGAATTAATTTTTGTTCCATTCAATTTGTCGGCTAGCAAGTTCGAAAAGAGAACATTAGCTAATTTCGATTGTGCATAAGAACCATAAGGAGAAAAGGTGTTTTGATCATTTATATTTTCTAATTCTAACTTTCCTCTTTTATGCGCAACTGAGCTTACATTAATTATTCTGCCATTATCGCTTTCTTTAATTAGCGGAATAAGTTGATTTGTAAGATGAAAATGTGCGAGATGATTTACTGCAAATGTTAATTCAAAACCTTCTTTCGAAAGAGAAAAATGATTTGAATAAATGCCGGCATTGTTAATTAGCACATCAAGTTTGTTAAACTGATTTAATACTTTTTCTGAAATTGTTTCGACTTGAGTTAAAGAAGATAAATCTCCATAAACACAGTGAATTTTATCTCTATCAAAAGTAGAAGAGAGTTTTTCTTTTGATGAAAAAGTTTTTTCTTTATTCCTTCCGTGAAGAATTATTGTGTGACCAAGCTTTAATAATTCATAAGCAGTTTGATAACCGATTCCGTCAGTAGAACCGGTTATCAGAATAACTTTTGATTTCATGTTGCTAACTAATCATAGTTAAGATTTGGTTTGAGCCACTTTTCGACTTCTAAAATACTCATTCCTTTGCGAGTATGGTAATCAACTATTTGGTCTTTGGAAATTTTCCCGACATTAAAATATTTAGCATTAGGATGTGCAAAATATAGCCCGCAAATAGAAGCTGTTGGATACATTGCCAAACTTTCTGTAAGTGTAATTCCTGTGTTCTGTTCGACAGAAAGTAAATCAAAAATAATATTTTTTTCTGTATGGTCCGGTTGTGCAGGGTAACCGGGAGCCGGACGAATTCCTTTATATTTTTCTTTGATTAATTCATCGTTAGATAAATTTTCATACTCATCGTAACCCCAAAATTCTTTTCTCACTTTTAGGTGAAGATGTTCTGCAAATGCTTCTGCAAATCGGTCTGCGACTGCCTTTACAAGAATCGAGTTGTAGTCGTCATGGTCTTTTTCATACTTTTCTATCAAGTGTTCAATACCTATTCCTGTTGTAACAGCGAACGCTCCGATGTAATCGATAATTCCCGAATGGCGAGGTGCAATAAAATCAGCAAGAGCAAGGTTCTCTGAATTTATAGATTTTTCCGATTGATTTCTCAATGTGTGCAAAACGGATAATACACCGTCTCTATTATCGCTTGAATAAACTTCAATATCATCCTCAACACTATTTGCCGGAAAAAGTCCGACAACACCATTTGCTGTTAAAGAGGATGATGAAATTATTTCATCAATCATTTTATTCGCATCATCAAAAAGTTTTCGAGCTTCTGTCCCAACTTTTTCATCATCTAATATTGTAGGGTATTTTCCCTTCAATTCCCAAGTTAAGAAGAATGGAGTCCAATCAATATATTTCCTAATTTCTTCAAGAGAGTAATTTTTGAGAATTGTTACACCGATTTTTTTCGGTTTGCAAATAGTAACCTCTTTCCACTTAAATAGTGTTTTGTTTTTTCGTGCATCTTCAAGCGAGATGTATTTTTTCTCATCTCTTCTTTTTAAATGGTCGGCTCTAAGGTTATCATACTCGTTTTTAACTTTAGAAATAAAATCTTCTTTAATTTTTATATCTTCATTAATAAGATTACTAACTACAGGTACGCTCCGAGAAGCATCAAGGACGTGAATAACCGGCGCACTATAGTTGGGGGCAATTTTAACAGCAGTATGAATTCTTGAAGTTGTTGCTCCGCCAATCATTAATGGAATTTTTAATCCATTTCGTTCCATCTCTGAAGCAACAAAACACATTTCATCGAGCGAGGGGGTGATTAGACCGCTTAATCCAACAACATCAACTTTCTCTTCAATTGCTTTTTTAATTATCATGTCTGCAGATACCATAACCCCAAGGTCAATTACTTTGTAATTATTACATCCTAAAACTACACCGACAATATTTTTTCCGATATCGTGAACATCACCTTTAACTGTTGCCATCAATACTTTACCGGTTTCTCTTGTATTGTTTGATGCAGCTTTTTCTTGTTCAATATAAGGTATTAAAAATGCAACTGCTTTTTTCATAACTCGGGCACTCTTCACAACTTGAGGAAGAAACATTTTTCCAGCACCAAATAAATCTCCCACGACATTCATCCCAGCCATCAAAGGACCTTCAATAACTTCTAATGGACGATTGTATTTTTTCCGAGCTTCTTCAATATCTAATTCAATAAAATCAACAATCCCCTTTATTAGTGAATGTTTTAATCTATCTTCAACTGAAGCATTTCGCCATTCATCTTTAACTAAATCAGATTTTTCTTTCTGCTTAACATTTTCAGCAAACTCAATTAATCTTTCGGTAGCATCAACTCTTCGATTTAGAAGAACATCTTCGACTAAGTTTCTTAATTCTTTTGGAATTTCCTCATATACTTCGAGTTGTCCCGCATTAACGATACCCATATCAAGCCCGGCTTTAATAGCATGGAACAAGAATGCAGAGTGCATTGCTTCGCGAACAAGATTATTTCCTCTAAAAGAAAATGAAATATTACTGATTCCTCCGCTTACTCTTGCACCGGGGAGGTTTTGCTTTATCCATTTTGCAGCCTCTACAAAATTAACGGCATAATTGTTATGCTCTTCAATGCCGGTTGCAACGGTTAATATATTGGGATCAAATATTATATCGTTTGCAGAAAAGCCAACTTCATCAATCAGAATATTATAAGCTCGTGTGCAGATTTCTATTTTTCTTTCAAAAGTATCTGCTTGTCCTTTTTCATCAAAAGCCATAACGATTACTGCTGCACCGTAATCCATTATTTTTTTTGCATGTTCAACAAAAAGCTCTTTCCCTTCTTTTAAGCTAATTGAATTAACAATTCCTTTTCCCTGCAGTCTTTTTAATCCAGCTTCAATTACACTCCATTTTGATGAATCAAGCATAATGGGAACTTTTGCAATATCAGGTTCAGCTTGAAGAAGATTAAGGAATTTCACCATTGCTTCTTCGCTGTCTAGCATTCCTTCGTCAAGATTTATATCAATAATTTGAGCCCCGTTTTCAACTTGTTGACGAGCCACAGAGAGAGCTGATTCATAATCACTTTTTAGAATCATATTTGCAAAAGCTTTTGAACCTGTTACGTTTGTTCTTTCGCCGATATTAACAAAGTTTGATTCAGGTCTAATAATAACGGGTTCTAAACCGCTAAGCTTGAGAAAATTATCAGAAGTCGGAATTTCTCTTGGCTTATAACTTTGTACCATTTTGGCAATAGCATTTATATGATCGGGGGTTGTTCCACAACATCCTCCTACAATGTTGAAAAGATTATGTTGAGCAAATTCCTCAAGAGTTGTCGCCATCATATTGGCGGTTTCGTCATATTCACCAAAATGATTTGGAAGCCCTGCATTAGGATAGACACTAATGTAGCAATTTGCCATTCGCGATAAATCTTGTAAGAAAGGTCTCATCTGAGTTGCACCAAGAGCGCAATTTAAGCCGACGCTCAAAAGATTTTTTGTGTGTGATATTGAAATCCAAAATGCTTCGGTTGTTTGTCCAGACAAAGTTCTACCGCTGTTATCAACGATAGTTCCAGAAATCATTATCGGTATCTCAATGTTGAGGTTTCTTAGGAGACGAGCTATTCCGAATAATGCTGCTTTAGCATTAAGTGTATCGAAAATTGTTTCGACTAAAAGGATATCAGAACCTCCGTCAATTAGTCCTTTGGCTTGCTCTTCGTAAGCATCAGCAAGAGCGTCAAATGTAATTGCTCTGAAGCCGGGGTCATTAACATCGGGAGAAAGAGAAGCTGTTTTGTTTGTTGGTCCTAAAGCTCCGGCAACAAATCTCGGTTTGTTCGGATTTAATTTGGTGAACTCGACTGCGGCTTCTTTTGCAATTTTTGCAGATTCGAAATTCAACTCGTAAACGAGATGTTCAGTAAGATAATCAGCTTGAGAAATTGTAGTTGAATTAAATGTGTTAGTTTCAATTATATCGGCTCCGGCTTCGAGATATGCTTTATGTATATCTTTTATTATTCCCGGTTGAGTAATTGAAAAAAGGTCGTTATTTCCCTTCAAATCATGAGGATGATCTTTAAAGCGCTCTCCTCTAAAGTCTTTTTCAGTAAGTTTGTGACGCTGTATCATTGTACCCATTGCACCATCAAGTACAAGGATACGACGGGATAGAATTTCCCGTAGAAGTTGGGTTGTGGTAACCATTGTTCCCTCTAAATTAGTTCTTCGCCTGCTCAGTGAATCGGCTATTTCTCTTCTGCTATGAGCTGCCAATTCTTAATTATAAATGTGCTTTTGATTCGTTTGGCAAATATAAGTAAATTGCAATGTAATATAAAAATCTTAACAAAAAACGGAAGTTTTATGATAGTTGTAACCGGCGCTGCAGGATTTATCGGCTCAGCGATTGTTTGGCGGCTCAATCAATTAGGAAAAGATGAAATAGTAATTGTTGATGAATTGGGAAGTGATGAAAAATGGAAAAATCTTGTCCCTCTTAATTATGCAAATTATTACAACAAGCATAAATTCCTCAAAGCAATTGTTGATGATAATGTTACTTTCAAAATTGATGCTATTATCCACTTGGGGGCAAATTCTTCAACTACTGAAAAAAACGCTGACCATCTAATGGAAAATAATTTTGAATACACTAAATATTTAGCTTCGTATTGTGTTAAAAATGGAATAAGATTTATTTATGCATCTTCAGCTGCCACGTATGGTGATGGCACACTCGGATTCAGCGATACAAATGAACAATGTGAAAAACTCCGACCACTGAATATGTATGGATATAGCAAAAATCTCTTTGATATTTGGGCTTGTAAAAAGGGGATGTTGAATAAAATTGTCGGACTAAAATATTTCAACGTATATGGTCCAAACGAATATCATAAAGGTGATATGCGAAGTGTTGTTCATAAAGCATTCGAACAAATCAGAGATTATGGTGTAGTAAAACTTTTCAAATCAAAACATCCCGATTATAAAGATGGTGAGCAAAAGCGAGATTTCGTTTATGTTAAGGATGCCGTGGATATGACATTATTCTTTCTTGAAAATCGAGATAAAAATGGTCTCTTTAATGTAGGAAGCGGTGAAGCTAGAACTTGGAATGACCTTGTTACATCTTTATTTAATGCAGTCGGTAAACCGATTAATATTGAGTATATCGATTTACCTGAACATCTTACTGATAAGTATCAATACTTTACCGAGGCTAATCTTGGAAAGATTAAAAAGGCGGGATATAATAATCAGCTTCATTCATTGGAAGCTGGAGTTACCGATTATGTTAAAAATTATTTAGTCCTTTCAAAAAGATTGGGCGAATAATTTTAAACTGATTAGTGTTAATTAACTATTAGTTCGGTAATATCATCTACCACCGGAACACCGGCGGTTTGTAATGCTTCTTTAGATTGGTGTCCTTTGGCAATTAAAATGCAATCAGCTCCGATGGAATCTGCGACTTCATGGTCATGCAAAGTATCTCCAATAAATACAACTTCATGCTCGTGTAAATCTAATTCTTTCATTAATGATTTCCCGAGTTCCACTTTGCTGGATGCATAAATATTATCCAACCCGCAAATGTTATCGAAATAATGTTCAAGTTCAAAATGTCGAACAATATCATTTAATGTGTCTTGTTTATAGGCAGAAAGAATTGATTGATTAATTTTGGATTCCATTAATGTTGTTAGAACATTTCTTGCCCCTATGAAAATATTTGAACTTAGTTTTTTGTTCTCATACTCATTCATCCAAATTTTCCCTAACTCCTCGAAGGTATATTTTGTGAAGTCAAATCCTGCAGCTGAGTAATAATCTTTCACTGGAAACGTGAAAATGCTTTTATACTTTTCAACTGAAATTGGAGATAGTTCTTTGCTAATCAGAAGATTATTAACAATAGACACACACAGTTCAACATCATTAAAAAGAGTTCCATTCCAGTCCCAGATAACATGTTTGTATTTTGAAAGTATCATAAGTTCAATTTTCGCATTCTATGAATAAAAATTATTTGTGTTGCAAAATAGAAACTTTTGAGTTAATTTTAATCGGAGTTTTTTATCTGATTATAAAAGCGGAGAATAAATGAGTGAAATAATAAATAATAGTCGTACTCGCATTGAAAAAATAAAAGATTTATTAAGAGACATTAACAATGGGAATGATACTGAAGAGTCAAAACAAAAATTAGGCGAATTAATGGGGAGCGTTCCACACGGAGAAGTAGTGGCGGCAGAGCAAGAGTTGATTGCTGAAGGTTTTCCGGAAGAAGAAATAATAAAATATTGCGATTTGCATTCTACAGCATTGCGAGGTTTTATTGATGAAGAAGAAAAATTGGTAATACCGGAAGGGCATCCTGTGGATACCTTTAAGAAAGAAAATCTATTAGTTAATAGGAGAATCGAAAAATTAAGAATGATTGAATCTTCACTTAAATCTTTAAAAGATGAAGATGCTTCATTACAGTTGGTGGAAGTAAGAAATATTCTTATTGAATTGACCGATATAGATAAGCATTATTATCGAAAAGAGAATCTTTTGTTTCCATTTCTCGAAAAATACCATATTACAGGTCCTCCTAAAGTAATGTGGGCTAAAGATGATGAAGTAAGGGGATTTCTAAAATATTCAATTCAGTCAATATCAGATGTTGAAAAGATTAGTACTTCAGAAATGTTGCTTCTATTTGAAACAATCATTGGAGCTTCAATTAAAGCTATTGAAGAAATGATTTACAAAGAAGAAAAAATACTTTTTCCGATGAGTATGGATACGCTTACAGAGAATGATTGGTATGAAATTTTTGAGCAGAGTGATGAAAGCGGTTATTGCTTGTTTTATCCGGAGGTCAAATGGAAACCAATTAATTTGAATATTCCGGAAGACAAAAACCATGAGCCCACAAATCGGATTAAATTATCAACCGGATCTTTTACAAGAGAAGAATTAGAATCATTCTTTAAAACCTTGCCTGTGGATATAACATTTGTTGACAAAGAAGATAAGGTCAGGTTTTTTTCGGAAGGACCGGATAGAATCTTTGGAAGAAATAAGGCTATAATTGGAAGACAAGTGCAATTTTGTCATCCCCCATCAAGTGTTCATATTGTTGAAAAGATATTAAATGATTTTAAGAGTAACAAAGAAAGTACCGCAAAGTTCTGGATAAATTTTCGGGGCAAATTTGTACACATCGCTTATTATGCAATGAGAAATGAAGAGGGTGAATACCTTGGAACTCTTGAGGTAACTCAAAATATCAACGAGTTTAAAAGCTTAGATGGAGAGAGGAGAATTTTACAGTATGAATAGTGAAAAGAAAAGAGGGGTGCAAGTATTGATTACTCCGGATATCAAAGTTGCAGAACTTTTAAATGAGTATCCTCAACTCGAAACAAAGTTAGTGAGTTTTTCGCCTCAATTTGAAAAATTGAGAAATCCATTTTTAAGAAGAACTGTTGCAAGAGTAACTACATTGAGACAAGCTTCAGTTATAGGAGGAGTCTCTATCTCTGAGCTTATTAATAGTTTAAGAAAAGAAATCAATCAAGAAGAAATTCTGATTACTGAATTGAAAGGTGACAAAAAAATGAGCAAACCTGCTTGGGTAGAAGCTAAGAACATCAAAATAGATTATGATGCAACTCTAGATTTACAACAAGGAATACATCCCATTGGAAAAATATCAAAAGATTTAGAAACCTTTTCTGAGGGTGAGGTGTTTTTACTGCATACTCAGTTTATCCCTGCCCCTTTGATAGACTTGTTTAAAAATAAAGGTTTTGAAGTTTATCTAGATGCTTCGGTAGCAAGTGATATAAAGACGTATATTCAAAAAAAATAGTGATAAATTGGGGTGTCATCACATAGCATTTAAAATATTTTTTGTATATTGCCTTGGTAAAGTATATATACTTAAATTAACACATTAATTTTTAACAACATAAAGAAGAATTATTATGAAAACCCAAAAAGTTGTAGTAGTTGGCGGTGGTGCTGCAGGATTTTTTGCTGCAATAACATGTGCTGAAACATATCCGCAAGCAGAAGTTCATTTGTTTGAAAAATCGGCTAATGTACTGAATAAAGTGAGAATCTCTGGCGGCGGAAGGTGTAATATTACTAACGCACTTGAAGACCCCGCAATGGTTGCTTCTTTTTTTCCGCGGGGAGAACAAGAACTAATTGGTCCATTAACCAGATTTGGTACTAAAGATACAATTGAATGGTTTACAAGCCGAGGGGTTGAATTATATGCACAGGACGATAACAGAGTATTTCCTAAAACTAATACATCGAAAAAAGTTTTAGATACTCTAATTGATGCAGCGGAAAAAGCCGGAGTCATTCTTACAACTAAAATGGTTGTTGATAGTATCACTCCTCCATCCGAAGAAACTAACAACAAATGGAAAGTTGTTTTATATAATGATACTGAAGTATTATGTGATAGAGTAATTCTTGCTGCAGGTGGTGCTCCTCAAATGTGGAATTCACTCTCTAAAATCGGGATCGAAATTAACAAACCTGTTCCCGCACTCTTCTCTTTTGTAATTGATGAAAGATTTGTTGATGGTCTTGCTGGCATTTCATTTAACGATGTCAATATCCAAATAGACAAATATAAAAGATTAAAAATGAAGGGGGATGTCCTTTTTACACATTGGGGAATCAGCGGTCCAGCTATTCTAAAACTTTCTTCGTTAGCTGCCAGAAAGCTCAGTCGATTGAACTATAATTTTACATTAAAGATTGACTGGTTACCGGATTTCCCTGAAGAAAGATTACAAAAAGAATTAATCCGCTTCAGACAAGTTTACAGCAGAAAGAGACTTGAAACAGAAAGACTCTTCAATATACCCGGAAAACTTTGGGCTCGTATTGTAGAAAAAGCAGAAATACCATCAAGAATTAGATGGGTTGGCGCTTCTATGGAACACATAAACTCTTTAGTTAGAGTTCTTAAACAGACTGAAATTGAAATCACAGGTAAAAACCCAAATAAGGATGAATTTGTGCTTTGTGGCGGCGTTGATCTTAAAGAGGTTAACTTTAAAACAATGGAGAGTACAAGATTCCCCGGGCTATATTTTGCTGGCGAAGTTCTTGATATTGATGGTCTAACCGGTGGATTCAATCTTCAAGCAGCTTGGACAACAGGTTATCTCGCAGGTAAAGCCGTTCTTGAAAATGTTGAGTTCCCTCAACAAACCGAAGAATAAGAATTTAAATTTTGTTTATATAACTTAGTAGCCTCATCCGGGGCCGGGATGTAAAAGTCTCGGTCCCACTTTTCATATCGTACTTTTAGCATTTCAAATTTGTAATTGATATTTTTAACCAAGATTTTCAAAATATTTATCCGCTACAAATAATCGGAGTTTTTCCATTTAATGATTGAAATTAAAAATCAAACAAAAGAACGAGCAATTTTAGTTTCTGTTCGAACTAAAGATATATCAAAAGAGACAGCTGAAGAACATATTAACGAGTTGGAAGAATTAGCGATAACCGCCGGAGCTGATGCAATAATGAAAGTTATGCAAGACCGTCACGCCGTTGATGTTGCATATTATATCGGAAAAGGAAAAGCTGAAGAAATCAAGCAGTTAATCGAAATGAATGATATTCAAATTATTATCTGTGATGATGATTTAACTGCCGTTCAAGCAAGAAATCTTGAAAAAATTTTTGAAAGGAAAGTTATCGATAGAAGTGGGTTAATTCTTGATATCTTTGCCTCAAGAGCAAAAACGAAGGAAGCTAAAACACAAGTTGAACTTGCACAACTTCAGTATATGCTTCCACGTTTAACCAGAGCATGGACTCACCTTTCAAAGCAATTTGGTGGTATCGGAACAAAAGGTCCGGGCGAAACCCAAATTGAAACAGATAGACGAATGATTCGTACTCGTATTGCAATGTTAAAAGACAAACTTTCAAAAATAGAACAACAGCGAGAAATTCAAGTTCAGAAGAGGAAAGAGACAATCAGAGTCGGAATAGCCGGTTACACAAATGCAGGCAAATCAACTCTTTTTAATTTATTGACGAATGCAGGAAATCTTGCCGAAGATAAACTTTTTGCAACCCTCGACTCTACTACCCGCGCATATCAAACTTCAAGCGGAAAAGATATTTTATTAAGTGATACCGTCGGATTCATAAGAAAGCTGCCGCATCACTTAGTAGCATCTTTTAAAAGTACTCTAAATGAAATTCGTGATGCCGATATTATTTTACATGTGATTGATTCTTCTCATCAGTTTTATGAAGATCATTTAAGAGTGGTAGAGGAAACCCTAACCGAGCTTGATTGTCACAAGAAGCCCATTATAAAAGTATTTAATAAAATCGATTTAATTGATGACCGCGATAAGCTCTCTTTTTTAATGAATAAGTATCCAAATGCGGTATTAATTTCGGCAGTGCGAGGAATTAATATTCCGAAGTTGAATGATAGAATTATTTCTGAAATAGAATCAGAATTTGTCGAAGAAAAAATTAAACTGAATATAACCGAAACAAGAACTTTATCCTTTATTCATAAGCTTGCAGAAGTTATTTCAGTGAAGTACTCAGCAAAATTTGCAACAGTTCACATAAAAACTAATAAAGAAAATTTACAGAAAATCAGAAAGTTAATTAATGAAAAGTAATAAGCTTAAATTGACCGGAAGTAGTTTAACAATAGAAGATATCTACAGATTTATTAACTCTGATATAAAAGTTGAGCTTGATAAATCTGCTATAAGTAGAATAAAAAAGTCCCGTGCTTTAGTAGATAAATGGGTTGATGAAGAAAAAGTAATTTATGGTGTAACAACCGGATTTGGTGAATTTAGTAATGTGTCAATAAGCAAAGGCGATATGTAGCAATTACAAGAAAATTTAATTGTTAGTCATGCAGTTGGTTGCGGAGAATCTCTCCCTCCATTTATCGTAAAAATTATGATGTTGTTGCGGGTTAATGCACTTGCAAAAGGTCATTCCGGCATACGCTTATCAACTGTGCAACTTCTGATTGATATGATAAATAACAATGTAATCCCGGTTGTTCCTTCAAAAGGTTCGGTAGGCTCAAGTGGTGATTTAGTTCAACTTTCACATTTAGTTTTAGCTTTAATAGGTAAAGGAAAAGTAAATTATTTTAAAAAGTCAATCTTCGACAAAAAAGAATCAGAAAAAGTTTATGATGCAAAAGTCATTCTAAAAAAACTTGGTTTGACTCCTGTTCGATTAAAAGCAAAAGAAGGACTCGCCCTAATCAACGGAACTCAGATGATGACATCATTTGCCTCATACATAAGCGCAAAGGCGAAGCGATTAAATAAAATAGCAGATATTGCTGCTGCACTCAGTCACGAAGCTTTGCGAGCAACTGATAAAGCTTTTGATGAAAGAATTCATAATCTAAGAGCATATGATGGTCAGTTGAAAACGGCTAAAAATATTTTATCGATGATTGAAAAAAGTGAGATAAGAGATTCACACCGAGTAGGTGACCCACGAGTGCAAGATGCTTATTCTATTAGATGTATTCCCCAGATTCATGGTGCTTCTCGAGATGCTATTGATTATGTAACTTCAAAAGTGAGTGTAGAAATTAACAGTGCAAACGATAATCCTCTTATTTTTCCTGATACCGAAGAATATCTTGAAGGTGGAAATTTTCATGGGCAACCGATGGCTCTTGCAATGGATTTTTTGGGGATTGCTCTTTCGGAACTTGCAAATGTAAGTGAGCGACGAATTGAAAGAATGGTTAACGGTGCATTAAATCAGGGGCTTCCGCGATTTCTTACCGATAAAGGGGGGTTAAATAGCGGAATGATGATTGCCCAATATACAGCGGCAAGTCTTGTTTCCGAAAACAAAGTTCTTGCTCATCCTGCTAGTGTAGATTCGATTCCAACATCTGCAAATCAAGAAGATCATAATTCGATGGGTTCAATTGCTGCTCAAAAATGTTATAGGATTATGCAAAACCTTGAGTATGTGCTTGCAATTGAAATAATGACGGCAGCTCAAGGAATGGAGTTTTTAAAGCCTCTCAAACCCGGGAAAGGAACATTACAGGCATATAGTTTTGTAAGAAAATTTGTCAAACCGTTAAATCAAGATAGAATTTTACATGATGATTTAATTAAGATTGCTCAAATTGTTCAAGACGATTCGCTTTTGTCTGAGGTTGAAAAAACTGTAAGTCTTTTTTAATTATGATTTAATCAAATAAATCTTCGCGAATTAACAAAAGAACTGCCGATTGAGGAACAATGAGGAGTTTTTCTCCTTCATATTCAATTTCAAAAGCATTTGTTCTTAAAAAGATTGCCAAATCTCCTTCTTTTGCTTGCAAGGGGATATATTTAACAGCATCTTTTGTCTCTTTCCAGGGTTCATCATCTCCTTGGTTACCGATAGGATAGCCTGGTCCTGATTTCAGTACATATCCACTCTGAACCTTCTCCTTCTCGTGAACACCCGGTGGTAAAAATAATCCGCTTGAGGTTTTACTATTCGCTTCTGACGGTTTAACCAGAATTTTATCACCAACGACAATCATTTTGTGGATATTTTTCAAAAACTGCTCCGATACTTTAATCATAATTTATAGACTTGTGTAGAAATTAATCTCAAATATAAAAATAGAAAAAGTTTTGAAAATTTTGAAGTTCAAGGTTGTGATTATTCCTTCAGTTTGATTGAGCTAATACCTCTCAATAGAATTATGGAAATGTGACTTATTAGAACACTTCGAATTTATTTATTTATTCAAAGATTCGCCTAAGCTTTTCGTGAGTTAGATTGAAAATGTTAACAAAAACACTAAAGGTTGCGAATCGGCAAACAAAACAATAGAATTGTTGCGGATTCTAATAATTGCAAAACTTATTCTAACTAACGACAATTTTAATCTAATTAAATAAAAAAAGTGCGTTTAACTTGATTAGGGGGGTAAGATTCGGGCATATTTTTTGCAAACGGAGTACATCATAACTTTGAGGAACAAATGTCATCAACTGAAGACTTAAAAAATAAAGTACAAGAAGCATACAATAATTGGAACGAAAAAACATATAATAAATCATTAGCTAAAAATCCGGAACGTCAAGAAGAATTCACTACAATTTCCTTTACACCAGTAAAACCACTTTATACTCCAAACGATTTAACCGAAAATTATAACGAAAAAATTGGATTCCCGGGAGAATATCCTTTTACAAGAGGCGTTCAACCAACTATGTATCGAGGTAAGTTTTGGACTATGCGTCAATACGCCGGTTTTGGAACTGCAAAAGAATCCAATGAGAGATACCGATATTTATTGGAACAAGGTCAAATGGGACTTTCGGTTGCTTTCGATTTACCGACTCAAATCGGTTACGATAGCGATGACCCTATGGCTTACGGCGAGGTTGGAAAAGTTGGGGTTGCAATTGATACTCTTGCCGATATGGAAATTTTATTTAATCAAATCCCGCTTGATAAAGTTTCAACTTCAATGACGATTAATGCACCGGCTTCTGTATTGTTAGCGTTATATATTGCTGTTGCTGAAAAACAGGGGGTTTCAAAAGCTCAAATTAGTGGAACAATTCAAAATGATATTTTAAAAGAATATATAGCAAGAGGAACTTATATCTTTCCACCTAAACCTTCAATGAGATTGATTACAAATATTTTTGAATATTGCTCAAAAGAAGTTCCTAAGTGGAATACCATTTCCATTTCCGGTTACCACATAAGAGAAGCTGGTTCAACAGCAGCGCAAGAAGTTGGATTTACACTCGCAAACGGAATAGCTTATGTTGATGCTGCAATAAAAGCCGGATTAGATATTGATAAATTCGCCGGTAGATTATCTTTCTTTTTCAATGCTCATAATGATTTGCTTGAAGAAGTAGCAAAGTTCAGAGCTGCAAGACGTTTATGGGCTAAAATTATGAAAGAAAGATTCGGGGCAAAAGATCCACGTTCATGGATGCTTCGTTTCCACTCACAAACAGCAGGCTCAACATTAACCGCTCAACAAGTCGACAATAATATTGTGCGGGTAACTATCCAAACATTAGCAGCTGTTCTTGGCGGAACTCAATCATTACATACAAATTCACGCGATGAAGCTCTTGCACTTCCGACAGAAGAATCTGTTCGAATTGCATTAAGAACTCAACAAATTGCCGCATACGAAAGTGGAATTACAAATACCATCGACCCACTTGCGGGATCATACTATGTAGAAGCTATGACGGATATGATTGAACAAAAGGCTGTTGAATACATTGAAAAAATTGACGCAATGGGGGGTGTGGTTCCTGCAATAGAAGCGGGTTATATCCAACTTGAAATTCAACAAGCAGCATATCAATTTGAAAAAGAAGTTGAAGCAAATAAGCAAATAATCGTTGGTGTAAATAAGTTTACCATGAAAGAAGAAGAACATAAAAATCTTCTAAAGATTGATATGAAAGTTCAAGAAGAACAAATTAAGTTCTTAAACCAAGTTCGTGCAGAAAGAAGCAACGAAGAAGTAAAAATAAAATTAGCTCACTTAAAAGAAGCAGCTCAAGGTGAACAAAATCTGATGCCGGCTATTGTGGATGCAGTAAAAGTATATGCCGGGGTCGGAGAAATTTGCAATACACTTAGAGATGTCTTTGGTGAGTATAAGGAAACGGTTGTCATTTAACGGCAACATATTTTATGATTAAGTATTAGGAAAAATATGATACCAACACATATAGAACATATAGGAATCGCAGTTAATAATCTCGAAGAGTCAATCAAGTATTATGAAAATACTTTCGGAATGAAATGCTATAAAGTTGAAGAAGTAATTGATCAAAAAGTTAAAACAGCTTTTTTTCAAGTCGGACAAACTAAAATCGAATTATTAGAGTCAACCTCTCCGGAAGGACCTATTGCAAAGTTTATCGAAAAGAAAGGTGAAGGAATTCATCACCTTGCATTTGCAGTTAATGGTTTGCAGGAAGTTTTAACCGATGTTGAATCTAAAGGAGTTCAGTTGATTGATAAACAACCTCGCAAGGGAGCGGAGGGATTAAATATAGCTTTTCTTCATCCCAAGTTTACTCATGGAGTTTTAACAGAGCTTTGCGAAAAGCCGCAAGAATAGTTTTTTGAATTTACTAAAGGATATACAAAAATGATGAACGATAAAATAAAAGAGTTGATGGATCTTCGTAAACAAGCCAGACTTGGCGGCGGAGAAAAAAGAATTGAAGCTCAACACAAAAAAGGGAAATTAACAGCAAGAGAACGTATCGATTTACTTCTTGATGAAGGAAGTTTTGAAGAATTCGATATGTTTGTTTCACACCGATGTATCGATTTCGGATTAGAATCACAAGCCTATCTTTCTGATGGAGTCGTTACCGGTTACGGTACAATCGACGGAAGATTAGTTTATGTCTTTTCTCAAGACTTTACGGTTTTTGGCGGCTCTCTGTCTGAAATGTATGCTCAAAAAATTTGCAAAGTAATGGATAAAGCCCTAAAGGTCGGTGCACCTGTAATCGGTATTAATGATAGCGGTGGTGCTCGTATTCAAGAGGGGGTAAAAAGTTTAGGCGGATATGCTGAAATCTTCCAAAGAAATATTGTTGCCTCCGGAGTTATACCTCAAATATCTGCTATCTTTGGACCTTGTGCCGGTGGTGCGGTTTACTCACCTGCATTAACTGATTTTACTGTTATGAGTAAAGATACAAGTTATATGTTTGTTACCGGTCCAAAAGTAGTAAAGACAGTTACCGGCGAGACTGTAACCGATGAGGAACTTGGTGGAGCGTTTGTTCATGGTACAAAATCAGGCGTTACTCACTTTGTTGCTGATGATGAACATGAAGGTATTTTATTAATCAGAAAGTTATTAAGCTATCTACCTCAAAACAATCTTGAAGACCCACCAGTTATTCCGTGTGATGATCCTATAAACAGATTGGAAGATCATCTTAATTCAATTATTCCTGAAAGCACTAACAAGCCTTATGATGTTAAAGATGTTATTCACGCAGTTGTAGACCAGCATGAGTTTTTTGAAGTACAAAGAAACTTTGCACCTAACATAGTTACAGGATACGCTCGATTTAACGGACAACCTGTTGGGATTGTTGCAAATCAACCAAATTATCTCGCGGGTGTTTTAGACATAAATTCATCACGAAAAGCAGCACGATTTGTTCGATTCTGTGATGCTTTTAATATCCCGATAGTAACTTTTGTTGATGTGCCCGGATTCTTGCCTGGTACAACTCAAGAATATGGCGGAATAATTCTTCATGGTGCAAAATTGTTATTCGCTTATGGTGAAGCTACTGTCCCAAAAGTTACAATTATTCTTCGAAAAGCTTACGGTGGAGCTTATGATGTGATGGGCTCTAAACATTTACGCGGCGATATTAACTATGCATGGCCAAGTGCAGAGATTGCCGTAATGGGACCAAAAGGAGCAATTGAAATTTTACATAGTAAAGAGTTAAAAGATATCACCGATGCACAAGAGAGAGTGAAATTCCTTTCTGAAAAAGAAGAGGAGTATCGAAATAAATTTGCGTCTCCATATGTTGCGGCAAAATACGGTTACATCGATGATGTAATAGAACCTAGAAATACAAGGTTTAGAGTAATTCGCGCTTTGCAATCTTTGGCAACAAAGAAAGATTCTCTTCCACCTAAAAAACATGCTAATATTCCGTTGTAAGGAGGAGGAAATATGTATTCACAAATAACAGATTCGGTAGCGGTATTTGATACCGCCGCAGCCATGGAAACAATCCATGAGAATGCACACCTTTTCCAAGAAATTGATCCTATTGGAATTGGAATTACATCTATTGGGATGATAGTAGTATTCTCATCTCTACTTCTGCTTTTTGTTGCATTTAAAAACCTTGTTAAGGTTTTAAATTATATCAAAAGAATTAAAAGTGGAAAAAAGGGTGAATCAATTTCAATTGAACATGAGAATGATATTCACTCGGGAGAAGTAAATGCCGCCATTGCAATGGCTCTATATTTATATTCTCAGGAACAGCACGATCAAGAAAGTTTGGTTTTAACTATAAATAAAGTTGCTCGTACTTACTCGCCGTGGAGTTCAAAAATTTACGGCTTACGACAACATCCAAGAGCATAAGGAAATGTATTATGAAAAAATTTAAATTTGTTATTCAAGGCAACGAGTACGAAGTTGAAATTCTTAATGTAGAAGAGAATATTGCTGAGGTTGAAGTTAACGGAACAACTTACAAAGTTGAAGTTGAAAAGAAAATGCAACAAACAAAAACACCGAAACTAGTTAGGTCTGTTGTTTCTCCTTCAACCGAATCTCATTCCTCGACGGCAAAAACTAGTAGCCCCACCTCACAAAAAGGAGCTGGCTATATTAAATCTCCACTCCCCGGCACCATACTGAACGTCTTTGTTAAAGAAGGTGATAAAGTTAAAATTGGTGATAAACTTCTTCTTCTTGAAGCTATGAAAATGGAAAATAATGTTAATGCCGATAAAGAAGGTATTGTAAAATCAATCAAAGTGAAGGTGGGCGATTCCGTTTTAGAGGGTGATATGCTTATAGAGATCGGAGTTTGAGATGAATCAATTCTTCGATTTTGTTAGTCAAGGTTTTACTCAATTCTTAAGTTATACTGCTTTTGCAAATATTACCACCGGGCATGTTGTGATGATTATTATTGCTCTGGTATTTATTTATTTAGCGATTGCGAAAGATTATGAGCCGCTTCTTTTAATTCCGATTGGCTTTGGTATGTTAATCGGAAATATTCCTTTTAACCTTGGTGCGGGTCTCCAAGTGGGAATCTACGAAGAAGGAAGCGTGTTAAATTATCTCTATTTCGGAGTAACGAAAGGAATTTACCCACCTTTGATATTTCTTGGCATTGGTGCGATGACAGATTTTTCGACATTACTTTCAAATCCCAAATTAATATTACTTGGAGCTGCGGCTCAATTAGGTATTTTTGGTGCTTACACAATTTCACTTGCATTAGGATTTATTCCCGAACAAGCAGCCGCTATCGCAATCATTGGTGGAGCTGATGGTCCAACCGCTATATTTCTTTCATCTAAACTTGCTCCGGAGTTAGTTGGAGCAATAGCCGTTTCGGCATATTCTTACATGGCGTTGGTTCCTGTTATTCAACCTCCGATTATGAAATTGCTAACTAATGAGAAAGAGCGAAAAATAAGAATGAAACCTCCGAGAACGGTTTCTAAAACTGAAAAAATTATGTTCCCCATAATTGGTTTATTATTAACATGTTTTGTAACTCCAAGTGCACTTCCATTGTTGGGAATGTTATTCTTCGGAAATCTTCTTAAAGAAAGCGGAGTAACCAAACGTCTTGCCGATACTGCAAAGGGAGCGTTAATTGATATCGTGACAATTTTAATCGGATTAACCGTTGGGGCTTCAACACAAGCGACAACTTTTTTAACTCCGGCTTCGATAGGAATTTTTGCCTTGGGAGCTGTTTCCTTTGTGATAGCCACAACGGGTGGTGTTCTATTCGCAAAATTTATGAATCTTTTCTTAAGTGATGAAAATAAAATTAATCCTTTAATCGGAAATGCCGGGGTCTCTGCTGTTCCTGATAGTGCGAGAGTTTCTCAAATGGTTGGTTTACAGTATGATAAATCGAATTATCTTCTTATGCATGCGATGGCACCTAATGTTGCAGGCGTGATTGGTAGTGCTGTAGCTGCCGGTATTATGTTAAGTTTCTTTATGGGTTAGTTATTTCTGCTCGATATGCGGCTGTGACGGAGTTAAATTTTATCATAGCCGCATTTATATTTTCACCTTCCTTTTTAATCAATCTTAAAATCACTAATTTTTGTTAGCAAAATTGTTGTGGGAGTTCGTTTTCTCATTTCGATATTGGTATGCATACAATTCGAGTGTTCATAAAAATAGGCCACTCAATAGTTATATAATTTAATAGTTGAGATTAAAATGAAAAAATCTATTTGGTTCGTTGTGTTATTTACAATTACAACCTTTTCTCAAGTTCGATATTATAATAATCATGATTTCTCTTTC
>JAHBUO010000010.1 GCA_019638025.1 Ignavibacteriaceae bacterium
AGTAAGAGTTATCATCGTTTTTATCTTGCTCAAGAGATGAAGTTGTTTATTCAACTTGTCGACAAGTTTGATGCGTATTGGTTTTATGGAAATTCTTTAATTCCGCCTCGTTTGCTCGATGACTCTGAAGAGTCAGATTCTTTTGTAATCGTATTACGAAAGAAATGACACTTAATCGGATAAAATTTTCCCATCTACAATTGGTGTAACACAGATAAGTGGGGACTCGGGGGCATCAAATTTTTTAAATATTTCTTCGAAAAGAAAATACTGCTTTTCTTGTCTTTCCAGTTTTGAAAATTTTTTGTAAGGCATTAATCGATTATTCGAATCCCTTGGGGCATCAAAATAATAAGCTTTTTCAATATCAGTTTTTACATTCTTTTTTAGATATTCGATTTTTTCTCTGTCATCACCGTTTTTGCTATGTGATGCTGCTTTAAATGCTGATACTTCATCATTATCGATAATAACAAATATGTTTAAGATGGTTTCTTCCATAATTAAAATACCGTTTTAATTTCTTTTCTTAATTTTCCGTTTTTTAATGTAAAGTAGCTTAAAGCCGCAGCAAAGAAAAAGGCGAACTTACACATTACACTTTCTACAATTCGCCAATACTCATGATAAAAAATGAACCCAAGTATTGACGGAATAATTATAATCACATAACCGACTATCAATAATATATTCAGATTACGTATATCGGTTGCACTCTTATTTTTAGCCCCTTGGAGAAGTATTATCAAGGTTGCGAGGATTGGGAGATAATAGATTAATCCATATAAATCACCCAAAGGATAATTATAACTAGCGTAGATAACTGTACACTTAGCTACTTTAAATGTTTCAATCATAGTTGCGTAATATGCTAATATAGATATTGCCGGAATCAGAATTAGATAGTTCATTCTGTTGAACCGATTATTAAAAGATGTTGCTAACAGAAAACCGAGTGGTGGCAAAAATGATATAATGAAAAATGCCGAGTAGGCCATGGATGGAGATTGCATCATTCTATTGCATATTAAGAATTCAATAAACTGATATGCAGTTAAACAGCTTAGCATAATAAATGCTATTATATTGGTTCTGTTTCGATTTGCGAAAAATAAAATATTCAGTAAGAGAATAAACTCGATGCAAAAAAGAAATAGAGACAAAACCCCGTCGAAGTTAATATCTGAAAACATAAAACCTTGAATAAATGGGCTGTCCGGAATCGAACAGCCTTGAATGAACAAATTATTTTTTTGGACCTATCATCTCTTCCGGTCTAACTACTTCATCAAACTTTTCTGAAGTCAATAAATCTAAAGCGATGGCGGCTTCTTTTAGTGTAGTATTTTCTTTGTGAGCTTTCTTTGCAACCTTTGCCGCATTATCATAACCGATGTGTGGATTTAAGGAAGTTACAAGCATCAATGAATTTTCTAAGTGCTTATTAATATTAACGGTATTAGCTTCAATACCGACTACACAATTATCTGTAAAACTATCACATGCATCAGCAATTAATTTAATTGACTGTAACACATTATAAATAATCACAGGCTTGAAAACGTTAAGCTCAAAATTTCCCATTGCGCCACCAAAGTTGACGGCAACATCATTTCCAAAAACTTGAGCACAAACCATTGTCATTGCTTCTGATTGAGTTGGATTTACTTTCCCCGGCATTATAGAACTACCCGGCTCATTTTCGGGAAGATTTAATTCTGCAATACCGCAACGAGGACCACTGCCAAGCCATCTTATGTCATTCGCAATTTTCATAAGTGATGCGGCTAAGGTCTTTAATACTCCATGAAATTCAACAAGAGCATCATGTGTAGCAAGTGCTTCAAACTTGTTTCTTGCACTTACAAATGGTTTGTTTGTCAACTCAGAAATTTTAGCCGCAGATTTAACTGCAAATTCAGGATGAGTATTTAATCCTGTTCCTACTGCTGTTCCTCCGAGTGCTAATTCATATAATCGCGGAAGAGCCGCTTCAATTCTTTCTAATCCGTTTGTGAGTTGTTGAACATAGCCTGAAAATTCTTGACCCAGTGTCAATGGGGTTGCATCCATCAAGTGAGTTCTTCCGATTTTAATAACATCTACGAATTCTTCCGCCTTAACATTCAAAGCATCACGCAATTTTGTTACCATCGGAATTAATGTCGCATGAATTTCTTCTACCGCAGCTATGTGCATAGCCGTAGGGAAAGTATCATTTGAGGATTGTGCTTTGTTTACATCATCATTTGGATGAACGGGTTTCTTACTCCCCATTACTCCACCTGCAATTTCGATTGCCCGGTTTGAAATAACTTCATTTACATTCATATTGGATTGAGTACCACTTCCGGTTTGCCAAACGACAAGTGGAAAATGGTCTTCAAGCTGTCCGGCAATAACTTCATCGGCAGCCTGAACGATTAACTTCGTTTTTTCATCTGATAAAATTCCAAGTTCAAAATTTGTTAATGCAGCGGCTTTTTTTAGAATTCCAAAAGCTCGAATTAAAGGTTTTGGCATTCTTTCACCACCGATTTTAAAATTCATTAATGAGCGTGCGGTTTGTGCTCCGTAGTACTTATCTGAAGGAACCTGAATTTCCCCCATAGTATCAGTTTCAATTCTGAAGTCCATTTATCTCTCCTTTTGATAAAATAATATTGATGTAAATTTAGTCTATTCTAATAAAAATGAAAAGAAGCAAAATTAAGGGTTGCAAATCCGATTCTCCTTTGCCACGTCGTTCTTAAAGTTTATTTTTGAAGCACATTTTTGAACATTTCAGTTTAAATGTACAAATCACAAAAAAGAACTACGGAGAATTTTATGCACAATGATTCTTTAGCTCAATCAAAAGCGTTAATCGAAAAATTCAAAATTGAATTTATTGACCTAAAATGTATCGACTTACAAGGAAGACTTCATCACATTACCTTACCTTATCATGATGGTATTTTAGAAAGACTTCTTGTTGAAGGTGTTGGTTTTGACGGCTCAAGTTACGGTTTTAGAAAAGTTGAAAATAGTGACATGATATTAATTCCGGACTTATCAACCGCTACATTCGATCAATTCAGAGATGCCCCAACTCTAAGTTACTATGCTCATATTGTTCTAACTGATAATGAGCGTTCCCCATTTTCTCAGGACGGGAGATATATTGCAAAAAAGGCAGAAGCTTTATTAAAGGAATTTACAGGTGCAGATACTTCTTTATGGGGACCCGAATTTGAATTCTATATTTTCAAAAAAGTTAGATTCGATACCCGTACATCATCGGCATTTTACGAAGTTGAACATGCAGAAGAGTTTTATACAAATGCGTATCATGCTGCTAATCCTTTTGATGTCTATGATGATTTTCGCGATATGGCTTGCAAAGTTTTACAACAGTTCGGGGTTAAAGTTAAATACCACCACCATGAAGTTGGCGAGAGGGGACAGCAAGAAATCGAGACTTACTTTAGTGACTTACTCCAAACCGCCGATAATATAGTAACTGTTAAATATGCATTATTTAACCTTGCCCGAAAGAATGATATTTTTATCACTTTCATGCCTAAACCGATGTATCATCAAGCCGGCAACGGAATGCATTTACATCTTTATTTAACTAAAGATGGAAAAAATGCTTTTCACCAAGCAGGTGAGTATGGTAACATTAATGAACTCGGACGTTTCTTTATCGGTGGTCTGTTAAAGCACGGACCTGCGTTGGCGGCGTTTACTAATCCGAGTACAAATTCCTATAAGCGATTAGTCCCGGGATTTGAAGCTCCGGTTGCTCTCACTTATGGACAAGGAAATCGAGCCTCCGCAATTCGAATTCCTAAGTACATTATTAATCCTGAAGAAACACGTTTCGAATATCGTCCACCAGATGCTACCGCAAACCCTTATTTCTGTTTATCTGCTATGCTATTAGCCGGAATAGATGGTGTGGTTAATAAGATTGATCCGGTTAAAGAAGGATTTGGTCCGATTGATCGAAACTTTCTTGAGGACCCAAAAGATGATCATATACATTTTCTACCTCGTAATTTAACAGAAGCTATTGATGCTTTAGAGGTTGATAATGATTTTCTAAGAAGAGGCGGTTTATTTACTGATGAACTGCTTCAACAATGGGTTAATATTAAGAAGAAAGAGATAAAGGCAATCGGTACAATGCCTCATCCGTTTGAATATACTATGTATTTTAATTTGTAGAGACAAAAAAAGAGACGGGAAAACCTTCCCGTCTCTTAAATAAACTATTTCATCAGAACAAATTTCTTTGTTGATTTGAAGTCCCCGGAAATTAATTCATAAAGATAGACTCCGCTTGAAAAACTGCTTCCATCAAATTTGATTGCATGATGTCCTGCTTGAATTTCACCGTTTACTAAAGCAGATAATTCCCTTCCTAATAAATCATAGATTTTTAGTGTTGCATATCCATCTTTAGCAATTTGGAAATTTATAGTCGTTAGGGGATTAAACGGATTAGGGAAATTCTGTTCTAAGTTATAACTGAAAACTTTTTCAAATGCTACTGAAATCGGTCCGTAAATTTTTGTTGTTCCGTCAAAGTCGACTTGTTTTAATCGGTATTGAATTTCACCGGATAAAGGTGATGAATCAACAAAAGAATATTGTGAAGCATTATTTTTGGTCCCGTTTCCGTCTACAAAAGATAATGGAGTCCAAGTACTATTTTCTGTTGAAACTCCTCTTCGTTCAACATAAAAGCCTTTGTTATTAAGCTCTGAACCTGTTGACCAGTTGAGAAGAATTATTCCGTCTGTTTTCATCGCACTGAAAGAAGTTAATTCAACCGGTACAACGTTGTATGTTGTTATTTTAATATCATCAATATACCAACCGTCTTTAACAAGAGATTGGTCGGTTTTCAATAAAAATCTAAATCTGACTGACTCCCCTAAATAAGGAAACAAATCTATATTTTCCGTAATCCATGTCCCTTGAGCTCCATCATAGAGTGGTTGATTTGCCGGTTGGAATGAACCTGTTCCCAGATTTGTATATTGTCCGGCAAGCGGAATCCATGTGCTTCCGTTATTTGTTGATATTAAAACTTGTCCGTAATCGTAATTTTCTTCAATATCCCATTGAGCCTTAAATTCTAATGATGCCCCCAACATATTGCTTAGGTTGATGGGGGAGTTAAGAGTCATTGTTAAAGTTGCATTGTCCGGATAATTACCCGAAGGTGAATCTGTAAAAGATGAAGGTGCTGAAACATACTTTGATGTAGTTGGCGCCCATCCGCTGCTAACTGTCCAATTAGATAATGATGTTGCTTCATCAATAAATGCAACACCTGTATTAGAAACATAATATTGGAAAAATGTTGTCGGAGGAGTTGAACCCGGAGGATTGTAACCGCTTCCTCCTTTTGGAAGAGTTGTAACTATTGAGGAAGCTGAGTCTTGTGCTGCAATATAATATTGTACTACAGTCCCGAGAGGTTGTCCGGGAATTTCAAAATTATATGTTGCACTTGCTCTTACAGGAGTTCCGCTTACAGATTGAAAACTTGAATAACCTGTCCCCGAATTAGTTCGGTAATACAAACGCGGAGTTGAAACTCCACCACCGATTTTCATTCCTGTCTGAATAAATGAACTTGCGATTATGTTGTTAGTATTATCCGAAGATGCGATAGGTGTATGGATTATTTCCATATCCAAATTCATTGCAAGCGTTGCTAATGTTCCGAGGGAAAGTTTAGCTGACTTCAAAAAGTATGGCTGATTGATATAAGTGACAATATCATTAACAGTATGATAATATGAATGAAAATCATTTTCATCTTCAATTAATAAAATTGCTCCATAGTTTTTTGTCCAGAATGATGCATGGTCACTGTATGTGCTTCCGGGGCTTTTAATTACAAGAGTCAAATTGATTCCATACTGTGAATTTACTTCAACCATTTTATTTTTGATTTGAGTTGAGTTGCCGGCTGTTGGTCTTGAGTGAATATTTGCAACACCGTCATTATTGCTATCCCATGCAATCATATCAAGATTTATAACACCAAGTATCGAATCTCCTGCAGAAGATGCTTGATTGGCGTAATATGCACTCCCGATTAAACCTTGTTCTTCTTCATCCCAAAGGGCATAAATTATTGTGAAGGGGAAAGAATAATTTGAAAAAATTCTTGCTGCTTCAATTACAGCTGCAGTGCCGCTTGCATTATCATCAGCACCCGGAGCAATTGCACCTGACGGCATTGAATCATAATGACCGCAGATCATAAATTTTTTATTAGGGAATTCAGTCCCCGGTTGAACTGCATAAATATTTCTTCCGGTTGAACTGAAAACTTGATTAGTAACTGTTAAACCATAAGAACTTAATTTCTGCATCAGATAATTTGCAGCCTGGTCATTCCCGGCATTATTTTTATGTCTGGAAGCTATCGTAACAGATTGTCCGTTAATAATTACCGGATTAACTCCAGATAATTCTTTAACATACTTCATCAATGAGTCTATATTCACTTGATTAATAATGGATTGAACTGATGGAGTTGATTGGGCAAGTATTCCAACACTTAAGAGCATTGAAATCAAAATAGAACGAAACAGATTTTTCATTTAGTCACCATAAAATAAGATTTATTTAACCCCATAAACTTAAACAAATGGATTTTAAGATGCATCCCCAAATTCTGATGAGGTTATCTAAATCTTATCGTATAGTTTTAGAGCGCAGAAACTTATTTTAACATAAGCATTTTCCCTATACTTTTATAATTTCCGTTAAGCAACCGATAAAAATATATTCCGGATGGAAGTAGCTGATTGACTTGATTTGTCCCATCCCATCTTATTACATAATTTCCGGATGACAAAACTTCATTTAATAATACTCGTACTCTTCTTCCTTGAATATCAAAAACTTCAAGCTTTGTTTCATGAAGAGTTCCTTTATCGGGAACTCTAAATTGTATCAATGTGGATGCATTAAAAGGATTAGGGTAATTTTGATTAACAATCCAGTTATTAACTTGATTCTTTCCATTATTAATTTCATTATCAGATGATAGTAGTGTTGAACCGACACCTCTTGTCTCACCCAAGTTATTTGCTAAATATGAATTAACCCAATCGGGACGGCTTGACATAGCAAAGTATGTCTGCTTCCATTCTTCATCTGTTAATCTTAAAAAATTTGAAGTAGTAAATTCGTGGTAACTCCCTACAGGCCCAATGTAAGCTATCTTCTGGTTATTATGATCTTCGGTGATAAATAAACCCAGATTGACTTTTCCTGTTCCTGTATGTTTAACCCAGCCGACAAGATTAAAACTCGAATCCATTCCTGCAGTATGTACATCAACTGTAATCAAATTTTCTTTTTGAAAATGATTGTCGGCGTATAAAAACAATTTGAAATACCATCCGTCATAAATTGACCCATATCCACTTGGAACATATCTTAACAGTGATTGAAGAAATAACTTTTCACTATCAGATAATTCGGTGTTAGCTAGTTCTTTTTCTGCAATCACTTTTAGTGTATCGCATACACCTTTAAGATTATTTGCATAGGTAAGGATGTTTTCCTTAACAAGCATGCTTTGGAAATTCAGAGGAGTTATTAACTCGTTAATCTTTTGTGCATAATTTGAGAATGTTGAATAAAACTCCGGAAATGGTTCAACAAAACTGTACGGATATGAACAAACCCATCCGGATGAATAAGACTGTTTTGCATATAATACATTGTCATGCCTAAGTTGAGTCCATCCGGTAAGTTGAGTGTTCATCTTCTGCTGCCAATATGCAGCTGTTTGCATGAATGATGGGAGCAATTCTCTTTCGACTTGTGTTGGCGGATTTAGTTTTCGTAAACCATTCAGCCATGTATGAAAAATATTTTTATCCCAAAATTCTTGTTCATAACTATCTATTAAGTATCTCAGTCCTAATAAATTTGACGAATAGCCCCATGTATCTAATTCAGGTTTTAATAACTGAGCCGATGCATCATTTCCTAACCCGAACAATACATCTAAGGTTGAAGGTAACATTCGTCTAATTTTTTGATTGTTGTATACAATCCTGTCATAAACTACTTGTGCTGTAATGTAAGAGTCGATAATAAATCTTTGCCCTAACAGCATAAATGAAGAAGCGGGAATTATACTGTCCGTTATAAAAGGATTGCTCATTAATAATTGTGAATTTATTCGTTGAAATGCGAATGGCTTAGAGATTAATGAGTCTTGAAAGGTATAAAGTGTAAGTGTATCAACTAATTGAGCTGAGTTTGTAATACCGACAATCTCAAGCAATTCTTTCATGTTTGTCAAAGTTACATTGTCTTGCTCTCCGACTAAGAATTCGATTATCTGATTCATTTCGGTATAAATATTTTTGGCATTCGATTCATAAGCTGCCTCGGTTACAAGAGAAGCAAGAATTACAGACCTTTGAACATCAGCACTGTGACTAAGATTTCCGTATCCCGGATTTGCCAGATAAACTTCAACCCTCCCTAACCATATCATCGCTTTAAAATATTTGTCGAGCAATGGGTAACGCATCAGATTTTCGGGGTCTGCATAATGCCCGCGTGGTTTAAATTGTGAAAAGTCAACTGCATGTTCGGGCTCTCCGAATATTGAATACAATAATTGAAATGATTCATCATTTATTTGTGTTAATAATTCTTGAATCCGTGGTTGACTTGCTGTATAATATGATGTCCCGGGCATTTCAAGCAATTTCTTTGCTACCGATATATACACATCATAATCTTGTAAAGGCAATTGCATCTTAGGTGTGTTATAGTATCTTGTATGGAGGATAGATTGCCTTAATGAAAGTTGATTTAACAATTCTTTTAGCTTATCGATTAAAATCTCTCCCTCAATATCCATCAGAAGAGCATCGTACGACATATGGATGGTGTGTAGAATTGCATCAGTTGAAATAAAGACCGGCAAATCTTTATGGAAGACATTTGCTAATGCATCACCATATGAAGAGTGAGAAAGCCTTTCAGTGACTACAAATCCGTTCTGATTTAGTAACTCTTTTTCATAATCAGTAAAGAAATATTTTTGAAAAATTGTATCCAGATAAAGAACATTATCAAACGACTGATTAATATTGCTTTTATAAAGACCTGATGGATGTAAATTGAGTATATCTTGTGAATTTGCATTTTGATGATTCTGCAAAAATTGTTTGTATGCGTTTAAATCGAATGAATTTTGCTGGGGAGTTATAACTTGAGTAAGTAAGAAAAAAGTTAGAACAACTAAACCAAATGAATTTAGATGTCTCATTGGAAACCTCAAAATATATATATCCAAACTTAGTATATATTAAGAGTGATGTCAACTAGATATCTGAGGAATTATACCGGCTCTTCGTGTGCTAGGCAGTGTAAAGTCCCGAGTCCCCAAACTAAATCTACAGAATGAATTCCTATGACTTTTCTGGTTGGGAAACACTCCGATATAATCCCCAAAGCTTTTCTGTCATTCTCATCATTAAAAGTTGGAACTAATACTGAACCGTTTGTTATATAAAAATTTGCATAGCTCGCAGGGAGCCTCATTCCGTCAAATATTATTGGTGAGGGCATTGGTAGAGTAATTATCTCGGGCTTCTTTCCGTTTTCGAGTCTTGCATCTAGGAGTATTTCGATGTTCTCATTTAGGTTGAAATAATTAGCGTCTTTCGGATTATCTTCCTTCACAATCAGAAGTGTTTTGCTGTTGACAAATCTGCATAAATCATCAACGTGTCCGTGTGTATCATCTCCGGCAATCCCTTTGTTTAACCAGAGTACATTTGATATGCCCAAATATTTTTTGAAGACTTCAGAATAATCATCTTTTGTAAACCCGGGATTTCTAACTTGAACTTTATCATCCATTAAACATTCTTCTGTGGTAATTAGAGTCCCTTTTCCGTTTATATCGATACTCCCACCTTCGAGAACAACATGTTGTTTTTTATGTTTTGCCTCAATAAGTTTTTTATTTGTCGATTGAGTTAAAAATTCGGGTAGGTAATAGTCTTTTTTCCAATTATCATATTTTGCCCAACCGTTAAACATGAAGTGAATAGCTTTAACTTTCCCTTTGGTGTCTTTCACAAAAGCGGGTGCGGAGTCGCGCATCCAACTTCTATCGGTATCAAATACAAGTAAATCGATTTGGGTTAAATCTACATGAGCTTTTCTCAGCATACCGATAACTCGCTTTTTTTGCTCCTCTGATTTTAGGATTAATCGAACTCGTTCGTAAGGGACAATATTTTTTACAATCTCTGTATAAACCCAGTTTATCGGTGAAAACTTTCCGGGCCAATCTTCCGGATTATGAGGCCATGCTAAAATAGTTGCTTCATGCTTTTCGAATTCAGCAGGCATTCTGTATTGTGTTTGTTGATTTTCGCTCATGTTTCTTTTTTATTATTAATCAATAAATCTTTTATCAATCCCGTTGTAAGCATCGATTCTTCTATCTCGTAAAAAAGGCCAATTTCTTCTGATATCTTCGAGATGTTCCAAGTTGATTTCGGCGATTAATATTTCCTCTTTATCAGTAGAACCTTCAGCGAGCATAACTCCTTGAGGGTCACAAATAAATGAAGAACCCCAAAACTCTAAACCGGCTTGAGTTTCGACCGTCTTTTCAAAACCGACACGATTCACCGAACCAACATAAACTCCGTTTGCAATAGCGTGACTTCGCTGAATCGTTATCCATGAATCACGTTGAGCTTTTCCGTATTGTTCTTTTTCATAAGGATGCCAGCCGATTGCGGTGGGATAAAAAAGTACTGTTGCTCCACGTAAAGCTGTTAATCGTGCCCCTTCCGGATACCATTGATCCCAGCAAATAAGCGTACCGATTTTACCAAATCTGGTTTCGAATGATTGAAATCCTAAATCACCCGGAGCAAAATAAAATTTTTCATAAAAAGCCGGGTCATCCGGAATGTGCATCTTTCGATAAAGTCCGATTTGTTCTCCGTCAGCATCAATAATTATTGCACTATTGTGATAAACTCCCGGAGCTCGTTTTTCAAAAATTGGGACAACAATTGCAACATTGTTCTCCTTTGCCGCTTGCTTAAATGCAATTGATGAGGGTCCCGGAATTGTCTCTGCTAAATCAAAAAGACTGACATCTTCTTTTTGACAAAAGTAGGGAGTTCGGTATAGTTCAGGAAGACATACAACTTGTGCCCCTTGTTTTGCTGCTTTCGCAACCCACTCTACTGTCTTTTTTGTATTGTTATTATAATCATTTGAATATGCTAACTGAAGCAAACCAACTCTAAAATTCTTATCCATCTTTTAATTAATCCTAAACTTTTTTATTAATAAAGATATTTTCTACTTAATGTTCTTTTGAAGAAATCAATTCCCCTTTAGAATAAACATCTGTGTACCAAAGCTTACCGGTCTCCCGAAAAATTTTTGTTTCACCATCGAGGAAATTATTCTTATAATTTTGCTCAGTCCAGATTGCCCCGGTTTCATAATAAGATTTTGCAATCCCTTCCTTACGGCTATTTTTATAATGTATTTCTGATTTAACATTACCATTTTCATAATAATTATAATGCGTTCCTTCAGGTTTGCCATATTCATAATACTTAAGCGATTTTATTTTTCCTGAGTTGTAAAACTCTTTTGCTGTATCAGTTAAATGTCCGGTGTTATAAAAGAAAATTCCCTTCACTGAATTATCTTCATAGAACCAGGTTGTTTTTCCGTTCTGAAGATCATTTTTATACTCTGCTAAAGCAGAGATACTTCCGTTTCTATAATACTCTGTTCCGATTTGTTCTTTTCTACCGCTTACAAAAAAGTAAGTCGATTTAATTTCCCCCGATGGATAGTAGGTTCTCATCATTGAATCAAGTGCACCGTCTATATAATTAGCTCGTTCACGAATTGCCCCATCTTCATAATAACTCCTAAATTCACCGTTGAATTTTCCGTTCTTCACATTATAATATTCTGCTAAGATTCCTTCTTCGTTAAAGCGGAGATATGTTCCTTCTTTTATCCCGTTTTTATAAAAAGATTTTTCCTGAAGAATTCCTTTTTCAGAATAAGTGTAATTGAATCCGTTGAGTTTGCCATTCTCATACATCGAAACTTCACTAATTACACCGTTATCATGATACTTTTTAATCTCACCATTTTGAGCGAATAGAATATAAGATGAGCAAAAAATTAGGAAGTATAAAAGCTTTAGTTTCATATTAATACCCATAAGTTGAAATTAAATTTCCAAGTTCGTTATATTCTTTCGAGTTGATTAAAATACCGTCTCTATAGAAGGATTCACTTTTCAAATTCCCATTAACAAAAAATTCTTTAGACCAGCCTTCAAGTTTTCCCCAAAAATAGACTTCTGTTTTAGAAACGGCTCCATTATCATAAAACCATTTTTTTACTCCGGAAATCATTCCGCCGCTGTAATTTTCTTCAAACTCCAAAACCCCATTCGGATGGTATTTTAAATATGTTCCGTCTAATACCCCTTTATCATAGTTTTTTGAAAGAGCAAGATTTCCGTTTTTATAATATACTAATGTGATGCCATTTAATTCATTGTTTGCATACATTGATTCCGATTCAAGTTCACCACTTTCGAAGTAGTTTTTTGTGAGTCCTTTTTGTACACCGTTAACATAATCGATTTCTGATTTTAGTATTCCATTTTCATAATAGAGATATGATTTCCCTTTCAGAATATCATCCACATAATTCCATTCTTCTTTTAAGAAACCGCTTTCATAATATGATTTTAGAAACCCTTGTTTTGCCCCATTTCTCTTAAAATACTCTTCCTTCATAGAACCGTTATCGTAGTAGAATTTTTCAAACTTTTCAAGTGCTTCGAGTTTACCGAGATAATCATATCTTATTCTATCAACTATTTCGCCGTTTCTGTAAGTATCTTTTACTCTTATTAAACCCGCTGCATCGCACACAAAAACTTCACCCTCAATTTTATCATTAACAAAAGTTGCTTCGAGCGCAATAACTTTGTTATCGTGATAGACTTTAGTTTTCCCTTCTTGAATTCCGTTAACAAAATTTCTTTCAACTTCTAACTTTCCCGATGTGTAATAAGTCTTAGAAATTCCTTGCAACAATCCATCAACATAAACCCATTCTCCTTGAAGTTCTCCGGTTTTGTAATAAGTTTTTGTCACCCCTTCAAGCTTATTATTTATGTAATATTGCTCTGACCAAAGTTCTCCTGTCTCATAATACCATTTTGAAATCCCTTCACGAGAACCTTGATGGTAATTCCATTCAACACTTAAAAGCCCGTCTTGAAAGAACCATTTAGAAATTCCTTCTTCTTTTCCGTCGACAAAATTCCATTCTTTCCAGATTCTTCCGTTTGGATAATACTCTGTGTAAACTCCTTCAAGTTTTCCGTCTATATATGTCCCCTTAGTCTTTATAACTCCATGCGGGTAGTAAGTTTTCTGCTCGGAAGAGGTGGTCTCTTGTGCAAAAAGATTTATTCCGAAAAGGGAAAAACAAATAATTACAAAAATCGATTTAATATTTATTCTCATTAAGCCAGTTACATTAAAAATCATCTCACAAATATTTGCAATTTTGCTTTAATTAAAAAACAAAAGAGGCTAACATCTTGAATTAAAATTAAGTAATTTTGAGAATAATTTAAGGGGAATTTTTTATGACATCAGAAAGACAAATAAAACTCCGCAACGGAAATCAAATGATTGCTGAAGGTGCAATTCATGCGGGGTGTAAATTTTTTGCGGGCTATCCAATAACACCAGCCTCAGGTATTTATAAAGGCATGATTGACTACCTTCCCGCGATCGGCGGCACTGCAATAAGTTCTCCCGATGAGATATCGGCAATTGCTTATTGTGTTGGTGCTTCGATGCGTGGATTAAAATCTATGACAGCAACTTCCGGTCCGGGATGGGCATTAATGATTGAAACTTTTCAATATGCACTAATAACCGAAACTCCTCTGGTTATTTCCATTGTTCAGAGATTAGGACCATGTACGGGAGGTGCAACCCAAGGCGCTCAAGGGGACATCCTACTTACTGCTTTTGCTACAAGCGGAGGATATACTTTCCCTGTAATTTATCCGACTACTCCGCGAGAATGTTTCGAACTAACCATTAAAGCATTTTCCTGGGCTGAAAAATACCGCACTCCTGTTATTCTCCTAAGTGATAAAGAAATAGGAATGACTACCGAAAGTGTTGATTATCAAGGGCTTGAGGAGTTAAAGTCTGATTCGAGAGAATATATATCAGTTGATGATTCAGACTATCAATCATGGAAAATGTATGGCTTCAATTCAAGTGATGAAATTTCTAAATTTGCCGCAGTAGGGGGTCCGATTAAAGTTACCGCAACCGGTTCAGCTCATAATTATTCGGGTGAATTAAAAAAGAATGATACAGAGACTCTTGCGGTTCTACAACACATCGAGGATAAAATCCAACTTCATAAAAATGAAATGGTTCTTGTAAATCATGATGAAGAAGTCGGTGCATCAACATTAATTATAAGTTTTGGTATTACTGCGAGAACAGCAAAGCAAGCGGTTAAGGAACTTAGAGCAGCAGGTGAAAAAGTAAATCACCTCATAATCTATAGCCTTTTCCCGATTCCAGAAGATGTAATTTTGGAAGCGGCAAAAGGAAAATCACGAATAATTATTCCAGAGGAAAATCTCAACGGACAATATCGTAGTGTAATTAATCACTTATTCAAAACTCAAAAAGTAATTGGTGTAAATAAAATCGGAGCGATGATTACTCCATCAGAAATTAAAGATGCTTATTATGGGGAGGATAGATAATGACTAACGCGATTATGGATTGTACATATATGACCGAAGGGGCTGTAATGCCTTATTGTAAAGGGTGTGGGCACACTATCGTTACAAAGAAACTAAATGAAGCCCTCGAAAAATTAAAACTTCCTTCAAAAGATGTTGTCCTTGTTACCGATATTGGTTGCATCGGTTTGATTGATGCTCTATTCGACAAAGTTCATACCGTACACACAACTCATGGACGCTCAACCGCATTTGCCACAGGGATTGCCGTAGCAGATAAAACTGTTGCTGATAAAAAACTAAAAACTATCGTTATGATTGGTGATGGCGGCTCGATGATAGGATTGCTTCATATTGTAAATGCCGCTCTGCTTAATACTGATGTAACTGTATTAGTCGCTAATAATTTCTTGTTCGGTATGACAGGGGGACAGCAATCATCTTTCTCACCGATTGATTTTATTACACAAACCACCCCTCAAGGAAATATTATTCCCCCGTTAGATATATGCAGTGTTGCGGTATCTGCTAAAGCCGGTTATGTTGCACGCAAAATTGCATCGGATAAAGATTTATCGGATGCAATTGCCGAAGCTATTAATTATGACGGTTTCTCTTTAGTTGAAGTTTTAGAACTTTGCACCGAACATGCAACTACAAAGAATGAATTAAAAGGAACCGACCTTGCAAAAATTGCTGATGTTAATGGGCATCAATTAGGATTAATACATAACGATAATTCAAGAGTTGAATTCGGCAAAGAATACTCTGATAAATATCTTTCTCAAATCAAGGGTTTCAGATTAAGCGATAATATCATTACTCAAACCGATAAACATAATTTAAAATCACAAATTAGTTTCTTCATCTCAGGAAGCGCAGGTGAAAAAGTTCAATCAGCCGCCGCAATGTTGTGTGAAGCCGCTGTTAGATGCGGATTATTTACTTCACAAAAAAATGATAATCCTGTAACTCAAGGCTCAGGTTTCTCACTTTCTGAAGTAATTATTTCTCCCGAAGAGATATTCTTTACCGGTGCAGAGAACCCGTCGGTTGTTATTCTTGTTTCACATGAAGGGTTAAAAGAAGCGATTGCGCAAAAAGTTTTTGAAAGAATTTCTGAAGATTCATTAATAATTGCAGATGAATCTCTCGAGCTTCCGGAAACAAATTCAAAAGTAATTAAACTTTCACTTAGAAAATCTTGTGGTGCATTTAAAGCAGCTCTAGGTGCCATTGATTATTACATCTCAAATTTTAATCCCTTCCCGGGTAATGTTTTGCATAAGATTATTGAGAAGAAATTTGGGAATTATGAATCATTCTACCGTGAGAAGTTTTTCTAATCTTTTGAATAGCTTATAAGCTTGATAATCAATACGAAAGTAATATAGTGCATCACCATGAATACATCGGAAAACTAAGCCGGACTCTTGTAATTGCAATTGTTCTAAATGCAGTAATTGTAATTGGTGAAATTATTGGGGGGATTATCGGTAATAGTCTTGCGCTTTTATCTGATGCCCTCCACAATCTCGGTGATTTATTTGCACTAATTTTAAGTTTATTCGCCTCTCGTTTAGCTCTTCGAAAGGCTAATGCGAAAAGTAGTTTTGGGTATATCCGCTCGGAAATAATTATCTCGTTTATCAACTCTTCAATACTATTGTTGATAGGAGTTTTTATAATTTATGAAGGGATTGTCAGAATCCAAGAACCCCAAGAAATAAAAGGAAATCTCTTAATAATAATTGCACTAATCAGCTTTTTTGCGAATGCCTACTCATCTTATTTATTACATTCTCATTCCAAACATGACTTAAACGCAAAGAGTTCATATTTACATCTCTTTTATGATGCGATTCACTCACTCGCCATTGTAGTGGTCGGTATTTTTATTCTTTTATTTAATTGGACTTTTCTTGATGCCCTCTCATCGGTTGTAATCGGAGTTTTTATGATAAAGAGCAGTTGGAGTGTAGTCTCTGAATCTGCTCAAATATTAAATGAAGGAACCCCAAAGGAAATTGATCATCACGAAGTTGAGGAATACTTAAAATCTTTTCCTGAAATCAAAGGAATTCATCATCTTCATATATGGAAACTTTCATCAACTTTTATTGCATTAAGTGTTCACATTACGGTTGAAGATCAACCTGTTAGCAGTGCTTATTTGATTATAGATAAAATAGAAAAAGCTCTGATGGAAAAGTTTAAAATCAATCATCCCACTATTCAAGTTGAAGCCGAGCACCATGATTGTTCCGATAAACCACAATTGTTGGCTATTACAAACATTTCGGAGAAAAGTTAATTAGATGATAAGAAAAATTTACTACACGGTTTTTGTAATTTTTTTGTTTTATGGATGCTCGGGATTCGATAGTTCCCAGAAACATTCAACAAGAAGTAAAAACTTTTCGAAAGATGAAGTTTCACTGATTTTTTCAGGTGAATCTAATCAATCTATGCGGGTATTGAGCATCTATAATCAAAGCGATTCAATATTACTACGCACTAAATGCGATGATGTTATTGTTGATTCAGACGATAAAACTCTGATGCATCTTGTTGATAGAATGTATGCCACCGTAACAGATAGCTCAAATGATGGAGTCGGTATTGCCGCACCTCAAATCGGAATTCTAAAAAATATAATTTGGGTTCAGAGATATGATAAAGAAGGGAATCCATTCGAGGTTTATTTTAATCCGAAAATTAAAAAATATACAAAACGAAAATTAAACTGGCTCGAAGGGTGTCTCTCAATCCCCGGTAGAAGAGATACTACTACAACAAGATCATACGCTGTTTTGTTGGAGTATACCGATGTTCAAAACACTAAGCAAATTGAAATGGTTGAAGGGTTTACGGCAATTATTTTTCAGCATGAAATAGATCATATTAATGGGATATTGTATCTAGATAGATTGAAGTAGTAAAATCCATCTTACTATTCATTGCTAAATGTAAAATGATAAAATTAAAATTTCCGTATATTATTATTTAGAATCCTGTTCGACTGAAATTTTAATTCTTACCAAATAAATAACAGAAAGGGAAGAGGATGAATCTGATAAAAGTCATACTCATAACACTACTCGTTATTCTCAATTTTAATATTGAAGCACAACAAAAAGCGCAAACAGTTTCAGAAAAGAATCCCGCTAAAATCAGCTTTAATCAGCTTACTGATTTTAACGAAGGAATGGCTGCTGTTCTTAAAGGAAATGTATGGGGATTTATCGACGAAAACGGTAATGTAGTAATAGAACCGGCGTATTGGGCTGTTGATTATCCCAAATTTATGAACGGTTTAGCAAGTGTTATTCAACCTGATGAAAACCGATTAAGAGGTTACATCGATAAAACCGGAAAAGTTGTTATCCCTTTTCAATACTATACCGCTATGCCTTTTTATGATGATGTTACTACAACATATTCCCCGGCTTCGGCTGACGGTAGTTCCCAAATTCGATGGAGCATCATAAATAAAGATGGAAAAGTATTAGTTGAATCTTTTCCAAATCATCACTCAAACGAAACCTATTTTGTTGAAGGCTTAGCAAGAAATCAAATTCAATTTAATTACGGTTATGTTGATAAATCTGGAAAGAATGTTATCGAACCAAAATTTGTTGAAGTTAGAGATTTCAGCGATGGAATGGCTGCTGTGAAAGGGGAAACTCCTACCGGCGAATATAAATGGGGATTCATCAACAAAGATGGTAAGCTCGTTATCGATTATACATACTCCAACGAACCAAAACCGTTTAGCAACGGACGCACTTTTGTTTTATCAAATGACTACAAATGGGGAATTATTGATAAAGAAGGTAAACTTATTGTCGAACCTAAATTCAAGCAAGTATTTCCTTATTCAGAAAATCTCGCAGTCGTGAGTGAGTATGATCAAAAAGCTTTTTTTGAAGAATGGAAAATCATCGATGTTAACGGAAAAGTTATTAAGAGTTATCCTAAACCGAAAAAAGATGATGAGAGAATTACTTTCTGGTCGGGATTTCAGGATGGATTGGCTATTGTACATAAAGGTTATGGAATGAAACATTGTGCTGTTGATAAAACCGGTAAAGAAGTCTTCAAACCGATGTATCGGAAAATTAATCCCTTTAACAGTGGTCGCGCTTATGCTGAATATTTTGACGACAAAACCAGAAAAATCACCTATGGTTACATCGACAAAAAAGGGAACTTTGTAATAATCAACACACCCCCACAATTTTAATATATTATTTCCTAATTGCCACACCTTTAAAGGCGTGGCAATTAATAACAAATTCCTTCCTCACCTAACTAAAAATAAACCCATGCTTTTGTAAAAGCTCTTTTGCAAGAATAACAGCTGACTCCGATTCGAATGACAATCGAAATGTTCCTTGTGCTCCTTCTCGGATTTTCAATAATTCCATATCTTTAATGTTGATGTTGTTGTCAAACATCAGTGTTGTCAGCTTACTAAGCACTCCCGGCTCATCTTTAACAGAGATGAATAAATCGAAAACCGGATTAAGAAAACCTTTATTCTGCTTCGGAATTGCTTCACGCATATATCGAGCAGTTTCAAATAGCTCACGTATTTTTAAGAAGTCTTCAACTTCGAGAGAAGATTTAAACTGTTCGAGTTGCTCAATTAGATTATTTATGGAAGATGCAATATTTTTTTTATTAACCGAAAAAATCGATTCCCAAATATCAAAATTACTTGAGGCAATTCGAGTCATATCCCGAAATCCTCCTGCAGCAAATTCGATAGTTTCAGTCTTGGAGCCATAATTTGTAATTGTATTTACAAGCGAAACTGCTAATAGTTGGGGGAGGTGACTAACATTTGCAACAATCTCATCATGAGTTCTTGCATCGATAAATCTTACTTTTGCTCCGATAGAATGAAGTAAATTTAGCAACTTGGTTTCAGCTTTTATCGCTTTTTCCTCACCGCAGAGAATATAAACTGCATTTTCAAACAGCAATGCATCTGCATTATCGTAACCGGATTTTTCTTTCCCCGTCATCGGATGTCCCCCGATAAATACCCCTCTTGAATGAACCTTATCCCACTCTTCAAAAAAGATATTTTTAACACTGCAAACATCGGTGAGAATACATCCTGATTTAACAATTGGTGCTATTTGTTTTAGAGCATCAAGTGATTGATAAATTGGGAGTGAAAGGAAAATTATATCTTCATCTGTTAATTCTGAAAAGGAATTAATTTGATAATCTATAATTCCTTCGGCTTTAGCTTTAGCAATAGTCTCTTTGTAATCGTATGCTGAAATTGTAAGAGAGTTATCAAAACTCTTTATCGCTTTAGCAAGTGAGCCCCCAATTAATCCGAGTCCAATAATAGATATTTTCATTTGGCTAAATAATTATTTCTCTAATGCCAATACTTTTTCAAGTCTTCGTTTATGACGTTCTTCGTTACTGAATGAAGTCTGAACAAATCCGAGTACAAGCTCCTTTGCGGTTTCGATACCTATTATTCTGCCGCCAAGACATAATACATTCATATCGTCATGTGATACACCTTGTTTTGCACTGTAAGTATCATGGCACACACATGCCCGAACACCATTGATTTTATTGGCTGCAATGCATGCCCCTACACCGCTTCCGCAAATAATTATTCCCTTAGTTGCCGCCCCTTCGCTGACTATCTTTGCAACTTTAATTGCAAAATCAGGATAATCATCTTTAGCATCATAAACCAAATTCCCGGCATCTTCGATTGCATAGCCGAGATTAACAAGAAATTCTTTAACCTGTTCTTTTAATTCAAATCCTCCGTGATCGGCACCTAAAACTATTTTCATAACAACCTTTTGATTAATTTAAGAAATTCCATGCTATACCAAATCTAAACCCTCTCAGCGGCATCGGATAGTATGGAGTTATAAAATATTTTCTATCTAATAAATTTTCCATTGTGAAATAAACTATAGCACTCTCTTGAATTTCTCCTTGAACAATAAAATCGAGAGTATAATTTATCGGAATTGGATTAGCATCAAACTCATACAATACTCCCGGACGCTCAATCATATATTTATGCATCACTTGTTTGCCGATTAGGGAAAAGTTTAATCCGGCATTCAACAGAAGATTATCATCAAAAAGTCTGTCGGTATAATATACTCCTGCTTGAATTTGCAACGGCAATAAAGAAAAATATTTTTCTCCCAGTTTGCTAAGTGTTTGATTAAACTTAAAGTTTAAACTGAATTTACTGATTCGATAAATGGTTGATAATGAGATTCCTATCTGATTTTTAAGAAACATATAAGAATAGATATATGTTCTTCCGGTATCAATTGTACTCCCGAACAAAATCTTTTTCTCATCAAATAAAGATGCAAATAGAGCTGATTTAATAGTAATATTCTCTGATTCAAACTCTATTCCTGTTTCAGAGTTTGTAATCTTGTAATCACCACGAAAATATGTATTTGAATAAGGTTTTTTGTCAATTATCGAGAGCCCTGCATAAAATCTGAATAGTTTATTTATCTGAACTCGTAAATCAGCACCGGCACCGAAAAGATTATCCCCGTTTCGATTTAATATTCTCCCAAATACCGAAGGAATTATTGCGGTGTCCGCAAGTTTAAGTGAAGCAACACCACTAAGTGAGTAATCGCTGTACTCTGTTTCAATAGTGTTTAACCGATTGTATTCCGAAGCAATATTTACAACCTCAAAACCACCATTTACATTTAGCGAAAAATAGTCATGGTCATATTTATTTGTGACACTTATTCCATTGAATCTGTTTTTATAATCATTATAAATTCGATTACTGAAGTCGTTTTCGTTATTCCGAAATTCATCAAGCGTATTTGAAGTTAATATCTTCAACTCGAATAGATTCCTGTCGATAATATCCGTCCGGAAACCGGCAGTAAATTTGTGTGATGTTTTTCGATTATATTGAGTCTCGAAAATTACCGGGGCGCCTATTTCATCATATAGAAGACTGCTTGGAGCTGATGGGTTACTCAAAATTTTTGCATAATCGATACCCCCATTCAAACTTACGTTCCCTTTATGGTAGTAGTAATCGGCAAACAAAGTTAACTTATCATTAGCATAATAGTAAGCCCCGGCGGTAGCCGTCCACATACCGAATGACGTATTTCTAAACCTCTCGCCGGAAATCTGATTGGTCACATCGAAAAAAAGATTAAGTTTTTTGTAAGGCATAAGAAAAGCTTGACCATCAATCATAGCTTCGCCAAATGAACCCTCATAATATCTGATACGGGTTTTGGGCGTCCGAGAAATTACTTCTTTATTTATGAAATTAACGGCAACAGAATTCCAACCTCCATAGAGGAAACCTCTCGGAAGCGGAACAAATTCTATCGAATCGATTAACTCGGATTGTAACAAGTGCGAGTCAAAGCTATTACTATTCCTGTCGTTTAGCAATCCGCTCGTCGAAAGAAAACTTATATCATCGAATCCTCTTCCATATAAGTACAGTTCTGAAGGATTTCCGGCAAATCCCATATCGCGTAAAAAAGAGAAAGGGTGCTTAGAGAATATATTTCCGGAATATCTATAATCAGAAAAATTAATCTCCCCCTTATTTGTAAACTCCGAATAATTATCAAATGGAATACGACTAACTGAAACTATTGTATCACGCCTTGTCGATTTAGTAATTGTAGTCGAGTCAAGTGCTGTCGAATCAGCAAATCCCGATGAATCATGTATATGCTTGCTATCGATAACTCGGGTAGAATCGATAACTTGGGCGGATGAATACGTCCAAAATAAGAGGAATAAAAAAACTAATCGAAAAACATTCAATTTTTTGCTCGAATTTTAAGAATAATAAAAAGAGTTATCAAAATTAATAATTAAATTACGGGTTCAAAAATTTAGTTTTAATATTCGAAGGCTTATGAACAATAATATCCCTTTTTTGCCCGGTGGTTTGGAACAATATAATCTCCTAAAGAAAAATGTTGATCTGAAAGATAAAATTATTCTAATTCTTGGTTTTGGAGCAGAGCAAATCGCTCTTCAAATGACAGCGTATGCAAAAGCTGTGATAATAGCAGTCTCAACTAATGAAGAATTATTGGCTACTCGCCTGAAAATGAGTGGCAAACCTAAAATATCGGTTAGACTTATGTCTTTTGATGTTACTGATTTTAGTGATGAAGCCGTAGATGTGATTTATTCACAAGGGGCTTTATCTTCGGATATCCGTAATAAAATATTGAAAGAGCTTCACCGAATTATAAAACCTGACGGTACGCTTTGTTCAGGGGAAGTTGTTTCATTGAAAGAAGAATCGCCCCAATTTGTGAAAGACATTTGGGATCGCTCCGGAATGAACTGCCTTTTTATTAGTAATTTAGAAAAAAATTATACTGATAAGAATTTCAATATTGTTTCTTCGAAAGAGTTAAACTTTACTTTGAAAGCTTATTACAATGCAGCTGCTGAGATAATTAAACGAGGGATGAAAAATATTTCACCGGAGGATTTAAAGGTACAGAGAAAAGTTGTCAATCAACTTCAACATGAAGTCCATGCTTTTCAGAAACTTGGCGGCAATAAATATATTGGCTTCAAAACATTGATTCTCTCGAAGGTAGTTGTGAATGAAGAAGAATGATATTCTTGAGCTATCAATAATTAAGTATGCATTTGAAGGGAAAGGAATCGCAAAAATTCATAGAGAAACTAATCCTCCTGCAGAAATAAAGGAAGAAAATTTTGTCGTATTTGTGCAAGGGGCTTACCCGGGGGATGTAGTTAAAGCTAAAATCAGAAAAGTAAAAAAGAATTATGCAGAGGCTCAACTTTTAGAGGTTTTAGTTGCTTCTGATAAAAGAATAAAGCCTGAGTGTAAATATTTTGGTGTTTGTGGAGGTTGTAAACAGCAAGATTTAGATTATAAATTTCAAACTGAATATAAGTATCTTCAGGTTGAAGAGATTTTTCGGAAGCTTGGCGGATTAACAGATTTTACGATGGAGTTGATTCTTCAATCAGATAAAAAATATTTTTATCGGAATAAGATGGAGTTCTCTTTTGCCGATAAAAGATGGCTTACAAATGAAGAAATATCTTCGGAAATAAAGATCGAGAATGATTTTGCTCTTGGATTACACATCCCCGGATTATATGATAAAGTTCTCGATATAAACGAATGTCTGTTGCAATCCGAAGTTAGTAATGGAATTTTGAATCTTACCAGAGACTTCTTCAAGTCAAGAAACTTGTCGATTTATACTACTAAAACTCACTCCGGGTACCTTCGAAATTTAATTGTAAAACAATCTTCACACACGAATGATTTAATGGTTAATATCGTTACTTCAACGTCTAATAAAGAATTAATTAAAGAATATTCTGAAAATCTTCTAAACAACTTCCCGACAATTACAACAATAGTAAATAACATAAGTGCCAAGAAAGCTTTAATTGCTCTTGGTGATTATGAAGAAGTGGTGTACGGAAATGGGTATATCCATGATACGATTGGCAACTTTAAATTCAGAATAAGTGCAAATTCTTTCTTCCAGACAAATACTCTGCAAGCCGAAAAATTATATAATACCGCTCTTGAATTTGCAGGGTTAAACCAAGATGAAATCGTTTACGACCTATATTGCGGAACCGGAACTATATCAATATTTATATCAAAATCGGCTAAACAAGTTTATGGATTTGAAGTTGTTGATTCATCGGTTCACGATGCGAATGTTAATAAAGAAATAAATGGGATTTCTAATGTAGAATTCTATCAGGCTGATTTGTACAAAACATTTCTTCCGGTTGTAGAAGAAAATAAAATTCCAAAACCTGATGTTATAATTGTTGACCCTCCGCGAAGTGGTATGCACACAAATACTATCTCAGATGTAATAACGCTTTCACCAAGAAAAATTGTATATGTCAGTTGTAACCCGACAACACAAGTTCGGGATATTAACTTGTTTGTGAAGAGTGGATATAAATTAGTAAGAGTTAAACCTGTTGATATGTTCCCTCAAACACATCATGTTGAAAATGTTGCTGAACTAATCAAAGAGTAGAGCTTCTTTTGTACTTGTATCTTTTAGACCTATTATTTAGTAACAATACAAATTCTCCCTTCAGATTTTGTTTTATTACTTTGGAAAGTATGTATTCCGCATCTCCTCTAAAAAACATTTCATCTTTTTGAGTTAATTGATAAGCTAGAACAAGTGGCACGTTCTTCCCGAAAACCATGATTATACTTTCGATAAGATTTTTAAGGCGGTAGGGAGTATCTAGAAGAATTATTAATTCATCCAAGGTTTTTAACTTAACAAGTTCTTGTTTACGGACTTCTTTTTTTGGTGAGAGCCAACCGTAGTAATAAAATTTTTCGATATCTAGTCCGGATGCAATTAGAGCCGGAATAATTGATACTGCTCCGGGAATCGGGATAATCTGAATTTTATCGGCAATACATATTTCAATTAAATAATGTCCCGGCTCAGAAAAGAGGGGAGTTCCGCAATCAGAAATAACGGAGACAACTTTGCCGTTTTTTATATTTGCAACAATTTCTTCGGCTGTCTCTTTTTCGTTATGCTCATTCAATGAGAGCAAAGGCTTTTCGATTTTGTAATTGGATAGCAAACGCCTTGCTTCGCGATATTCTTCACATACAATTAAATCGGAATTTTTTAATGTATTTAAGGCACGAAGAGTGATATCGTCATAATTCCCGATTGGAGTTGATACTAAGTATATTTTCATATTACAAAGTTAAGAATTGGAAGTATACTTTTCAGCATACTTCCATTAGAAACTAATTTTTTAATTTCAGCCATTTAACAACTTCAGACCATTTAGGTTTTTTGCCTGTCCATAATACCCCGACACTATAAATTTTACCGGCAATTGGGAAAATTAAAAAGATAGTGGCAATATTTAATCCCATTGCAAATACTTGTTGCCATATAGGAACCTCAATTAATGACATTCTTGCAGGCATAACTATAATTGATGCAAACGGTACCAGTGATGCTATTTCAGCATAAGGTTTATTAGGATTTTCCATCATTGATAATGCAATGAAGAATGGGATAATAATTAGCATCATCAATGGAAGTGAACCACTTGAAGCATCCTGTGGATTATCGAATATCGAACCCAATGTAGCAAATAGTCCCGTGAAAATTATCAAACCAATAAAAAAGTTTACAATAATAAAGACTGCTAATTCAGGCTTTACATTTAGTGTAATTTCTTTTGGAAGAGCGAGTAATGCTGAAGAAGATACGGTTATGATGGTAAGCAACCAAACTCCCATTTGAGCGCCACCGGTTATTGATGCACCGAGAATTTTACCGGTCATCAATTCTCTTGGACTAACTGATGATAATATGACTTCAACAATTTTACTCCCTTTTTCTTCAATTACGGATTGCATTGTCATTTGTCCCATCATTAGTAAACTCATGTAAAGCAAAAATGTGAAAGCGTATGCAAGAACAAGGTTTCCATAACCAGCTTCTGAAATTTCTTCATCTTTAGCGACTTTGAATCCGGTAAAATCAACTCCTCTTCTTGCAAACTTTAACTCATCCACACTTAAAGATTTATTATTGAAATAATATTCCAATAAAACTTTATTGATAGGTCCGTCAAGTTCCCGATTTAGAGATATGTTTTGCGGTGACTTCGAGTAATATTCAATTTTTTTATCAGCCAAAGCTGAGTTAGGAACGTAATAAATTCCGGTTATTTTTTCCTGAAGAAGATCTTCTTTTTTTGATTCAAGATGGTTTTGAAATTCATTTCTAGTCATTGACAAATAATTAAACTGGTATCCTTGGTCTTTAACAAACTTTGATTCAGCAAACTCATTTTGAAATCTACCAATCAGTTCAGATTTTTCAATTACAAAATCGAATGCTAAATTTTTACTATCTGTTGAATAAAGAAGAGCTTGAACACCCCCAAAAACTACAATAAGTCCTGGCACGAGTAAGGTCATCGCAATAAAAGCTTTCGAAAAAAGTTTCTCTTTAAGCTCACGTTTAAGAACGGCGAGAACTCTATAGTTAAACATAAAAACCTCCACTTCTTTCTTTTTCCTCAAGCTCGTTACCTGCAAGTTGTAAAAATATTTCGTGCAAGGAGATATCGTTTGCATCGAATTTCTTAATCTTTACTCCTTTTTCAATTAATAATTTTAATAGATTATCGGAATCTGATTCGGCTTTAAGTTTTACTCCGATTGAATTCCCAAAATATTCAACTTTTTCTACAAACTGGACTTCATTTAGAAAACTTACATCTCCTTGATGAGTGATACTAACATTCCGCTTAGCAAAACGTGATTTAATTTCGCTCAAACTTCCTTGAAGTATTACTTTCCCTTTATCAATCATGCAGATATGGTCACAAAGCTTTTCCGCAAATTCCATCAGGTGAGTTGAAAATATAATCACTTTCCCTTCTCGTTTTAATTCGAGAATAATGTCTTTCAAAAGATTTGTATTGACAGGGTCTAATCCACTAAATGGTTCATCAAGAATTATAAAATCCGGTGAATGAAGAACTGTAGCGATAAATTGTACTTTTTGTTGATTCCCCTTTGATAAGTCCTCAATTTTGGATAGTCTTCTGTCGTAGAGTTCAAATTTTTTAAGATATTCCTCGGCTTTTTTCTGGACATCTTTCCCCGATTTTCCTTTCAGATTGGCAAAATACATTATGGTGTCGAGGACTTTCATTTTTTTGTATAATCCTCGTTCTTCCGGTAAGTAACCGACTCGGTTTTTGAATTCTTGTCCGACCTTAACTCCCTTTAATAAAACTTCTCCTTCATCCGGAAGGTAAATATTCATCATCATGCGGATAGTTGTTGTTTTGCCGGCACCGTTTCTTCCTATTAATCCAAAGATAGAACCTTCGGGAACATTAAAGGAGACTTTATCGACAGCTTTTAATTTTCCAAAAGATTTCGATAAATCTTTTACTTCAAGTGCATTCATAAAATTCCTAAGCTGATTTTAAATTATTGAAATGATTTAGCAATCATCTGAGATTCACGTGCAACATTTTGATTATACTCAAAAGTAAGTTTTTTATAATTGATTAAATCGATTATTGTCCCTATTAAACAGAAACCACCTGTAAACAGATAGAGTAATCCCATACCAATCTGTCCGAGTATAAACCTTTGTACACCGGCTATTATAAAAAAACCGAGTAATGTTGTTAGTAATGTAATCTGTGGATCTTTTCTTCTGGCAGAATAAACTGCCGCAAATTGTTGAGCTTGCGTTTCATTCATATCTTTAACGATACTTTGAATTAGCAAAAGTTCTTCCCCTTCAAGAAAGGGCATCAATTGATAGACATTCGACATTGAAACCTCCGGTTAAATATTTGTAATTCTTCTGCGATATATAAGAATTATTGAAATTGAACGGTACAACAATAGGATAAACGCAATTATTCCTAAAGGATGGGTTCTTATTGATTCCCAAAATTTCAAATCACTCAGCAATGAAATAGACCTACCAAGACCACAACCGGGACAATATTCAAATCCAAAATTACTGAACGGACAAATAGAAAAATGAGTTGAAGGATTTACAAAAAATAATAAGTAGACTAAGCCTGAAATCCAGATTATTGCTTCGAGAGGGAATAATTTTATTTTGCGTTTTAAGTTCAAAATGACTCAATTTTTATTGAATAAACTTAAGACAAAATCATAGTGGAATCAAACCGATTATCGATATTTAAGTTGCTTCATCATAAAATTGAGGAGCTACAATATCTAAAATTGAAAAATATTTTTCGAAGATATGAAGTAAAAGAGAAAAAATACTTTTGATATTAATTAGATTAAATTATTTTTGTCAAAAAAAGAGGAGAGTACTATGATTCATCTCGAAGAATTCTTTAATCAAAAATCACTATTCACAATTCAACTCGGAACTTCAGTGATAGATGCGGTTTTATACATGGCAAATCATAACGTTGGCTTAGTGCCGGTTTTGGATGGTGAGAAACTTGTAGGCGTTTTTTCTGAAAGAGATTTAGTTAGAAGAGTAATTGCGAAGAATCTTAACCTGGCTGCTACTTTAGTTGATAGTGTAATGACTAAAGAATTAATTCTTGCCAAGAGTGATGAGTCTTATGAGGCATGTTTGCTAAAAATGAAAGAAGCAAAAATTCGTCATATAATTATCATACGAGATGAAAAACTACTTGGCGTACTTTCAATGCGCGATTTACTTGAAATAGATATTTCTACAAAAAAAGAAACAATTGAAGTTCTTAACAATTATATATACTCCAGATAAATAGACAGTTTCTTCGGAATAATTATGAGTGATTACAATGAAGATTTTTATCTTCAACCGGATATTATGTTGCATCTTTATTCCGAAGGGGCATTCCCAATGACTGATGACAAGGGAGTTATTCAATGGTATTTCCCGAGTGTGCGAGCAATTATCCCAATCAATAATTATAACATTCCTAAATCTTTAAGAAAATATTTATCAACTTCAGATTTTTCTTATAAGATTGATTGTGATTTTTTAAGTGTTGTTAGGAATTGTGCTAATCGAGAAACTACATGGATTAATCAAAAATTGATAGATGCTTATCTAAATCTTTGGGATTTAGGTTTCATACACACTGTCGAAGTTTATCAACACGATGATTTGGTTGGTGGATTATATGGAATTTCAATTGGTGGGGTGTTTTTTGGTGAATCGATGTTTTCAAAAGTTCCTCAAGCTTCAAAAGCTGCTTTCGCTCACCTATTAAAATATTTAGAAAAACAGAAATTTCTTTTTGTTGATGTACAAATTATGACTGAACATCTCAAGATGTTTGGTGCAATCGAAGTATCGTTGGAATTATTTCAAAATATGTTGGAAGAAGCCTACTCTGAAAAATACAGATTCACTTAACTGTTCTGCTTAAATTTTTCCGTGTCTCTTCATTATTTCTTTCCATTCTTCTTCGCTAAGAATGTCAGACTCATCAATTAACATTATCGGGATATCGTCTTCAATTCTATAACGTCTTCTTGAATTTCTATCAGTTGAAACTAAAAAGTTTTCGTCAAGTATTAAATCGGCTTTAGTTTCAGGGCAACAAAGAATGTCGAGTAATTCTTTTTTTATCATAAATTTCTCATAAAAGTTATTTAAATATAAAGAAGTCGGTGGATAGAAAAAAAGGAGCCAATCGGCTCCTTTAAATCTCACATCAAAAGTGAAGAATTAGAAAACGAAGGTCATTCCAATTTTAAATGAATCATTGAATAACGGAACAGCCGTATTTACAGGCCAATTCATCTTTTCCTTTCTTAATTCATAAAAACCGTATGATAAACCGTTTTTCAGAAGGAAACTAATTATTGGTGCTGCGCCGGGAGAAGAGTCTAATACTTTATCAATAAACTCACCTAATGCGGCATGAGAAGCGGCTTCAATTAAGTAACTTGCTGAAGCTTTCCAGAATAATAACCTTGGGAATACAACATTGCGCTCAAAATTTCCGGTTAGGATAAGAGCGGGGATTATCTGTAATTTGATACCGGCTTCAGTTTTTGTCCCGAAACGGAAATTACCATCAAACATTGAAAGTGTTTTTGCATCATCGACGGATAGATTTCCCAAATTAACTTGAGCGGTTAAGCCATCAACTACTTCGTTTCTGCTCCATGTTACACCGTTACCGTTATAAAATATCAACGCTGATTTTCCCATTCTATAGCCAAAACCTTCATCCCACCCAAATCCGATTTTCCACATTTCAGTTGATAGTTCATTAACTGCCGGGGTTTTACCCATTTTTGATGATAATTGCGTGAGAGAGCTGTAACGATATTTGTATTTTACAATACTTTCTGATTTGAATAAACCCTTCTCTGATGCATATCCTAATCGTAATTCGGCAAGATTCGGATTGGCAAATTTTGAGCCCAATCCTTTAAGTGAAGTTTTTCCTACTCCATAGAATGCAGAAATAGTAGGTTTGCCATGGAAGTCAAAACCTAAATCAAAATCAAACTTTTTATCGTTGAAGAAATCATCGTCATCATCTTGAGCCTTAGACATTCCTGGCAAGATAGCAAGCATCAAAGTGAGAATAAACAGAATTTGTAATTTTTTATTGAACATAATACCTCCGATTTATTTTGTCTAAATTAGCAATTCAAGTGCCAAAAAATTTTCAGGAGAAAATTAGAATATTTTGATTTAAAAATGAGAGTTTAATTGATGAAAGGTTAATTCTTGCGATAAAGTAAACAACAGCTGGATAGAATAGTAGTCACTGTGCTATTCAGCAAAAATAAATTTTTAGTATAACTGAGTTTAGTTAGACCGGTTGTCACTTCTTTGATAGAGGCTTAGCGAATAGACAATTTATCTTAGATAGTTTTATTCATTTAATAATCCTCGTACTTTTATTATTTTTACCTTCATCAATCAACTAATTAAAGAAAAATAATTTTGTGCTAAAGCTGATATCTTTTTATAAATATTCTGAAGTTCAAAATCCTGAAGAAATAAAAAATCATCTCTTAACTTATTGCAATAATCAAAACCTCAAAGGGAAAATATACGTTGCAACTGAAGGCTTGAATGGGAATGTATGCGGTGAAGTAGCAAATATTGAGTTATTTAAAGAGTTTATAAAAAAAATGCTCGGATTTGAAGATACCTTATTTAAGGAAGATGAAATTGATGCCTTAGTATTTTCCGCAATGCACGTCCGTGTGAAAAATGAGTTAGTTAATCTTGGGATTCCTGGTTTAACAAATAAGCATGGTGGAACAAGATTGTCCCCTGAAAAATTATTAGAATTTTATGAGTCAGGTAAAGACTTCGTAATAATCGATACTCGAAATTCATATGAAAGCAAAATAGGACATTTTAAGAATTCCATTAATCCCGAGATGAAAAATTTTAGAGAATGGAAAAATGTAGCTGAATCTCTTCAAGATTATAAAGATAAAGCCGTTGTTACTTATTGTACCGGCGGAATCAGATGCGAAAAAGCTTCAGCATATTTAGTTGAATTAGGATTTAAGAATGTCTATCAACTTGATGGCGGAATTTTAACATTTATCAAAAAGTTTCCCGATACTTATTGGCAGGGCGGAATGTTTGTTTTTGATGGCAGAAAGGTTGTTAATCCAAACTCGAAAGAAGAATTAAAATATACTTCCACATGTGAACATTGTGCTAAACCAACTTCTTATTATATCAACTGCCATAATCTTGACTGCGATATATTATTGGTTTGCTGTAAAGAGTGTGCTATTGAAAAAAACTACTGTTGTTCCGAAAGCTGTGTACAGTCTTCAAATCAACGTTCTAAAATTTATGAGTAAAAATAAATTCTAATGCGATGTTACCTGAAGGCGCAAAATACTACTCGCAAAAAGATGCACTAAAGAAATGGGTCCCATCAATTTTGTTGTTACCAATCTGTATCTTTTTTATAAATAATTATCCTTCATATACTCTTATCGATAATTTTCATTTGATTGTCCATGAAGCAGGACACTTAGTATTTATGTTCTTTGGGAATTTTATTCATGCACTTGGTGGAACTCTGATGCAATTAATTATTCCTGTGTTACTCGGATTTTACTTCTTTTCTGCGAAGATGCAGTATTTGCTACAAAGTTCAATTGTTTTGTTGGGACATAGTTTTTTTAATATTGCTGTTTATGTCTCAGATGCAAGAGCAAGGAGGCTCCCACTCTTAGGTAACGGTAAACATGATTGGTATTATCTTCTCGGAGAATTAGGTTTGCGTGACTCTGATATAGAAATTGGTATTATGTTTTTTGCTATTGGAATCATTTGGTTCGGGATAGCATTATTTCTTCCACTATTTGCTAGAGATTAAAATTGAAGTCTTATATTTTTTCATTAATAATTTTTATTCTGATTACACACCCAATAAATTCTCAAACCGATACTTTATATTATCGATTTGAGTCCGGACAATTAAAAGAAGTAATTCCACTATATCAAAATGTACGTGAAGGGATTGCCTTATTTTACAATGAAGCCGGAGTTCTTCTTCACGAAATCAGTTATAAAAATGGTCGAGTTGAAGGGCTTGTTAAGAATTATAATGAGAAAGGTTATTTACAAGAACTTTTTTCGATTGAGGATGGTAAGAGAAACGGACCAACATCATTTTTTGATTCCGTTGGGGTTTATATTGGCGATAAAGATTATGATTTTGGTAGACTAGTTATTCCATCTGAAGTTGAACAATCACTTGAACCCTCAATAGTAAAAGAAGATACTGAAGTTAAATCGACTCCGAAAGAGAGTACTATTAAGCCAAGCGCTATTACTACAAAAAAACAAAGCAGTACAATTTCGATTATTCCTGCAGATAATAATGATGATAATTTAGAAGATGACCCTGCCTACTTCCTTAGTGTTGAAGTTCTACCGCAACCAATCGGGGGATATGAAAAAATTCAAGAAAGAGTTAATTATCCCGAGTTAGCTCGGAAAAAGAAAATTCAAGGTACTGTAAAAATTAAAGCTTTCATTGATAGATACGGTGACGTAGAAAAGACAGAAATAGTAGAAGGCATCGGTTATGGTTGCGATGAAGCAGCTGAAATTACAGTTTATTATACACGATTTTCACCCGGGATAATAAGAGGAAAAGCGGTAAAAGTTCAAATGATAATCCCTGTTGAATTTAAACTAAACTAATTTATTGAAACCTATTTCGAGCAGCTTTTTAGTTCTCTCTCCTGAAATATTTGTGTTGTCGAAGTAGTAGTTATTAAACTCTCTTCGCAAGAAATATTCCTTTCTAAGGGTGTCAAAATACTTACCACGAGCATTCTGTGAATATTCGCGAATCACTCTTAAATCTTTGTCATCATTTTCTATCGGATAAACATGAGATAAAATATTATAGAAAAATTCCTCATCACTTTCAGAATTAGTTATAGAAATGATGCTATTCTTGGCTGTTGGGTACTCGGGTTCCCAAATAGGCTTAAATGAAAAATGCTTGCAGAATGCATCATAAATCATTTTAGTACCGTTAATTTTCCCTTCGTATGAATACCCGGCAATATGGGGGGTTGCAATTGTTAGGTAATTGACTAATTCGGTTAAAATATTTGGTTCTGATTCAAATACATCAAATGCTGTATATAGTTTTTTAGTTTTTAGAATATCAAGTAGGGCAATATTATCAACAACTTCTCCTCGAGATGAATTTATTAATATTACGCCTTCTTTTAATTTCCTTAAAACTTCTTCATTAAATAAATGGTGAGTTGGATGTTTCCCATCTAATGTTAATGGTGTGTGAATTGTAATGATATCACAATTCAATAACTCTTCAAGTGGTCGATAAATTTCCGATGAAGATTTTTCTTTTAATGGTGGGTCATTAAGCACAACATTTAATCCGAGTACTTCAGCTAAAAATTTAACTTTAGTCCCAATATTTCCTACCCCAACAATTCCAATTGACTTCCCATCAAGATTAATTTTATTCTTTACTGAAATGGCAAGTAATGCTGTTATAAAATATTCTGCCACTGCAGTTGAATTACAACCTTTAGCATCCGAAAATGTAATTCCATTAGAAGTTAAATACTCTTTGTCAATATGATCGGTGCCTATAGTAGCTGTTCCGACAAACTTAATATTGCTTCCTTGAATGAGTTCTTCATTTACAACTGTTGTTGAACGTACTATCAGAGCATCAGCATTTTTAATTACTGAATTGGACATATTTCTACCATTAAGCAATAAAATGCGTCCAAAGCGTGAAAAAGCTTCTTGTGCGAAAGTTATACTCTCATCAATTACAATATTTAAGGGCATATAATTTCCAATATAAATAGATAACTATATTATCGACCAAAATATCGAAAAGTTAAGACCGTAATGTCATCCGATTGAGGGACATCTTTAGAATATTCAAAAACACTATCTATTACATCTTTAGTAATATCAGAAATTGATTTGGAATTTGAGCTTGTTAATCTTTCGATAAGTCTCTCTTCGGAAAATAAATCCTCTTTAGAATCCATGGCTTCGGTGACACCATCTGTAAAAAGAAAAACAGTCTCACCCGGATTTAGAGTAAAACTTTTAAAATTATAAGGCATCTCTTCCATAACACCGAGTGCGATACCACCTGTCATCGGAATTAGCTCAACAGTGCCATCAGCCTTAATTAAGTACGGAGGATTGTGTCCACCATTTGCATAAGTTACCAAACCCGTCTCTGTATTAAGTATTCCATAGAATACTGTGACAAACATTGATGATACACTTTCAGAGCATAAAAGATTGTTCACGTGAACAAGGCATTCATTGGGTGATAATCCTTTAAGTGCAGTTGCTCTAAGCAGCGTTCGACTTACAGCCATGAAAATTGCAGCAGGAATACCTTTTCCTGAAACATCACCGATTACGAATCCGAAATTTTTATCGTCAATCATAAAGAAATCAAAGAAGTCTCCACCTATATCTTTTGCAGCTGTCATCGAACCAAAAACATCAAAATCTTTTCTATCAGGATAAGGGGGAAAAACTTTTGGGAGGATTGCTTGCTGAATTATTTTTGCAGTATTTAAATCTTGCTTTAATGCAATAAGTTGATCATGTTCTTCAAGCGATTGTTTAAGAATAGTAAGCTGTTGAAGAGTTTTATTAATTGTAATTTCCAAATCACCAAAGTCAATCGGCTTAGTAATAAAATCAAAAGCTCCTCTATTCATTGCAGTTCGGATGTTCTCCATATCACCGTAAGCAGAAACTACAACTGTTTTTAATGCGGGATTATTTAGTTCAGCAATTTTTGAGAGAAGGGTTAGTCCATCCATCTCAGGCATATTTATATCAGTAAGAATTATTCCGATATCAGGATGCTCGATAAGTCTGGCAAGAGCCTCCAAACCATTGTGCGCAAAAACAAACTCAAATGATTCATCCCTAATTTGTCTTCTGAATCTTTGTCTTATAAGTGTTTCGAGATCCGGTTCATCATCAACAACCATTAACTTCAGTTTCATAATTCCCTCAAAAAAATATTATGCTTTGTTAGATAATAAATAATTAATTCTTTGGCAATGTAATAACAAATTCAGCAAACTCTCCCTGTTCAGTAAAAACTTTAACTTCACCATTATGTTGCTGAACTATAATATCATAGCTTAAAGATAAGCCCAAACCGGTTCCGGCGCCCGTCGGTTTTGTAGTGAAAAACGGATTAAAAATTTTGTCAACTATATGTTGAGGAATTCCTTCTCCATTATCTCTGATTTTAACTTCAACAGTAGAGCCAAGATTTTTAGTCGATACACTCAGAACAGGTGAGTATGCATCCTTTAACCGCTTTTTCTTTTCATGTGTTGAATAACAAGAATTATTAACCATATTCAGAAAAACTCTTGATAAATCTTGTGGGACAACACTTATTTGACCAATAGTCTGATCATAATCTGATTCAATTTTAATATTGAAAGATGAATCTTGTGCTCTCATACCGTGAAAACCAAGATTGACATATTCTAAAAGAAGAGCATTTAAATCTGTTTTTTGCTTCTCGCCTGATTTTCCTCTGGAGTGGAGTAACATTCCTCGTATGATGCTATCGGCTCGTTTTCCATGCTCATTTATTTTTTGGTTGTTTGTTTTCAAATCGCCAAGCACTTCCAGAATATAGTCTTTACTTTTGGGGTCGATTGAATCACCAATTCTATCAAGCTCTTCCTCAACTTCGAGAACAAGGTCTTTGCTTAATTCGGCAAAGTTATTTACGAAGTTTAGAGGATTTTTTATCTCATGTGCAATACCGGCAGTCAGCTGTCCAAGTGATGCAAGCTTTTCGGCTTGAATTAATTGGGTTTGGGCATCCTTCAAATTGTTTAATGTGACCTGTAAATCCTCAAGAATTTTTGTTTTAATAAATGCGGAGATGATGTGTTCTTTAATATTTTTTAGGAACGAAATATCTTTAAGTTTAAATGCTTCATTACGGTGTAGGTTTTCAAGTATTAAAAATCCTTCAACTTTCTTTTCAACTTTTACTAAAAGCACAAGAATAGATTTCGGAACTTCAAGTTTATCCAATTCACAATCTGATTGGCGTGGGCGATAATTATCGCTTAAGAAAAGATCTTCAAAAACCTCTTGGTTAAACTTCAAATATTTTTCTTCAGCTTGTTCAAGTGAAAAAGAGTTATTGGATAGAATGTCAAAATTCCAACCAAAACTTGCTTTGAATTTGTAGCTGTCCGAGTTTTTATCATAAACGAGAGCAGATGCTTTATCAATACCTTTAATCACTGTGATCTTTTCGAGAATAGAATTAAGAAGATTGGAGAAATTAATTTCTGAATTTATTGATTTAACAATAACATTGATCTTTTCAAGCTCTTCGTTTTTGTCGGAAAGTTCATTTGACTTTTCTTCAATCTCTTCTTTTTGTTTAATTATTTCTGATGTCCTCTGCTCAACAATTTTTTGAAGTTCCTCTTTCTCTTTCTCAAGTTGTCTTGAACGAAGTTTTATTAATCCAATCACTAATGCAAAACTCGAGATAAGATAGAAGATATAAGCCCAAATCGTTTTGTACCATGGGGTCGTAATCACAAACGAGAATTCAGTAACACTGCTTTCATGACCATAGATATTTTTTGCTTTAACTAAAAAAGTATATTCTCCTTCGGGAAGATTTGTGTATTCCTTTTGTGCTGATTTAGACCATCCTGACCATACCTCATCTAACCCTTTTAGAAATATTTTATAATGATTGCTTGAACGGGTGTTAAAACTTCCGGAGGAATATGTGATTCGTACAGAGTTTGTATTATGAGGAAATTTAAATACAGTTTTTGAGTCAATACTTCCACCTCCGTATATGAGTTCCTCTTCATTCAGAATTAATTTTCTGATTGAAGTAGAGAAATCAATCTTATAATTGAAACTGATACTTTGATCAAATCTTATTAAACCCTCAGGTCCTCCAAACCAAGCAATGTTATGATCATCAAGAAAGATTGTTCGAATTACAACATCTTCAATTGGGAGAAACGGTATTTTGTTAAACTGATTATTCTTAGTCGGTTGGACATAACACAAATTAGTTCCATCTCCACTAGTGAGCCAGACTTTTTCTTTGGACTGATAAAAAAGCGAATACCAATTATTAGCCCCCTCATTACCGAAAAGTTTTACTTTCTCTATTTTGTTATTCTCAATATTAAACTTATATACATTGGATTCGGTTGAGATTATCGGTGCATCATTGTAAACGAAAATTTTATTGCCTGAGTTCGAATTTAAACCAAGACTTGTATCTATTCTTATGAAAGAATTATCACTCAAGTCATACTTAATGAATCCATTTGAGATTGTTTCTAAAAGAAGAATAGTTTCAGATGCTTCGACAATATTTGTAATCTCTTCTTTTATTTGATTTAGATTTTGCGCTAATTTCCAACTCCCACTCTGCTTTTCAAAAACCATAACACTTTTCAATGTTGATGCATAAAAACGATTATGATTAAATCGACTATGAGATGCTGAAATAAAAAAGTCGCTATATAGTCTATTTACTTTAGTATCATTTACTTCATAGAGTCCTGAGCTCGTAGCGACTAATAAAGCATTATTTGCTTTAATCAAAGCCCAACATGCATTATCGATTTCAACTATTTTATCGAATGTATTAGCGCTTCGATTGAACTTATACAAACCTTGAAAAGTTGACACGAAAAGTTGTCCGTTTACACGATTAATCCCTGTAATACCTCCGCGAAGTCCCGATTTCTCGTCAAAGAATGATAGGGGAGAAGCAATCTCGAATACTGAAATTCCGTTGTTTAGTGCAACCCAGAGATTCTCATCAGCATCAACATGCATTGATTTAACGGATTCATTTTGTAAACCGGATTTTTCATTTAGAATTTGTCTTAGAGAATAATCACTGTTTAATAAAACTATCCCACCACGTGAAGTTCCGATTAAAATTTTCCCATCATTCAATCTTTTTATAGAGCTGATTCTGTTTTTGTATAAATAGTCATTTGCTTCTGTTCTAACATTTTCAAAATTTCTTTCTTTATAGATGTACAATCCTTGATTTGATGAAGCAAACAAAAAAGATTTATCATTTAGTTGAACTACTTCAGGAAATTCTAAAGAGGGGAGCAGAACATCAGCACCATGAAGTTTATCAAGTTGCTTGCCATTTAAAACTCTCAACCCTTCATCTTTAATATTCAGAACAAGCTCACCATTAATTATAAAAGCTGAGACTATCGACTCCTTTAAATTGTAAGTCTTGACTTTATTATTTATATATTCAAATACAACTTTTTCAGCGACGAAGAAAATAGATTTGTTGTTAGATAGTATTTTAATTATCTCAAACTGAGTCTGATTTTTATCTTCAATAATCTTATTTAAACTTTTGAATACTAATGAGTGAGTAGAATCAACTTCAAGAAAACCTATCTCCTCCCGAGCCCCAACAAAAATAGTTCCGCTATTATCAACACTTAAAGCTGTTACCTTCGAATTATTTTTTGTAGCAATCAAACGCCATTCGTTACCGTCATATTCTAAAATACCGGAAAAATTTGCAACATAAATTAGCCCTCTTTTATCTTGGACAATGTCAAAATTTTGTCCATGAGCTTTATACTCTTTTGGGTTAAAGTTTTTTAGCGAAGGAAGTCCAATTTCAGCATCAATACGTTGAGGAAACAGACTCTTTGACCCCAGAATTATAATGAGAAAAAGAAAGAATGTCTGAAGAATATTTTTAGACAGTGTCATATTCTGCTTCCTTAAATTGGTGTTTCTCATATAATGAATTAATAATACCGCCGGCTAAATTGATGTCATCATCGAGGTATGAATATAAAACGTCAAGCCTGAGTTGTAGAATTAATGTCTCTTCCAAAGCATAAAATTCATTACCATCTTGCAAATGCTCGGCATAATTAAATTCACCAATAACTGAATGTTGAGTAAATATCTTTTCGTCAAAATTTCTTGATTTACAAACGATTGAACCTTTAACAATGACAAAATAGTAATACATGTAATTTTCAAAATGAGGGATTATCTCCCCTTGACTTTTGGGAATTTCGAATGACCCATTTACAATTTCAACAAGTTTTATTTCATCAACATTTGAAAATATTGGGAGTGATTTTAACAGTTTAACTTCATCTGTGGCAAGTAGCAAATTATTTGTTTGAATACCTGACAGTTTCTTCTGAATATCAATTGGGAAATCGTCAAAAAGTTCTCTGAAAAATAGAGGATTAATAGCAATAAGAGTTCTTGCCGAATTTTCATAAATTAAGAAGTCGGGGTGGAGCAAATTCGCAGACAAAGTTTGAAGGGTATTTTCATTTTTATAGTATTTTGTCAGTTCAATCGCACAAACTTTTGTCCATTTATTGATAAGCGAATAATCCTTATTGATTATACCGATTAATCTATCTGAGATTCCCAATTTTACTTGCGGGAAAACCGAATCGAATAAAACAATTCTTTCTTCATATGAAACATCTTCGAGCAAGGGAATTAACATCTCCTTAATTTCCGGAACTACAATTAAATCCAAAATCTCCAGGGCATAAACTTTTTTCTCGTTGTCACCGGATTCAATATTTTCAAGTACATGCTGAATGGTTTGGTAATCATACAGTACAGACAAGAATAGGAATATTCTTTCTCGTTTATTTTTTAGTTCAGATTCTAAAGCACTAATTAAATGATTTGTATGTGCAAATTCACGGCAATCAATTATTGAACTCATAAGCCAAACCGTAATTCCAATTTCATCCTCAATTGTTTGCTTGATGAAAGGGAATTCTGAGCTTGTTGCTTTATAATTTAGTCTACCAAGAGCCATTAAGATTCTGTCTCTGATATTTTTATCTGTGTCATTCATTTTTGAATGAAGAGTTTCGATAGCTGATTTAGATTCAATTTTCTCAAGTACCTTAATTAATCGAAGTTTGGTATTATTGTCTGTCGTCATCTTCCCAAAAACATTATTTATTGATTTTACGATAGGTTCTCCTATTACTTTTAATACAGATGTTGCAGAGTTTGAGAATGCGGGGATAGAAATTAATTGGAGAACACTATCCCATAATTCAACTCGCTTAATTTTTCCACACGCTACAATCGCAGCATTTCTAACCAAATAATCATCATCAGATAAAAGTAATTGAATTAATTTTATTGAATCATATCTTCCCGAATATCCTAGAAGTTGCGCTGCCAACATTCTATCATTACGAGAGTCAGATTCACACAATTGTGTCAAATCACTAAGATCAATTTGTTCATTTATTTTCAAGTAAACTTCAGACTCTTTTAAATCATCATAAAGATCCGCTAAATTATTTTTCGATAATAATAATTCTACTTCGTCAATTGAAGTGAGTATTGATTTATCTTTAATCAGTTTAAGTAAAACGTGTTTTTGAGATTTACTACCTCTTAACAACATCGCCGGAAGAAAGTCATCCAATTCCAGAGGGTCAATTCTATCAAATAGTCGATTTAAATCAATAAGAAAATCACCATCCGAATATTCAAATTCTTTTTTTATTAACTGAAGCGAGTTCGATGGAACGTCTGCATTTTCAATACTTTTTCGCGATGTTAAGATTTTTTTTAGAGTGCTTCTATATTCAGAATACATATTGAGAGCAATTTTAATCCATCCGGTTAGTATTAACAGAAAAATTAATGTATAGTGAATATTATTCATAAATGTGAGGTTTGTGAAAAGAAGAAGTGTAAACCCTCCGATTACATTTCCAATCCCTTTTGGAATTCCCTCCATTTTACTTTGAAAAGTGTATCGCTCTTCAGTAGGAAGTGGTTGGTAAAGAATTTGAAATGATGGGTCGGTTAGTGAACTTCTTAAAACTCGCTCTGACAATTTCATAAGAGCAATAAATCCGAAGAACATTGCCGTTGTTCCAAAGATTGAACCGGAGAGAATAGCAAAAAGAGCGCATACTCCAAGAATTATCGGAAGTATAGATAAACCTAACTTAATGCCATATTTACTTATTAATCTACCGGATAAAAACGTCTTTAAGATGAATTCGGCGATTGCAGTTATTCCAAAAAATACTCCAAGAAAAGATGCGAGGACATTTCTATCCGGGAACTCTAACTTTGTCTGGTCAAGAAATAAATAATCTACATAGTAAATTGCAAACATCGGTAACAATGCTAGAAGGAAGAGATAAGCAAAATACTTGGTCTTAAGTAACCCGAATAAACTTGAGGATACGGCTGAGGATTCTGAATTAACCTGAATAGATTTTGATGATAATTGACTCTTAAAAACTTTTGTAATGTATATTAGAATAACTACGCATAATAGTAATGCAATAAACGCAATGAAGATTAAATCTGAAGCCGAAATAATCTGGAGCAAAATTGGGATTGAGAAAAATCCTATAATATCAGAAATAACTTCACCGGAACTAATCAAACCAAATAAACGCTTTCCTTGGCGCAAATCGAAAAGTCTTCCGGCTAAAATCCAAAAAACAACCGCTCCGATAAATGTAAAAGCTCTTATCCAAACATACATCAAAAAAGATAGCCATCTGAAAGGGAAGAAATATTCGCTTAAACTGAATAGCATCACACTCACAGTCAATAATACCAGATAAGTTATTAGAAGATGTTGTATAGTAAATTTTTTTTCAATTTTTGATGAGATAACCCATATTAAATAACCGGTAACACCTGATGCTATGTAAGCATAGGAGAGCATTTTTGTGTCAAAGTTTTCCAGGAACAATGATGTTGCCGCAGTGTAGAAAAAAGCACTCGCTCCTCCCATGAAAAATGAGAAAAGGAGAAGCAATAATATTGGAGATTCCTCACCTTTTCGGATGTTAAGAGAAGAGAATATTTTTTCTTTCATTGTCATGTATTAATTACAATATGTAATATTTAGTTTATCTGAAGGAATTGCTAAAAAAGAATTTCTTTCTGTAAATAAACCGCCTCTTAATAAGTAAATGATTTTAAAGTCTTCATTTGAGTAAATTTTGTCTAGTGATTCTACATCAAAGTATGGAACGATTTTAAAATCAATCTCAGACTTAGATTCTTTTAGGAATAATTGAAGTTTTTGGTCATCTATTCTGTTGTTGTAAAATGAATCCATTCTTAATGGGAAAACTATATTAAAGCAAGTTCCTAAGCCGGTTAAGTCTTTATAAAACCCATCGCAAATCCAACCAATTTTGTTTAACAAAATAACTGCTGAGGAGAAATTTGTTAAATCAAGCAATCCTCTTTTAGTTAACGAACCATTTTTCATAGCTAATAGAGAAGAGTATTCTATTAAGAGTTTTCCAATGTTTTTTCCTTTAAGAATATCGTCAACACCAAGTCGTAGTGTGTATGAAGTTTTATCCGGAGTGTTATAACCGACTTCAAACAAACATGCGAGAATTTTTGAAGATGAATCTTCGAGGATTAAACCGTGCCCGAAGTTTATAAATCTATACAAATCATATTTACTGATTTCTTCAGCAATCTCCGGAGAAAAGCATGAATATCTGTATTGAATAAATTTTTCTAGATTAATTATGTCAGTGTTTTCAGCTTTTCTGAATAAAAGATTTTGGCTAGAAAATTTACTCTCGATTAAGCGGAGAGAATTATTAATGAAATCAATTTCATTAGGAATGAATTCCCATTCAGAAGAAGAAAAGCAAAGTTCAGTCGGTTTTTGGTAGTTACAGATTTTAGTCATTGAGTATTTGATTCCGGAAATTATAAAGTTGAGTAATTAGTAATTGAAATTAATATCATATAGAGCACGTAGCATAAAATTACGCTCACGTTGAGGAGTTCGAGAAGCATAAAATCCTCCATCTGCGCTGCGAATACCCGGGTCGAAATATAACTTGTTGAGGATGTTGTTACATGTTAGTTGTAAAGTTATACCTGAGTTTAAAATATTTGAGTAACTTATGCTACCGTTAAGTAGAATTACAGCCGGGAAAATTTCTGAATTAGCCGGGACACTTGTCCCTTGTCCGGTTTTTCGTTCACCTATGAAATTGAATCTTAGATTTATGTTTAAATTCTCAAAATATTTTGCATTAATACCTGCATTAAAATGATGCGAAGCAATATCACCAATTCTGGCTTCACTACCTGCTTGGGTATTTTTAGGTTCTGTGAATGTGTAATTCGAATAAATACTATAATTATTTATTGAATAATTTAATACTGATTGAACACCCATAATTTGCAATGAACCGATAGGCTGATTTTGTCCGGTAGTTCCTCCGTTATATTCCACAATCTTTGTTCCGACAACACCGGAATAATTTGCACTGTAAACTGATGTTTCAAAATATAAATCTGGAGAAAACTTAATGCCTCCACTAAATTCAATATTCTTCACCTTTTCCGGTTCGAGGTTTGGGTTAGTTAATTGGCGTGCCGGATTTGTGGTGAACTTTGTCCAGTTTGAAGCATCCTTTATAGCTTCAGAATAAATAGCTTTCATTATGAAGATAGATGGGGTGTAAACAACTGCAATTCTCGGATTAAACTGCGTTCCATATCCACCAAATTCTCTAATCTTATTATAGTCAATTCTCCCACCAAATGTAAGTTTGAGCGATTCAATTAATCTATAACTTCCTTGAGCGTATAATCCCCAATCAACAATCTCATAACTATTTCCACCAAGAATATTCCCTTGCGATGTCTTACTTCCCCCCGCATATCCCGAGTCCGAAGGGAAAGGTTTATAAGCGATGTTATAATTCCCTTGGAGCTGACTGTTTCTTATTTCCAAACCAACTAGTAAATCAAAGGATTGATTTGGTGTATACAAAATTTTAGTTTCATTTCTAAGTTGTTTTGAGATTTGAAAGTAATATTCAGTCACCCAGAATGGTTTGAAGTCCGTTGCTAAATCAGCAAGAGAAAATGCACCATTAGAATAATTGAGTAAGTACACAGCTTTTGAGTCATTGTGAATACTATGCACTTTGTATTGCATATAATTTGTAAAACTTAACTCATCAGTAATAGATTTATCATACTTTATATAAAAGAAAGATTGTTCGGGGACCCAAATACTTCCATTTCTTGCCCCTGCTTCATTATTATCAGTAAAGTAATTTGTACCACCGGAGGTATTTCGCCATTTTTGATAACCCAGAGTGAAATCGAAAATTTTCAGTTTACCATATAGATAGAAAGAGTTACTGATATTGCTATATTTTATTTTTGAACCACCAACTGATTCTTCAATGCTCGTTTTGTCAAAATTTCTTGCCGCAGCAATTCCTGCAGGCGTTAGTTCAACAGAAATCGGTTTCCCACTAATGTCTCTGTTGATTGTGTAATAAGGGTGTGAGTCAATCAGATTATTGTTATTAACATAGTCTTCTGCATTATCATAGACATTCAACAAACTCGAATAGTTTATCTGTTCATAATAATTTGGACTATAGTCATAATCAGGGAAAGTTGATAGATCCATTTCATCAGAATAAAAATTTCTACCGCTAAATGAAAAAGCGACATCTTTAATCTTGCCTGCGACGGTTACATCATTGTATCGTGTATTCCAGTTTCCGACATTTGTTTGAGCGGAAACCCCCATATTATTTTCTTTGTAAATCTCCTCTGGCTCTTTTGTAACTACATTTATAACTCCTACAAACGCATTAGCTCCATACATTGTTGATGCAGGTCCATATACAACTTCAACACGTTTTATATTTGTTAAAGGATATTGACGAGATAAATAAATGATATTTGACCAGAGGTCATTTTCTTCAACACCATCAATAAGAAAAATAGTCCTATCGGTATTATTAGAACGATAACCACGTTGGTAAATATTAGAATATGTCGGACCGAATGTTCGAGAAATATCAAACCCGGGAAGATCGCTAAGAAGTGCTTCTAAATCATTATAACCTCTGCGAATAATCTCGTCTTCGCTAATAACAATTACGGTCGCAGGTGCTTCAGTAACGTTTTCCAATTTTTTTGAAACTGATTGAACTTGTTTGCTAAGTCCGGAAAGTTTGACCTCAGAAATTAATCTAGCAAACTTTGGTGGATCAAATAGTGTTGGTTCAAAATTAGGATCAAGTTTGATTAAGCGTGAGGCATAAGTTTGAGCATCATTTAGAGAATCAATCGCAAGGTAAGTCATAGTAATCAATCTATAAGCTTGTACCGACTGCTTCGAATTAAAACCACTCTTTAAGCAATTATCCAACATAGAAATAACGCTTTCAAAGTCACCTATCTCGTATCTTTTCCTCGCATCACTTAAAGTTACATCATCACAATTGCTTTGTGAAAATGAGTTAGGCGAAAGAAAAATTATGCTTGTAAATAAAATTCCCCAAAAAGATAACTTCATCATTTTTACCTTAAAGTAAAGTTGCAGTTGCTTAATCTCAATTATTGTCCAATACTTTTTTCGAAGGGGATATCATCCCCAACAAATTTATTCCATTCTTCAACAGAAAAATTTCTACTCAGTTTTGATTTTAGTGTTTTAGCTACAATATTCGATTTAATGGTTCTTGCCTGTATGGTTCTATCTTCACTTGCAGAAAATAATTTTGTTCCATCTTTTGAAAATGCGACATCATAAATCCAAGAGTCGTGGCTATCTATAACTAAAGGCAATTCATTAAGTTTATTTAAATTCCAGACACGGATAATTCTATCTGAACTTGCTGTTGCAAAGGTTTCTGTGTCTTTAAAAAATCTAATTGAATTAATTGATGATGTATGTCCAAGTAGTTCAACCGGTTTCTTGCTTAGATTATTTGTCTCCCAAAATTGAATTCCTCCAATTGAGTTCCCTACTAAGAATGAAGAGCCATCAAAGTTAAATGTAATAGAGGTTATCGCTTTACCCTTTTCATTCAAGATTTTTTTTGAATTGTTTTGCAGATTGTGTAATGTGAGACGTCCTCTTTCGTCACCTGTAAGAATTAAGTTTTGTTTTGGATGAAATGCAACAGAAAGAAACTTGCCATCCGATGAATCAATAACCGAACTTGTAATTACTGAGCTTGAAATTTCCCAGAGTCTAAGTTTTCTATCAGACCCGACAGAAGCTAAGAGGCTGTTATCATAATTAAATGAAATTCCGGTTATAACAAATCCACTTCCGGATAAAGTAGTAGAATTTCCTTCTAACGATGATGTTCTTTTTAGATAGATATTCCCTGTAGTGGTTCCAAATGCAATCCAGTTTTCATCTCTTGATAATGTAATTGTTCTAACCCCTTTTTTTGCAGCTTCTGGTAGGGGGATGGTTGTTGGTGACGTAGAAAGATTATTGATGTTCCACAATTTTACCGAACCATCATCGCTGCATGAAATAAGGGCATTATTGAGTACAGCTAAACTTCTTACACCATCTGAGTGATTTCGCAAAATTAAATTATCCTGAACTGCATTACTTAAAGCGGTGAAAATATCAGGCTCATTTTCCGGACCATTATTTCGGTCGTTAAACAAATAGGCATTAAAAGCGAGTAGATTAGTTAGCTGTGGATTGTTTTGAATCTTCAAAGATTGTATTGCCATTGAACGAGCAATTGCTAAGAGCCTCAAACGCATCGTATTTTTTTCTGAAACTTCAGCCTTAAGTCTTTCTGAATCGGCAATTTTCTTTTGATTGATAGCATCTTGCTTCTGTTTTTCAGCCTCATCTTTAGCTTGAATGGCGATTGACTTAGCCAAATCAGCTTGCTGCTTCTGTTGAAGTGCTTCTTTTTTCTGATCCTCTGCAATCTTTTGTTGCTCAACAGCATATTGCTTTTGTTCTTCAGTTATAATTTGTTGTTGTTCTGCAATTTGCTGTTGTTGTTCTGCAATTCGTTTTTGAGAAACAGCTTCTCGTTTTTGCTGCTCTGCAACTCGTTGCTCAGTACTTGCAATTTTTTCTTTCTCTAATGCTTTTTTCTCGCTAGCCTCTGCTTTAAATCTGAGATTCAATGAAACAAGCAAAAACATTAGAGAGATTATTGATGCTGCTCCGAGAAATAAAGCAAATCGACGGGTTCTTCTAAGCTCTCTTTGTTGCTGTTTTTCTTTTTTTGCAATCTCTTGTTCAAATTCTTTTTTGCTGAAATCCAAAAATTGCATAGCTCTATCGAAAGCAAAATCATATCGAGCTGCCCAAGTTCGATTAGGTTTATTCGTATTTTGCCAATTTATTGCTAACTGAAGTTCAGGGTTAACCCATAGTGCGGTTTTACCTTCAAGATATAATTCGGATGATTTAGAAAGCCGTAAATATAACTGAGCAGATTTTGTTTCTTCCTCAACCCATTCCTTTAATCTCTCCCATTTTCGCATGATGCTTTCGTGAGAAATATCTATTATACTATCTTCATTAAGTTGATAGTGATGGGAAGGCATAAGAAAAGCACACCCGGGGGCTCGAAAAATGTCAATGATAGAAATTAATTCTGATTCTTTTGCTTCGGCAAGTGTGCAAATATCTTTTAAAGGTGTTGGACGACGAGTTCCTCGGCCTGTATTATCGCTTCCAAGATCTGTTAATGCTTTAAATAATTTTTCTGTTAGAAATTTTTGCTGTAGAGATGATAAGTCTTGATAAATCTTTTCGGCATGATGAGAAATTGCTTGTTGCATTGTTCCGATTGCCTCGTAATGATGGAGGTCTATCGGTTCATCACCAATCCTATTTAATAGCCAATAATCCCATGTTCTCATTAATGCATGTTGCATAACAGGAAGCTGATCAGGGTCATCACCCACATCATGTAATAGTTTAGCAATTAATCTATTAGAAATTGAACCACCGCAAACTTCAATCGGTTTAGTAATGGCTAATTTTTTTTCCTCATCTGACATTCTGACGACTAAGTGATGCCCTTTATTAATTGCTTCGGGGAGACCTCTAAATTCGGTACAATCACCTAAAAAGTCGGAACGCATTGTTATAATAAAAAATGCGTTTGGAATTTTTCTTGATGCTTGTAAGATTAGTTGAACAAACTTATCGGCTTCTGATTTTACACTTTCTTTTTCGGTTGCTTGTTGATATCTGAATAATTCCTCAAACTGATCAATTACAAAAAGGAGGTTTATTTTCTTCTGGCTGACTATTTGTTGGAGTAAGTCAGACAATCCATTCGCATCTTCATTCAACTTTGAATAGATATTTGACACATCACCAAATTCAGAAAGGTTTTGAATTTGAAGTTCTTGAAATAATAAAGAAAGTGACTCTGATAGCCTTATTATAGGCTCATTCCCCGGTCTGAATATTTGATGATGCCATTCTAATTCATTGGGAATATGTTTCCCTTTGAATAAAGAGGGGAGTAAACCGGCTCGAACCAATGAAGATTTACCGCAGCCGGATGAACCGGTAATGGCTAAGAAGTGAGTTTCATATAGTCTCGGAACTAACTCTTTTATTTGACTTTCACGACCGAAGAAAATTATGTCTTCTTCAGCTTCAAAACTTCTAATCCCGGGGAACGGATTCAAGAATAACTTTTTTCCCCCCATATTGTAATCCAATCAATTAAGTTTTAGATAATTACTTATAAACAAATTGAGATTCAGGGAAAATACACCTATTAATACTATGAAATTTTTATTGAAATTACAATTGGTAATCGTTTTTATTTCTATGGGTGGAAATTGACGATTTTAAATACTCTCCTTTTTACTTGTAAAATTATAAACGTTTTAGAATCTTTGCATAACAAGATATTTAAATCATAACTTCGAGAATTATTTACTTGCGAAAAAATCAATACAACCAAATTATCGCTTCATTATTGTTATTAATAGTATTAGTCACATCATGTAATTATTTTGAAAATCATGAAAATGAAATTGAATCGGGAATAAATATTGAACAACTCAAATCAGAGATTTCGAGTACTCTGAATGATACTATCTTTTTATCCTCGCTTACGAATATTGAAAAAACATTAATCGATACAATCCCTACTTTATATAGTAGTAATTCTTACAGCCCCATTTGGATTTCTGAATATGTTGATACTCTTCAGATAGAATCTCTATTAAATTTTTTCGATAAGGTTACAACACATGGGTTAAATCCCGAACGATATTATTACTCAAATTTAACAGGTAAGTATTATTCGTTAATCAAGAACAAAGAAAGACAAGTAATTGAAGATTATAGTGCTTTAGCAAAGGTTGAAATCCTGCTGTCATTATCATTTCTCCAATATCAAAAGAATATTCTGTATGGTGTTATAAATCCGAGAGAACACGATAAAGAGAATTATGATATTCCTATTGTTGAACGTTCAGAAAACATTTATGACAATCTTTTCCATAAGGATAAACTTAACGTATTGAATCGGATTCAGCCAACGAGTAGAAGATATGTTGGTTTGCAAAATGCGTTGAAATTTTATGAGGATTTTTCGAAATCAGTAAATTGGGTTACAATTCCCCCACTTAACGGTAAAATTGAAATTGGTAAGCAGTCAACTTTGTTAAATCCGATTGCCCAAAATTTGATGAGTCTCGGTTTACTCGATTCCTCTTATCATCTTCCATTTCCACCATCGTATGATACAACTTTGTTTGAAGCTATAAAACGATTTCAAGCTTTATATGGTTTAAAAGATGATGGCGTAATTGGATTTCAGACAGTTGAACAATTAAGCATTTCCCCTTCAGAAAGAGTGGAACAAATAAAAGTTAATTTGGAAAGGTTTAGGTGGACAGCTTACGCCGATTCATTATCATACATTTTAGTAAATATTCCGGACTTCACTCTTTATGCTTATAAAAACCGTGAATTGAAAACTACAATTAAAGTTTGTGTTGGTCAGAAGAGAGAACGTAATTATGACCAAAAAAATGAAGTTTATCGCAAAACAAAAAAATGGGCTCACTTACCAAAGAATTTTGAAACTCCTCAAGTATATAGTAGAATAAATCAGATTATCACAAACCCTCCGTGGAATGTTCCTACAAGTATTGCCAAAAATGAAACTTATTATGAAATAAAAAAAGATTCAAATTACTTGAATGATAAGAAGTTTAAGGTGTTACAAGGAGGAAAAGTAATCGATCACAACGAAATTAATTGGAAAGAATATTCACCAACAAATCTTCCCTTCAGTTTTGTTCAAGAGCCCGGTTGGGCAAATGCATTGGGACGAATGAAATTCATGTTCAGAAATAAGTATGATATTTATCTGCATGATACACCGACTCGTGGACCTTTTGCAACCGCTAACAGAGCGGTTAGTCATGGTTGTGTTAGAGTTGAAAAACCGATTCAGTTTGCAGAATTCATTACATCATTGACAAATCAATCGTCTCTTGATGAAGTTAGAATGGAATTGGGGATGCGGCCAGAGAATCCGGATAGACTTAAAAATTATAAAACAGCTAATAATAGAACTAAGTATTTCAATCTCGATTCAACCATTCCTCTTTATGTCGATTATTTTACTGCATGGGTTGATGAAAATAATCAACTTCAATTTAGACCTGACGTATATGAAAAAGATAAAAAACTTTTCATGGCTTTAAAAGAAGTCGAAAAGTTTTAATCATTAGAAGAAGGCATAATTACCCATAGAATTATATAGACTAAAATTCCGGGAAAACCTGTGCTCAATATTGAAAGTAGAACATAACCAATTCTTACAATCGTAGGATCCCATCCAAGCCAATCGGCTATGCCACCGCAAACACCGGCAATCATTTTGTTACTTGATTTTTTTAAGACCATAATTTTCTCCACACAGATTTTTATCTACTCCGACAAAATATTAAAATTAACCTAAACCTGAAAGTTTGTTAAACGACTACTCATTTGGTAATTTCGCAGAACAAAAAATGAAATTTAATAGAGGTAACTGTGGGCGAATCAGAAAAAAAAACAGTCTTTGAAAAAGCGGAAGTGTTTTCTTCAGAATTTGATTATGAACTTAATGAAGCGGCAATAATTTTAGCAGCCGGACACGGAAAGCGAATAAAATCACATCGATCAAAAATGCTTCATAATATTTGGGGTATCCCGACAGTTGAGCGTGTTTTTAATGCTTGTCAAAAAACTGATGAAGCAATTAATGCAATTATTGTAGTCGGGATTAAAGCTTTGGATGTAATGAATGTAATCGGGAAAAGAGAAAAAACTTTATTTGCATATCAAGCAGAACAAAAAGGGACCGGTCATGCTGTTCAAATCGCTTTAGAAAAAATTGATAAAGATTTTGATGGTGTAATTTATGTTCTTCCCGGGGATATGGGATTAATCGATAAAAAAACACCAACGATGTTTCGACACGCATTTAAAGAATCCAACTACGATATGATGGTTCTCACGGGAATTTATGAGGGTGCCTCACAGTTTAACTCCTATGGAAGAATAATCAGAGCTAAGGAGATTGATGCTAATGGAAATCCTACCGGAAACGATGCAGGGAATGTTATAGAAATTATCGAGCACAAAGATATTCTCGCATTAAATGAAGGTGAAGATTACAAAGTAAAATACAATAATCGTGATTATTCATATTCTAAAAATGAGCTGATTGAGAATCGTGAATATAACTCAGGTGTTTATGCTTTTGATTACAAAAAACTTATTGAGTTAGTTAATAAGCTTTCAAGCAATAATGCACAGAATGAAATTTACATAACTGATTTGATAGGTTTGTTTAATCAAAGTGGATATAGTGTTGCTGCAATTAGCCCGACCGAACAATATGTTGTAATGGGCTTTAATGATAAAGCTGTTTTGAAAGATATGGAAAAGTTGTTTCGTACTCAGGTTTATGATAAGCTTAAAAATATTATCGATATAACAGATCCGGATGATTTCTTTATTCATGAGGATGTTGTGGACGATATAATCAGAATGGATAAATTAGGTGAGCCGTTAGATATCAAAATCGGAACAGGGGTTTACATTGGTAAAGGGGTTAAGTTAAATTATAATCTTGAGTTAAAAAAGAATGTTTATGTCTCCGGTAATGTTAAGTTTGGTAGAGATGTAATAATTTGGGAAAATGTTCATCTCTCAACTTTTCCAAATCAACAATTTGAAATTGGTAATAATGTCGAAATTCTGTGGGGGGATATTATTAAAGGAAACATAACGATTGGAGATAATTCAAGAATCGAATCAAGTGTTAATATGACCGGCTCAGATGAGTTTCCATTAAAAATTGGGAAGAATGTCTTAATTAAAGGGACAAGCTATATTTTTGGTTCAGTTATCGAGGATGATATACATATTGAACATAGTGTTATCATCAATAAAAAAGTTAACAGATTAATCAAGAGAAATGGTGAAATCCAACGAATTCGATTTTATCTACCGATGCCTTCAGGAATTGATGCTGTTGAACATCTTGATGATAATTACTCTTAACTCAAATTAGATTTGAAAATTAATCGGTTTAAATCATCAACAAAAATTTCGATTTGATTATCGTCGAATTTCTTTTCCTTCGATGCTTGCTCTAGAGTGCCCCAGATAGGCTCACCGCAGACCAAGCATCTTATTCCCTTATCCATTAAATATTGAATCGCTTCAGGAAAGTCATTAACTAAATCTTCTATAAAAATTTCTTTAGTTATTCGCTTCTGTTGGTCCATCTGATTTTACAACTTTCTTTTTACTTGGCAGACTCAGAACTAATCCGATTAACCCACCGTAAAGAGTGCTAAAGTAGGGGTTACTCTGTAAAGGGCACCCACCGGAAACACATCCGATATAATAGTAATAAAGATATCCGACTACTAACCCTGCCGGAACAAATAAATATCTTAAATTTTTTTTGATTTTCTCTTTCATCTTCACTCGTTTTTTGAAAAATTAGATGTTATTAAAAATAAAAAGTTTCGTAAATTTCAACATAATTATTATAGATAAAAAAATGTACTCCATTTACCAAACTGAAATAAAAATTCGTCCGGACGATATTGACTTAAATAATCATGTTCATAACACAAAATATCTAGATTATATTCTTGCTGCTCGTTATGAACAAATGAGAGATAACTACAAGATGCCTATGTCAGAATTCCATAAATTAGGCTTTAACTGGGTAATTAGTATTACAAATATTGAATATAAAAGAGCACTTAAATTAGAGGATAAAATTCTGGTAAAAACTCAAGTTGATTCCATTAGCGGAGCGCAAGTTAAAGTGAATTTTTGGATAGTATTTAAGGAAACCGAAAAAGTTGCGGCTCAAGGTTTTATCACATATACAATGATTTCGATAAAATCCGGTCGTCCTACACGAATTCCGGATGAAATTGTTAATCATTATTCGAGTCATACTCAATAAAATCAGCAATTAAAATTACCCTTGATTTTGAGTGATGATTTATCAAATTTTTGAACAACAAACTGAATTTTAAAGGAATGCGGATGCATAAAAATATTTTAATTGTTGCTTTGTTTTTAACTTCGTTTACACTTCAAGCGCAAACTGTGATTGGTAAATACGCCGGAGAGTTTCTTGCAATTGGAGTTGGCGGAAGAGCACTCGGTATGGGCGGAAGTTTTACTGCGATTGCTAACGATGTAACATCTGGTTATTATAACCCTGCCGGACTTGCAAATCTTAATTATCCGCAGGTTTCTCTCATGCATGATGAAAGATTTGGTAATCTTGTAAATTACAATTATGCCGCCGTTGCTTTTCCATATGCAGAAAAATGGAGTTTCGGTTTGAGTATAATGAGATTAGGTGTCGATAAGATTTATGATACACGCGAAGCACTTGTCGACAGAAATACCGGAAAAGTTATTTATGATATAACACTCCCTTCAGCAAGAATTGATCCCTCTTTGATTAAGGAAGTAAGTAATCAAGATTGGGCATTTTATTTCTCCGGTGCTAAAAGACATTCCGATAAATTCTATTATGGTGCAAATGTAAAGATTATCAAACGCAACATTGCTGAAGTTTCTGCTTTCGGAATAGGGTTTGACCTTGGTGCTTTATACATGCCTTCAGAAGATTTAGTCCTTGGTGCAAACTTACAAGATGCAACAACCACTTTTGTCTCTTGGAGTACAGGATTGAATGAATTGATAACTCCTACTTTAAAAGTTGGAGCCGCATACGGAGTTAATATACTTGGTGGAAGATTGCTTCCGGCTGTTGATTTTGATATTCGGTTTGAAAACAGAAGATTCGCTTCACAATTTAATGTCGGACCAGTCAGTCTTGACCCACATCTAGGAGTAGAATATAATTTTAAAAATCTATTTGCTATTAGAGGGGGATATAATGACATTAAGCAGTTTACAGTTGGTGCGGGGGTAAAGCTACCAAAGTTAAATATTGATTATTCTTTTGCTCGTTTTACAATGTCAGAAGAAGATAGATTGCCGGATACTCACAGAATTTCATTAATATTAACTCTCGAAGAAGCAAGATTCAGAAGATAGAACAGACGTTTAGAATTACTTTAAAATTAAAAATCCAAACTCAATGGTTTGGATTTTTTTTTGTTTACTTTGTGAAATTTTACTTAGAAATTTTTTGCCTATATTTAACCATTCCACCTAAAACATTCTTGGCTTTATAACCTTTCGAGATTAGAAAATCAGTTCCAAAAGTTGAGCGGTTGCCTGTTCGGCAAATTACAGCGATTTCTTTGTCTTTATATTTCGATAGTTCGTTAAACCTTGTGGTGATTTCTTGTACCGGAATGTTAATCACACCATCAATTTTGCCAAGTGGACCAACGAGTTCCTCCGGAGTTCTAACATCAACAATGACTAATGACTTATTGTTCTTCATTTCTTTAATGAAGTCGTCGATGGACAATTCTTTTTCAGGATTTACCTGAGCTTTTGAAAAAATATTAAATATTGAAAACATAATTAAAACTACTAGTCCTTTTTTCATAATTGATTTCTTTCTTTGATTCGCTAATTTAATCCGCACATTCCGGATGAACAGGGAGAGGGGGTATTGATAGCACAACTTCCGTCACTACATCCACCACCAAAAGAATAGGAAGCTGAAGCAGGAACCGATGCACTGAAAGACGACAATAATTTTTTAATTTCAACAGAATTGCATACCGGACAATTAACTTCTTCCGTATGATTAATCGATTTGTGTAATATTTCAAATTTTGAATTACATTCTGAACAGCGATATTCAAAAATTGGCATAAACTATTTCTCCTTTGTTTTTATTCATTTTCAAGATTTAAAAATTTCATTAATCGGAAATGTGCTTCCTCCGGAACATCAACATTGTACTGTTTGTAGAACTCAATTGTATTTTCGACCGAATGAAAATAATTTTGACACGTTTCACAGTTCTCGAGATGAGATTTTATAGCTACACATTTTGGTGAGTTGAGTTCTTCCCCCAAACTTTCACAAACGTGTTCCATCACTTCACGGCATGTAACTTTTACTTTTATCATACATTTAATGCTTTCGATAATTCTTTTCTCAAATAAGCTCTTGCTCTGTGAAGTCTTGATTTTACAGCCGGAACAGATAACTCAAAGTTAATTTACGTCTCTTCTGTTGATAACTGTTCAACATCGCGCAATGTAAATACAATTCTATATTCAGGAGCTAGATTGCTAATTGCTTTGTCAAGAATTTGTCTCAACTCTTTAGTTTCGAGATTTTTTATTGGAAGCGAATTCCAATCAGCGATATACTTTTCATCAAATAAACTATCGTCAGTCTCAACATCAACGTATTGGTATCGCTTGTTCTTACGTGCTTCCATTAAGCAATTATTAACCACAATACGATAAAGCCATGTCGATAGTTTTGATTTACTATCAAACTGATGAAAAGACTTTACCATACTTAAGAAGGTTTCTTGCATAGTGTTTTCGGCTTTATCTCGGTCCCGACAAATCTTGAAAGAAAAATTGTAAATAGTTTTTTCGTATTTCTTTACAAGAAATGTAAGTGCTTTACGGTCACCTTCTTTTGCTCTATCAATAAAATATTCTTCATCCATTGTATAAGATGTACCTTTTTTCAAAAAGTTTCAGGAAAATTTATTCTGAAAAGATAAAAAAATATTTAGTTTATTTTAATTCTAAAAGATTAGCTTCGTATCCAAACTTTTCCAAAGATACCATGCGGCAATAGAATTATATGGAGCCCATTTATTTTTATGAGACAGATTTGATATTTCGCTGTCGGTCGGAAGGCTATCAAATTTATATAATTTTGAAATCGCTTTTCTAATTCCGAGGTCAGTAGTAGGAAGAATATTTAATCTACCAAGAGTGAAAATTAAAAACATCTGAGCAGTCCAGACGACAATTCCCTTTACGGTTACAAGGTGAGCGATAATTTCCTCATCAGATTGATTGTCCAGATTCGTAAAGGAAATCTGTTTTGTCGATTTCTTGTGCGCTAAATCTTTAATGTATTTTATTTTAGCATATGAAATACCAAGTTTTCTTAATTCCTCAGTTTCTGAAGATAATATCTTTTTAGCAGTGATTGAATAATTCATGAAGCTATGAAATCTTTTGATGATTTTGTCAGCTGCATGGATAGAAAGCTGTTGAGAAATAATTGAGTCTACTAAACTCTCAAAATACTTTTTATTAGTAATAATATTAAATTTTTCAGACTGATTAATAACCTTCCGAAGAGAAGAATCATTTCGTTTTAAGTGATTGATACCGTTTAATATTTCTAAATTATTCATTATTATTGCTGTTAATAAAAATAGTAATGAGAAACAAATGCTATCTCAAATAAAAGCTCTATCCTTAATAAAAGCAAATAAATTATTTGCTCACATAGACATTGATTCATTCCAAGTAAATTATTCGCAGAAGAATCTTCAAGAATTCAATGAAGGAGAGATTTTATTCCAACCCGAAGAAGCATCGGATAAAGTTTTTCTTATCCTCCAGGGGAAAGTAAAAATAAAGCATCGAACTTATATTGATGGTCAAAGAATCTTCATTAAGCAGAGTGGTGATTTTTTTGGCGAGAAAGAATTTCTCGAAAATGTGAAACGTGATTCCTCGTCAGTAGCTGAAACCGCTTGTACTCTCTATACTTTATCTAAAAATGATATCGAAATGCTGACCAATCAGAATCAAACTATACTCAGTAATTTGCAAGGTATTGAAATTTATTCCCCTAAAGTTGAGGCTATCGATGATATTCAAGTTTCAGCTCAGAGTTACACGGAAGAGAATCAAGATAAGAATTTAGAAGAAGAAAAATTCTTTTCTACTGAATCTGAAATTGTGAATGATGAAAGTTTTGAGTTTAAGGAAATTGGTGCAGATATTACTGAGTCATTCGACTTTAATTCATTTAAAATCCCCGAAACAGTTGAAAAAGATGAGCCATCTTCATTTTCAAGTCCTGAGTTTGCTGAAAGTGAACAAGTTGAGTCGATTGAATGGAATTTTGGTGAAAGCGATGAAGACTTAGATGAAGAGATAATTCTTGAAGAAGATACGATTTTACCTTCAGAACCAATTATGGAATTAGAGTCAGATGAAAAAATAGAATGGACTGATAAAGAAGTTTCTTCAAATGATGAAGTTTTTGATACTGTTACCGATTGGAGTTTTAATGCTGAGCCATTAACTGTTGAACATGAACAGAGTTTTACAGAAGAAAGTAATAATACAGTTGAAGGACAATCATTCGGTTTTTCTGAAGAAACCTCTGATTGGGGAAGTAGTTTTAATCATGAACCAAGTGAAGAAAAATTTATTGAAGAATTACCTGAATCACAAAAGTATCACTTCTCCACCGAGCAATTAAATCTTATAATTAACGCAGCAGAATTAGTAAACTCAAACATTAAATTAGATGAAGTACTAAAATCAATAGTTGCTGCAGCCTCATCATTAACGGATGCAGATAGAGGAACATTATATATTGTTGATAGAGAAACAAATGAACTTTGGTCTAAAGTCGTTCGTGGTGATGACATGGAGGAAATTAGACTTAGAATTGGGCAAGGTTTAGCCGGTTGGGTTGCACAAAACGGTGAGATTGTAAATATTCAAGACGCTACAATCGATGAGAGGTTTGATTCAGAAATTGACAAGAGTTCAGGATATAAAACTCAGTCTATGCTTTGCTATCCAATAAAAAACAAAAATGGTGTTGTTGTTGGAGTTCTCCAGTTACTCAATAGTGCTAAAGGTTTTTTTGTACCTATAGATGAAGCATTTTTAGAGGCTCTTTCTGTGCATGCAGCATTAGCACTGGAAAATGCTGAACTTGTCCAACAAATTTTACGTACGGATAGGTTAACTTCTATAGGGAAAGTTGCTAACTTTATTATCAACGATATTAAAAAACCTATTTTAACTATCAAGCATTATGCGGAACATATCAAGAAAAAAGAACTTGCACCGGAAATTAAACAAGTTTTAGATATGATTATTGAACAAGCATCATCGGTATCAGATTTAGTACAAACAACTTTAAGCTATTCTGAAGGAAGGTCCATTCTTCAAACAAAAAAACAAAGTTTAAATGCAACTCTTGATTCAATTTTGGAAATGCTCGCAGAATTTGTCGATTCCAAAAAAGTTAAACTCTTTAAGAAGTATGATAAAGATACGATTGTTCAGATTGATAGAAAAGAATTCTATCAAGCGTGCTTCCAGATTGCTAAAAATGCTTGTGAAGCAATGGGAAGTGGTGGTAATTTATATCTTTCAACACTGATAGAAGATGATTTTGTTTCAGTCTCTTTTAAAGATTCCGGTCTCGGGATTCCTGATAGTTTAATCGAAAAAATTTGGGAACCTTTTATGAGTCACGGTAAGAAAAATGGTGTTGGACTAGGGCTACCAATAGTTGAAAAAATTATCAAGGAACATAACGGAAGCATTTCAGTTGAAAGTGATTTAGGTTCAGGAACTACTTTCATAATTAAGCTCCCAATAATTAAAAATTAATGTCTTATAATTTAATTACGATTTTGGGTCCCACGGCTTGTGGGAAAACAAAATTAGGTGTTGCACTCGCGGAGTACCTCAATGGAGAAATAATATCGGCTGACTCCCGTCAAGTTTACAAGCAGCTTGATATCGGTACAGGAAAAGATATTCATGAATATACAATCGATGAAAAAAAAGCAATTGCCTATCATCTAATCGATATTATAGACCCAAAGGATGAATACAATCTTTTCTCATATCAATCCGATTTTATCAGTGTCTACAATGAAATAATAAAGCAGTCTAAAGTCCCGATTCAAGTAGGTGGAACCGGGCTATATCTTTCATCAATAGTTCAAAATTATAAACTCATCAAGGAAGATTCTTCAATTAATTTAGAAAACCTTTCTGATAATGAACTGAAAGGATTGCTAAAGAAAAATAGACAATCGATACATAATACAACTGATTTACTCGATAGGGGACGATTAGAAAAAGCTGTTAAAATTGCGATTAGTGGAAATAAGAGAAATCATAGTAGTAAGATTATTTTTAATTCATTAGTAATTGGGATAGTTCCCGATAGGGAGATTGTTAAAAGGAGAATTACTGCAAGGTTAAAACAACGGTTAAAAGAGGGAATGATTGATGAGGTTGAGGGATTACTTAAATCTGGAATAACTCATTCAAGACTAAACGAGCTTGGTTTAGAGTATCGATATCTATCACTTTACCTTCAAAGTAAAGTGAATTATAATGATATGTTTCAAAAGTTAAACAGTGCGATTCATTCATTTTCAAAAAAACAGATGACATGGTTTAGGAAAATGGAAAAAGAAGGTGTGAAAATAAATTGGATACATGAAGCTTCTTTAGAAAAAGCTAAAGAGATAATTGAAAAAGTGGAATTTAATTTTGAAGCATTCTGACTTACCTAAATATATCTTGTCGTACAAAGAGAAATTCGCGTTAGATCAGTGGGAAATTGCTCATTCTTTTGATTGTAGATTTAATCTAATTGTGGTTATCCCCGCTATTGATGAGCTCAAAGGCACCAAAATATTAATTGAATCTTTGCAAAATCAGAAAATAAATTCCGACTTCAATGCACTTATCCTATTTGTAGTGAACAATCATGATAATCATTCTGAAGAAATTAAAAACTCGAATCATGAATTAATAAATTATATCGATTCGTTTAAAACAAATCTCAATATGAGCTCAGCTTCCGATAGGAAAGTAAGATTATCATACATTGATGCATCTTCGAAAGGAAAGACTCTTCCGCAAAAAGATGCAGGAGTTGGATTGGCAAGGAAAATCGGGATGGATTTAGCTTTGTCACAATTTGATTTCTCATCAAGTAAACAAATCCTTGTTTGTCTTGATGCAGATTGTACAGTTTCTCCAACTTACTTTGAGGAGATTTATAAATATTTTTTAGCAAATGATTGTCATGCTGCATCAATCAGATTTGAACATCCTCTGGTTGGCACTGATGAAGAGAATAAAGCAATCGTCAATTATGAGATATTTCTCAGATACTATGTGCTTGGATTAAAATTTGCATCTTCCTCTTTTGCTTTCTTTACGATTGGTTCTTCAATGGCTTGCAGTGCTGAAGCTTATACAAAAATTGGTGGGATGAATAAAAAAAAGGCAGCGGAGGATTTTTATTTTTTAGAAAAATTGTCTAAAAACTATAAGGTTCATGAGATTAGTAAATGTGCGGTTTATCCTTCATCAAGAGGCTCTTGGCGCGTTCCATTTGGAACGGGACAAAGAGTGAATAGATTCTTAAAGTACGAGAGAAATGAGTATTTACTATACAATCCGAATTCTTTTGAAATCCTAAAGCAATGGTTACAAATATTCATGGCAGGTGATGTTAAATCAGAAATTGAGTATTTAGAATCTGCTAACAGTATTAGTCCGGTGCTGTATGAATATTTAGTTGCTAATAATTTTGCTAGTGAATGGAAGCGGATTTTAGATAATTCGAAAGGAGTCAATCAAATCCAAAAACAGAAATCGCTTTGGTTTGATGGATTTAAAACTCTTAAGTTTGTTCACTATTTGAGAGATAACGGATTTCAGCAAGTTGGAATGTTTCATGCACTTGATATAATGTTGAAGAAATATGGTTACCATACAAGTATAAAATATAATTCAGAAATTCCGGATTTAGAAACTCAGCTTAAGTATTTAATTCTATTGAGAGATGTCTGTAGATAAAATTGCACTCCTTTTCAATCGAAAGAAAACAAAAGAATTTGTTATATTTGAAAAAAGATAAATCGATATGGACCCAATAAACATAATTATTTTACTTAATATTATTGCAACTTTCGGAGCAAATTTTTCGGGGGCGCAAAAGGGGCTTAAAACTTCAATAATTAAAGTGAAGGAAAAACCGAAGTCGTATCTTCAAACTTTACCAACATCAGTAGCTGTTATAACACTGGTTTTGCTAATCCTTTCTCTATTTAAAATTGGAACTTTCGAGTATAGTAATGAAATTTTAAGTTATCGGATTGTTGGACTTATTTCCTATCTTGTTTTTTCTTGGGTTCAAATTTGGGCTTACAAAACTTTGGGAGAAAATTATTCTCAAGATGTAGTAATTTTGAATAACCATAAATTAGTAAAATCAGGGCTCTACCGATTTATTCGACATCCGCAATATTTAGCTCAATTTCTTGTTGATTTAACAGCCTCTGTTGCGGTGATGAGTTATTTGATTTTCCCGATAGCATTTGTAGAGCTAATTTTATTAACACAACGTGCAAAATTAGAAGAAACTTTATTAAAGAAATATTTTAAGGAGTCTTTTGATGAGTATAAATCCAAATCCGGTTTTATGATTCCATTCATAGGTTAATAATGAAATTATTTTTAATCTTTATTCTTTTCATAAGCCTTTCATTTGCACAAACTATTTCCAAAAAAGAAATTGAGTTAAATGGTAAACGAGTAGTAGTTTCTTCTTATGTTAAAGGGGGAATTAACTATATTCCGCTAAATCAAATATCATCATTATTAAAGTACAATTCCTTCAAAAACGAAGCGACTCGAAAAGTAGAATTAAAATCGGAATTTAAGAATTTTAAATTCTCTGCTAATAACCCGTACATTATTGTCACTGACAGAAGTAATAATGCTCCTGAAGTTATTCAATTGCCGGTATCCATAATTCAGATTGGCTCTGAATTGTACATACCATTTGAGTATGCAGCCGGAATTCTGATTTCAAAGCAAAACATCGAATTAAGTATAGTCGAAGCTGGGAGTCCCTCACCATTTGTTGTAGATGCTACAACGCCAAAATCAGATGTTACAGAAAAACCAACTACTGAACCTAAATCTACTTTTGTAAATGATGTTGTAATTTCATCAGTAGCTGTTGACGAAAAAGCAAACGGAACCTTAGTTAAGTTTAAAGCAAACAAAAATATTCCATCAGCATCAGTAAGGCACTCGATAAAGAATGATGTTATAACAATTATTATTAAAAATACTAGTGTTGATGAAGCAGAAATCAGTGTAGAGAGAAAGAATAGTGTAATAAAGCAAATTAAGGGACAAAATGACGAACGGGAATCCAAAATTGAAATTGTCCTAACAAAAGATTATACGGCTTATGAATTAATTCAGGATTCAAAATCACAGGACATATTGGTTACTATTAGAAGTAAATCTTTTGTGGCACAATCAGAAAAGAAATCGGTAAAAAAGGACAAATGGAACTTTGATGTGGTTGTATTGGATCCCGGCCACGGCGGCAAAGATTTTGGTGCTATAGGAGTTAACAATATTATTGAAAAGGAAATTAATCTTGCGATTTCTCTGAAACTTGGCAATATTATTAAGAAGAATATGCCTGATTTGAAAGTTGTTTATACTCGATCTGATGATAGATTTGTAGAGCTTTATAAACGAGGAAAAATTGCAAACGAAAACAATGGAAAATTATTTATTTCGATTCATTGTAACTCTGCTCCGAAGAAAAATAGCACTCCAAATGGCTTTGAGGTTTATCTATTAAGACCCGGGAGAACAAGCGAAGCTATCGGAATTGCGGAGTTTGAGAATAGTGTAATTAAACTTGAAGATAACCCTGATCGATATCAAAAATTAACTGATGAGAATTTTATTTTAGTAAGCATGGCACACTCATCATATATGAAATATTCAGAGAAGTTTGCTGATTTGACTATTAAACAATTTGAAAAAAATCTAAATTTGGCATCTCGTGGAGTTAAGCAGGCTGGATTTTACGTCTTAGTTGGTGCATCTATGCCAAGTGTGTTGGTTGAGACGGGATATCTTTCAAATCCCAAAGATGCAGCTTACCTAAGAAGTGAGAAAGGTCAAAACGAAATTGCTCAATCTATTTTTAATGCATTAAAAACTTTTAAGAGCTATTATGATCAGGTGATTGATGTCGAATAATTTTTTAACTTTGAAAATCATTAAACAAAAGGAAAATACATGACAAAAACTCAAATATGGACTTCGGCTTTCTTGGGGCTTTTTATACTTCTATTCTTCTTACAGCAGCTAACAAAACAAGAAGATACTCCAAAACATCCGATGATAAATGACGATTATCCGGAACAAAGTATGACTAAGGAATTATCAGGGCTTGATTTAATTAATAGTTTCGGTTGTATCACATGTCATGGTAATGATTTACAAGGAACTCCAAAAGCTCCTACACTTTATGGATTGTCTTCAAATTATTCTCGAGATAAACTGATTAACTATTTAAGAAATCCAAATTCCTTTATGGATTCCGATCGATTCAAGGAGTTTAAACAAAAATACAGAAATGTGATTATGCCTGCATATAACAACAAAGACGTAAAAGATTTAGGAAGAATTGCAGATTACTTGCTTTCGCTTCAATAGAGGTTGATTTTTGGTTATAAATAAAAAAGGGATGTATAGCACATCCCTTTTTTTATCAATGACTTCGTGAACTAAGCGATTGTTACTTCTTTAGTTAAATAAACATCTTGAATAAGGTTTAATAATTTCACACCATCTTCAATCGGTCTTTGGAAAGCTTTTCTTCCACTAATTAGACCCATACCACCGGCACGTTTGTTTATTACAGCCGTTTTAGCAGCTTCAGCAAAATCATTGTCACCGGAAGCACCACCACTGTTGATTAATCCCGCTCTACCCATATAGTTGTTGATAACCTGGTAACGGGTTAAATCGATTGGATGGTCTGATGATAAGTCTGAATAGACTTTTTTATGAGTTTTTCCAAAACCTTTAATTGAATTATAACCACCATTATTTTCGGGCAGTTTTTGTTTAATGATATCAGCTTGAATTGTTACACCGAGATGATTTGCTTGTCCAGTTAAATCTGCAGAAACATGATAATCTTTATCAGACTTGAAGGCATTATTTCTTGTGTAGCACCAGAGAATTGTTCCTAAACCTAATTCGTGGGCATATTGAAAAGCTTCGCTAACTTCAATAATCTGACGTGAACTTTCTTCAGAGCCGAAATAGATTGTTGCTCCAACTGCAGCACAACCCATATCGTAAGCCTGTTCAACTCCGGCAAACATAATTTGATCAAATTTGTTTGGATAAGTTAAAAGTTCATTATGATTAATTTTTAATACAAGCGGAATTTTATGTGCATATTTTCTAGCTACCATTCCTAAAACACCAAGTGTTGAAGCAACAGCATTACATCCCCCTTCGATTGCTAATTTTACAATATTTTCGGGATCGAAATAATCCGGATTTGGAGCAAAAGAAGCCCCTGCTGAATGTTCAATGCCTTGATCTACAGGCAAAATTGATAAATAACCTGTTCCGGCTAATCTTCCGGTATTAAAAAGTGATTGTAAATTTCTGAGGACGTTAATATTTCTGTCAGTTGGAGCAAATATTTTGTCCACGAAATCGGCACTAGGCAAATGTAATTTTTCCTTAGGAAATTTCGCTTTATAACTTAGCAACTCATCAGCTTCATTTCCGAGTAGTTCTTGAATTTTATCGATCATTTTGGTCTCTCCATTAACATTAAATTTTAAGTTGAATTCCAATTACAAATCTAAAGCTATTTTGGAAAGCAAACAATCGAATTTAACTTTTTGTCATTTGGGTTATCGGAATTTTAACATTTTGGGCCAAGTATGTATTAAAAATATTTTTGAAAATATTATTGATTGAGATTCAGCCAAATATTTTGTAAATTTTCCCACTTAATCTGGAGAAAAAAATGATTTTTAGTGTAAATAGTAAAGTTCTTGAGAAAGTACTGTCAAAAGTATATCCGGCGGTTCCCACGCGAACCCCGATGCCAATTTTAGAAAACTTTTTGTTTCAGATAGAAGAAGGGAAACTTACCATAACAGCAACTGATATGGAAATTACTCTTCGAAGTGCGATTTTTATTGATTCGACTGACAATGCTGAGATGGTTGTTCCTGCTAAATTACTTTACGATATCGTAAGATCTTTAGGCGATACCTTAATTCAATTTCAAATCGATATTGATAATAATAAAATGCAGCTTAGTACTGATAATGGTACTTATAATATCGGATATGCTGCTTCTTCTGACTTCCCGAGTATTCCGAATGTAAATCATGATAAGAAATTTAGTCTTTCAGCAAAACAGTTAAAGAAAGCGCTTGACCAAACTGCTTTTGCAGTGAGCAAGGAAGCTATTCGTCCGGCTATGATGGGATTGTTATTTGAGTTTAATATTGACGGGTTAAGATTTGTTGCAACCGATGGACATCGCTTAGTAAGATATTCTTTACTTTCGGAAAAAAGTGAAATTCCCGAACAGTATGTTGTCCCCGAGAGAGCCACATCTGTACTATCGAAATTGCT
>JAHBUO010000100.1 GCA_019638025.1 Ignavibacteriaceae bacterium
AAAGACGCTTCAGAGCGATATGAGAAAATGCGTACAGCGGCAATTAAACGTGTTGCAATAATGACATTTGAAAATAAAAGCGGGAAAGAACAATTTGGTGCTATTGGTGAAAATATCAGCGACCAAAGCATAAGTTCTGCAATGAGTGATAGTAAGAATATGGAATTTTTGGAGTTTGTAACACGGGATAGACTCAATGAATTGATGTCAGAAAAGCAATTAGGAGAAGTTGGACAACTTGATGAAAAAACTGCTTCAAATGCCGGTAAAGTACTCGGCATTCATTCTTTTGTATTTGGGAAAGTAAATACAGTTTCAATTAATACTCCACCCGAAACGAAAACAGATGTTCAACAGAAGGCAACATTGTATGATTCTAAATCAAAGAAGAATTATGATGTTTCAGCAATGGTAACAGTTACAACTAGAAAAGCGAGTGCAACAGTAAAATGTACTTACCAAATAATAGATGTATCAAAGGGAACAATAGTTAAATCTGGTACTGTAGATGGTACAGAAGAAGTTGTAATTAAATTTGGCAGATTCAGAGGTCAAGAAGCTGCATTAAATAATGAATATAGAAACCTATGTAGCAAAGAAGAAGAATATCCACCTTCTGAAGACGTTCTTGTTACAAAAGCAATAGAAACATTATCACAAAAATTAGCAACTGAAGTAGCTGGCTATTTTAGATAAACGTAAAAAATGCCTAACAAGTTTTTCAAGCCGACCGCTTCTTCGATGCGGTCGGTTTAGGTTGTTCAAGTTAGTTTAGCTAAAAAACATTGCTGTTCAAGTTTGTTCTGTTAAAAAAGTTTTTAATTATTATTGGTGTTATTAAATTAAGCTGCATTGCTGTTCTGGGCGGCGGCTTAAAAACAACGTCGTTATGTGGCTAACAAAATTGGAGCAGAAATATGGATGAACAAATAGTTCTTTCTTTCCCAGAATGGTTATCAGAAATTGATGAAAATATTGAAAGCAAAATCCATTCAATTGTAAAAGAAAATTCCATTAGCGTTGAACAAGCAAAAAAACTTATCGAAGAAAAAGTTAAAGGAGGTTTCTTCTCTAAAAAAGATATTGATTTCAGTAAAATGACTTTTAAAGTTGAAAATTCCTTTGCAATTAGTGTGAATCAAAAAAGGCATTTTGAAACGAGGAAAGTTGAGCGTAAAACTGTTCCTTACGACCCTGATAAATTTTCGAAAGTTGGCTTTGAAGATGAACTTGAAGAAGTTTGGGCACAATATCTAATTGATAAATTCACGAAGAAGGAGCTTCAATGGGTTCGTGGCGGAAGTGCAGAAGTATCACCTTGCGGAACTTGCGACAGTCGAGGTTTGATTAGATGTCCTAAATGTAAAGGGAAAGGTGAATATTATGAGAAATGTTCAAAATGTAATGGTAAAGGAGAAATTCAAAACAAATGTCCTTCTTGCAATGGTCGTGGAAAAGTGAATGAAGGTCAAATAACAGTTGGCGGTGGGAAGAAAATTGGTGCCGGAGCTGGATATTCTTCAAGAGAAGTTCAGTGCATAAGATGTAATGCACGCGGTTATCTTAGCGAACGTTGTCCTAAATGTAGCGGACAAGGTCAGCTTTTAATTACCTGCAATCAATGTAAAGGAAGCGGTGAGATTACTTGCACAACTTGTCTTGGTTATCAGCAACTTTATACTTGCGATATGATTACCGCTAATTGCAAACCTACTGAGCAGAGTTTTATAGTATCCAATTTTGATAAAGTGAAATCCTCTTGGTTTAATTCTAATAAAACTATTCCATCTGAATATTTTGAAATATCAGAAGAGTTGGATTTAGGTGAATATGTGAAACCAGCGTCTAAAGATGGGCGTGTTCTTCTTGAAGGATACGACTTAAAAACAATTCCTATAACACGAGTAAAGTTAAATGATGGAAAGAAAGAGAATTCTATTTTTATAGTTGGTAAAGGTAAAGATATTATTGGCGCAACAGCTTCTTATTTAGATTACACTAAAATATTTCTATTTGTTGTATTGCCTTTGTTAGCTGCTCTCGCAGTTTTATATTTTCTTGTATTAAAATGAGTGAATAATGGCATTTCTACTTTATGAAAGAATTCAAAATAAAGATGATATTGTTATCGTTCCGACTGGAATTAATTTTAAATTAGCCGGTTATAATGCAATCTATGATTTGTGGAAGGAAAGAGGTTGCCCCTTTAATTGCGGTTGGAATATTTCAATGGAAGACCTGAATAAATATTATCAAAAAAAATTAAATACAAATTCTGCATATCACTTCATAATTGACTTTGACCCAAATTCTAAGTCACGTATTGGTTTAATTGAAATATTGGATATATATGTGTTCACAGTTGGTTCGGATAACGGTAAAAATATTGCGTGGAATCCTTTGATGTTACGAATGCAAGATATTTTATACGAAGAATATTCTGATAACAAGTTTCCTGCGGACAAAGAAAAAGTAATCAGCCAAATAAAATATCCATCAAAAATTGAATTAAAAGAATTTGTTGAGTTTTTGTATTTGAACGGTGATGATAAATATTGGAACTGGGGAAGAAATGGAATGACAAATGCAGTATTTATTCAAGGCGAAGTAAGGAATTATTTTAAGCAATATTTCTAAATGCCACATAACCCGTGCCTCAAGGCGACAGCGTTTTCGCATTCGGTATTTGTGCAATTATAAAGTTTGTTCTTCCGTATTGGCTTTGCTGTTTGGCTGTATTTATAAATATAAGTTTTGTAGTTAATAAAAAGTTGTTTAATAAAATCGGCAGTGTTGTTATGGGCTGCGCCTTAGCAACCACTCCGTTATACTGCTTAAAAATATTCAGAAATCTAAACCAGTTCTTTAGGCAAAATTATGTTAAATTTATAGAAAAGATATGAATTATATAGGATATTTGATGTCAGAACCGAGTATGAGCTATGTAAGTAAAAGTGTACTTTTCCCAACTGAAAGGGAAAAGCTATTTGAAAAATATAAAGATATTATCGAGACTGATTTTACTTTAAACAGAACACTTGTAAGTTTTCAAGCAAATAAAAAAGAACAATTTTTTAGATGGTTCAAGTATAAAGAAGGCTTCTCCAAAAAATTAATAGATTATTTCATTGAAAAATACCATCCATCCAATGGTCATATTTTAGATCCATTTGCTGGTTCGGGGGCAACTTTATTTGCAGCAAGAGAAAAAGGCTGGGATTCTACGGGAGTAGAACTTCTCCCGATTGGTATTTATAATGTGGAAGCTAGATTAGCTGCGGAAAAGATTTCTCTAGAAAAATTTAAAAGGGAAGTTAATTCTTTTTGGAAATCTTTTGATAAAATCACGTCTGATAATTCCGTCATACAACATATATCAATTACAAGAGGAGCATTTCCGGAGGATAACGAAATTAACTTAAATCGTTATTTAACTTGCTGTAAAAAAATAAATGATTCTTCAATTAGAAAGCTTTTCGAATTTGCAGCATTTACTGTTTTGGAAGAAATTAGCTTTACTAGAAAAGATGGACAGTACCTTAGATGGGATTCAAGGGCAAATCGATCTTATGGAAATACTGAGTTTAATAAAGGAGAGATTTATGATTTCATCAAAGTCGTTAAAGAAAAAATTGAGGAAATAATTTTCGACCTCTCACCAAACCAAAATCTTGATCTTTTCCCTAAGGAAGAAACTAAAACAGAATTAACTGATCCAAAAATTCTACAAGGCTCCTCACTTGAAGTTTTACCCGGTATGAAATCCGATATTTTTGACTTTGTAATGACATCACCTCCATACTGCAACAGATACGACTACACAAGAACTTACGCTTTAGAACTCATATTCTTAAATAACAATGATGATGACGTAAAGAAACTTCGACAAACTATGTTAACTTGTACGGTTGAAAATAAGGAGAAATTAAATTACTTAGAAAATCTTTATACAGAATTAAATCGTGCATCAGATTTCGATTTCATCAATTCGATATACTTTTCTCATCCTGCAATGTCAGAAGTTAATGATATCCTTTCTAAATTAAATGAACTAGGTAAACTTAACAATTCAAACATTCCTAGAATGGTCAAGAATTATTTTTACGAAATGCTTTTTATTATTTATGAAATGTATCGTCTTTTAAAAAAGAATGGCACTGTTGTAATGGTAAATGACAATGTTAGATATGGTGGTGAAGAAATTCCTGTTGATCTTATTCTCTCTGACTTTGCAAAAATAATTGGTTTTAAAATAAAAAAAATATGGACCTTGCCAACTGGTAAAGGTAATAGCAGTCAACAAATGGGTGAACACGGAAGAAGTGAACTTCGTAAATGTGTTTACATATGGGAGAAATGAAATGCCTTTTAACAATCACGTTAAAAAATGGGAAGATTTAGTAACTACGCAAGAAGCGACAAGAAAGGGATTTGTTGCAATTGCTTTTGAGAAAAATGTTAAAGCTACACCTTTTATTCAAGAAGCAAGAACATTAAAAGTACTCGCTGAAAAAGCAAAGAACGCAAAAGGACTTCTGAAGTTAGAAGAAATTTACCCCTCACTACTTTCAGCTTCTGGTTTAAGCGATAAAGCTCAAGGTCATCTTACAGATGAAGATAAAAATGATGCTATCTTACAATTAATTGAAAAGTTTTTAGAACCTGCCGGGAAAGATTTTATTGAAGAATTAGTATACCGTTTTTTACTCACGAAAGGAGATGCACTCGGTGGCATAATGAGAAATATCGCTGGATCACTTGGTGAGCGTAAATTGATAAGGGCATTAATTTCAACATTCTCTTTGAAAGGCATTAATTTTAAATATTTCCATAAAGATTCAAAAACTTGGATAGATGGTGATTCAAAGGATATGACAATTGATGAAAATACAAAAGGATTATATTGGAAATTCAAGAATAAACATCGCACACTTATATTGAATATTACACCGCCTGTTGTTAAAAAAAATGTCGATTTGTGTTTGTTTGATTGTGAATATAACGAGTACAAAAACGGCGACGATAATTCTATTCATACAAAACCCAACAAATATATTGCGCTTGGTGAATTGAAAGGTGGAATTGACCCTGCTGGTGCTGATGAACATTGGAAAACCGCAAATACCGCCCTCGAAAGAATTAGAAGTTCATTTAATGAACACAACTTATCACCAAATACTTTCTTTATTGGTGCTGCAATCGAAAAAAGTATGTCCCAAGAAATATATAATCAACTTGCAGATAAGACATTAACAAATGCTGCAAATCTTACAAACGAAAAACAATTAGTTTCAATATGCGATTGGCTTTGTAATCTTTAATATAAACGCAGTATAACCAGTTGCTCAAGGCGACAGCGTTTTCGCTTTTGGAATTCGTACAATTATAAAGTTTGTTTTACCGTGTCGGCTTTGCAGTTTGGCTGTATCTATAAATCAAAGATTTGTAGTAATTAAAAAGTTGTTTAATAAATACGGTAAAGTTGTTATGGGCTGCGCCTTATCAACCACGCCGTTATATGCTTAAGGAAATAGCTAATGCAAAAAAGTGACTTTGAAAAAATACTCAACAATTATGATTGGGATTTCAGCAACAATATCTTATATAAACTTTGTTCAGATTGTCCAACGCACACAGTCGGATATGAAGTTCTTGCAAAAATATTTTTTATTGGAAGAACATATGCAGCAGCAATTGAAAGAAGAAAAAATAAAAAATCAGATGAGATAGGAGATAATTTTTATGTGCAAACAGTTGTCCCAACAATTATAATTTCAAAGCTAGATGAAAAATTGTTTTCAATAAATCAGTATCTAAGAGTTGATGAAAATAATTTTTGTAAAATACTCGAAGTTCATAAATATCTGTCAGATTTATTTAAGGAATTAACAAAATTAGAGAAACGCTCATTGAGTTCTAAGTATCTTCATTTTCATAAACCAAACTTATTTTTTATTTATGATTCAAGAGTCTCCAAGGCATTAAGTAGCTGTTTACCGAAGGCACGAATTTCTAAAGAACATTCCAAATTATTAAAAGAAAAGAATATTGATAAAACTTATGCCCGATTCTTAATAAAATCCTTAGCATTGAGAAATAAATTTGAAGAAATTCTGAAACGACAAATCACGCTTAGAGAATATGATAAGATATTGATTCATTTTGCTAACAATAAAATAAAACACAATTTTACATAAGTCGCATATAACAAGTGCATATTGACGACCCACAAAACTGTAAAATAGCTGATATTGCAAGAGTAGGGTTATGGTACATGAAAAATGAATGTAAATATCCCTTGCTCAAAAAGAGGTAGTAAAAAAGGTAACAAGTCCGGTGGTATTTAAAATTAGAGTACTCTATTTAACGGGGTAACTTCTGTTCGGAAGAACAAACAGTCCCACCAATAGAAAATACATTAGCGCTAGTCCGGTTATAGTTTACTTGTTACGATATTTGAAATGTCAAGGTCGCACTATAAAAAATATAAAGAAAGTCTTTATTTGTGGGCTGCTAATGAACTCAAACTTGTAGTTTAGGAGTAAGCATGAGCCCAAAACGGGAATGGAAATCTATAAATAATAATTAATACGGCGCTTGTGTTTTAACATAACACGTCGTTATAAAGCTTAAGAAATGATTTGTTGTTTATATTGATTTAGACTACTTAAAGGTCTATATTGTAGTCGTAAAATGAAAGGGAATAAAATGAAATTCAGTGAAGATGTAAAACCAATTAGTTATCTAAAAACGCATGCATCTGAAGTTGTTCGGGATGTTGCTGAAAATCGGAAAACATTGATTATTACACATAATGGTGAGGCAAAAGTTATACTTCAAGATGTTAAAGTATATGAGAAGACTCAAGAAAGTATTGCCCTACTAAAAATTCTAGCTTTGAGTGGAAGGGAAATCAAAAAGGGCAACTATAAAACACTAGAAAAAACATTTGAAAATGTTCGAAATCGTATAAATGACTTTAAACGAGGCCAGAGTGAAGTTTAAAGTCAATATCGTTTCTTCAGCAGAAGAAGATTTATTTGAAATTTATCAATATGTTTTTTTCAATGATTCAGAGGAAAAAGCTGAAATATTATATTCAAGATTGTATGAGAAATGTTTATCCCTTCAAGAATACCAAAATCGTGGTCATGTCCCCCCAGAATTAAATCTACTTGGAATTGATGATTTCCAAGAACTACACTATAAACCTTATCGTATTATTTATCAAATTGTCGAGAAAGGAGTTTTTATTCATTGTGTTTTAGATGGTCGTAGAGATATGCAAAAACTATTACATGAAAGATTAATGCGAGATTAAATAAACGCCTTATAACCCGCCGCTCAACAGGGACAGCTTCTTTCAGTGCGGTGTTTGTGTAATTTAAAAGTTGTATTTACAAAACCAAGTAGCTATTTAAAGTAGTTTGTTCTAAGAAACAGTTTTATTAATAAAAAATTGTTGTTGCTTTACTTGGAATTGACAACATTACGAAAAGTTATTCCAATCCCAAGGGAAATGCTGATACTGAACGATTTATGAGAACTTTTAAGGAAGAAAAAGTATATTATATTGCAGCATTATTTCAAACTCAATAAGGAACTACATCAAAAATGAACTATAAGATTTTTACACTCTTTCTGTTTTTCATTACAATAAACCTTCTCCCACAAGAGATGCGGATTTCAGTTGAAGGGACAACCCCCCGCAAAACTGCTTCTCTATTCCTTATTCAAGGAGAGAAATCTGTCTTTGTAGATTCAATCTATCCACTCACTACCGGTGACTATGCCTATCACTTCAATAACAATAAGCATGAAATCGGTTTCTACCGACTTCAATTTGACCATCGTAAATTTGTTAACATCGTCTACGATAACGAACCGATAAAAGCTCTAATCAACATAGATAAGCTCCCCGAAGGAGTAACAATAACAGAATCTGAGAGTAATAAATTCTATCACCGCTTCATCAAACTAAACAAAGATTTTAAGACTAAAACCGATATCCTTAACTATGTTCTGGTAAAATATCCCGAGAAAGAGAATTACTATCAAACCACCCTATCAGAAACAGATAAACTGAAGAAAGAATATCAACAATTCATCAACGAAGTAGAAACAACGGTTCCAAAATCACTAATCAACAGATACATAAAGTCAGCGCAACTCCCGATAGTTGATTATACCTTACCTATCGAGAAACAGCTGAAATTCCTAAAAGAACACCTTCTCGATAAAATAGATTTTCAAGATTACACCCTCACAAATACAGATGTTTATGCAAATAAAGCGATTGAATATCTGATGCTATACAGTAATCCACAGTTACCGAAGGAGCTCCTTGAAAAAGAATTTATGTCGGCAGTAGATTCAATACTGAACCGTTCACGGAAAAGTGAGATGGTGTATAAGCATTTAGTAGAATATCTGATAGACGGATTCAGAAAATTCGGCTTTGATTTGATAATAGATTACATTGTTTCAAACTATGTGATAGAAGATGATATCTGTTTAGATGCCCAATTAGAGACCTCAATAGAGAGAAGAATCAACCAAAGTAAGCATCTGAAAATTGGAAGTAAAGCCCCCGAGTTTACATTACCCGACAAAACCGGGAAAGAAGTTAAGCTAAGTAGCATAAAAACTGACAAAACAGTGCTGGTTTTCTACTCAACCACATGTCCTCACTGTAAGGAAGTCCTCCCAAAGTTGAGTGAACTTTACAAAGGAATAAAGAATACAGAAATAATCGCAATCTCAATGGATGAGAAGAAGAATGAGTGGGAAAAGTATATAAAAGAGAACAAATTCAGCTGGAAAGATGTGCATGAATCGAAGGGATGGGGCGGAAAATCTGTAGAAGAATACTACATTTACGCCACCCCGAGTATGTTTGTTTTAGACAAAGAAAAAAGAATAATCGCAAAACCGATTAGTGTTGATGAGGTTAGGGGGATGCTCAATTAAAGTTTACTATCTCGATAAGATTATCTGAGAGAGCTCAGAAATGAAAGCTCTAACAAGGGGATTATCAAATTGAATTTGAAGAGTATTAAAGTTGAAGCATAACAAAAATATTATTCTGAATTATTGATTAGCTCAAATTCTTAATTATATGAACTTAATAAAGTCTTTTAACTTTGCGAAATTTGAGCAAAACAAAAACTTTCAAGATATTCGTTGACAATATTAATTTACTTAACTAAGTTAAGACAAAGAAATTTATCTTTTCGGGGAGAGTTTTGTTTTTATAAGATTTCATATTTCATACTCAATTAATATTCCATTCATAGAACAAATATGCTAATCATTATATAGTGCATTTCGTAAATTAAAATCAAAATCCCCCCCACATGATGTTATAGTATTCTGCATTCATAATTGTCAAGTGAGAACTCGTTAATATTTGGGGTTGAGTTTCGATGAGTCTGGAATCTGAAATAAAAAAAATTGCAAGTAGCTTTTAATATGTTAAGCGAATCCAATTTTCATAACTTCAACATCGCTCTAACTACCTTCCTAATAATTTTAATAATTACAATAATCCCTATTGACAGATTATCATTTCTTGATCCGATTGGACAAGCGCTAAATGATTTTGAGTTATACGATCTTGCATTCTCAAAGTTTAATGAAGATGGAACCGCAGATACAAATATAGTTATAGTTAATATCGGCAGAAATAACCGTAAGAATATTGCAGAGCAACTAAAAATAATTTCCGGACATAATCCTGCTGTAATCGGTGTAGATATAATCTTTAACGAACTGAGTGATTCTAACAATGATTTTACTTTGCGAGATGCCATAATTAAAACTTCAAGTATTGTTTTAGCGAGTAGAATAGAAGAAGACGATACTGATGCCGAATCTATTAGGTTAATTGAATCCCATCCTTTTTTTTCTGAAAATACCGAACATGGATATGTCAATTTACCTGATGACAATAATTCTTCCTTTAGAACCGTGAGAAGTTTTCAGCCTATGATAGAAAACCACTCTTCATTTGGAGTAAAAATAGCTTCCCTTTATGATAGCAGCATTATTTCAAAATTATCAGAACGAGATGAAGAAGAATCTACTATCAATTTTAGAGGAAATTACTCCAAGTTTTATTTCATTGATGAACATCAACTTTTTGACACGAGTATAGATTTTTCTTTTATAGAAGGAAAGATAGTCCTTCTAGGTTTTGTAAATTCGAGTAAAATAGATTTCTCTTTTGAAGATATTTTCTTTACTCCGATGAATGAGAGATATGTCGGAAAAACCTTTCCGGATATGAACGGAGTAGTTATCCATGCAAATATCATTTCAATGCTTTTGAACAATAATTTTATTGAAGAGATGAGTTTCTTTTGGGAAGTTTTATTCAGTTTCCTCCTTGTATTTATAAATGTTATAATCATTAGACAAATCCAAGCAAAGTATGGTGCATGGAACGATACAATCACAAATATCTTTCTCGTATTACAATCTATTCTCTATTTATTCATCATTCTATTTGTCTTCAATGAATACAAGTATAAAATAAGTATTCTCTCTGCACAAACCGGTATTTTTATCATAACAATTGCAATTGACATCTACGAACTCTATATCTTAAGAATAGTTCACCAATTAAAACTAAGGCTCAGAAAACAATGATACATAAATCATTAATACTAATATTGTTGTTCTCTTTTTCAATTTATTCCCAAGAGATATTAAAAGTAATAGCAGCCAAAGGGAAGCCTGCAATTAAAATAGGTTCAAATTCAATACTATTGAATCCCGGTGACAAAATATTTAATCATGGGACAATCATCACTTCAGAATTTGACTATCTCTCTTTAATCTCAAATAACGGTGGGGTTTTTGAGATAACAACAAAAGGCTCTTACAATACTAAAGATATTGAGACGAAGGTAAATCAGAAGAAAAATTTT
>JAHBUO010000101.1 GCA_019638025.1 Ignavibacteriaceae bacterium
ATAACCTTTATTTCGGAACTACCGTCATCAAAAGCTTTGAAAGCATGCAACGCATAGATTAATTCTATTAGGGATGTTTTGCTTGCAGTCCATTTTAATAATGAACTACGTATTTCTTTGGATTTTGCTCTAGAAAATTTATTCATGTTTAATATCTGATCTTCTAGATATACTTCTATTAAATCATTTGCAATAACTTTAGCTACCTTATAATCATGAGAAGTTGAAAAACTATGATCTGATTCGAAATAAAATGTGTCTAAACTCAATTTAATATCAAATTTTCCTCTCACAAAATACTTCTCATCGAGATAGGTGCTATTAGTTCGATAGTATTTATAAAATTCTAGATTATTATCGAAAAACCGCTTTAATTTTGCCAATTCATTATTCAGATATTTTTTAATTATTCGTTGGCCTCCATGAGGCTTTTTCATCTCTATTTTGTAGATCGCATTGTAATAAATAAGTTTTGAAACAATCTTGGGTTTCAATTCTTTAAAAAAGATAATTTCATCCTCGATTGTCTTGAACTCATTTTCGTTAATAAATCGCTTTAGTTTCGTCAATTTTTGTAAGGTAATTTCAATCATAGACTCGCATAAACTTATTTGGTCACCATTATCAATATAGCGTATACCAATTTCCTCTTCAAGTTCTCGAATAATTTTACAATAAAAGTCTCTCACAGAATTTTTTTATTTTTTCAATTAGGCTTGATTTAATTTGATTGTTTTTTATTTTATTTTTTGCTGGTTTTATAATACTGTATCCCGCATTCTAGAAAATTTTTAAAATCATCTTTTGACATATAGCCTGAAACAGGGGAGTTAATAACTTTTCCATCTGGTGTTACCATAACATAATGTGGTTGCGAATTATTGTTAAAGTTTATTTGTTGAAACATAGACCATTGGTCTCCAACTGTTTTAATTTTTTTCTTCTGTCCATTCCCCATATCAATTGATCTTTGTTGTTCTTTTGGTAACTCTTCGCGATCATCTACATATAAGGAAGCCAATACAACCTCGTTTTGAATTAGAGGTAAAACATCTGGTTCACTCCAAACAAATTCCTCCATTTTACGACAATTCTCGCACCCGTATCCGGTAAAATCTATAAGAACAGGTTTATTTTTTTCTTTTGCTACTTTAATAGCTTCATAATAATCATGTTCTGGATGTATTCCAAAAATGCCGTCCTCTGGGGAAGTATAGAAGCTTACATTTAAAGGAGGCAGAATGCCACTTAGTAAAGATAAACGTGGTTTCTCTGAGTGTAATAAGCCCGGTATCAAATACAATACAAACAAAATACCTGCGATCCCAAAACCTTTTCTAACAGTTGTTATCTTTTCATTTTTATCATCATGTGGGAATCGGATTTTACCAAACAGGTACAAAACTAGACCCACTGTTACTATAATCCACAGTACAATAAATACCTCTCTCTTTAGCAAAAAAGTCTTGGAAACTAAATCCGCTTTTGATAAAAATTTTAATGCTAATGCTATTTCTATAAAGCCCAGACATACTTTTAATGTATTCATCCAGCTTCCTGATTTTGGAAGTGATAATAATACTTGCGGAAATAAAGCTAAAAATCCAAATACAAATGCCCAGGCAAGTCCAAATCCTCCAAGAGCAAATGACAGTAACGTTGGGACATCTTTAGAACTAGAAGCAACTCCGCCTAAAAGACTACCTAAGATAGGGCCGGTACACGAAAAGGAAACAATTACTAGTGTTAATGCCATGAAAAATATCCCTACAATTCCCCCAGCTTCTTCTGCTTGGGAGGATCTATTGACAATCCAAGTCGGTAACGTTATATTATAATATCCAAAAAAACTTAATGCAAAGAATAAGAATACAACAAAGAACACTAAGTTCAACCATATATTTGTTGCTATCTCATTGAAAACATTTCCACTGATACCATCTAAAATATGGAAAGGAATACTTAGTACTAAAAAGATGACTAAAATAAACCCGCCATAAATCAGTGCATTCCGTTTTCCTTTAGATCTATCAGTAGCATTTTTTGTAAAGAAAGAAACTGTCAGTGGAATCATAGGGAAGACGCATGGTGTCAACAACGCTATTAATCCTCCTAGGAATCCTAATAGCAATACCAGCCAATTACCAGATTCTTCTGTGACTTGCTCATTACCACAATCTACCAAGGGATTTTTAAAATCTAATGTATTGACCTTAATGTCACTTTGCAGATGAGCTAAATCAGAATCTTGCATTTCACTTACTATGATTTTGGACTTTGTTTCCAAATCATTTTTTGCATTTACTATTTCCTCAAATTCTATCGTATTTGGAGCTAAACAAATTTTATCGTTGCATACCTGAAAAATAATCTCAGTAGCTATCTTGGGATTGATTCCGTTATTTTTTAATCTGAATTTTTGAATAAATCTTACAGAATCGGCAAAGTATACTATTTGAACACCAAATGCTTCACTGAACTCTTCTGTTTTTTTTCCCAGCTCTTTTACGTCTCCTATTAATTCAACGTTATTACTAACAATTTTCATTTTTGTTGGTATACCGCTATCCTTTGGTAAATCCTTAGAGTAAAGATGCCAACCTTCCTCTATCTGTGCTTTCAACACAGCCTCATATTCATTGTCTGCGATTTTATTAATTTTATAATCCCACTTAACAACTTCCTTTATCTGAGCCTGTAAGTTTGTTATTTGGAACAATAGCAAGACCCATAACCATTTTTTCATGATAATTTTTGTAAGTTTATTAAAATAATGTTGGGCTGTTTTCGGCCCATGTTAGAGGAAGCTTATCTGTCTTTTTTAAGCGTATCAGGCTCAAAATCCATTGAAATGGAATTCATACAGTAACGCTTATATGTAGGGGCGGGGCCATCATCAAAGATATGTCCGAGATGCGAATTACAACGATTGCATTCAACCTCTGTTCTATGCATGCCATGTGAATTATCTTCTTTATAGACGACACTGTTTTTAACGGGTTCGAAAAAACTAGGCCACCCACAACTGCTTGAAAATTTAGCATCTGAACGGAAAAGTTTATTTCCACACACCGCACAATAGTAGGTGCCTTTCGTTTCACTATCCCAATATTTACCAGTAAATGCCTGTTCAGTAGCCTGTAATCTTGCAACTTGATACAACTGTGGATTTAAGACTTTTTTCCATTCTGCATTACTGATATTTAATTTTTTTTTATCGGTTCTGGAATAATAGGGATTTTCCATATGTTCCTGACTTATACCTTTATTCGTTTCCTGTGCATGACAACTACCTAAGAAAAACATGCATCCAATTAATATCAATATCCTTTTCATTTATATTTCGGTTTAACTTTATCCTTAAACACTTTTTTAAACTTGTCTAGCTTAGGTTTAATCACTCTCTGACAATACGCGGCCTCTGGATTATTCTCAAAATAATTTTGATGATAATCTTCTGCTTTGTAAAACTCTCCATAAGTTGTTACTTCGGTTATTATATTCTTTGGATAAACCTGTTCAATATTCAATTCAGCAATGATAGCTTCAGCCAATTTCTTTTGACTTTCATCATGGTAAAAAATAGCGGACCTGTATTGTGTTCCAATATCGTCTCCCTGTTTATTTAATTGGGTCGGATCATGCGCGACAAAAAAACCTCCTAATAATTCTTTATATGATATTCTTTCAGCATCATAGACTATATTACAAGCTTCTGCATGCCCGGTCATACCAGTACTTACTTCTTTATAGCTAGGATTTTTCTGATGACCACCAGTGTATCCAGAGGTTACAGATTCCACCCCTTCTAGTAGTTTGAATTGTTCTTCTACACACCAAAAACATCCGGCAGCAAACGTGGCAATTTCACAATTTTTACTATCTATTTCCATGACTCCCTTTCTTTCGACTTCTTTTTTCCTATTTTTTTATTGATTTTCTGTTGACCACAGGAAACCAAGGGTATTTCGACCAATGCCAATAACCAAGTTTTTAAGTATTGCCCTATTTCCTAGTGTTCTTTTAATTCTTTAGCTAAAGGAAAATCTATTGGCACATTTAAAACTTTGCTTGTGAAGTTTGTGATGAAACTATCACCTACGACATGCAACGCATCAATCAGATTTTCATGATTATAGCCCATTTTAAAACATTGTTGAAGCAGTTGCACACTAATCCTATTTTTTTCTTCAACTACATTTTTAATGAATTTTACCAGCGCATCTAATTTTTTATCAAATTCAGCATTCCCCCGACGAAGCTGTAATATTTGATCTTCATCAAAACCATTTAGCTTTCCGATCATAGTATGGACACTTAGACAATATAAAGAATTGTTTTTTTGAGAAACCACTAACATAATCGCTTCGCATTCTTGCTTTGACAAAGAAACCTTTCTAGTATGAAATTGATAGTAATTACTTAATGCATTTTCTGAATGCATCATCGACGCATAAAGATTAGGGACACTCCCTAAACGCTCTTTGAAGTATTTCAAGAACTCCTTGTTTTTTTTACTAACTTCCTTATTATCGGGTATTTCTATTGTTAACATTGTTATATCTTCATTTTTTTAACTAAGACTCTTATTCTCTAAATTTGGAGATGTTTGTACCGGTATACATTTTAAAAAATCTGCTAAAATGTGCCGGACTTTCAAAACCTAATTCGTATGCAATTTCCTTTGCCGTTTTGTCGGTATAATGCAGATATCTTTTTGCTTCCAGGATAATCCTATTTTGTATTATTTTTGATGGAGCAGGTTGCCTCAAAATCGCGAAAATATTACTCAAAGTTTTTGGTGATTTATTTAACGCATCTGCATAAAATTTCACTCCATGTTCCTTTTTAAAATCTTCTTCCAGTAATAAGGCAAACTTTCTGATCATATCAAGTTTTTCATCTGAAAATTTTGAATAGCATTCACTTTGCTGTTTTGCAGTACGGGTCGTTTTAATTATTAGATGTTTCAGCAAAGTCCTAAGCATTTCTCCTTGAAAATTATCTTGCGATAACCATTCATCAGAAAACATTTTTTCTAAGTATCGCATTTCTTCTTTCTCATCCTCATTTAATTTAATAAACATAGGATGTTCAATACCATAAAATAGAAAACCAACGCAACCTACTTCAGCATCATGATCTACTATGCAATAAAACTCTCTGTTAAACTGCCAGGCAATTAATTGATCTGGTTTTTCAAATGTGAAATTTTGATTGGATACTAATGGTAATAAAGACCTTTCGGGCATTTCATAGTCAATTTCATCAATTTTTACTTTTTGCTTAGAACCTTTATTATAGATAAAAGTGTTGATAGGTGCTGTTGGCTTACGAAGTCCTGCTCCTTTTAACTGATCACTGTTCACATGCATGACGAATCTTGCTGAAGTTATTTTATCTTCGTATTCCCTTACCATATTGATTTGCCTTTATTTTATCGTTTTTAAGTGGATACTAATTTAATTTTTCTCCCTCTTTATTCCCTTATAATATCCATCACGTTTCCCCAATTATCTCATACTTACACTACATCATAAGACACCCTCTCATTTCACATTTATATGTTCTTATATATCTTACAAAATTGCTGCTGTCGCACCTCCGTCCACTACAATATTTTGACCGCTCACATACGATGCCTTATCCATTGCTAAAAAAGCAACTACCGCTGCTATTTCTACATCTTGGGCCACGCGTCGCAATGGGGTTCTGTTTGTTATTGCACTTAATTTTTGTTCATCTGCCAATACATTTTTTGTTGCTGGTGTTTCGGTAAACCATGGCGATACCGTATTTACTCTAATTTTATCTTCTGCCCATTCATTCGCTAGGTTTCTTCCCAATTGAATTAGCCCTGCCTTTGACATTCCGTAAGGAGCACCAGTTCTAGCATCCAATATTCCCGCTACAGACGCAATATTGACCACCGCACTTCCTGCCCCGTCCAAAAGGCTTGAATATAAAATTCTACTTAATTCAAATGGGGCTAACACATTTACTTCAAATACAGATCTGTATTCTCTTTCTTCATATTCGTTACTTGGTTTACGAATATTAATTCCAGCATTATTGACCAGCACATCTAATTTACCCCATTTTTTATCTACCCACATTTTAATTCTCAAACGATGATCTGTACTAGTTACGTCAGCTGACATACCATATACATTTAATCCTCGCTCTCTCAAAGCACTCTCTACTTTAATGACCTCCTCATTATCGCGTGCAGTAAACAATACTTCGGCTCCTAATTCCGCAAACTCTGTGACTATTGCTTTCCCAATCCCTTTGGAACCTCCCGTTATTACTACTTTTTTCCCTTCTAAATTCCAATTTTTCATGTCTTTATATTTTCAATTATTTTTTCTTTGAAGCCTGTTCACCAAATTCTATCAACTGCTTTCCATTGACAAATCCTATTTTTGTCATCACTAATTTACCTTGTGGAGTGAAGAATAATAATGTTGGATATGCTGTCACTTTCCATTTCTCTGCTAATGCAATACCTTCACCACTCTCCATATCAATGGTCACATTAATGAAATTTTTATTAAAATACACTGCTGCTTCTTTCTCTTTGAATGTTTTAGATTTCAGTAATTTACAAGGCGCGCACCAAGTTGTATAAGCATCCACAAAAATATATTTATTACTTTTTTTTGCTTTTGCAGCAATTTCGCTCCATTTCCCATTAGTAAAGTCAATTTCCTGACTTTCCTTTTTCATACCGGCTTTTGGATTATTTTGGGCAAATGACATACTTACTAAAGACACCAATGCAAAAATTAGCATCGTATAAGTCATTACTCTTTTCTTAGTTTTTAACATCGTTTCTGTTTTATAAGTCTTTAAATATTGTTTGTGCTACTACCTTTAATAATTCAGGCTTTAACCTTTTTGTAATATCTGGATTGATGTATTCAAAATTTATTTCACCATTTTTGCTTAATATAAATACCGATGGAACAGGTATCAACAAATCAATGTCTTTTCCGCCAGTAGACTTAGGGAGAAAATCCCAATAACCTTTAGGGGCTTTATACGCGATGCCGAATTGCTTAGAAACTACCAGATCTGCATCTGACAACAATGTGTATTCTAAGCTTGCTTTATCCATTGAAGCGTTTAAGCCTTCAGGCTTATCGGTGCTTATTGCAATTAACTGATATCCCATTCTTTCCAGATCGCCTGATATTTCTTGTAATCCAGATAATTGTTTAGAACAGTATGGACACCATCCACCCCGATAAAAAACTAAGATAGTAGGTTTCTCAGCTACCATTTTATTTAAATCGACAATTTTCCCTTGCTGATTCATCAACGTTACCATAGGTATTTTCTCTCCTGCCAAAAGTGGGCTGATATCCTCAGCTTTTTGAGGATACATATTCTCTCCCATAGCCATCCTCCCCATTTCCATCTGGCTTTTTTCTTTATGGTCCATCATGTTCTTTTGTTGTCCTTGGGCATTGGCCTGACTAACCATTATAAGCAGACCAAGTATGCTCATAATGTGTTTTATTTTTTGTGTTATACTTTCCATTTTTAGTTAATGAAGTGTGATTAAATGTTTTTTGCTAAAGGAAAATCTACCGGTACTTGTGTTACGGCATGTAATAAGTTGCTTATTGTACGATCACCTATAATGACAATTATATCAACAAGGTTTCCCTTAGTATAACCAGCCTTAAAAAAAGCATCTAATGTTCCTACATCCACATGTCCTCTTTTTTCTGTAATCTGATTGGTAATTTTTACAAGCGCATCCAACTTTTCGTTAGCATGATACCCCCCCTTGCGGATCTCAATTGCTTCCTCATCATTTATACCTATCGATTTTGCAACTATGGTATGCGCACTTAAACAGTATACACAACTATTTACTTGGCTTACCACTAAATTTATAGCTTCGACCTCTTTTATAGTTAGGGAATTAGGAGTTTCTTCTAATTTCATATAGGCTCCTAACGCATTCTCAGAATATGCTATTATGTTATATAGATTTGGTACTTTACCAAAACTCTTCTCCATCTTATCAAAAATTTCTCTATTCGTTGATGAAATTTCTTCTTTGCTTAATAAACTGAATTTATTTTTCATTTATCCGCGATTTATACTGAGAGTCTAAGATTAAAAATGCCCAGCCTTGTTATTGGATTATTCTATTGTTACTTTGATGATGTTTGGTATAGTCGGTAACATCGTAAATGCGTTGGGATTCGGCACTTCTTCTATATTTTTATCTTCTGGCAGTGGTACTCCTGCTAAATTAAATTGGGTAATACTCGCTCCAGGAAATTGATTTATCGCTGTCCCATTGTCAAACAGACCAATTGTTGTTGAAATATCACCCTTTTGCAGTGCATCCACACCATTGCCTTTTGAAGCGAAGTACCAATCATTTGATAAGCCATACATGGTTGCAATTGCCAATCTATCACCGGATTTAACATTTAATTCTTGTGATACTTTGTTACCTGCTTGCCCACCAATTTTTGGCAACAATACCGTCGAATTGCTAGCAGGCAATACATATACATCTTTTACTCCATTCACAGTTCTGAGATACGCTGCTAATTCAGTAGCATCACCCATTTGTGCTAATTTTTTTAATCCTTTACCTTGATCTTTTTCACCTACTTTATAAATTGGATTCTCAATACCGTTGTAAATGACTACTAAAACTGGGGACAGTGGTGTAAAGATTCCAGTTTGCGACTTAATATAATCTGCAAACATTGTATTATCACCCATTTCGGCAATGTTGGTTAGGCCATTTGCGGTAGGCTTGCCTGATTCATATAGTGGGTTCGGATTTAATAAATCTCCCCCTGCAATATATGATACTGTCCATACACCCGGACTAAACGGCGTAGGATTAGCAGTATTTCCTGATGTATTTTCAATTGTCAGTGTAAACTGTGAGTTACCTTCATAATGTAGACTGGCTTTTAGTAAACTAGAAGCAGGCGCATATGTGTTTCCTTGTTCATCTGCACTGTTTACCTCAGTGATATCTTTCACACTAGATTCCGGAGTACCTGGATGCATTACAGTAGCTCCCGGCATTTGGTTAATCCTTGTACCATTATCCCATAACTTAATTTGGTTTGATACGTCACCTTCGATTGGAGTTCCGTCGTCTTTATATAATTTGATGCCAGGATTAGCAGGAGCAAAAAATAAATCGTTTGACCATCCATACATTGTCGCAAATGATACAGCCTGTCCTTTACCTGCATATAATTGAATTGAAATTGATTCTCCTGGCATAATTAGAGGAGAACCGCCATTATTTTTAAATGTTCCTGATTCAACTAAAGGTCTGGAGTCCAATACATTTTCAATTGTAATCGTTGACGATGATGACATTTCCATCATGCCATCATCGTCCTTACTACATGATGCTAAAACTAATGATAGTCCCAAAAGTGATAACCACCCAAATTGTTTGTGTCTCATAAATTATTCTGTTAAAATTTTATAAAACAAAGGTATTTGATGATATTAGTTATACTGATGTCCAAATTTCCCTATCATATGACTGAATTTCCCGATTTACGGTATCTATCTGTTTAACTCGAAAAAATTATTGATTTGGGAGATTCAAATTGACAAAATTAGCTAACTTAAAATGTCAACCACCTATTCAAAGGAAAATTTGAAACAGTAAATCGAAGACAGAATCAAAAAAAGAGAATTAATACCATGTTAACATACAATCCAGCCATGTATTCATCAATCATATTCTATTCCTTCACAGGATAGAGGTCTTAGCGGGTTCTATGTAAAAATGGTATCATGACTTACTTGCATAAATTGCTTGGGTAAGTGGTTTTTTATATTCAAAAAAATACGCAGATTCCAAAACATCATTAACGGTCAGCACCTCATGGCGAATACGAATTGGCGGAGTGCTTTTTATTCCATTTTGTCTGCTAAATTCTGAATATAAATTTCAACATAAGGACCGTTGACATAGGATCATAGCTCCCACTATTTTACCTGATAATATTTGATAGGTCTTTCTATTATTTAGAAAGCATCTTATTCATGAATATAAAAAATACAGAACAGCTATAAATTAGAATTAGAAAGAAAGCAATTCCATTTTAGTCAATAAAAGGAAATTTAGTCATGTATTAGGGAAATATGGACTACTAACCGCGCTGTTTTATAAATATCTTTGTTTTATCAAATTAAAATAATGGAAAAATTAAGCAACATAAAAACACCAAGTACCGGACTACTAATCATGATCCTAGGTACAGCAATTGTTCTACTTTGGATTGGTGTCTTTAAGTTTACATTAACGGAAGCTAAAGGAATTAAATCTCTCGTTGAAAATCATCCTTTAATGGGATGGAGTTATGAAATATGGTCAATTAGAACCGTTTCAAATATAATCGGCATAATAGAAATTATCACGGGATTAATGCTGTTGATAGGAATAAAAATAAAAAATAGCCTAAAATGGGCTGGATTGCTAATGATTTTGACTTTTGGATTTACAATTAGTTTTTTATTTACTACTCCTGGAGTATGGAAGACAGTAGATGGAGTACCTGTTACGGACTTTTTTATTTTGAAAGATTTAGTCTTTTTGGGATTTGGTGTGGCCTTATGGAAAGATAGTATTAAATGAAGCCTCGGTAGCTGAAGAATCAATCGAATCAACGATAAAATTGTATTGTGAATAAATAATTAATGAAAACAAGATTAGAAATAATGGGAGGCGTTAGTATGAGGTTACTTTTAAGTAGCCTTGTATTGATTTTGTTGAGCTTCAATCGTAT
>JAHBUO010000102.1 GCA_019638025.1 Ignavibacteriaceae bacterium
GGACCCGAATTAATGGATATCATGCGTAAACAAGCCGCAAGATTCGGAGCAGTTTCACACTTCAAAGAGATTACCGAAGTCGATTTTTCGGAACGCCCTTTTAAGTTAAAGTCGTATGATGAAGAATATACTGCCGATTCCATAATAATCTCTACCGGTGCATCCGCAAAACTTCTCGGATTAGAGAGTGAAAAAAAATATATGGGTTACGGTGTTTCTGCATGTGCGACTTGTGACGGATTTTTCTTCAAGAACCAAAAGGTTATTATTGTCGGTGGCGGCGATACTGCTATGGAAGAAGCAAATTATCTTACAAGACATGCCGCCGAAGTTGTAGTTATTCATCGACGCGATGCATTTAGAGCTTCAAAAATTATGTACGATAAAGCTTCTAAAAATCCTAAAATTACTTTTATGTTGAATAAAGTGATTAAAGAAGTTTTAGGTGAAGAAGAAAACAACAGAAAGAAAATGACAGGAGTCCTTCTTGAGGATACAGTTACCGGTGAAGTTACTAAGTTGGATGCTGATGGACTTTTTATCGCAATCGGTCACCAACCTAACACTAAACTATTCGCCGATAAATTAGATATGGACGATAGCGGTTATCTTAAAGTTAAAACAGGAAGCACTTACACTAATATCGAAGGAGTTTTTGCGGCGGGTGATGTTGCCGATAAAACTTATCGACAGGCAATAACTGCCGCAGGTTCCGGCTGTATGGCTGCAATTGATGTTGAACGATGGCTCGAATCACAAGAAATGTAATTATAACTCTCTTTTTAGGCTGATTTTAGTTTAAGATCAGCCTTTCTTTTCTGATTTATCTCCTTATCCCCTAAACTTACAGATATATAAAATAAATTTTGGTCCGAATGGAAATCATTTCTGTTTCGATTAAATTTATTTTCTTTCCGAAATAAAAAATTTCCTTTCGAAGAACAATCGCTTTCAATTGAAAAACAGAAATTTTCTATTGAAGGACGATTACTTTCATTTGAAGATCAAAAATTTTCTTTAGTAAATTTAAATTTTATGTTAGTAAATAATTCTTCTTCATTCGAAAATTAATTATCTCCGTTAGGAAATAAATAATTATCATTTGAAGGAAAGATGGCTCGGAAACGAAATTATTTTAGCGAAACAGATATGATTTATCTTCATGTGATTGTCAACACTTGACAGCCTCATGGATTATGTTATAATTGTAGTGAAGATAAAAATATATTTTAATTGGTTATTAAGAGTCAATTCCTGACAGCAAACATTTTTAAATAGTATCATTTATTGTAAGAGTGGAAATCTTTTTTATTTTTTCTAATTTTCATTTGCTTATTTATTAACTAGTAATTGGGGTCAAAGATGAGATATTTTGTTGCGGTTATATTTGTTTTAAATCTATTTATCGGATGTAGTAAAGATGAGAATAATCCTACATCACCTGTAAAAGATACACCCTCAGTAAAAATAGTTTCCCCTATCAATAATCAGAATGTTTTAGATTCAATAACAATTCAGATAGATGCATCCGATACTAAAGGAATAACGAAAGTTGAACTCTATATTCAAAATTTAATGGTTAAAGAGTTTGCTATAAAACCATATAACTACTTTTGGGATGTGAAGAGTTTACCGGATAGCTCCCAATATTCTATTTACGCAAAGGCTTACAATAGCGATGATAAAGTTACCGGCTCTGAGGTTATAATAGTTACTACCAACCGTTTAAGCCCATCTAATCTAGAACTACTTTCACTATCAAAAGATTCAGTTTATCTTAAATGGAAGGATAATTCCACTGTTGAGGAATCTTACATTATTCAAGTGAGTACAGACAGCGTTAATTTTAATTCAATTGCTGAGTTACCCGCAAATACAACCGAAGCACGTATTAGTTACTCATTTAGTTTTGGAGTTAAATACGCTTTCCGTGTCGGTGCTAAAAAAAATACTAGGATCTCTTTTTCTAATGTTTTTAGTATAGTAAATTTTTGTCCCTCAACTATTACTCACTTAGGCAAAACCTACAATACAGTGCAGATAGGTAACCAGTGCTGGTTAAGAGAGAACTTAAATGTAGGGACAAGGATAAACGGAAGCCAAGAACAGACAAATAATAGTACATTAGAGAAATATTGTTACAATGATTTAGAATCGAACTGTGATATCTATGGAGGCTTATACCAATGGAACGAAGCAATGCAATACAGCAGAACAGCCGGAGCAAAAGGGATATGCCCTGAAGGTTGGCACATACCTACTAATGCAGAATTTCAAACCCTAAAAGCGGCAGTAGCCAATAATAGTAATTCACTAAAAGCAATAGGAGAAGGGATTGGAGATGGAGCGGGAACAAACACAAGCGGATTTTCCGCGTTGCTGGCGGGCTACCGGCACGGCAATGGTAGCTTCGACGATGTAGGCAACAACGCCTACTTTTGGTGTTCATCGGAGAGCAATGCAACGAGCGCGTATTTCCTTCGCTTGAGCAGCAATGATAGTTATATCAGCTTCTTCTACTACTATAAGAATAACGGGTTTAGTGTGCGTTGCCTCCAGGATTAGGCTATTTGACTATTTCATTTTGTCCCGTTAGGGACTCGCGATTTTCTCTCGGCTGTCGAGGACCTTTCCTCGACAGCATATTGATTAATTTAGGAATGTTTTAAATTAAGCAAGGCAACTCGGCGAGTTGCCCTACGGTTATTTCCTTAAAATAAATTTCTTTGTTGATGTAAATTCATTTGTCGTTAGTTGCTGAATATATATTCCGGTCGATAATTTATTACCGGTGAAGTTTATCTTTTAATAATCCCCACTCATCTCTTTTTAGTGCTGACATTAGGCATACATGCTCCTTATTTTGCCATCAAAAAGCAAATGAAATGTTTCGATTGGGATGAAGAGAAAAACAAGATTCTGAAAAAAGAACGCGGAATTTCATTTAAGATTATAATTAGCCAAATAGAACTGGGAAAGCTCTTGGCGATTACAAGTCATCCCAACATTTCAAGGTATGGTAGTCTGAAAATATTTGTAGTTGAATATGAAAATTATGCCTATCTGGTTCCATTTGTTGAGGATGAGGAAAAAGTATTTCTAAAAACTATAATCCCGAGTAGAAAAGCTTCAAAAAAATATTTAAAGGGTGCTTAATATGAAATTAGAGAATGAAGAAAAAGAATTGTTAGAATCCTTTGAAAATGGTGAATGGATCGAAAGTAATGATTTTGTGAAGGAGAGTGCCGATTATCAACAGATAGCTAAGAATACCGGCTTAAAAAATAAAAGAATTAATATCCGCCTATCTGAAAAGGATTTATCAAATCTGAAAGCTAAATCTTTGGAAGAAGGTTTGCCTTATCAGACGTTAGTTGCAAGTATCATTCATAAATATATTAATGGTAAGTTTACAGAAACTTCATAAAGTACAACCTTCTCCTCCACTCATATCTTCATTAATAAGTGTCGTGAATTTCATCCACTCTTTTAATTGATATGAATAAAAATCAGATTATTCTTATTGTGTCGTATGATAAATTAATATAAAACCGGACTTACATCTTTAACATCTAACAGGTATATTTTCGCACTAATTGTTTCATTTTATAGTAAGCTACATACATTGATAAAGAAGATTGCTGCAAAGCTAAAAAAAATTCTCGGTGGTAAATCGAAAGACGTTAAAGTCATCTCCACTGAAACAGTAAAAACAAAAAAAACTTCAACTCCAAAACCTGAAGTTCCTCGTGTTGAAAAACAGGAAACTCCGGTTAAACCAAAGAGAAAATATAAAAAGGAGACTCCTGAGGAATATCGGCTTCGCCACGAAAAAAGATTGAAGAAAAAACCAAATATCAATCAACCTCAAGCTAAACCTCAGCCTCAACACATTAATGAAAAGTGGGATGAATCAGTTTTTATTGTCCCTCACGTAGAAGGTAAAATCAGTTTTCTTGATTTGAACTTACCTCAAGAAATTCTGCATGGGGCTTATGATTTAGGATTTAAATATTTTACTCCTGTTCAAGCGGCGGTTCTTCCAAAAGCTATGAAAGGTGAAGATATTACAGCTCAAGCACAAACCGGAACCGGAAAAACTGCGGCTTTCTTAATTACAATTTTCAATCATATTTTGAAGAATCCACAGACAGATAAGCCAAAACCGGGGAGACCAAGAGCACTTATTCTTGCACCGACACGTGAATTGGTTTTACAGATTGAGAAGGATGCTCTTGGAATCGGAAAATATATTCAAGTTTCCATTCTCTCAATTCTTGGTGGTATGAATTATATTAAACAACAAAGCAAGTTGCAAAAAGAAGTTTGTGATATCCTTATTTGTACTCCGGGCAGACTCATCGATTTTATGAAGAAACAAATTGTTGACCTTTCAAAAATAGAACTTCTCATTATCGATGAAGCTGATAGAATGTTAGATATGGGATTTATTCCTGATGTTAAAAGGATAGTTAGCAGTACACCCCCTAAATCAAATCGACAAACAATGTTTTTTAGCGCAACCCTTAGCGGTGATGTGATGCGACTTGCGGAGTCATGGACCAAAGAAGCACACGAAATCATTATCAAACCTGATGATGTTGCTGTTGAAAGTATTGAGCAGATTACTTATATAACTACAATTGATGAAAAGCCGACTCTTTTGTATAATCTCATTATGCAAAAAAAGTTAGAACGTGTTATAGTTTTTGTTAATCGAAAAGATGATGCTCGAAGACTGAAAGAAAAATTTGATATATACGGAATAAGCTGTGCTCTGCTTTCAGGAGATATCGCACAAAATCAACGTATTAATCGTTTAGAGCGATTCAGAGAAGGTAAAATTAGAGTTTTAGTCGCTACTGATGTTGCCTCAAGAGGAATTCATGTTGAAGGGATTTCTCACGTAATCAATTATAATTTGCCTCAAGATGTTGAAGAGTATGTTCATAGGATTGGAAGAACAGGAAGAGCCGGTGCAACCGGAATTTCTATCAGCTTTGCAGACGAAGATGATTCACATGAAATTCAAAAATTGGAGAAATTCCTAGGTAAGAAAATTGAATTTTCTTTTCCTTCGGAAGAACTCCTTATTCAAATTCCCGAAGAACATAAGACTGTTGAATTCAAAAGACCTCCTCAAAAAGCATTTAATAAAAAACCTTACCGCGGTTCGAGTAGAAGAAAATAATTTACGGCTCTGCGAGAAAGGTTATTAATTAATCTCAAATTTGGCTAAAGCCAATTTCTTTGTTTATTTAATGTTCCACCGGCTGAAGCCGGCGGCTATTATATTTTATATTCAAAGAATCTTTCTATCAATTTGAATTTTTAATAGCACCGACTTTTAAGTCGGTGATTAGAAAACTAGGACGTTTTTTCCGGCTTTAGCCGAAATTGAATTCAACTCGATGATCGGTTTTCAAATTTATTGGCTCTCTTCTACTATTCTTATTTCTTCTTCTGTTAAACCGTAAAGTTCGTAAACGAGTTTGTCTATCTGTTTGTCTGTCGCTTCAATTTGGCGTTGAAGTGTTTGTTTTTCTTGTATTAAATTACATCTGTTAATCTTCTCATGCAAAGCGATATTTTGATGTACAAAATTCAATAATCTTTTTAAAGATTCGTTTGGTAATTTAATATGATTTTTTATAGGTAAATTCTTTAGTTGCACACCCTTAATTTTAGGAAATGTTTCTTTTCTGTCTGAAAGTGTTTTTGAAAAATAGTATTTCATCAATTTTGAATTTAATATCCCTAAAATAATGTAACAGTTAGTTCCAGATATTTTAGGAATAAGCACATACAATGTTTGGTCTAGATAATATTGTTCGATATCTATTGCGGCGTAAATTCTATCTTTTCCCATGACCTGTCTAACAAGTATCTTTTCCTTTCTTAAAAATATTTCTTCATCACGAAAAGCTTGGTTTGAATATCTTGATTCGAGTCTTTTGTCATAGCAAACCCAAAAATCTCTCCAAGATATTGCATATGGTTTAATATCTGCACCACAGATGAATTTTTTATATCTATTATCTTCTTTTTGCTTGGAAACAAACTCTTTTCTAACTTTCATTCCAGCTTTTACTTCAAATAGCTCACCTAATAATATACACTCTCGTGAGATTTGATCAGTTAGATTTAAGCTTATAGTATTTATGCTTGTATTAAACACTCTTCCTGAAAGCTTAGATAGTAAATCTTGTCTGATTTGATTAGTAGGTGTTGATATTGCATTATGTTGGTTCGATAATGACTCGCCAATTTTTACAACATTTAATGTTCTGGTAATAATTTCATCCATGCTCTGTAAAATAAAAATAGATGTGTCAACGGATGCATTTGAAAACACGCCACTTTTCAAATTCACAATTATCTTAATTGAAGTTGTGTTAATTATGAATTCCCTAAGTTTTTCATAATAGGTATTTGTTAAAATCCCATTTGGGATAATATAACCGATCAATCCACTGTTTCGTAAAAGTTTGATTCCCCTTTCTAAAAAAAAAGCAAATGTATCAGGTTGATATGAAGCTGAAATAAAATTATTGACTAGGTAATCTTTATTTGTTTGGTCAATGTTTTGACTTCTGACATAAGGTGGATTACCAATAACAACATCAAAACCACCATTGTTAAATATTTCTTTAAATTCGGAGTGCCAATCAAAAACATTAATTTTAAATTTTCCTTCATCATCAAGAAAGTTCATTTCCATTTGGTCATAGAAATCGGGACCTATTAGGGAGTTACCGCACTTGATATTATTGCTTAAATCGGGAAGTGCCCTCTGCCTAAACATTGTAAGTTGAGTATTAAGAGTTTCACCGGTTTCCCCTTCAAGTACTTTAAGCATAAGTGAAAGTTTTGTTACTTCGACAGCCTGGCTGTCAATATCAACACCGAAGATATTGTTTAGAAGAATTCTTTTTCTTTCGGCGGTTGTAAGTTTAAGTTCGTTGTTGCCGGTTTTATAAACGGGGGATTCTTTTTTAGGAATGAAGTTATCTCCACTGAACTCATCAGAATAGAGTTTAAGATGCCAATCGAGCAAGTATTGATAAGCTCCAAGAAGGAAAGAGCCGGAACCGCAGGCAGGGTCAAGGACTTTCAATTTAGAAGCTTCATCTATTTTGTATTTCAGTTTGTTATTACCGGAATTAATTTCATCAAGTTTAACTCCGAGTGTATTATTAACTATATACTCGACAATATAAGTAGGGGTATAATAAACACCGCCTGCTTTTTTAACTTCGGGTTTTTCTTCAACAATTGCACGGTGCCCTGCGGTCAGCCGAATTACTTTGCCAAGAAATTGCTCGTAAACATGTCCAAGTATATCAGCCGGAAGCACTGAAAATTCGTAAGGAGATTCGGGATAGTATAGTTTTTTAATAATATCTTTAAGAGTTTTGTCATCGATATTAAGCTTATAAGAAATTGTATCGGGGTAGTCGCCACGATTTTTTTCTTGTTCAAAATAGAAAAGTCCGCTGTTATATTTTTGGTCTGCAGCAGAAAATATTTGCAGAAGCCGTTTATAGATATTTGCACCGTTGAGAAGATTGAGGAGTTGAGCGTAATCTTCAATACCGCGGTCTTCGCAAATTCTTAGGAATATAATTCTATCAATAGTTTTCTGAACGGCGAAATTAAGTTCACGGTTAGTAAGTTCAGGGTTCCGGAGCGCAAGATTTTTGGCGAGATGATCTCTCCAGTTTTCTATTTCCGAAAGGAATTCATCATCAACTTCTGCAGTTCCTTTTTTATTTCTTTTTGAATCTGCAAATCTATCAAATGAACCTTTAAGTATAGCTTCGCGTGAGAAAACGGAATAAATTTCATCCCATTTGGTTATATAATCTTCAAATGTATAGTAAAGGATTCTACCGTTGGAGGGTTTATCGTTAAGAACCGGTTTGATACGGCAATCATAGACAATAAACTCTTCGAAGTCGGTTAAAATACTAAGGGGAAGTTTCGCAGACCAGGCGTAGCGTCTTACTTGGAAAGCAGGGTTGGGGTCATCTTTTAGATTGACACTTGGCTTTTTTGCTTCGACAAAGAACTTTCGTATTCCACCAATCCTGAAGAGATAATCGGGGGCTTCAACGCTGTCTTTAGTTTTTTGAGAATATTCGTGAATAACTTCTTTATAAGCTTCGGCGTAACCGGATTTATTGGCAACATCCCAGCCAAGCAATTCAAAAAGTGGGTCAATGAATTCGCGGCGTACTTGAGTTTCGTTGTAACCGGGGTTTTTGTATGCCGAAAGGTTATCTTTAAAGCGAGTAACCAGTTGAATAATTTCTTGTGGAGCTTCCATCATACCCAAAAGTTATTTCATAATACTGAAAGTTAGTTAAATCCGTGTAAATAATTTAGAAAAGTAGTCAGTTAAAAATTCTATTCGAAAAAATATTTTTAAATGTTAAGGTGAGTATATTGATTTCAGGATACGATTTTGTGGGTAATTAACACGCTTCAAATAAATTATAATTAATATAAGTTTTGCAATCTGAAGTTAAATCCTAATGGATGAAGCTAATTCACTCATTTCTAAATGTTCCATTCAGAAACCTAAACATTATCCTGATAAACATAAATGTTACATTCAGCAACCTGAATCAATCACAGGAAATAGAAAATGTAATATTTAGAATCCTGAACCTATTAGTAACAAACATAAATGTTCCATTCAGAAACCTGAACATAATAATCACAAAAGTAAATGAGTTGTCTTAATCTTCAAATAAAAAATTTAGGAATCTAAATAAGATGTTTTAAAAATGTGTCGGTATGAGAGAGTTGGGTTTTATTTAAAATTGAAGTTCTATCGTTCCTAATAATTAAGAATGACGGCGAGCAAAATTCGTGAGTCGAAAAAATTTTTCAAACCTAATATCATAAAACACTTCAAATTTTGGATGAAAAATCATCCTAAAAAAAATTTTTTTTAATTTTTTTTTCAGATGCTTCAGGCAGCGGCAAAGCCCTCGCTTCCCTCTGCTCTGCGACGCATGAACCCCTCTTACAGCATAGTAAAATAGGGGCTTAAACAGCATGGGGTGTTGCATTGTATAAATAGAAGATATATATTTACCGCCACATTTTGAAATAATCATGAGGTATTTATCGGGAGTTGAGATTGTTTAAGATTTTTAAAAAGTCAATAAACAATCAAGTTTATATAAGCAAAACAAAAATAGAATAGGACACATAGCAATTGTGATTCCTTAATAACGGAAAATAGAAAATTTTAAAGACTATGTATGCTCTCTCAGTTTTTTGACGAGGGCGATTTACCTTCCGAAAACACAACTATTGTTTTTTCGTGAATAAGATGTTGAAATTATTAGAAAATACTGTCCTTCGAGACAGTCATGAAAAAATATCAGAAACTTTTAACACAATAATGTAACACCAATATAAAGACCGACTTAGTAAAGTCGCATTTAAATCAAACAAAATTTAAAAATAATTAAAGGATAACACTATGAATTATATTCATAAAAAAGATTTTTTACAATTAATATCCCAACTGGAAGCAATTATTAATGGACTCGTAAAACATATTGATTCAATCGATTTGAGTAACATTACTTCAAAGAATGATGTTGAGGAGATGATGACGAACTTGAGAGTGAAAAAAGATGCTTTAGTGGATACCCGCATCGAGGCACAAAAAGCTACAGATGAGTATTATAAAGTTCTAAAGCAGACTCAAGAAAATTTATCTAAAATCTCAAGATCAATTCGTGGTAAGTTAGGAATTAGGAATAAGATTCTGTTGGATTTCGGTTTGGAACCTTATAAACTGGCGAGAAAATCCCCACCGGATAATAATCCGAATATTGGTGAGGGAACTGCTCCTAATTAATTTAGATGTTAATGTAATTTATCCGGAACGTAATGAAGAGATGAGAGACTGCCTAACTTTAAGGTAGTCTCTTTTCATTAATTAAGCCCCCTGCTGTTTTATCAGATGTTAGTTGCAGTATTATAATTTTTTTTGGGGTGATAAATCAATTGCATTTAGTTGATTCAGTTAGAAGAGTCAAATAATTTAAAATTATTACGAGTAGTCGTAATCCGAGATGTGAGTAAAAATTCCTAAGGTATGAAATAACCAGAAAGGCATGTTCCTCTTAGTTCCCGTATTTGAAAAACGAGGAACTAAAAAAAAGATGATTTATTGTGCATCATTGACTTGAATATTGTTTTTGGCATTTTCTATGAAAACATTTTGGCTAAAGCCGGCGGCTATTATATTTTATATCCAAAGAATCTTTCTCTCAAAATGGGTTTTAATAGCACAGACTTTCAAGTTGGAGAAAAAAATGTAAGACATTTTCCGGATTTAGGCGGCGGATATTTATAAAGATAAACTTTCTCTCAAATCTGTTTTAAATAGTACAGACTTTCAAGTGGAAGACAAAAAAGCGAAAAGCATTTCCCGGAATTAACCGGATGATTTTCTGAAATTATTTTTCCCCAAAAATGGGTTTTTAATTGCACCGACTTTTAAGTCGGTGATAAGAAAATTAGGAAACTTTTTACGGCTTTAGCCGAAATTGAATTTGTTCTTCAATAGAAATATTTCACCCCTTCGGGTTTCTTGGTATGAGTTTGAACGGGTTGGCAACAGAGGTAGTGCTGTCTCATGTTGAGGTATCTCTGCATTTTTTAAACTCTGCTGTCGAGGTCCATTCCTCGACAGCATATTGATTAA
>JAHBUO010000103.1 GCA_019638025.1 Ignavibacteriaceae bacterium
TTCAACCTATTCAATGCTTGGTCATATAATGATATAGATTCCGAATAACGTTTCTGCGAATTAAAAATATTCCCCATCTCAATCACAGCGGCAGGAACGATTTCACTAGAAGTGTAAGTATTAAATACCGTTCTGAAATTGAAGAGTGCTTCTTCAAATTGGTTTAAATTCTGTGCACTTTTCCCAACCCAATAATAAGCATCTGCCACATACTTGCTCTTTGGGAAATAGGCAATAAATTCTTTATAACTTGTTTTTGCTTTTTCATAATTACGAAGGCTGTAAAAGGTCTCGCCTTTTTTCAAAAACAATTGATCACTGAATCCTGAATTAGGATTTTTAAGTACGTAACTATCAATCAGAGTAATTGCTTTCTCAGTTTCACCCTTTGCTACATAGCTATATTGAATACCATTTAGTGCATCGAAGAGTTGATTTGATTTTGGATAAAAGTCAATAATCCTTTGGTAATTTGCTATGGCTGAATCATAACTTCCGAGATTGAAGTAGGAATCGCCAATTGAGTAATAAGCAAGTGGAGCTAAATTCTGGTTGGATGTAGTTTCAACGAGTAACCTGTAATTGTTGATTGCTTCATAGAAATTTCCTTTTTTGAAATATATCCAACCGATTAAGTAATGAGCATTATCTGCAAATGGAGATTTAGAGAAATTTATTCGCAATTTTTGAAGTTCATCAATCGCTGCATCAGACTTTCCGCTTCGGAACAGTGCAAGTGCATACTGATAAGAAACTTGATCACGGCTAGAAAGTGTCCCTTTTGCTTTGAGAATATCATCATATGCTTTTACTGCAGCAGTAAAATTCTTATCTGCGAAATAACTATCGGCAAGTTTGGCTCTTACATCAGGGATACGGGAATCATTTGGGAATTTTTTTAAGAAATCTGTAAACTGAAATGATGCATTTGTATAATCACGCAAGTTATAAAAAGTGTAAGCTTTGCCGTATAATGTTTGGAGTTCAAAGGCAGGTAACTCCCCTCTTACTTTCTGATAAGATTTTAAAGCTTCTCCAAAATTCCCTTTTGCAAAATAACTTTCGGCCAAATAAAAATTTACTTTGTCAGATTCAAACGAAGGGAAATTGGAATCGATATTTTGAAGTATAATAATTGCATCATCAAATCGATTTATGAAATAATATGCCGTTGCTAAACCCAACCGTCCGCGTAATTCTAAATCTTCACTAGTATTGGGAAGAGTTTCAATTACTCTAAAATATTCGATAGCTTGCTGATATTTTTTCTGCTGAAGATGAATCTCTCCAAGCATAGTAAATGCTTTAGCTTGAACAACTTCATCAGGAGATTCAGCAGCATTATTCAAGTATCTGATAGCTAATTCATATCTATTGTTATTATAATAAAGAACACCAATTTGATATTGAGCCGCAAATGCTAAATCACTACTTGAGTAACGCTTTAAAAAATCTTCGAAAGATCGAAGAGCATCATTATCATTTCCTAAATATCTTAATGCTTCACTTTTCCAATAGTAAGAAAGAAACGCGAGAGAATCTGTACCTTCGGTTAAAGTATTGAAAATTTTGTTTGCATCGGCGTATTTCTTTTGTTGGAAGTATGACCAGGCAAGAGCATAACGAGCATCACGTACTACAGGAATTGAAGGGAACTTAGATATTATTTCAAGATATGTTTTAACAGCATTATCATATTCCCCGACTCTATAATATGAATTTGCGAGTAAGTACAGGGTTTCTGCTTGTTTTTCACTATCTAGATTTGATACTAAAGGACTCTTTAATTCAAGAATTGAACTATCATATTCCTTGAGTTTGAAATAACAAATCCCAATTCTGATTTGTGCAGAAGTTGCTAATGGGCTGTCCTTATAGTATGATAATAATTCATCATAATAGGTAACAGCACTAGTAAAATCTCCAAGTTTTTCATAGACATTCGCTAAAGAATAAATTGTATAATCGATATATTTGTTGTTACTTCTGTTAGAAACTGCTTCGAGTAGAAAGTTTACTGCATCTTCCAATCTTTCTTCATGAGTATATGATTCTCCAATCCAATAAAGGGCGGAACCGTAAAATTCATTGTTAGGATAATCGTCTATCAATAGTTGAAGGCGTTCACGAGAAAGAGTATATTCTTTATTTTCAAAATATATCAATCCTAGTCTGTAAAGTGATTTCGCTCTAAAGTTAGAGAATGAGTGGTTGTTAGCTAGAAACTCAAATCCTGCACTTGCAGTATTGTACTCTCCCAGTAAGAGGAGTGATTCCGATGAATGAAATATTGCCGATGAATAAAGTTCATCTCTCAACTCATACTTTTCCAAAAATGGTTTGAATTCATTATATGCAGCGACATAATCTTTTCTGAAGTAAAACTCCATCGCCTTTGAATATCTTTCCATCAACGATTGAGCGAAGAAAGTATTAGATATTAACAGAATGAACGCTAAAATTTTTTTCATACTCTTTAACTATAAATCCATATAAAAAATAAAATGCAAGTGAGCAAACCGGACAAAAAATTTACTGAGTCGTTATTTATAAAACTTAACCCTTTGTAAAAATCAGTCTTTTGGTCGCAGTGAAAATCTTTCTCAGTAACTAATTTACAAATATTACATTTATGTTGCACTTGAATAGTAGCCCCCATGAAACTATCAATCAAGGATCCAATAAAACTTAGAGTAAGCATAACAGCTAAGAGGACAAAATTATTGATCCATATAAAAGAAGAAAGCAGAATCACCATTCCACCGGCTAACGACCCCACAAGTCCGGGCATGGAAACCCCACCGGATACACCTGATTCAACTATTTTAAAAGTTCTAATGTTATATGTTGCGGCTTGAAAATATGTTCCTATCTCAGTCGCCCAAGTATCTGCACACATTACAGCTATATATAGGACGAAGATTATGTAGAAAAGTTCGTTGTTAAAAAATGAATTCAAAACTACGAGAAACAATCCCACTCCACCATTTGCAATCACCTGCATTGCATCTCTGTTACCTGTCTTTTCAAACCTATCTTCAACTTTCCGATTCTTTGAGTGACGGATTCTGGATAATAAACTCGACAAGATAAAGAAAGTAAAAATTGGGAGTGTCCATTTAAGTCCACCAAATCCATAAATAAAATAAGCTAGGATGAGCGTTGCAATTGCCCCATCTTTTGTTAGTACTCTAAATTTATTTGATAAAGCTGCCACTAATGCCCCTAATATAAACCCAAATATAGAATCAACAATAAATGAATTACCTTCATTTACTATTAGGAGCTGAATTAATATGAATGAAAATATTGGGACAAAAAAATTATCACTTCCATTGGAGCTAATAGCTTCAATAAGAGTAATAATCATGCTGATGCTAAATATTAAAGCAGCTGTCTGGAGTGAGATAGTGCTATTTAAAACTAAGAAATAGGTAACAAGGATTAAAGAAGTTGTTAAAAAGAAAATCGTTGAACCTAAAAATGACTTCTTATCCTTCCCCAGATAATACTCTTTTTTTGCAAACTTAATACCGATAATTGCTGCAAAAGCATCAGCAAATGTCATTATTGAAAAAGCTAATACTGCTGAGGTTAAATCACTTTTTGAAAAATAAATCAGTATCGAAAATGACAATGGAAACAGAACGATACCCCAACTTTTCCTTCCGGATGAATTAACTTCCTTGAGTATTCCAAATTTTATAATGATAAATAAAAAAATGGTGAAGAATACCCCTAACCAAAACAATAATTCTTTTTCTTCAACTATTACCATTATCCTTAAAACTGCAGTTCCGGCAAATAAATGCAAGAGTTTTCGGCTGATTATATGATTAATCCATTTTTGACGTGCTGCGTATTCAGAAATAAAAACCGCCAAAAATAAAGCTGTAACTATATATAGCATTTCTGAATTCACTTAGTTAATCCTTTTCTCAGTTTAAATGACTCAAAAACTTGAATGATAAAATTACCTCTTTTTGTATTATTAATACCGGCTATGTACATGATCATCTTACTTAGGGCATCAATTGATAAACCATTTCTGAATGCCCCATTTATATGAGAGAATAATTGCTCCGAAAATTGTAGATAGGATAAAGATGTGATTGCAACAATTTCTCGTTCAAGAAATGAAAGCCCGCTTCGAGAAAAAACTTTTCCGTAACCCTCTGAGATTAACCACTCTGCTAACTCCGGTGAAAATGCTTCAACATTTGAAATCAACTTTTGGGTATTTTTTCCATACACTTTATAACAATTTCTCTTTCCATCTGCAATAAGATTTTCATTGTGAGTATTTGTACTAACTTTTCTTTTTAACGGGGATATTTCATTGAAAATCTTTAAAGACTCAAGACTTACTGGAAATCCTCCAAACAGATAGATTTGAAGCAGTACTTCATATTGTTTAGAGGGGCTGTAATTGTTCTGCTTTAATAGCTTCAGAAACTCAACTAAATTACCCTTCTGACGTGAAATTGCAAAATGGCTTAAAAGAATAATAGTTTTATAGTTTTGGGGAATTTCGATAGTATCATTAAAAATATGATTTTTAAACTTGTATTTCACAAAGTTGGTTTGTTTAGAAATGTAAAAAACCTCCGTCAAGCGGAGGTTTTCAAAATGATTATTTAATCAGCTTTAATTCGTATTCAGCTGTGGCTCTATAAGTTGGGTCTGCTTTAGCAAGATTAAAATTTTCCTTAGCTTTATTCATATCCCCTTTTCCTTTATAGGCTAAACCGATATAATAATACGCTCCCCCCTTACTGATAGAAGAACGATATTTTAAAGCATTTTCACCGGCAGAAATCGCATTATCCCAGTTACCGGCTTCCGTGTGCGCTTTTGCAAGTGCAAGATAAGCTGCATCTAAGTTATGATTTTCAATTGCTTTATTAAAAAATTGAACTGCCTTTTCAGGGCTACCATCTGCAAGGGCATTATTTCCAAGTTTAGCATAAGATCTTGCGATGTACTCTTTTACTTGGTCTTTAAGTTTTTTATTGGTAGAAATTTCAATAACTTTTTCAAAACTTTTAATAGCTTCTTCCATATTATTTAATGAGAAGAAGCTTCCACCGAGTGCATTATAGGCTATATCAAACTTTGGATTCAACTCAATTGCTTTTTGGAGGGTTGGGACTGATTCTTGAACTTTATTGGATTTTTTTTGAGCAATCGCTTTTTGATAATAAATTCTGTGATCCTGAGCTTTTTGTAAAGCTTTATCATAACTATCTATCGCACCATTGAAATTACCTTCTTTCATCTGCTCATTGCCTTGATTATACAATTTAGCAGCTTCCGGTTCCATTTCTTGAGCAAGAATCTCCGATGTGACTACCGATAAAATTAAAAATAGGACAAAGAATTTAATTATTTGCTTCATTAATGACCTCATTTGATTTGAATTGGTGCGGAAGAGGGGACTTGAACCCCTACGCCCGAACGGGCACTACCCCCTCAAAGTAGCGTGTATACCAATTTCACCACTTCCGCAAAACTTAATTTCAAAGTTAAGTTTAATGGATTATAAATGCAACATAAAACACAGAGAGAAATACATTTTTACTTTTTCCCTCTCCCTCCTCCACGTTTCTTCATTAGCAAATCCTGCATTTCATTTCGGAATGCTCTTTCAAACACCAAGAATTTTGATATTTGAATGGGGGTAAGTATTTCAGAAACGGATTTTATAAAATCAACTCGAATTTTCTTTCCATTATTTTCGATATTAACCATTTCATCATTGAATTTTTTAAACTGAGAGTCATTTACATCTAAGTTCTCATCCTCAAGTTTTTTGCGTAGTTCATCGGTTAGCTTGTCGAGTTGCTCCATATTCTCTCTCATTTTTTCCCGATGATCCTTTAAGCGAATGAAAAACTTAACGCTTGTTTCTTCATCTAAGTTGAGAACTTCCATTAATTTAACTTTCTCAAGTTGCAGAATTTTCTCCATATTTCTCATATGTGAGCGTTCTCGCCCCGGTTGTGCGAATGAATTATTAAAACAGAGTATTGCGATTGCAAGTAGAAATAACTTTTTCATATAGTTCCCTACAGAATTTTAGTTTCTGATAATGATTTATAAAGGTTGTCAAATTCTTCACTATTTAATTTATCAAATGTTCCTATAATTTCAAGATTATCCGGATTTACATAGTTGTGAATTTCCTTACTCTCGATTTTTAGCAATTGAATGAAAGTTTCAGACATTTCATTTTCATCAATCGATTCAAACTCCAATTGTAAATCATTTAATGTGAACTTATTTCCATTCATATTTAGATAATTCATTGCATCATCAGAAATCGAAGCAAAAGAAACTCTCTCTTGAAAATCGGAGTCAAGTCCTGATTTAATTCCGATACTCACCAAAATTAGAAGCACCACGACAAAAGAGAAAGCAAAACTTAAATTTCCAATAGATAATTTTTGAACCTTCTCAGCCAGCTTTTGGCTAAATATTGGAAATATGTTCACAAAATACCTCTCATCACCCTTGATATTTCGAAGAGTTGATAATGATGATAATTTTTTATTATAACTTTCTACTAACATCTTCAACTCAGCTGAATCATTCATTTCTTGTTCGAATGATTTAGATTCTTCCACTGATAGTTCATCAGTTAAGTACTGCAAAATTTTAATCTTTTTATTATCCATTTACTCACCCATTTCATCTAATACTTTATTTAGAGCGTGAAAATAATTTGCTTTCAATCCGCCCAAACTTTTTCCGGTTATTTTAGATATTTCTTCATACGAAAGTTGTTCAAAATGCCTAAGAATAAATATTTCACGTTGCTTTACCGGAAGTTTTTTTAATACACCATCGAGTTGAACAAGTTTTTCTTTATTCTCGATATTGCTAACAATATCTTCACCGTATTTAATCTCTTTATGCTCGTCATCATCAATCGAAAAAAATCTTTTTATATTTCTTTTCTTTATAAGATTCAAAGACCGTGTTGAAGTAATTTTATATATCCAAGTATATAAAGATGATTGAAATCTAAAGTCTTTCAACTTTTTGAAAATAACAATTAAAACTTCTTGTACAATTTCATCAGCATCAAGATGATTACCGGTCATCCTTCTAGCATGCCAGTAAATCTTATCTTTATATCTCTCCACAATCTCTTTAAATGAAGATTGATCTCCCTTCAAAAAGTTTTCGATAAGTTCTGAATCTTTTCTTTCTATAACCATAAAGATATTGTTAGTTGATAATTTGACATCCAACCGATTGATTAGGTTTAAATTTTCAGTTTTAAACCAAAACATTTTTTTGCCTGTCAAATGTGCGAAAGATAAAAAAATATTAATTCAAAATAGTAAGGAGAATAACATGGAACGAAAACATTTTTTCACAATCATTGTTCTGTCAATTTTATTGACCGGTTCAAGCTTTGCTCAAGGTTTTTTTGGTAAAGGAAAAGGAAGGGGTTACGGACAAAAAGCTATTGCCGCCGAGTTAAATTTATCCGATGACCAAAAAAGTAAACTTGAAACTCTTCGAACCGAACATCAAAAAAAGATGGTTGACTTGCGTGCTGATATGGAAAAAATTCATATTGAAAAACGCGAATTAATTAATTCTGATAATTTTGATGCTTCAAAAATTCGTAGTATTGAAGAAAAACTATTAGTGAGTTTGAACAATATTCATAAAGCGCGAATTAATCATCAAGAAGATGTATTGAAAGTTCTAAACAAAGAACAACAGAAGATTTGGTTAGACAGAAAACCATTTGCAAAGCATGAGTTTAAAGGGAAACGAAAAAAAGGTGGAAGAGACTGTATTTTAAGATAGTCTCACATCTTTGAACCTCTATAAAAACCGCTCACATGAGCGGTTTTTTCTTTGTCTGCTTTTGAATTCTGACTTCATTTAGATATCTTTTCAAATTAATTGCAATTCATTAACAAATTTTGTGAGAAAATGAACAGACTCATTTCTATAAAGGATATCAGTGATATCCCTGCAATATATCAAAAGACCCCGATTGGAAAGTTATTGGAATATCACAATTTGCTGATGGAGCATGATACTTATGAACGTGCTCAATTACTTATCGGAATGTGCATGGATAATCGAAATAGTTTGAGAATTCCGAATCTCTTTTCATACATAATAAGATCAGGGGGCGCAAATCTCCGCTATAGTGAATTTAAGGTTTCTTATGCAATTGCTGTTGGTGAAGTCAAACATATTGCACTTATTGGACACACAAACTGTGCAATGGTAAATTTAACTTCAAAAAAAGAATTATTCATAGAAGGTTTAGTAAATAACGGTGGCTGGAATAAAGAATGGGCTACAGAACACTTCAATCAATTTGCTCCGATGTTTGAAATCGGGAATGAAATTGATTTTACTCTAACTGAAGTTAAAAGGTTACGCCAACGTTATCCAAAAGTTACAGTTGTTCCAATCATGTATTTAGTAGAAGATAATATGTTATATATTATAAATGAAGACTGAAATTAATTATTGACTTGAGTTCAGAATTAGTCCACTCAATGTTTTATTAAAACTAATTATATCAAATCCACTTTCAAAATAAAACTTGATGCATCCCATAGTTGCAACACAAATTTGCAACTCACTGTCAGTGTCGATTAATCCTACAGTTTCAACTGAAAAAGTTTGAATTCTATTATATGGAATAGATGTAAAATCTACTTTCTTCCCTGTGAGTCCCTGTACATTTATAGAAACAACTCTTTTTGTAGTAAAAATTAACTGATCTCGAACTGTTTGAAATGAAGCTAATACTGTTTCATCTTCCAATAACATCTTTGGAAGAAATTCATGGATTTGCTCAGAGGTAATTGGTTTTAATTTTATGTGTGAAGCGTTTTTGAAGTTAATCATTATTTAATTCCCAAATTTATATATGCAAAATAAACAAACTTTTTGAAAAGATATTTAAAATAAAAAAAGGCTGTCATGAAGACAGCCTTAATAAAAATTTAGTTAGTAATTAGAACGCTAAGCCTAATCCAACACTGAATGAATTATATTTAGCCATGCTATAATCAGCACTGATGCTAACTAAAGCTAATCTGAGTGTAGCACCCAATACAAATCTTGCTGAATTCTCGCCTTCCAATTCAAATTCAACCGGAAGCTTCAAATCCTGACTTGGATTTGTAGGATCAGAAATTACTTGATCATATTTAATCTTAATTGATGATGATTCAAATGCAAAACCTGCATAAGGGGTGATGCTTAACATTCCCGGACCGAATTGTCTACTTGCATAAACACCGAAGGAAGTAGCTGAAGCATTAAAGATATCTCCTACTTTCAAAGATTGCGTAAAGAATGCTGCTGAAACATCAACAGGTAATGGAACTGGAATAAACATACTCGGATTATGTTGTAATCCAAATCCAAAATAACTGAACTTACCTAAATCAGAAATTTCAACTGAAGGTAAAAATCTAAATGACGCTGTTGTTCCATAGACTGTTCCGACAGAGAATTGGGGTGCGAATAAAGGAAGTGCACTTAAATCCTTTAAGTAACCACTAACAGGGGTTTCAATTCTTTGAGCTGGAACTGTATAACTCGTTCCACCAACAGAAACAGTTGCTCCGCTGAAATCAACACCTACAAATTCGTTTTCCGGACCAACAATTGTTGGACCTGAGAAATTTACTTGGAAATCACGCTTAATAATTTCATTAGCTAAAGCATCTCTGATGGCAGCATTTGAACTGACACCCTGAACCATTTGCAACGCTTGGGCTTTGTTAAATTTGAAAGTACCGCTACTTGAGAAATTTTTTGCGTTATCTCCCATCATCGTTCCCATAAACACAAAACCAAACTCAAGGTCAATACCAAATATTTTTGATGAAGGAGCACGGTGTACCCAACCTGAATTTAAGTTGGCTCCAAAACCTGATACAATAGGTGCCACGTAATATTTTGCTGCATCCATTGATAACTTTGAAAGGGTTCCCTCTAATTCATTCTCTTGGGCGAAAGAAGTTTGAACTAATAGTGAACTCAAAAGAAAGAAACTAAAAAATGAAACTGCCCACTTTTTCATATTTACTCCATATAATAATTATTAGTTAAAATGACGTGCTAAATTAATTTATTTTTCCAATTTTACAAACAAATAAAATACCAATGTTATTTTGCGATGTTTTCAAAGGGTTAGTCTTTTATTTAATACAATAGGATGACACGCACTGTCTCAAACCTGCAACACTCACCGCAGAAATGGGTTGTACTTTTTTTCA
>JAHBUO010000104.1 GCA_019638025.1 Ignavibacteriaceae bacterium
CAATCCTATTCCCATTCCTTTTTTCTTTGTTGAAAAGTTTAGACTAAATACTTGGGATAAATGCTCCGGTTCAATGCCTACTCCATTATCGGTGAATAAAAGCTCCACGAATTTATCTGATTGAGAAATAGTAATTATGAGTAAAGTACTCTCAGCTTGTATTGAATTACGAATAAGATTTGTAATCATTCGTCTGAATTGTGAGATGTCAGAATTAATTAAAAAGCTAGAGTAGGAAGTATTGTTTACAATCTCAAAAGTTAAGTTTGGATTTAATAAAACATATTCGTTCAGTACTCTTATAAGATCAAATTTTTCAAGTGTATAATTTGGCATTCTGGCAAATTGGGAAAACTCTGAAGCAATCTGATTTAATGTTTCTATTTGGTTCAGAAGTGTTGAAGTAACTTTTTCGAATATCGTATCAAAAGGTTTAGTTTTGTCGTTATACGAAGCAATGAGTTGTTGGACCATCAATTTCATTGGTGTTAATGGATTTTTAACTTCATGAGCTACTTGTTTAGCCATGTCTTTCCAAGCGAGTTCTCTTTCAATTTCAGAAATATCTTTCTGATATTTTGAGAGTTCGGATGTCATCTTGTTGAAGCCATTTATTAAAGCTTTAATTTCACCTTTCTCAGTGTTTTGAATTTCAACGGATAAATCCCCTTGAGCTACTGCATTCGTTGCTTCAGTAAGTTTTTTCAAGGGTGAAGAAATTTTATTCGCTAAAAAAGTGCTCATCAAAATAATCAGTAGAATTGCGAACGAATAAACTCCAAATAAAAAGACATCAATTTCTATCGGTGCCAAAGTAGCTTTAATAATATTAAACGCATCATTCATTTCTGCTATAAAAATCTCATCATTGATTGAAAACTTCTTATAAAAAGTATAATGATTAATTCCATTAATTACTGTAGTTGTAAAGTATTCATTAAATCCATTTTGACTAAAATTGACATAGACTCCCATCGGGAGATACTTGGATATCAAACTCGACTCAACAAGTTGAGTTTCTGTTGAAAAAATTGAAGCGTTATCTTTATAAATTCTGAATGAAATTCCAAGTTCCTTTGCCGCCTTTTCAAAAGTGATTTGATTTTGCCTCAATGGATTATTTTTTTTCTGAATAGTTAAGTGATTAATTAATAAATCAGTTTTTTCGCTTAAAGATTCATTAATCAAGAACTCACTCTTTTGAGTTACATTATATCGGTTATATGCCGCTAAAGCTATAATTGGAATTATGGAGACGATTAGTAGAGACATCAATATTTGAATCTTAAAAGAATATATGTGAGTTGTAAGTTTTCTGAGATCCTTCAGATTAATCAACACGAAAAAAAATGCAATTAGTGAAAACTGCGGTATAAGTAGTTTGAAAAAATTGAATAAGCTCCACGAAAGTTCTTTACTTTTCATTGCGACTAGGATTTTTTTTGTCACATTATTAATATCAACTGAGCTGATGTATCCAATGTAATCTTCTCCCCTCAGACTGAATTCTGTCCAATTCTCTTGCTCGGTTTGATTCGCATTTAACAACATTTTTGTTACTTCATCGGTAGGATAAAAATTTGGTGAGAAAAATTTAGTGTTTCCATTCTCCACCATTAAAATATTGTGATTCAATGAAGCAATATAGTTTTGGGGTTTTACACTTTGTAAACCGGGATTTCGAAAAGATATTAGTTTATCGGTATCAATCATGATAACAAAGTATCCAAGAAGAGAAGACCTTTCAACGATAGGATTAATTCCGGCTAAAATATTGCTTTGTTTTTCGTCATTTGATAAATCAAAAATTTTTATTCCCTTTGGAAGATAAGCTTTTAATAAATCAGGTATCTCAAGAGCAAAATCATTCCCTTGATTAAACTTTCCCAAAACTTGTTTTTGCTTATTCAGTAAGAAGAATTTAACGTTTAAATTTTCATTAATAAACGAACTTTTATTCCAAGCTAAAAATGCAAGAGAATTGTAATTTGGATTTTTACTAAGTATTGAATTGATAATAATCTCATCATTTGAAGCTGACATCAATGCTTCCTGAATCATGAATGTCAAATATCCATGATTGGTTCTGTGAATTGAATGCGAAGTAGTCTTTAATGCTCTTTTCTCAATTTCAGCATTAAAATAATTTATAAATGAAATTGATAAGATTGATGCAATTATTGATGAAAGCAGAATCGTGTTTTTGAAATTGTATTTTCTCGATATTGCAAGGTAGACGATTGCAATTGTTAATAGAGCTGTTGATGCGTACAGACTAAAACTAATTAACGATTCTTTCTGTACTGCATAGAATAGATATGAGAGAAGTGTAAAACAAAAAAGCAGAATCACAATTAACTTACTAAAGACAATTTTATGATTTATATTGATTAGTTTCAAAATTACTATAAGTATAGAGATTAGTACGATTGTAAAAAATAAAGAAAAAGTTAGAAGATTTGTGAGCATGAAAAAATGAACATAACTTTGTATAATTTCGGTATTTTCAAAGAAGTTTAATGTTGAGTCAAATACAACACTTTTAGATGCGGCTGAAAAAGCACGAATCACTAAGAAGTATAGAATCGTTAATAGTCCAACCAATGGATAAGCAATAAAACTCCTAATAATCCGGCTCTTTTCATTATGGAAATAATCAACTATTTCACGCAATATTCTTATTGAAATGATAACGAAAGCTAAGGAAGTAATAAATAATTCAATCGGTGATTTAACAATACCATATCCAAAAGCCGAAGAAAAATATGTTGGATCAGTAAGTGAAAATGAAATAAATTTTGACGGAAGTCCTAAAACAAAGAGTAATACTCGAAGTCCCAGTATATTCAGAATAAAGAGAACAACTCGCAGCCATTTATTTTCTAATTTAATGACATCGCTGTGTAAGATTTTGACTAACACAAGAAATGCAATTAGAATAAGTAAAGATTGAATATGATTTATTGTGTCGCGTAATTCATTTAATTCAGCATTCAGAATTGGTTTAATAAATGTAATCAGTCCAATTTTAGTCTGATTGTTATTCATGATGTCAAAAGAATATTTTCTTCCATCTTTCGATTTAGCAGAATAGGGGAGATAAGAGACATCTACATCGGTTTGAATTATTTTTTCTAAGTTTTCTCTGAAACTGATGTGCTGATCTCCGGTTTTGTAAAACTTTTCAAACGGAATAGCAACGAATAATCTATGTGATTCTACTTGTTTCCAGACAGCCAAATAAATCTCGAGCTGACCATGAAAGAAAAAAGTTTGATTCTCATCCGGAAAATCTTTCCAAATAATTTTCTCATTGAATATGGTGGCGTTATTCCAACCAATCAGGTTTTCATCTTTATCAAAGAGTCCGACAGCAAAATCAGTTTCATTATAGTTGCTGACACTATTCGAAAAAGTCTGAAGTAAATTTTCATTATTGACACTGATGATATTTTGGGATAGAATACTTAAGTGCGTAATAAGAAATTCTTCTTTTTCCTTATACAAAGTTTCTATCGATGTAGCAACTTCGTCAGTTTTTTGGGGGAGAATATTTGTCCAATCACTTTTTTTGCTTTCGATAAGAATAGGGGTGATAAATCCAATTGAAACAATTAAAAAGAGTAGAGATAGAAATACGATGAAGTAGTTTCGGTTAGTAAGATTATTTTTAAACAGAGAGTAATTCTTCACTTTATTGTAATCTGAGATATTTTCCAAGATTTATCAAATTTGTCCAATGATATAAAAACCTGAGCGGTTTCTCTTTTATTCCTTGAGTCATAAGTCAATGTACCGGTGGCATATGGATTGTTTTCGGAAGCAACAATTGAGTATTTAAAAGATATAGGTCTGTTTGTATTGAAATAGCTTTGCAATACGTAATATGATTGATTTGCACTATAATAACCCATAATACCGTTATTCAGACTAAGGAAAGTTTCAGTAGAAAAATATTTTGATATTGCACTAACGTTTCCTGAATTGATTCCCTTTTCGATGTCATTGAAAACAATTAATATTTCTGATTGCAATACACTATTAGTCTGAGTGATAAAATTGATAACCAAAGAATTTGTCTTTGGAGTTACCATCAGACTAAAAATTAATATGTAAAAACTTAATTTCATAACTTGCTCAAGATTTACCGAAATTTAACCAATCTTATTATGTAAAACCACTGCATAAATAATATAAAAAGAAAAGCATATTCCGTCGGGAATATGCTTTTGAAAGTGTGTATGAATTTAATTTAGTATGCTTTGTTTTCACGAAGCCAAGTTCGTTTCATTTCTTCTCTCTTTTGAATGGAAGCAACCTTTAATGCTTTTTCACCCGGAATGAGTTGATATGCCCAGTCAAACACGATACGATCTGATGTGATTGTTTTAATTCTAATTTTTGCAAAGTGATTGTCCCAAGTCCAGATTGCATAAGTATGGCCGACCTTTGCTACAGCATCTTTTGTTTGGGACCAACCATCCGAAGGAGCAAAATCAATATCATAAATACTTGAAGTATTTCCCAAATCCATAATATCTGAATCATCCCATACGTTTAGATAAAATGTGCCATTATAATTTTCGAAAAAGAAATCAGTATTGATATCATCATATGGACGCACTTTATACCCTCCGAAATAGTATCCACTATTATTCGGAAATTTTCGATAATCAAAAATTGCCAGGTTGAACCCTTCAGGACGAGGAGCTGAATACACTAGTTCATAACTTAGTTCGCTTTCATTTCCGTTATAATCGAATGCTGTTACTGCATAGAAATATTTTTCACCATTTCTTGCATCAAAATCTATGTAATAAGTAGACTTCGTTGTCCCAATCAATTCATATTCACCATCGTATTCATAACTGAAGTAGATGTTATAACCGGATAAATCGCTTTCTCTATTTTTTATCCAACTGATTTCTGCTCTATTGTCTCCATTAGTTACTTGTAAACCCCGTGGAGCTGTAGGTGGTTGAAAATCTCCAGCAGAAAAATAATTTACATCATCACAACCAGTGAAGAATAATGAAATAATTGTAAATGCGGGTATGATAAACTTGTGTAACATGGCTGACTCCTTTCAATCTTTGTAATGAGAGAGTCAAAAGTAGTGCCAGTTCTAAACTTAGCTTTTTGACGTGTATTGCTGATAGGGAAGTTTGGTGTGTATTTTATACTGTACAATATTATTTCAGAATAGACAAGAGGCTAGCTCTTGTCTATCTGAAAAAGGAATCGACTATTTTATTAATTCATCATTGAACAACATTTTATCATTGTTAATGACTGCAATGGCTTTTCCTTTTAACAACCGATTGTGAAATGGGGAATTTTTTGATATACTTTTGAACTTTTTAATATCGACACTCCAAACATGCTCAGTATCAATGATCGTAATATTAGCTTTCTCTCCAACTTCAAATTTAGGGACAGAGAGATTTAATATTTTGCGAGGATTGATGGACAATTTTTCTACTAATTGTTCGATTGTAAGAATATTTCTATGATACAACTCGGTTAATGCTAAACCTAATTGAGTTTCAAGTCCTACAATCCCGTTTGGCGCATACTCGAATTCCATCTCTTTTTCCTCAAGTGAATGTGGGGCATGGTCACTTGCAATACAATCGATAGTCCCATCTTTTAAGGCATCGATAATAGCATCAACATCTTTTTGAGTCCTGAGAGGGGGATTCATTTTTGTGTTTGTATTGTATGTGCTCACTAAGTCATCTGTCATATGAAAATGATGAGGTGTGACTTCGGAAGTAACTTTTAGTCCCTTAGCTTTAGCTTGTCTTACTAACTCAACCGATTTTTTTGTGCTGATATGAGCAATGTGAACTCTACCTCCCGTATATTCTGCCATCATAATATCGCGAGCAACAATTAAATCTTCTGCAACTGATGGGAGAGGGGGAAGTCCAAGTTTTGTTGAATTAATGCTTTCATTCATTGAACCACCGGCAAGAGTCTCATCTTCACAATGTTCAATTATCGGAACATCAAACATTTTACTATACTCTAAAGCGGTCTTGAGAATTCGAGCAGTTTTTATAGCAACACCGTCATCCGAAAAACCAACTGCACCTGCATCAATTAACTCAGCCATCGGTGAAAGAACATCACCTTTGCGTCCGACTGTAGCCGCAGCTATTGGGAATACATCAACAAGATGGTCTTTAGCTCTTTCTTTTATCAGTGTAACAACTTCAGCTGAATCGATTGATGGTTCTGTATTGGGCATACACGCTACTCCGGTAAATCCCCCGCTAGCCGCTGCATTGCATCCGGTTGTAACTGTTTCTTCATCTTCTCGACCGGGTTCCCTTAGATGAACATGCATATCAAATAATCCCGGAACACAATACATATCATTTAAATCGAAGACTCGTGCATTTTTTAAATCATCGTTTGAGAGATTCCCTATCTTATTAATAACTCCGTCAATAATCAGTAGATTACTCTTCTTATTAAGTTTTTGTTCCGGGTTAAAAAGTATAATATTTTTTAATACAATTTTCATTTCTTTCCTCAATTCTGTGTTCCAAGTAGATATAAAACCGCCATTCTGACAGCTACACCATTTGTAACTTGATTTAGAATAATTTGATAAGGTCCATCTGCAACTTCTGATGAAATTTCAACTCCTCTATTGATTGGACCGGGATGTAAAATCAAGATATCTTTACCATTTTTATTGAGTCTGGCTTCTGTTATGCCGAAATACCTTTGATACTCTCTAATAGAAGGGAAATATTCACGAGCTTTTCTTTCGAGTTGAATTCTAAGAATATTTAATACATCATTTTCTTGAATTGCCTCATCAATATTGTGAATAGCTTTAACTCCTAACTCTTCAATAAATTTAGGAATCATTGTGGAGGGACCACATACAGAGACTTCCGCACCCATTGTCTTCAATCCATATATATTAGATAAGGCTACCCTGCTATGTGCAATGTCACCGACAATGCAAACTTTTATTCCTTCGAGTTTTCCTAGTTTTTCTCGTATGGAATACATATCTAATAAAGCTTGAGTCGGGTGTTCATGAATACCATCACCGGCATTAATAACATTTGAATCAGAAATTTGTGTAAGGTAGTATGGAACTCCCGCAGCAGCATGCCTTACAACAATCATATCGACTTTCATCGCTTCAATATTCTTGATTGTATCTTTAAAACTTTCGCCTTTAGAAACACTACTTGTTGATACTGAAAAATTCAGTGCATCTGCAGATAATCGCTTTTCGGCAAGCTCAAAGGAAATCCTAGTGCGGGTAGAATTTTCGTAGAACAAATTAACGATTGTTTTCCCTTGAAGGGTAGGGACTCTTTTGATAGGTCGATCAAGAACTTCTTTAAATGTTATTGCTGTATCCAAAATTAACTGGATATCGTTTTTAGGAACATTATACATTCCCAATAAATGTCTTCCTGATAGTGACATTTTTACCTTTCTTAAATATATTTATTCTGAAATATCTATTAGATAGACGGCATCTTCACCGTCAATTTCACTCATCTTAACTTTCACTTCTTCATTGATCGAAGTTGGGATATTTTTACCGATATAATCTGCACTGATTGGCAATTCACGATGTCCTCTATCAACTAAAACGAATAATTGAATGGTTTGCGGACGTCCAAATTCCATAAGCGCACTTAGTGCGGACCTGACTGTTCTTCCGGTATATAGTACATCATCAATCAGAATTACGTTTTTGTCATTCATGTCAAATTTGATATCAGAAACAGAGACTTCCGGTTGCTTTAATCTTTTTCTGAAATCATCTCGATATAAAGTAACATCAAGTATGCCGAGAGGTAATTCTTGATTTTCCACTTCGAAAATTTTCTTTTGGATTCGTTTTGCAAGGAATTCCCCACGTGTTCTCATTCCAAGTAATACTACATTTTTTGAACCCTTATTTCGTTCGACGATTTCGTGTGCGATTCGAGTAATTACTCGGCTTAAACCAAGTTCATCGATAATTTTAGCTTTTATTTTCATAAACAAAAATACCTCATTGGCTACTGCCGCTGAGGTCCTCTCTACTTTTATTAATAGACAAATATTTCATGTGGTCCTTTTCTATCTCTCGGTATAGATTTAAAGGTTAAAAATTAATTGAACAAAATTAGGAAATAAATTGAATAAAAAAAATTACTCCTTGGAAGTGAATATATTTTGATATTCACTTAAAACTTTTTTAGATTGGACATCAAATCAAAAAATGAATCATATCAAAGGAGAAAACGTGAAAAAACTTCTTCTAATTTTAGTGCTGGCTTATTTTGCCGGGACATCACTCTTTGCTCAGACTGCATTAACTCCAAGATTGCAAAGAGTTCTTTCCAACTCATCCGAAAGTGATTTCATCAAAACTATTGTCTATTTGAGAGACCAAGTAGATTTGGTAGCTCTCGATGAAGAGCTTTATCAATCTAAAGCAACAATGAATGAGAGAGCTTACAGAGTTATAACTGAATTAAAAGCTAAGGCTGCGAACACCCAAGGGCAGTTGTTGCAGTATATCGAACAACAATACAGCGCACGCGACGTATTTAAGTACGAACCTCTATGGATAGTAAATGCAGTTATTGTTGAAGCAAAGAAATCAGCAATTCTAAATATGGCGACCCGTTTAGATGTTGAGGAAATCGATTTTGATGCTGAAACCTATTTAGAAAAATATACAGTAGAAGAAATTGATTCTCCTCGAGGAATTGAAGCTGTTGAGCCAGGATTAAAAATAATTAATGCCGATAAGTTATGGCAACTTGGAATTACGGGTCAAGGTAGATTAGTCATGGGTGAAGACACCGGCGTTCAACACACTCATCCTGCATTAAATTATAAATGGAGAGGGATGACTGCCCCTGCAGCACACGCTTGGATAGACCCAGGTGCCGGTTCAACAACTCCTTCTGATTGTGATGGACATGGAACGCATACTGTTGGTACAATGGTAGGTCTTTCTCCAACAACCGGTGACACAATCGGTGTTGCTATCGGAGCTGAATGGATAGCGGCAAAGACAATTTGTGCCGGGAACTCAACTTCTAATCATATGGTAGCTTATCAATGGGCAATGGATCCTGATGGGAATCCATCTACAATCACAGACATGCCTGATGCAATAAATAATAGCTGGTATGATCCAACTACGGTAAATGAATGTGCAGGTCAGTATGTTCAAATTTTTAATGCTTTAGAAGCAGCCGGAATTGCTGTGGTTTTTTCAGCAGGAAATAATGGACCCGGTGTATCGACCATTACAATGCCGAAAAATATTAATACTAATACAGTGAATGTATTTTCTGTAGCAAACATCGTTGGCTCCACTTATCTCGGCGGAAGTAATGATCCAATAGCTAGTTCATCTTCCAGAGGTCCTTCAACTTGTGGTGGAACGGGCTCGCTTCTAATTAAGCCAGAGGTTTCAGCTCCGGGAACAAGTGTTAGATCATCATATACCGGCGGAGGATATTCATCCTTAACAGGTACTTCTATGGCTGCTCCACATGTTGCCGGTTCGGTTGCTCTTCTACGACAAGCTTTTCCTCAAAAGACTGGGAAAGAAATTTTAATCGCATTATACGAAACTGCCAAAGATTTAGGCGCAGTCGGTGAAGATAATAATTATGGAAAAGGTTTAATAGATGTTCTAGCCGCTTACCAATTTTTAGTAGGCGCAGATTCCATACCACCAACTCAAATTACAGATTTAGCAGTAACAAATGTTACATCCAACACACTGAAATTACAATGGACTACTCCTTTTGATTCCTCATTTGGTGGTGTAAGAACTTATGATATCAGATATTCAACTTCCAATATTTCTGATACTACTTCATTTAATAATGCATCACAGATTGCGTTCTCAGGTGAACCGGGTGCAGCAGGAACTCCTGCTAGTATTGATGTCCAAAATTTAAATTTTGCAACTCAATATTATTTTGCAGTCGTGGCAAAAGATTTTTGGGGAAATAAGTCTCCTATCTCGAATGTTGTAGCTGCTACCACCTTAGGTGCCCCCCAAATTTCCGTAACA
>JAHBUO010000105.1 GCA_019638025.1 Ignavibacteriaceae bacterium
GCTCAGTGAATCGGATGAATATGATATTATAATTACAGAAATTGGCGGCACTGTTGGTGATATTGAAAGTTTGCCATTCATAGAAGCAATGCGTCAATTGATGCATCAAGTTGGTAAGAAAAATGCATTAGCAATTCATGTAACGTTAGTTCCATATATCCCCTCAGCAGGAGAAGTCAAAACAAAACCGACACAACATAGTGTTAAAAATCTTTTAGAATTAGGTATTCAGCCTGAGTTACTAATCTGTCGTTCAGAAATAAAACTTAGTGCAGATATTCGCGAGAAAATTGCTTTGTTCTGTAATGTTGATTCCAGAGCGGTTATATCTGCTTATGATTGTTCATCAATATATGAAGTCCCGCTAGTTTTTTACAAAGAAAAAGTTGACCAATTTGTCATCAAAAGACTTGGATTGCAAGAACAAAAAATTCACTTTGAAGGATGGGAAGTATTCTTCAAAAGATTAAAAAATCCTAAGTACAATATCGAGATAGGTGTTTGCGGAAAGTATGTTGAGCATCTTGACGCATATAAAAGTATAATGGAATCCTTTATCCATGCGGGTGCGGAGAATGATACAAAAGTATCGATTCGTTTAGTTAAAGCTGAAGATTGTGAAACTACTCCTACGGAAAAATTATTAGAAGGGATAGATGGTTTATTGGTTCCCGGCGGTTTTGGTGAAAGAGGAGTTGAAGGGAAAATTAATGCAATCCGTTATGCAAGAGAAAATGATATTCCATTTTTCGGTATTTGTCTTGGTTTACAATGTGCCGTTATTGAATTTGCAAGAAATGTTGCAGGAATTAAAAGTGCTCACTCATCAGAATTTAAGAAAAATCGCTTCAGCGTAATTGATTTAATGACAGAGCAAAAAAGCGTCAAAAATATTGGCGGTACCATGCGCTTAGGAGCATATCCATGCGTTATTGAAAAAAATACTAAAGCAAGTGACGCATACAAACAAGATTATATTACAGAGCGTCACCGTCATAGATACGAAGTTAATAATAAATTCAGGACTGAATTAGGACGAAAAGGGCTTGTATTTAGCGGGTTATCTCCCGATAGAACATTAGTAGAAATTATCGAATTGCCAAAACATAGATGGTACCTCGGTTGTCAGTTCCATCCTGAACTTAAATCAAGAGCAACAAAAGCACATCCACTATTTAGAGAATTTGTAAAAGCTTCGTTGCAATATTCTCTTGAGAAAAAAGAACTAGAGAATAAATGACATTTCGGATTAATAGCCTCCTCATTGCGATTCTGTTTAGCGTAAATAGTCTTTTTGCTCAACAGCATATTGAACAAATTATTAAAGAGGGAATTAAGCAAACCTATAATTTTCAGTTTCAGCAAGCTGAAAGAACGTTTTCTGATTTAATTAAAAAATACCCTAATGACCCCCGTGGTTATCATTACAAATCAACTATTTTCTTGTGGAATTTCTTAGGAAATTCAGATAAAAAGGATTTTGATAAGTTTCTTCAATATTCGGAGCAGGCAATTTCACTTGCAGAAAAAATGTTGAAATCTTCTGCCAATAATGAAAATGCAAAATTTATAATAGGAAGCAGTAATGGCTACCGTGCAATAGCATTCGGTAAGGCTGAAAAGTATTTAGACATGATTTGGGCTAGCAAAAAGTCTTCCGATCATTTATCGGATGTGATAGAATTGAATAATCAAAATTACGATGCTTATCTTGGGCTGGGATTGTTCAAATTTGCACTAAGTAAAGTTCCATCTGCTTTTAAATGGGCTCTGAGTACTATCGGATTTAACGGTAATCAAGATGAAGGTTTACGTTATATAAATATTGCAGCAGAGAAAGGGACTTTCGCACAAGTTGAAGCACGTTTTTACCTCGCTCAAATATATGGTGAATTTTTTAATGACTACGATAAGTCGTCAAAAATTTTAGACCAACTCATTTCTGATTTTCCCGGAAATATGCTTTTCATATACACCTCAGCAGTAAATGATTTAAAAGAACGAAATCTCAATAAATCTGAAAGGCAATTGCTTAAAATTGTAAATGATAAAAAATCCGGTTATAAACAGATACGTTCTTTTTCAAATTTTCTTTTAGGTGATATTAAATTTCGACAGAATAAATTTGAAGAAGCTAAAGAATTTTATATAAGTTTTTTATCAACTACTTCGAATAATGATTATAAAGGGATTGCATACTACCGCTTGGCTATTAGTCACGAATTACTCGATGAAAGGCTTTCCTCAAAAATGTATTTTCAACATTGTAATGAGGGAAATTCGACCTTAGATGATGATGCATATGCCAACCGAAAAGGTGATGTGTATATGGAGAGAGAGTTAACTGAATCAGAAAGAAGTATAATTCGCTTCTCTAATATGGTTGAAGCTAAAAATTATAGTGCTGCAATTGACTCATTAAAATCTCTTTTTGATGAACTTGAAAATATTTCTCTAAAAGCTGAAACAGCTTATTGGTTGAGTGAATCTTATTTGGGGTTAAATCAATATAATGAATCGATTGATTATTCAAATTTTGCAATCACCGCAAAACAGAATTCTGAAAAATGGATAGCTCCGTTTGCAAATTATAATTTGGGAATTGCGTATCAAGGATTAAATAATTTTAAGAAATCGATTGAGTTTCTCGACAAAGCCGCAAGTTTTTCTAATTATGATTATGAAAGTAAGTTAAAATCACTGATTTCCGGAGCTCGTATAAAAAAAGATTCTTAATTTGCTATTTTATAAAGACTTAGATTGACAATCTTTCGATATTTAGCTAATTTTCGCCCTTATTTTGAAGAGTCAAATTGAATTTAGCAGTATTTGTATCCGGAAGAGGTTCCAACCTTAAAGCTATATTAGAAAATGAAGAATTATCAAAAAAAATAACTGTTAAAGTCATTTTTAGCGATAAAATCGATTGTGGTGCTTTCACAATGGCTTCTCAGTATCAGATTCCGAAATATTCTATTTCTGCTGTTGAAAAAAATGGATATATTTCCTTTGCGCAAGTAAAATCTATTCTATCAGAAAAAAAAATTGATCTAATTGTACTTGCCGGTTACTTGAAATTAATTCCTGCTGAAATTATTTCTGACTTTCAAAATAAAATTATAAATATTCATCCTGCGCTTCTTCCGTTATTTGGCGGAAAAGGGATGTATGGTATGAATGTTCACAAAGCATGTTACGATTCCGGAATGAAAGTAAGCGGTGCAACTGTCCATTTTGTAGATAATACTTTTGATACCGGAAAAATAATATTCCAAAAGTGTACAGATATTTCTAATGTTGATGGTCCTGAGGAAATTGCAAAAAGAGTTTTACACATCGAGCATGAAATTCTACCTTTTGTGATTAGTAAAATTGCAGATCAAAAATTAAAATTTGAGGATGATAGAATTATTATCCAAAATTAAATGAGATTATAAGTTGAAAAAATTTGCATTATTGAGTGTTTCGAACAAAACAAATATTATAGAACTCGCACAATCTTTGGTGAGTTGTAATTATAAATTGCTGGCAACAGGAAACACAGGGAAATTGTTAAAGACAAATAATATCCCCTGCATCGAAATAAGTGATTATACCGGATTCCCTGAAGTTTTTGATGGAAGAGTTAAAACACTTCATCCAAAAATATTTAGCGGTATATTATTTCGTCGTGATGTTAACGAAGATTCTTCTCAGATGAATGTAATGGATTTCGATGCAATTGATATTGTTTGTGTTAATCTATACCCGTTCAAAAAAACCTCAGAAAAACTTAACGTAACTAATGAGGAGTTAATTGAGAATATTGATATTGGTGGTCCGAGTCTAATAAGAGCTGCCGCGAAAAACCATAAGTCAGTTAGTGTTTTGACTAGTCCACTTCAATATGAGAGTTTTATTTCGGAATTAAAAAGTAATTCGATTTCATTGGAAACTCGGGTAAAACTTGCAGTGGAGGCTTTTTCTCACACAGCTGAATATGATACTTATATTGCTAATACACTGGAGAAGAGATTTGAAATTGAATCAGATAAAGTAAGACTAAATCTTACAAAGATTAAATCACTGAGATATGGGGAAAATCCACATCAATCAGCTTCAGTCTATGGTGATTTCTTTTCTTATTTTTCAATTTTACACGGAAAAGAACTTTCCTACAATAATATTTTAGATTTAGTTGCTGCCGTGCAAATAGTTGAAGACATTAATGAAACTGTTTGTGCGATTATCAAGCACAACAATCCATGCGGAGTTGCTGTTGGTAATACAGTGGCTGAAGCCTATGAGAAGGCGCTAAAATCTGATCCAATTTCTGCGTTTGGTGGTATAGTTGCTTTTAATAAAGAAGTAGATGAAGCAACCGCGATTAAATTAAACGATATTTTTTTGGAAGTTGTTGTTGCACCTTCATTCTCCGAAGAAGCAATAAGCATATTGTATAAGAAAAAAGATAGAAGAATTATAAAGCAAGTAAAAAGCATATTAAATAATGATTATAATTTTAGAACTATACCCGGCGGACTTTTAGCTCAATCCGGGGATAACAAAATATTTGATAACGAACTTAAAACTGTTACGGTAAAACAGGCGAGTCAATCAGAACTTGAAGATCTAAAGTTTGCGTGGGTCATTTCCAAGCATGTTAAATCAAATGCAATTGTTTTAGTAAAAGATTTACAGACAATAGGTATAGGTGCAGGACAAGTTTCACGGATTGATTCCGTAAAAATATCAATCGCAAAAGCTAAGGAATTTGGATTTGATTTGTCAAATTCAGTTGCAGCTTCAGATGCATTTTTCCCTTTTGCTGATGGGATTAATGAATTTTCTAAGAATGGTATCTCCGCAGTAATTCAACCGGGTGGTTCGGTTCGAGACAGCGAAGTTATTGCTGCTGCAGACGAATATGGAATTTCCATGGTTTTTACCGGTATCAGACACTTTAAACATTAAGAGGAATTATGGGTTTATTAGATTTTATTTCTACAGACATTGCGATGGATTTGGGCACAGCAAATACGCTGATTTATGTTAAAGGAAAAGGGATTGTCCTTAATGAACCATCGATTGTATCGTTCGATAGAAATACTAAAAAAATTATTGCAATCGGTAACAAAGCAAAAGAAATGCAAGGGAAAGAACATAAAGAAATTCGTGTAACCAGACCGATGCGTGATGGTGTAATTGCTGATTTTGAAATCGCTGAAGGGATGATTAGAGCTTTCATTAAGCGTGTTAATTCAGGTATGATGACAAGCAGACGAATTGTAGTCGCAGTTCCAAGTGGTGTAACAGAGGTTGAAAAACGTGCTGTCCGTGATAGTGCCGAGCATGCCGGCGCTAAAGAAGTTCACTTAGTAGCAGAGCCTATGGCTGCAGCAATTGGTATCGGAATTGACGTTGATGCTCCGGTCGGAAGTATGATAATTGACATTGGTGGAGGGACTACTGAAATTGCGGTCATCGCACTTTCCGGAATTGTTAATGAAGAATCTATAAGAATTGCCGGAGATGAAATGAATTATGCAATTCAACAATTCTTTAAACGCTCACACAATTTGTTAATCGGAGAGAAGACTGCAGAAGCAATAAAATGTGAGGTAGGATCGGCTGTCCCATTAAAAGAAGAATTAACAATTAAGGTTAAAGGAAGGGACTTAGTTGGTGGTGTTCCTAAAACTACAGAAGTCTCATCGGTTGAAATTAGAGAAGCCTTAAATGAAGCTGTTACTCAAATTGTTGATGCAGTAAGACAATCACTTGAAAGAACTCCTCCCGAACTATCTGCAGATATTCTTGACCATGGTGTTATGTTAAGTGGTGGAGGTGCTCTACTGAAGGGGCTTGATGAACGAATTCGAATGGAGACGAATCTCCCCGTTCATGTTGCAGAAGATCCACTTACTGCCGTAGTTAGAGGAGCAGGGAAAATTATCGATAACTTAAATCATTATTCAAGAGTATTAATTCGTAATAGACGATATTAATGATTAGACTTATTCGAGAAGTTTGGTTTAACTTTAAAGAATATATAGTTCTTGTTTTACTACTGGTTATTAGCCTCATTACCCTCACTTTGAATGAGCATAGTGCGACAAAAAAAATTCGAACTTTTGCATTCGGCTCATTCTCTATAGTATCAGGTATAATTCACAACTATTTTAACATTTCAGATCTAAAAGATGAAAATGAAAAGTTGAGAATCCGAAATGCTGAATTGATGATGGAAATATCGCAACTACGTGAGTATGGAATTCTCAATAATCAATTAAAAGGTTTATTAGCACTAAAAGATTCTATCAAGTATAAATTCACACCTTCAACAATCATATCAAAATCGTATGCTACAGCACAAAGTACATTTACGATAAATCGTGGCAAAAAAGATAACATTGAAATCGGAATGCCTGTACTTAATGGTAACGGTCTGATTGGTATAATATACTCTGTTTCTGAAGATTACTCGATTGTTAGAAATCTGTTTAATTCAAATTTAAGAGTAATTGTAAAAGATGAAAGAAGTCGCTTTCAGGGAATTTTAAGATGGAACGGAAATTACCTTACAGTGACTAATCTACCGAAAACAGCTGATATTAGTGTTGGAGATAGAATTGTTACATCTGAATTAAGTTCAATAATAAGTATCCCTCTACCGGTTGGGATTGTTAAAGAAGTACTCAACCCGGAGCGAGGCTACTTTAATGATTTGATTATTGAGCCTCTCGCTGATTTATATTCGGTGGAATATGTTTTTGTTCTGAGTCTTACCACTGCAAAAATTAAAAACGAAATTGAGTTAAATTTCTTCAAAAATCCTTAATATGAAAATAGAATTTGTCAAACCATATATAATTTTCGTTCCAATAATACTAGTGCAAGTTTTTGTTATTCCATTAATTGCAATTGAAGGAATCTCTCCGGATTTATTGATAATACTACTGGTATTTTTTACTCTAAAAAATGGTCAACTATTCGGTACGGTTACAGGATTCATCTTTGGACTTATATTTGATTTAATATCCGGAAGCCTTCTTGGAACAATGATGTTTAGCAAAACACTCTCAGGTTTCATAACAGGTTATTTTTATAATGAAAATAAAGTTGATTTATATCTGAGCTCATACGCATTCCCGATGATTGTTTTATTGGTGACTGCAATTGATTCAATTACTCTTTCATTCCTTACAAGTTTTGATCTCAGCACAAACATCATAGCACTTTTCTTTTATCAAGGATTACTTCCAGCTGTTTTCACTTCAGTTCTAACCTTCATTGTAACTTTCTTTTATCCAAAAGGAGGTTACATCTAAAGATGCAGGTAAGTAGTGAAAGAAAAACAATTTTATTTGCATTATTAGTCGGTGTTTTCTTTTTATTCAGTTTTAGACTTTTCCAACTTCAGATTGTTCAGCAGAGACAATTTGATGAAAAATCGTCTGATAATAGTATCAAGGCGATTGAACAGATTCCTCTTAGAGGTGTGTTTTATGATAGAGACACAGTTCTCATAGTAGAAAATATTCCTGCTTATACAGTACGGGTTACTCCTTCTGAATATAATAGAATGAATAATCATTTCATCGAGAAAATATTAGACCTAGATTCAGGTTATGTTGATAATCTTCTTCTCAGGAATAAACAATATTCAAAGTACATACCTTTAAAAGTTAAGCGAGGCGCATCGTTCGAATCAATTGGTTGGATAGAAGAAAATCACGAATTTCTCCCGGGTGTTGATTACATTATTGAAATGCAACGCAATTATCCTGCTGGAATTATGGCTTCTCACGCTTTTGGATACTCAAAAGAAATATCACCCCAGCAGTTGAAATTGGAAAAGGAGTACTACACACCCGGCGATGTAATTGGTTATAATGGACTAGAAAAATATTATGAAAAAATATTACGTGGTAAAAAAGGGTATAATTTTATTCTCGTTGATTCGAGGCGTAGGGAAGTTGGAAAATTTAAAAATGGAGAGCAAGATATTCCATCAATCAAAGGAAAAGATTTAGCCTTAACTTTCGACGTAGACGTTCAGCAAATTGCTGAGCAAGAATTTAAGGGAAAGAGTGGAGCGGCAGTAGCAATTGAACCTTCAACCGGAGAAATAATTGCGATGGCGAGTGGACCTGATTATGATCTCAATCAATTCTCCTATGTTACATCTCGTGAGTATCTGAGACAATTATCATCTAACCCTTTAAAACCTCAGTTTAACAGAGCAACTATGGCGGCACATCCTCCGGGTTCAACATTCAAGGTACTCTGTGCATTGGTAGGGTTAGAATTGGGTGTTATTACTGAAAAGAGTTTAATTCATTGTGGTGGTGGTTTTACTTTTGGTAGATTTTTTAAATGTCATGGGAGTCATGGTGCGACTGATGTTTATCGAGCTCTCGAAAAATCGTGTAATGTTTTTTTCTATCAATTAATATTTAGAATTGGATTGAATCGATTGGCAGATTATGCTAACAAGTTCGGTTTAGGTGTAAAAACTGAAATTGATTTAGGTGAAGAAGCACGAGGTTTAATACCTAGAACGAATTATTACGAAAAAATCTATGGGAAAAACTGGCCTCAAGGAATTCTTGTAAGCTTAGGGATTGGTCAAGGTGAGGTAAGTGTCACACCTCTCCAATTAGCATACTATACGGCACTAGTCGCAAATAACGGTAAATCTTATAAACCTCATTTTGTAAAAGGTTATTTTGACGAGTTCAAAAAACTTCACCCTTTTGAATATGAGATGATTGATACTAAGGTAAGTCAAAAATCATTTGAAATCGTAAAAAAGGGAATGTTCTTAGTTGTTAATGGAGCCGGTACTGCAACAAATGTTAGAATTCCTGGAGTTCATGTTGCAGGCAAGACCGGTACTGCACAAAATCCACATGGAAAAGACCATGCACTATTTATCGGGTTTGCTCCTTATGAAAATCCCCAAATTGCAGTTGCAGTTTTGGTGGAAAATGTCGGGTTTGGTTCAACACATGCAGCTCCTATAGCAAAGAAGATGATTGAAATTTATCTGAGGAAAAAAGGATTAATCAACGAAGTAACAAGCACTGAAATCGCTGTGATGGAGGTACCTGAAGTTGAGGATTGATTATAAACTGGGCGATAAATTTGATTTCCCTTTGTTCTTTACCACTCTAGCACTTGTCATCATTGGGTTAGTCGCAATTTATAGTTCAACAATTAGTAATCCACTAGGTAAGGGGAATTTTGAAAAACAATTAATTGCTTTAGGAGCAAGTACTATTGCATTTTTTGTGGTATATCTGTTTCCAACAAAATTCTTTAGAATGATGACAGTCCCTTCTTACGCATTTTCAATTTTTCTCTTAATAATAGTACTGATTATCGGGAAGAGTGCAGGAGGCGCTAAAAGTTGGATTACATTTGGTGGCTTTAGTTTTCAACCTTCTGAGTATGCCAAAATATCATCGGTGATGATGATTGCCTACTATTTATCTAAACAATCAACCAATCTTGAAAACTTGAAAGATATTTTCATTGTATTAGCGATTGGATTAGCGCCTGTCGGATTGATAATGTTAGAACCGGACTTAGGAAGCTCATTCGTTTTTTTCGGAATGATTCTAATTCTTTTATTTTGGTCAGGGATTAGTTTATTTGGGATGTTTGTGGTGCTATCACCTGCCCTTGTTTCTGTCGCATCCTTATTTGGTATTTATTATATGCTTATGAGCTTGGTTGCAGTTTTGGCACTTTTATTTTATTTCAAAAAAGATTTATTCCTTAGTGGTTCAATACTGGGCTTTAATATAGCATCAGGTTTTTTTGTTGATTATGTTTACGATATTCTCAGTCCCCATCAACAAAAGAGGATTCAATCATTCATTGACCCGATGGCAGACCCACTCGGCTCCGGTTATAACGCTATCCAAGCAAAAGTAGCAATTGGAAGTGGCGGTTTATGGGGAAAAGGTTTTTTATCAGGAAACCAAACTCAACTTCAATTTATTCCGGAACAATGGACGGACTTTATTTATTGTGTTATCGGAGAAGAATTTGGTTTTGT
>JAHBUO010000106.1 GCA_019638025.1 Ignavibacteriaceae bacterium
CACCGAACACAAAAGTAACCAAACAGAAATAACAACCCTTGATACGACAAGCCACAACTTTACTTGGCAGACATTTGAGTTTGGGCAGCACAGCAGCAGTGTGTTATATGATGTAGCAATAATAGACGAAAACAACATTTGGGCGGTGGGGGAAATATTTACTACTGATAGTTATACATACGATTCTTTGGGAAATTGGATAGACCCTTATAATGCAATTCATTGGAATGGGAGTGTCTGGGAATTAGTTCGAATTTACTATAACTATAATGGAAGTAAACATTGGAGTCCTATAAGAACAATTCTAGCATTTAGTGATAGTGATATTTGGTTTGGAGCTGGTATTCATTGGAATGGAATGGCATTCCAAACAAAACCAATGGATATAACATTTCCATATCAAATCAACAAGATGTGGGGGATATCCAGTTCCGATTTTTATATCGTTGGAAATTCTGGAAGTATAGCCCACTGGAACGGGAGCAGTTGGAAGAAGATAGAGAGCGGAACCAATCTTAACATTTATGATATCTGGGGAGATTATAATAAGATCCACCAGAGTTATGAAATAATTGTCGTGGCAGCAAAACATATGACAAGTTTAGAGAGGAAATTGTTGATATTAAAAAATAATTCAACAAATGAACTATCAACTACAAATATTTCACAAGGGAGCTTACATGGAATTTGGTTTAAAAATGAAAAACGATATTATGTTGTTGGTAATGGAATATATACAAAGGGAAAAATATCTTCTTTAGAAAACTGGAAAAGAATAGATAATGGATTAACTCAAAATTATATTTATGGAATAAGCGGAACAGATTATAATAATATCTTTCTTTGTGGATCCTTTGGGGAATCTTTACATTATAATGGAGTGTCATGGCAGTCATATAGGGACACCCCCGGTTTTTTCAAAAATGAATTTTTCAATACAGCGATAAAAGGGAATACAGTGGTTGTGGTAGGCTATGATGGAAATAAAGCATTTATTGCAAAAGGAGATAACTGAGAGTATAAAAATTATTGTTAATAAAATTCTATTAAGGGTAAAAAAATGATATTGTTTAGAGCTCCTCCTTTTGCTAATAAGAACGGCAGTGCCGCTAACACTGCCGTTAAAGTGCAAATAACATGACAAAGCAACTACTGCTATTTTAGCAGTATACCTTTTTATTTGCATTGGGAATTTATCGTTTTAAAATAACAATAAAAATAAAGGTTTATTATGAAAAAGATATTTTTAGTTTTTCTGACTATGTTCTTTTGTTTTGCTACACAGCTTAACGCCCAAAACAATCGACATTTATATTGGGATGAATTACAACTTGCCTTTTCAAATCGAACCGAAGATGAAATGAAAATCTCGACAAATCTTTTTACTAAAATATTTAGACATAACAAAGCAATCTCCGAGGGCATATCAAAAAATGAAGCTATGACAAATTTTAATCCAAAGTTTAATAAAGTTGATAACCAAAATAGACTTTTAATAATGATAAGGTTTAAGCCGGGGATTTTGAGCGAGACTGAAAAAGTTAAAAATGTTGTATTAAATTCTGGTGGTGTTAATATCAGAGAAGAAATTGGGCATAATGGTTGTGCTGAAATTTACTGTTGGTTGCCCATAGAAAAGATAATTAACGTAACTTCAAATCCAGGGGTTGGATTTATTCAAATAGTATATCCCTCAATTACCAATTCATAGAAGATCACAGAGAAGAATTTCGGATAGTGAAGATGGTAGAAGTATTACAAGTATCAAAAAGTGGTTATTATAACTGGAGATTACATATCGGAGCAACTGATCCGGAAGAAGAATCTCTGAAAGATTTGATAATGAGTATATACAAAGAAAATTATGGAAGATACGGCTACCGACGCATAAGAGCAGAAATCCGAAACCGTGGATTGACAATCAACGGAAAACAGGTACTCAGATTGATGCATGAGTTGAATTTAAGGGCAATTTGTCCCAAAAGACATAAAAAGACAACAGATTCAAAACATTCAGAACCGATTAATGAGAATTTATTGAATCAGAACTTTACTGTTCAGAGAGTTGAACAAGTTTGGTTATCTGATATCACATATTTGAAAACATTGGAAGGATGGCTTTACTTGAGTGTTGTAATGGATTTATACAGTAGACGAATACCGGGATGGGAGTTGAGTGAATCATTGGCAAAAGAATCGGTAATAAATGCATTCAAAAAAGCAGCTCAGACATATAAAATTACAGCTGACAAAATCTTTCATTCAGATCGAGGAGTACAATTTGCATCTGATGAGTTCAGAGAAGAGCTTAAAAAGTATGGTTTTACTCAATCGATGAGTGGTAGAGGTAACTGCTATGATAATGCACCTATGGAATCATTTTTTCACACTTTGAAAAATGAGTTGCTCTTAAGTAAAGCAATTGATTCAAAGTACAAGACCAGAATCAAGATATTTGAATATATTGAGTTCTATTACAATAAAAAACGGCTGCATTCATCATTAAATTATAGGACGCCGGATAAAGTATTTTTTGATAAACTAATTTGCTAATTTTTGTGTCCACTTATTCGGGTGCATATCATTTATTTGATGAAGGGCTTTACCCTTATCTATCACCCGGTTTTAAATTTGGTATGAATATTAATTTTTAATAGGAATTAATTATGAGAAAAGAGGTTTATATGAAACAAATATTGTTAATACTAATAGTCTTCACATTGAATGCTAAATTTTTATTTAGTCAGATTAATTTGAATAACTACTCTGATAGGAATAGCTTAACAAGTAATCTTGAAATAGATAAAAATATTCGAGGTATTTTTTTATTTTCAAGTATTGGACTGATTGAAGTTGTTTCTATGGGGGTAGGGTATCAAGTAACTGACAATTTTTCTTTTGCTCTGAAAGGTTCTGCTACTTGGATCGGCTCATCTGCTATGGGATTTCCAAACGGTGGCAGAGGAATCGGAATAAAACTATCGTATCATACACCCTTTCTCTTTTTTAACAACACAAATGTTGAGTTCATTCAATATTTGGCTACAAGTTTTGATGACCACATTAATTCAATTTCGAAAGGTCATTATTTAGATTTTAATATTGGTAAAGAAAATATCAACGAATCTGGTTTTAATTTTTTTTGGTCTATGGGTATTTGTGTAATTGCAGTAAAAGAGGCAGATATTCTTTATGGTCCCTCGCTGAAGATAGGGTTGAACTATAATTTATTTAAATAAGGAGTAATTAAAATGAAAAAACTATTTGTCTTTATCGTACTTATCACTTCAATTAGTTTTGCTCACAAACAGCATGTACATCAATATATAACAAGAGAAGCGTATAAGTTGTTAAAACTGCAACTTGGGTTTGATATACCTTTGATGCAACTAAGAATCGGTGATGGTAACCCGGGAAGTCAGCCCTGGGAAAAAGGGACATTAACCACCGGTGCTTGGCGTGAGGATTCAGAGGATGTTGTGTATAAATACTCAAAATATAGTGCTCCAACAATTACTGGACCTAGTGGTACAATTCTTTCATCGCCTATAACTACGCTGATTATAGATATTTTGGGAGTTGCACCAGATGCTTTTGTTAGTTCCACTCATTTTTGGTATTCTGACGATGGGGATAATATTTCTTCGACAATTCGTGCTGCAGTAGAAGATCTTTTTGGTTTTAACCATGCATTTCAATTTACAGTTCCAAATGCAATGCAAAAAATGCATAAATATTCAAATGGAAATTGGGAAGTTGAAGGCAATAATGATTGGTTATTTTATGTTAATGGAAAAAGGGCAAGACTTTTAAATATGCAGGGGCGATCAATCAGACATTTTTATTATAACAATTTAATATCCTTATATAAAAATGGTATCGTGGAAATTAAAAATCTATCATATGCAAATTATATTTTAGATGTTGAAAACGGTAAGGATTATTTTATAAAACCAACAAATGGAACGATATCTTTACGGTTAAATGATGAGGTAAAAAATAATACCGTGTGGGAAATAGTTGGTAGAATGTGTCATTTGCTGCAAGATATGAGTGTCCCCGCCCATGCTAATATTGATCCACACGGGGGGAATGACGGACTTCTCAATGACTATTATGAAAACTATTTTGGATATAACTACCTTTGGGATGCGCAACTTACCTATACAGAAATTGGGGGAATGATTAATCCATATTATTCTCAAGAAAATGACCCTCTTCACTTTCTTATGTATACAACTAATCAGATGGCAAATCATTTTGCAACTCAAGGTCCACATAAAAAAAATCATAATGATTATTTTGGCGGCAATGGTACTTCTGCAGAAATTGCATATTTAAATTCACTAGATGTATCCCAATTTGGAATACCTACTACTGATAGTGGTCCTTGGGATGATAACGCTATAATAAACGTTAGAAATAAAATGTTTCCACAAGCTATACGAGCAACAGCTGGTTTACTCTATTGGTTTGCAAAAGAATGTGATATTGTATACGAACCAATAGTTACTCCTATAATCTCCAACTTCACCCAAGAACCAAATCCATTATATCAAGGGAATAGCGGTACGGTAACTTGTAATCTTTCTCAAGGAAACGGAGACTTAAATTTTGAATGGTCAATTGTTTCTGGACAACCTGGTTTTTCAATTTCTAATGTTAATTCTCAAACAGTTTCTATCCATTACAATTCTTCGGATGCCTTTGGAAAACCAACGAGTGAGAAAAACATATCGAAAAATGATTTACCTATTGAGGGACCTACCGGTGCAGTACTAAGATGTAAAGTATGGAATAGTGCAGGTGTCGTTATAGCCACCCCTCTAATTAATCTTGCTATAACGCCTCATGGCTGTCCTTTTATATATACATGGAATGGGGATATATGGGTAGAGGAGAACAACATCTTGCCTCAAAGCCAAGAGTCTGCCATATTGGGACAAGATGTAACAGACTTTTATCAACTTTATACAAAACCAGTACTTGAATCCACTGAAAGCGGAGATAAATATTACCTTGCGATAGGTGAGTTTGAGTTCGAGAAATCTTACCTTGATCAAGTCAAATTATTGGTAGTTGATCATCCAAAGGAAACATTCATAACGGTTGATGACGAAGGAGAAATAATTCAATTTGCAAAACCTGCATACTTTGCCAATGCTGAAGTTGGAGAAAATGATGTTTATAAACAACTACATGGATTGGATAGCATCAAGGTGGAAGTAAGTCCGGAGGATACACTAAAATTATCATTTGAAGATGTAAGCGATGGAGCGGAGAAATGGTTATTAGTGATAGGACAACTACCACACCCAATTTATAAAGAAAAAATTGCGGGAAATATTTTAAGTGGCAGTAAGGGAAACAAGACTGCCTTTTCTTCCTTCAGACTAAGGAAGAATCCGACTTATCAATGGCTACTGGTTCCTGATGGAAACACAAGTTCACTGCAGGTAGATATAGCATTTCAGAGTTATGCAGAGATAGATTTTACTGAACTAAGCCATAGACTTGAACTGCCGTTTACTGTTAATACACCACAACTTCTACATGCTGAACACTCATTACAAGGAGATGTAACAAGTCTATTGAATCAGATGGACGAACAATATTCAGTACTGAATACAGATGAGATGATAACCTTAGAGTATTCAGCGCCTCCAATGAGTGAAGGAATGGAAAGAACATTTATATTTGTCTCCAGAGGAAGGTATGAAAAACAAGAGGGGATTGCCGAGGGTAAAACCCGACTTCAAAAAGACGATAATACTACTTCCAGCGAACAAAATAGTATAGTTTATGAGTATGAATTAAGTCAGAACTCTCCAAATCCGTTTAACCCGACAACAACAATAACATATCAGATTAAAGAAAAAGGGTTTACAACATTAAAGATATATGATTTACTCGGCAAAGAAGTAGCAACACTTGTAAACGAAGAAAAACAAGCGGGAAAATACAGCATAGAGTTTAACGCCTCAAAGCTCTCAAGCGGAGTATATTTATACGAACTTCGTTCAAAAGAGTTCAAATCGACTAAGAAATTATTGTTGATGAAGTAGAGTTTGCTAACTTTAAAAACCTTCGAGCTTTTCAAAATCTCGAAGGTTTGGGATGATGAAGTAATAAATTGCTAAAAATAATATTTAACAAGCACAATAACAGGAGAATACCATGAAACGGTTATTTATTTTAACTTATTTAATTTTCATAATGAATATATTCCCTCAAAAAGTAGTACTTCCGGAGACGGAAATTAATTTTCAAACAAGAAATGCTGCAAATTCCAATCAAGTAATTTCTTTTGAGGTATATCCAATTACGTATGAATCACAAACTACAATATCATATAGTTATGAAAATGATTATGGTTGTAATATCGGTGTTAAATCGACAGGTGTAACCGTAAATCTAAAAGGTAATGTCGATTGCGGAAATTCCGGTTTAGAATATATCTTTCTAAATGAAAGCTGGAATGGAGGTGCTACCTGTGGAAATAATTCAGAATTTAGACCCTTTGCAAATGCTTTGTATGAAATTAAAATAAAAGTCGATAATGTAGAAACATTTAAGTTTTATTTGGATACAAGGCATAATAGTCTGCCAAACGGATGTGATAATAACTGTAGCGGAAACGATATCTCAATCGTCTATTTTGTAACCCAGAACACTGTAGGGGGCGCCCCCGGTCACTGGCAAGATTATGATGATATAACAACAGCAATTTCAAATGGGCAATATTATACATGGTGAGAGATAAGAGACAATGATTGCAGTGAGGAGATGAGTAAATTCAATGAATTGTATATGCCTTTGTTGTTGGAACCTGTTATACAAAATTCATCCCCATTAATTGAATGGATTGCACCAGGCAGTCCCGATGCAGAAGAAGACTTTTTGTCGTATGATTTACAACGTTCGGTAAATAACTCACAGTTTGTATCCATTTATCAGACAGATAATTTTAATGAAACTTCATATCTGGATAGTGATATTTTTTGGAATCCTAATCAATCCGGGACAATTATTCAATACAGGGTATTTGCCGCCTATTATCAACAACTTACAGATGTCTCAAACTATAGAAAAATAAATACCGGTACATGGTACTTAATGAAAGAGAACAAAAAATCTGAAGAAAGAGGATTTAATTTAAGCCAAAATTATCCGAACCCGTTTAACCCATCTACAAGAATATATTACAGACTAAATGAAAATGGTTTTGTAAGTTTGAGAGTATATAATGTTTTAGGAAAAGAAGTTGCAAAGTTATTAGATGAATACCAAAATGAAGGAGAACGGAGTGTTGAATTTAATGCAACAAATTTGCCCGGGGGTATATATTTTTATAGATTGACCATCAACAATTTTACCGAGACGAAACAAATGGTATTACTTAAATGAGAACGATAATACTTGGAGTTATTATTACCGTTGTAACAATAGCCCAACAAACAGTTAAAATATTACCGTATGATGGGAATAGCTATTACAAATATGGTGTTAAACTTTCACTTGATTCAACATTTTTTGCAGTCTCTGCCTACAATGGGACCCAATCAGCAGGAGCAGTTTATGTGTATCGAAGAGATAGCACAGGTGTAAAACTTGTGCAGAAAATATTACCCGATACAATTTCTTCCGGTTATCTTTTTGGTTGGCCTGTAATTATTAAAAACAATATCCTGTATATCGGTTCAAGGAATAAAGTTCATATTTATCACCGGAATGAAGGAATGGGTTTTCAAAGGATTAACGTACTGCCACGCCCTTTAAATGCGACTGATTTTGGGCGCTCTATTTCAATCTCAAATAATTCTATTCTCATCGGCGATCCCCGAAATGGTATAGGTGAGAAAGGAGCAGTCTATGTCTTTGATACCCTCTCAGATTCTGAATGGACGATGACTCAAAAAATTGTTCCAAGTAATGTAGAAAGATTCGCATCCTTTGGGATTAAAATTTCCCATAATGATAAGTACGCAATAATTTCTGCCGGTGGGGATGGATATGACAGCGGACCAAGAAGAGGCTCGGTGTTTTTGTTTGAAAAAACTGATAGTGGTTGGATAGAGAAACAAAAAATACTACCAACAGACCCCACAAATCAACAAATCTTTGGTGTAGAGGTTGCTCTTGATAATAATCGAGTTGCAATTGGAGCATCAGGCGGACCCTTACCCTATATCGGTAGAGTTTACATCTTTGAACTAGATGAAAGAGGAACTGTAGTATTAGAAGACTCCATTTTTGCATCAGATTCATTTCTTGGTAATAGTTTTGGTTATAACTTTAAGTTAAGGGGAGATAGTCTGTTTGTGGGTGCAAAAGGAACCGGATATATGGTCCAAACAGAGAATGACGGTTTGAAAATTGAGAATGAGAATTTCGCATACTTATATGTAAAGACAGAAAACGGCTGGGAAGAGAGGATGAAGTTCGGAGCCACAAATCCGCACCCACAAAATGTATTTGGATTTGCAGTAGACTTTATGAATGGTGAATTTTTAGTAGGTGCTCCGGGAGACCCTACAAAAGGATCTCAATGTGGTGCCGCCTATTTATTCCGTCCAAATTTAGTCTCAATTAAAAACGATAGTGAAGTGATAACCGAATATGCACTCTTCCAAAACTACCCGAATCCGTTTAATCCGACAACCAAAATAACTTACCAAATCCCAAAAGAAGGATTAGTAACGTTAAAAATCTATGACATCCTCGGTAAAGAAGTAACAACACTCATAAACGAAGAGAAACAAGCGGGTAAATACAGCATAGAGTTTAACGCATCAAAGCTCTCAAGCGGAGTATATTTGTATGAACTTCGCTCAAATGAGTATAAATCAACCAAGAAATTATTGTTGATGAAGTAATTTGGTTTATTATTCAATCTTTTTAGAGACGTAACATGTTACGTCTCTACACTTGGAATGATCAATAGTACAGCAAACATAAAAACCCCAAATCAACAAAATCATTTTTTCACAAAATATCGATTATGCAATCATTCAGGGGTAGCACTACTACGACTCTACAGACTCAAATATTACTTTTCCTCTGACTTCGAAAACCACTCCACACCTTGGACGCTTGGATTACAAAAAAAAAATTAAAATCAAATTTGCATATTTTGAAAAAATAATATATTTTTGGTGCTCGTTTCTAAAAACGGGCGGACGCCGGAGTTGGAGAGCCGGGGCGGACTGTAAATCCGTTGGCAAACGCCTTTGGGGGTTCGAATCCCTCGCCGCCCACAAAGTTCATTTTAGATTGTAATGCGGGAGTAACTCAGTTGGCTAGAGTCACAGCCTTCCAAGCTGTTGGTCGCGGGTTCGAGTCCCGTCTCCCGCTCGAAAAGTTCTGTTATTTGATTGAGAACAAATTTGTCGAGCAAAACAAAGCTCAATCTAAATAAATAAAATTTTACGGAATTAGCTAAGTATGATAGGACATAAGTACAGCTTCAAATAATAGAAGCATAGTTGCTATCATTTTTTTTTGTTTAAAAATGCTGACGTAGCTCAGTTGGTAGAGCACATCCTTGGTAAGGATGAGGTCACCGGTTCAATCCCGGTCGTCAGCTCAACAATTAATCTTAAGATGTGGTATGAGAGAAATAATAACCCTTGAATGTACAGAGTGTAAAAGAAGAAATTACACAACAACTAAAAACAAAAGATTACACCCGGGTAGAGTGGAATTCAAGAAATATTGTCGTTTTGATAAAAAACATACAGTTCATAAAGAAACCAAATAGAACGGGTAATTAATCATTTAGTAAATAAATTTTTTAATAGCTACGTCAGTGGCTCAATTGGTAGAGCAGCGGTCTCCAAAACCGCAGGTTGGGGGTTCGAGTCCCTCCTGACGTGCAA
>JAHBUO010000107.1 GCA_019638025.1 Ignavibacteriaceae bacterium
TCTTTTGATTTTAATGTTGGTTCTTCCGGGACTTCAAATATTGAGAAATCTGATGATTCCACATTTCCGGTTTCGGCATTTTTAATGTCGTTTACGGTAACTTTTTCAAGTTTATGTTTAGTAATATAATCTTGAATGAAATCTTCTGATTGATCTTTTAATGCAGCAACTGCGCTAAGAACAATCTTTTTATTCTCTTTATCGAATTCAATTACTTTTAATGTTAAATCGTCATCAATTGGGAATAAAAGAGCTAAGTTTTTGATTTTTCCTGTTGAAAGTTGATTTGTTGGAACAAATCCATCAACTCCATCAGGTAATTCAGCTATTAAACCTTTTTCAATTATTCGGACAACTTTACCTTTAACAATTTTTCCTGAAGCGTATTCTGTTTCAAAACCATCCCAAGGATTATCTTGAATTTGTTTATGACCCAAAGAAATTTTTCTTTGTTCAACATCAACACCCAAAACTACAACTTCAATTTTTTCACCTTTTTTAACAACTTCGCCGGGGTGTCGGATTTTTTTCGTCCAAGACAAATCACTGATATGAACTAATCCGTCAACGCCTGGTTCAAGTTCTATAAATACTCCGAAGTTAGTGAGATTTCTTGCAATACCTTGGTGTTTAGAACCTACCGGATATTTTTGCATTAATTCTTGCCATGGATCCGGCTCTAATTGTTTAATTCCAAGAGAAATCTTTTTCTCTTCTTTATCAAGACTTAAAACAACTGCTTCAACAACTTGTCCCATTGCAACCATTTGTGATGGGTGTTTAATGTGTTGTGTCCAGCTCATTTCTGAATTATGAATAAGTCCCTCAATACCTTTTTCAATTTCGATGAATGCACCGTACTCTGTCAGAGAAACTACTTTACCGGATACTTTATCACCAATGATTAATTTTTCTTCGATATTTTCCCAAGGATGAGCTAAAAGTTTCTTCAAGCTTAATGAAATTCTGCGTTTTTCTTCATCAAAATCAGTTACAACAACATTTATAGTTTGATCGAGTTTAACTACTTCATTTGGATGATTTATTCTTCCCCAGCTTAGGTCTGTTATGTGGATTAATCCATCAACACCACCAAGGTCAACGAACACACCAAAATCAGTGATAGCTTTAACTGTACCTTGTAAAATTTGACCTTTTTCAAGTTTATCGAGGATTGCTTGTCTCTGGTCAGCCATTTCTTCTTCAACAAGAACTTTGTGCGAAACAACTACATTCTCGGTTGGGATATTAACTTTAACAACTTTGAAGTCCATATCTTTTCCTACAAATGCATCAAAATCACGGATTGGTCGAACATCAATTTGTGACCCAGGTAAGAATGCTTCCATTCCCATTAAGTCAACAACCATTCCACCTTTAATTCTACGGATAATTTTTCCTGTAAGAATTTCACCGGTTTCATAAGCACGAGTAACTTTACCCCAAATTCTGAGGAAGTCAGCACGTCTTTTACTTAAAACAAGATTTCCTTCTTGATCTTCTACACTTTCGAGAACAACTTCAACTTCTTGTCCAACTTTTAAGCCTTCAAAGTTATTGAACTCATCTTTTGCTAATGAGCCTTCAGATTTAAAGCCAACGTCAACAATAACTCCATCCGGAACTATTCTAACAATCTTAGCTTTAATTGGTTCTCCTTCTTTCACATCACGGAAAGAATCGGAATATAATTTAGATAAAGCAGAAAATTCCTCCGGGGAATATTCTTCTTCACTGAAAAACTTTTTTGCTCTTTCGTAATCATCGTTAGCTGCATCGTTTTTCACAAACTTAGTCTTTTCAGACATTAATCCTCCTAAAAAGTACTTTTTGTTTCTTTCTTCCAAAGCCATTTAATGAAGAAATAAACAATAAAATTAGTTTAACATAATGTTTTTGATGGCTTTAAACTTTTTGTTTGTTGATTCTGTATTCTTCAACCAATTTAACAATCTTTTCAACTTGTTCGTCAATACTTAAGTTTGAAGTATCAATTTCAAGCGCTTCTTCAGCTTTTAATAAAGGGCTCACAGTACGAGTAGAATCAATTATGTCACGATTCACTAAATTATGTTTAACATCATCATATTTAACTGATTTACCGTTATCTTCATACTCTTTAACTCTTCTATCAACCCGTTTATCAATTGATGCTGTAAGGAACACTTTTATCTGAGCATTGGGAAATACAACTGTCCCAATATCTCTTCCTTCCATTACAACATCACCAACTTCTCCCATTTTTCTCTGCTTAGCGACTAATTCTTCTCTAACTTCATTGATTTTACTTATATCGCTCACTTGAGAATTTACGAGAGGAGACCTAATTTCTTCAGTAACTTCTAATTCATTCAAAAATACTTTTGTTATTCCATCATTGAATTGAAGTTTAATCTCTGAATTTTTTGTTAGTTGAATGACAGCTTCATAATTTTCTAAAATATTGTTTTGAATTGCCGCAAATGTAATTGCACGATACATAGCTCCTGTATCGATATACAGAAAGCCTAGTTTTTCTGCAACTAACTTTGCTGTTGTACTCTTTCCTGAACCAGCCGGACCATCGATGGCAATAATCATTTTTTCTGTCATAGTTTGTAAAAATAATGATTTATTTTAAATAATCACAACTCTTTATGCGATTAATTTAATTAAACTCCTCACCACCGAGTTCTTCTTTTATTGCTCTAATAAGAGGATCATCTGAATCAAGTGCGATGCGTGATTTTTTCTGTGAGGGTTTGCTTTCTTTTGGAATATTCAGACTCACGTCCGGTTTACTATCACTCTCTATAAAATTAAGTTGAAATTTTTTGCCGAAATGTTCAACCATTTTTTTATCGAAATATTCTTTATGATTAGAGTAAATAACCTTTCCTGAGTTATCATCAAACTTTACGTTAATCATATTCCGCTCTATTCCTAATGGCGCAAGATTGCTAACAAGTGGACCGAGTACAAGAGACTTTTCAGAGTTGATTGACTTTACAAACCCTTCCCATTTTTTAATTATACTGTCGAAGTTAAACAAATTCTCCGGTTCATTAACTTTGGGTGTTTTTAAAGGGTTAACTTCAGTAATTTTGGATTCAATTACAGGAGATGGAGAACTAGTAATTTGGTTCACATCTTCTTTAACTTTTAGTGGAGCCGAATATGCAGTTTTTGGGGTTTGTGGTTTTTCAGTTGTTTGATTGATATCTTTTAATAATTTTGAAATTGTCTCACTTCGTTCTAATCCAATAAGCTGACAAAGAGCAACTTCAACTTTTAATTTATGATTTTGCGAATACTTCAACTCTCCAGAAAATTTTGTTAGGAAGTTTAGAATTCGTAATAAATCACTTTCCGTGAAAGAATCTTTATAATGAAGATAGTGATTTTTATAAATTTCAGAGGTTTCTATATATGATGTAGATTTCGTAATTACTACTGAAATAATATTTCTGAAGTGTTCAATTAAGCCTTCAGTAAAGTCAAGAAAATTCCAACCATTTTCATAATTCTGCTTTGATACAACAAATGGAACTGTATAATCCTTTTCCAAAATTGCATCAGAAAGACGGAAATAAACATCTTCGTCAATTAGATTTAATATTTTGACAACTGTGTCGTAATCAACAGTGTTCCCGCAGAATGCGACTGCCTGATCGAAAAAACTTTCGGCATCACGAAGTCCACCGTCTGCTTTTTTAGCAATTATTGTTAAAGTTTTATCGTCGATATTTATATTTTCTTTTTCTGCAATTTCCGATAGTAACGACTTAGTTGTCGCTAAACTTATTCTTCTAAAATCATACCGCTGGCAACGAGAAATAATAGTGGATGGTACTTTTTGAATATCAGTTGTAGCAAAAATAAATACGGTGTGAGATGGGGGTTCTTCCAATGTTTTTAGAAAAGCATTAAAAGAATCCTTAGTCAGCATGTGAACTTCATCAATTATATAAACTTTGTACTTCCCTTTTGTTGGAGAATATTTTACAGATTCACGAAGCATCCTAATTTCATCTATACCACGATTTGATGCGGCATCAATCTCAATTATATCCATTAATTGGGAAGATTGAATTGATAAACACATTTCACATTGATTACATGGTTCGTAATCGACAGGGTTTAGACAATTAAGTGATTTAGCCAATATTCGTGCAGATGTTGTTTTACCAACTCCTCTTGGACCGGTGAACAGATATGCATGAGCGACGCGTTCACTTCTGAGTGAATTTTTTAGTGTCGTAGTTATATGTTCTTGCCCAACTACTTCATCAAATCTTTGAGGTCTGTACTTTCTTGCTGTAACTAAAAATCCCATAACAATCCTAAAATAATTCTTCTACTAAAAATCTAACTATTTTTTCGAGATATAACTGATCAGTTTCATCGAAACAACCGAATTTGTAACTGTCGATATCAAGCACCCCTAAAAGTCCATCCAAATTAAACATCGGAATAACAATTTCTGAGTTTGAACCTGAATCGCACGCGATATGCCCCTCGAATTTATGAACATCGGAAACGACTAAAGTTTCCAATTTTAATGCACTTGATCCGCAAACTCCTTTTCCAATTTCAATAACAGTACATGCAACCTTACCTTGGAATGGACCTAAAAATAACTTAGTCCCATCAAAGAGATAAAAACCTACCCAGCTAAAATCATCGAATGTCTGCTTCAAGGCTGCGCTGACATTAGCTAAACTTGAAATTAGGTTTTCATCTTTATTTATCAAATTCCTAATTTGATTAAGAAGGGATTCATATTTTTCACTTTTGGAATCTCCGACAACTTCTAGATATTTCATTTAGCTCTTGGTTTTCTTGACTTAGGTTTAACTTTTGTCTTATTAAATAATTTCCCGAATACAATTGGAATTGCTTCATCAATTGTTGAAATCGGAATTATATTTAATCCATCTTTTACAGTACTCTGAATTTCCTTTAAGTCAACTTCATTATCCTTTGGAATTAAAACAGTCTTAATTTCATTTCTTTTTGCTGCAAGTAATTTTTCGGTCAATCCACCTATTGCTAGAACTTTTCCTCTAAGAGTAATTTCACCTGTCATCGCTACATCACCATTGGTTGGGATTCCCGAAATTGCCGAAAGCATTGCTAAACTCATAGCCACACCTGCAGAAGGACCATCTTTTGGAATCGCACCTTCTGGTAGGTGAATATGAATTTCTTTTCCTTTAAAGAAATTATCCTCAAGCTTAAGTTTTTTTGAATTTGAGCGTAAATAACTTAGAGCAGCTTGTGCAGATTCTTTCATTACATTTCCGATTTGCCCGGTCATAATTAGTTTTTCCGAACCGGACATAACTGAAACATCGACAATCAAAATTTCTCCACCAACACTTGTCCATGCTAATCCTGTTATGCTTCCAACTCTATCAGCTTTATCAAACTTCGTATTCTTAAATCGTGATACACCCAAATACTTTTCGATACCGGAATCATCAACCTTTATTTCCTTTTTCTTAGCAATCTTGGTTTTTCCTGATTCTTGCACTACAATTTCTTTTGCTAATTTTCTACACACAGATGCAAGTTCGCGTTCAAGGTTTCTGACACCTGCTTCTCGAGTATAGTGTGTGATAATCTTCTTAATTGCTGAATCTAAAAAATGAACTTTTTTAGATTCTAATCCATTTGATTTAATCTGTTTGGGAATAATATGTCTTTTTGCGATTTCAATTTTATCATATTCCAGATAACCTGACAATTCAATTATCTCCATCCTATCTTGCAAAGGTAGTGGAATTGAATATCTGACATTTGCCGTTGTTATAAACATTACCTGCGAAAGGTCATAATCAACCTCAAGATAATGATCTTGAAATGTATTGTTTTGTTCAGGGTCAAGAACTTCAAGCATAGCGGAAGAAGGGTCACCTCTAAAATCTGCACTCAACTTATCAATTTCATCTAACAGAATAACCGGATTAATTGTGGTTGCTCTTTTCATCGCTTGAATAATTTTTCCCGGCATTGAACCAATATATGTTCTTCTGTGCCCTCTAATTTCAGCTTCATGACGAACACCAGCAAGACTAATTCTTACAAACTCTCGCCCTAAAGCACGTGCAATTGATCGACCTAAAGAAGTCTTTCCAACTCCCGGAGGTCCAACAAAACAGAGTATTTGACCGCGCATCTGTTGAACTAAATTTAAGACAGCAATGTGTTCAATAATTCTTTCTTTTGGTTTTTCTAACCCAAAATGATCTTCATCTAAAATATTTTGAACATGCTTAATATTTAAGTTGTCGTTTGATTTTTTATACCAGGGTACATCTACTAACCAATCAAGGTAATTTCTAATTACAGTAAATTCAGGAGAGAGGGATGGAATTTTTTTAAGTTTATTTAACTCTTCAATTGCTTTTTCATTTGCAATCTTAGGCATTTTTGCTTTTTTAATTTTTTCTTTCAGTTTAAGATATTCCGGTGAGCCTTCATCTTCTTCTCCAAGTTCATCCTGAAGAATTTTAATCTGTTCCTGAATGATAAATTTTCGTTGGGTTTTTGCAATGTTATCCTGGACTTTATTATCAATTTCCTTTTCTATTTTAAGTATATCGATTTCAGAATTTAGCAAAGCAATAATTTCATAATATTGTTCTTTCAATGTAAACTTTTGAAGAATTTTTTGCTTAGCATCTATTGATTGGTTAATATTTGCAGCGGCGTAAAATAATTTTCTATCCGGCTCCTCGATACTATCAAAAGCAGAGATAGCCTCAGTAGGTATATTTCTATTTATCTTCACATACTCTTTGAATAAATGAACCATTTGTCTAATGAGGGCATTCATCTCATGGTCATTTTCAGGTAATGAAATAATAGTTTCAACTTCAGCTTCAAAAAACTCTTTACGCTCGGTGAAGTCTATAATTTTACCGTGTAAAACACCATCCACTAATATTTTAAGTAAGCCATTAGGTAGTTTTAAGATTTGTACAATCTTAGCAATTGTACCTTCCGAATAAATATCAGATTTTTTTGGTTCATCTAAATTTGATTTTTTTTGAGTAGCTAAAAATATGTATTTGCTGTTTTCGAGAGAATAATTAGCAGCTTTAATAGATTGTTCCCTTCCGACTAACACCGGAAAAATCATGTACGGGAATATCACTATATCTCTTAAAGGTAATATCGGCAATATTGCCGGAATATCTTCAACTAAAGACTTCTCTTCAATTTTATCTTCGTTTTTTTTAGACACATTTTCCTCTTTCTTCACATTTAATCTTTTTAAGACAAGATTTAAATATAATGAAAAATAAAATAGTCATTCAAGGGATGATAAATTAGATTTCTTGTAGGTCGATTAATTGCGGCTGTATTTCTTTTTGAGTTTGCCTAATTCAACTATTACTTTTAAGAATAATTGTTCCAATTCAACAAATAGTATTGCTGCCCCCTCAATAACCCCCGCTTTACCCATGCTTTCAAGTTCTGATGAAATTTGATAGATTCTTTCTATACCAAGCATTACACTACTCCCTTTGAGTTTATGTGTAATAAATGATAAATCTCGAGGATTGTTGGCATCAATTGCCTCTCTAATTTTTTGAAGCATTTTTGGAGTTTCAATCATATAGATATCAATTAATTCAGTGAAGAACTCCAAGTCGTCTTCTGACTGAAGATCTTTGAAGAAGGAAATTTTTGATTCATCAATATACCGAGTTGAAAGTTTTTCTCGTTGTAATGTTTCAATGAAATTCTTTTTATGAGAATAAATTTTTTGTCCCCATCTGGAAAGAGTATCCTGTAGTTCTTCAATTCTGACGGGTTTTCCAAGATAGTCATCCATACCTGAAGCTAAACAAAGCTCTTTATCACCTTGCATTGCATTTGCAGTCATTGCAATTATTGTGGGGCGAGCATCCTTTGGAATTTCAGCAACAATTCTTCTGGATGCCTCAAGCCCGTCTAACTCAGGCATGTGAACATCCATAAATACTATATCATAATTGATGGCTTTTACAGCTTCAATAGCTTCGAGTCCGTTACCCGCAATGTCGGCTCTATACCCAAGTTTTTCTAAAATTCTTAGAGCAACTTTTTGGTTTATAACATTATCTTCTGCAAGTAAAATTCTGAGTGGGAATTTTTCAGCTAGTTGTCTATCAATTGTTAAAGTTTTCTCGTGTCGAGGTTTATAATGAACCTGTCCGCTAATGACATAGGTAATTGCATCAAGCAACTGTGATTGTTTAACAGGTTTAAAAATATACTTGGCAATATTCAGTTTTTCAATAATTGAATCATCTTCTTTTCTTCCCATCGAAGTTAGGATTATTATTGGAAGATTTTCACCTATTTTTGTGTTACGTAATTCCCTAGTTAAATCGATTCCGGTTAAATCGGGCATTTGAAAATCAAGAATGGCTAAATCAAAACTTTTCCCTTTGCGAATATCGTTTAAAGCATCAAGCGGTCTTTCATAAAGATGCGGAACCATCCCCCAATTTTTTGTTTGGATTTCAAGAATTCGTCTATTGGTTGAATTATCATCAACGACAAGGACTTTTTTTCCTTCTAATTGTGAAATAACTCCTTTAATAAAAATCCTTGGTTGTGCCGGAACAGCATCAGCCTTGATTGTAAAGTAGAAGGTTGAACCTTTTCCGAAGGTGCTTTCTACCCACATTCTTCCACCCATCAGTTCAGTTAATCTCTTTGAAATTACCAAACCTAATCCGGTTCCACCATACACTCTTGTTGTTGAGGAGTCAACTTGACTGAATGGTTGGAATAATCTACTAAGTTTATCTTCAGGAATTCCAATCCCTGTATCTCGAACTGCAAACTGAATTTCGTATTTGGTACCGGACAATTTCGCCGATCTAATTTCTATAAAGACTTCACCATTCTCTGTAAATTTAATAGCATTATTTGCTAGGTTTGTTAATATCTGTCGAAGTCTTGTGACATCACCTTTAATAGATCCCGGGGTATCCTCTCGAATTAAGTATAATAAATCTATTCCCTTTTCAGAAGCTTTAGAAGCAAGCAAATCAAGTGTATCTTCAATGCAATCTCGTATCTCAAAAGGTTGATTTTCTAATTCAAGTTTTTCTGATTCAATTTTTGAGAAATCAAGAATATCATTTATAATGACTAATAATTGTTCACCGGATAGTCTTATTGTTTCGACAAATTCTCGTTGATTTTCATTCAGCTGTGAATCGAGCAATAGACCAGTCATTCCAATCACTGCATTCATTGGTGTACGAATTTCATGACTCATTAGTGCAAGAAATTCGCTTTTTGCTTTTGCCGCCGCATGTGCTTGTTTTAGTGCGACATCTAACTCTTGATTTTGGGTAAGCATTTGCAGTTGAGCTTTTTTACGATTAATGGCTCCACCAATACTTGAAGCGATTGTCTCTAAAACTTGTTTATCATTCTTTGTCCAATTTCGTGTAGTTTTGCATGCATCAAATCCTAAAAATCCCCAAAAAATATCATCAAAGATTATGGGAGCTAATAAGATCGATTTAATTTCAGAATCGATAAAAGATTTCTTTTGCTCTTCGCTTAGTTCATCTTTTA